>VBDU01000075.1 GCA_005883625.1 Chloroflexota bacterium | reverse complement strand
CACCCCGCTGACAGAGTCCGCTCAAGCCTCTCTGCTAGCCTCGAAACCGTCCGGGAAGGGTCATGAAAAAGCTCCTTGTCCTCGTCATCATCGCCCTCGCCATCGCGGCGTTTCTCTATTTCCCGCGCGGCGCATCCGTCGCGAGCACGAACGCGGCGACGCTCGCGGTGGTCAACACCGCGATCGAAGGATCGCGCAGCGGCGCCGCGTTCGCGCCCGCGCTCGACGGCGAGGTCTTCGCGAACGGCGACGTCGTGAAATCGAACGACAACGGTCGCGCCGTCCTGACGTTCTTCGACGGCTCTTCGCTGGCGATCGACCCCGGATCGCAGGTGCGCGTCGTAAGCCTCAACCGGGTGGCCGGCGACGGCCTCCAGGTCACCATCGAGCAGACCCTCGGCCGCAGCTGGGCGTCGGTGCAGAAGCTCAAGACGCCGGACTCGAAGTTCGAGGTCCGCACGCCGAGCTCGACCGCCGCGGTGCGCGGGACCGCCTTCCAGACGATCGTCGAGCGCCGCGCCGACGGGACCACCCAGACCACGTTCCTCGCCGACGAGGGGACGCTCCTCGTGAGCGCGAGCGCGGGCGGCACGACGACCGTGAACGCGGGCTCGCAGGTCAGCATCGGCGAGTTCCAACCTGCGCCGGCGGTGCCTTCGCCGATCCCGCCGTCGCCGCGTCTCGAGATCACCGGCTCGGCCGGCCTTGGGTTCACCGCCACATCGCCGCAGGGCGAGACGTGCAACTCCGGCGGGCAGCTGCAGCAGATCCCCGGCTGCGTCGCGACCGCGCAGGCGAACAAGATCAGCGTGCGTGCGCCTTCCAGGGGTCACTGGGGCCTTCTGCTGACGGCCGCCTCGGCGCTGCAGAACGCGACGTTGACCGTCGATGGCTTCATCGGGACCGCACGCTCGGGGACACGGGTGTTCACTCGGTCGTTCAACCTCGGTGACCTCGTGAAGAGCGGCTTCACGCTCACCGTCGGCGGGCAGATCGCCGTCTCCGCGTTCGACGACCCGCAGCTCGTCACGACGATCTGCGGCGCCGAGGTCGCGGGACGCGTGTTCACCGGGGACAAGCTCGAGCAGCGCGTGGACGCGGTGCGCGCGTTCTCGCAAGGGAACAAGAGCCAGCCCGTCGGCATCGTCATCACCGAAGCCGACCTCACCCAGGCCGTGGCCGCGGGCGCCACGAACACGGGCGGGGTGGCGAGCGTGAGCAACGTGAAGGTGTCGATCGACGGTGCCGGGCTCCACGTCACCGGGCAGGCCGTGGCGGGTCCGCTCTCCGTCAACGTCAACGGCATCGTCGTCGCGGGGCCCGTGAACGACAAGCTCGTGCTGCGGCTCAGCTCGCTCAGCGCCGAGCCGCTGCCCGTGGGCGTCGTCGATGGGTTCCGGTCCGGCATCGAGCAGGCGCTGGCGCAGTCGACCGCCACCGTGCCGTTCCTCGTGCGCCGCGTCGCTTTCCGCCAGGGCTGCCTCGGCATCAGCGGAGTCACGCCTCCCTAGCCCCGCCGGGGCTCCGCCCCCTTGTTGAGGGGGCCCTGCCCCCCGCCGTTGGGGGGCTCCGCCCCCCAGCCCCCGTCCCGAGCACAATTCCTACGCGATGCGGCAGTACCTCGACGTCCTGCGCAAGGCGATGACCGAGGGCGACGATCGTCAGGACCGCACCGGCGTGGGCACGCGCGCGATCTTCGGCGAGGTCATGCGCTTCCGCATGAGCGACGGCTTCCCCGCCATGACCACGAAGCGCCTCGCGTTCCGCTCGGTCGTCGCCGAGCTCCTCTGGTTCCTGAACGGCTCCTCCGACGTACGGGAGCTGCACGCGCTCGGCGTCCACATCTGGGACGGGAACGCGTACGCGCCGTACTGGCGCGAGCGCGCGCGGTTCGAGGGCGACGCGGGCCGAAACTACGGTCAGCAATGGCGCGACTGGGTCGCCCCCGACGGGCGTCGCATCGATCAGCTCGCGAACGTGATCGGGCTGCTGCGGCGGGATCCGTCGAGCCGGCGGATGGTGGTGACCGCGTGGAACCCGGGCGAGCTCGAGGACACGTCGCTTCCGGCCTGCCACGCGATGTTCCAGTTCTTCAGCGAAGGCGACCGGCTTTCGCTCCTCATGTTCCAGCGCTCGTGCGACCTGTTCCTCGGCGTGCCCTTCAACATCGCGGAATACGCGCTGCTCCTCCACCTCGTGGCGCAGCTGACGGGCCGCGAGCCGCACGAATTCGTACACGTCCTGGGCGACGCGCACGTCTACCGCGACCACTTCGACGCGGTGCGTGCGCAGCTCGAGCGCGACCCGCTCCCGCTCCCCCGGATCACCCTCGATCCCGCGCTCCGCACGCTCGACGAGGTCTCCGGCCGCTACCGCGAGATCCTCGAAGGCGCCCGGCGCGGCGACAAGCCGGCGGGGCTGCTCGACGGCTTCGCGCGCCTCGAGGGCTACCGGCACCACGAGGCGATCCCCGCGAAGATGGCGGTGTGAGCCGGATCTCCTTCGTCGTCGCGTTCGACCGCAAGAAGGTCATCGGCAGGGGCGGCAAGCTGCCCTGGCGGCTGCCGGACGACATGAGGAACGTTCGCGCGCTCACCGTGGGCAAGCCGGTCATCATGGGCCGGCGTACGTACGAGTCCATCGGCCGCGCTCTGCCGGACCGCACGAACATCGTCCTCACCCGGGATCCCGCCTTCGCCGCGCCCGGCGTGACGGTCGCGCGCACCCCGGACGAGGCCCTGCGCCTCGCCGGCGACGCGCCCGAGGTCATCGTCTTCGGGGGCGCCGAGGTCTTCCGCGAGTTCATGCCGATGGCGGATCGGATGTATCTCACCGAAGTCGACGCGGACGTTGGGGGTGACACGTACTTCGATTTCGCCGGCACGGACTGGGTCGTGCTCGAGAACCGGCCGCACGAGGCCGACGAGCGCCATCCGTACGCGTTCCGCTTCCTGACGCTCGAGCGCATACGGAAGCCATAGACCGGCGATGACCGCGGCCGCGAGCGTCGCGGGCTTCGTCTGGCACCCGCGTCTCGCAGCGCACGTTTACCGCGCGGACCATCCCCTTAAGCCGCGGCGCCTGCGCGGCGTGCACGACACCCTCGTGCGGCTCGGCGCCTTCTCGCGCCCGAACGCTCGCCTCCTGGCGCCGCGCGACGCGACGCGCGCCGAGCTCGAGCGCGTCCACGACGGGGCGTATGTCGACGCCGTCGCGCAGGCATCGGCCGACCCGGGTCTCGACTACGCCGAGTGGGGCCTCCACACGTTCGGCGACACGCCGCCCTTCGCCGGCATGCACGAGGCGTCGCTCCTCACGACCGGCGCCTCGCTCGTCGCGATGGAGGCGGTCGTCTCGGGGCGGGCGCGCGTCGCGTTCAATGGCGCGGGCGGGCTCCATCACGCGATGCGCCGGAAGGCTTCCGGCTTTTGCATCTACAACGATCCGGCGATCGTGTGCGGCTTGCTGGCGGACCGCGGCCTGAAGGTCGCGTACGTCGACATCGACGCCCACCACGGCGACGGCGTGCAGGCGGCCTTCTACGACACCGATCGGGTGCTCACGATCTCGCTGCACGAGTACGGGATCATCCCGAGCCTCGGCCGCCCGTTCTTCCCGGGGACCGGGACCGCGGACGAGCGCGGCCGGGGGCGGGGCGCCGGCTATAGCGTCAACGTCGCGCTGCCGCCCTACACCGACGATCCCGCCTACATCCGGGCGTTCGACGCCGTCGTACCGCCGCTTGTCGGGCGCTACCGTCCGGACGTGCTCGTGACCCAGCAGGGGATCGATCCGCATTTCCTGGATCCGCTCACCGACCTGCGCCTGTCGACGCACGCACGTGAGCACGTGGTGGGCTGGTTCGCGCGCACGCCCTACCCCTGGGTCGCGATGGGCGGGGGCGGCTACGACCTCGACGCCGTGCGTCGCACCTGGTCGCTGGAATATCTCCTCATGCTCGGTGCCGAGATCCCGGACGAATTGCACGACGCCGACCCGCCGGTGTGGTCCGGTCCCGAGCGGGCGGCGGTCGACGCGCGCGTCGACGCGGCCGTGAAGGCGGCGCTGGACGCGGCGTTCACGTGACCGCGACGCCGGCACCCCTCGCGCGCCGCGACCTCGCCGACCTGCGGTGGCCCCGACGCTTCGCGGAGGCCGTCCTCGCGCGCGGCACGTTGCCGTTCGCGCTCGGCGCCGTGGGGATCGCCATGGCCTTCTCCACGGCGGCCGCCTACCGCTTCGCCGCGACGACGCGGTTCGAGGACGTGGTCTTCGGCCCGGCCCGCAGCGAGGTGATCGACGCCTTGCTGAGCTCGTTCGGCGTCGAGCGCACGACGGTGATCGTGTACCTCATCCAGCGCTCCTTCGACGCGGTCATCGTCGCGTCCGCGCTCACGCCGCTCTTCATCTGGCTTCTTGGCTCGAGCGCGGTGCACGCCGCCGCCCGCCTGCGTGGCCTCAGCGGACGCGCGTACCTCCCGGTCGTGATCCTGTTCGCGTACGCCGAGCTGGCCTACCAGGTCCCGACCTCGACCGCGGGCATGATCTTCGGCTTCGGGCGCGGGCTCGGGCCGTCGCTCGCGAGCGCCGTCGGCGTCGTGATGTTCCTGTGGCTCGCCGCGGTGGCGTACCGCGGGATCGAGCTGCACTACGGGGTCACCGGCGGTCGAGCCCTCGAGGTCTTCCTCATCGCCGGCGCCCTCTTCTATCTCCTGCCGGGTCTGCTCATCGTCGCGGCGTTCGTCGCGATCATCATCGCCGCCGCCGTGCTCGAGTACTTCTGAGCGTGTCGCGGTTCCGCGCGATGTGCGCGGGCCGCTGCCCGCGCTGCCTGCGCGGCGCGATCTGGCGCTCGGCCTTCTCCACCCACGAGGCGTGTCCCGTCTGCGGCTTCCGGTTCGAGCGCGAGGTCGGGTACTGGACCGGCGCGATGGTCGCCTCGTACGCGCTGGGCGTGCCGCTCCTCGCGAGCCTCATCGGGCTCGTGTGGCTTGTGACGCGCTGGCCGATCGAGTGGGCGCTCGTCGCCGGCGACCTCCTGTTCCTCGCGGTCGCCCCGCTGGTATGGCGCTATTCGCGCATCGCCTGGCTGCACTTCGACTGGTTCGTCGATCCGGAGCTGCGCAGGTAGGCCGGGGAGCGCGGACGCTCGCGCTACCGTGAGCGACGTGCCGGCGTGGCAGCCGACCGACGCGTACCTCGCGCGCAGCCGCGTGCGCGCGTTCGCCGAGCGCAACGGGCACCGCGACTACGCCTCGTTCCTGCGGTGGTCGCAGGCCGACCTCGACGGCTTCTGGCGCGCCACCGAACGCGACCTCGGCGTCGTGTGGTCGAAGCACTACTCGCGCGTCTACGACGACTCGCGCGGCATCCCCTGGACGACCTGGTGGACCGGCGGGCGCATGAACTACGTGGCGACCGCGCTGCGGCATCAGCCCTGGCGCATCGCGGTCGTCGCCGAGAGCGAGGAGGGCACGGTCCGCACGCTCACGTTCGGGCAGCTGCGGACCGAGGTCGCCCGCGCCGCCGCGGGCCTTCGCGCGCTCGGCGTCGCGAAGGGCGATCGCGTGGCGGTGTTCCTGCCCCTCACGCTGGAGTGCGCCGTCGCGGTGCTCGCGATCGGTGCGATCGGGGCGGTCCTCATCCCGGTGTTCTCCGGCTACGGCGCGGACGCCATCGCGGGCCGGCTGCGCGACGCGGAGGCGAGGGTCCTCATCTGTGCGGACGGCTTCTACCGCCGCGGGCAGGTCGTGCCGATGAAGGAGACCGCCGACGCCGCCGCCGACGCCGCGCCGAGCGTGAAGCGCGTCGTCGTCGTGCGGCGCGTCGGCCGCGAGCTTCCGCCGAAGGCGCGGGACGCGTCGTGGGACCAGGTCCTGAGGGACGGCGAGCGGGCGGCGCTCGAGCTCGCCGATACGGGCGCCGAGGATCCGTACATGGTCATCTACACCTCGGGCACGACCGGGAAGCCGAAGGGCGCGCTCCACGTGCACGGCGGCTTTCCCGTGAAGGCGGCGCAGGATCTCGCGCACTGCTTCGATCTCCAGGACCGCGACACGATCCTCTGGTCGACCGACCTCGGCTGGATGATGGGCCCCTGGCTCATCGCCGGCGGGCTCATGCTCGGCGCGACGATCGTCCTCTACGACGGGACGCCCGACTATCCGACGGCCTCGCGGATGTGGGATCTCGTCGAGCGCCACCGCGTCACGCATCTCGGCGTCTCCCCGACCGCGATCCGCGGGCTCATGCGCGCGGGCGACGCGCCGGTCCGCGCCGCCGACCGCTCGTCGCTCTTCGTGCTCGGCTCGACCGGGGAGCCGTGGAATCCCGATCCGTGGTGGTGGTACTTCCGGAACGTGGGGGAGTCGCGCTGCCCGATCATCAACTACTCGGGCGGCACCGAGGTCTCCGGCGGGATCGTGGGCTGCACGACCTGGACGCCGATCCAGCCCGGCTCGTTCGCCGGGCCGTGCCCGGGGATGGACGCCGACGTCGTGGACGAGCAGGGGCAGCCCGTGCGCGGCGCGGTGGGCGAGCTGGTCATCCGCAAGCCCTGGCCGGGCATGACGCGCGGCTTCTGGCGCGATGCGCGCTCGGGCGAGGAGAGCCGCTACCTGCAGACGTATTGGGCGCGGTTCCCGAACGTCTGGGTCCATGGCGACTGGGCACGCATCGACGACGCGGGCTACTGGTACATCGAGGGCCGCTCGGACGACACGCTCAAGGTCGCCGGGAAGCGGGTCGGTCCCGCCGAGGTCGAGTCCGCGGCCGTGGCGAACCCGGCCGTCTCCGAGGCGGCCGCGATCGGCGTGCCGCACGACATCAAGGGCGAGGCGATCGTCGTGTTCGCGGTGCCGCGGCCCGGCTACACGCCGAGCGCCGAGCTCGCGCGCGAGGTGCAGGACACCGTCGCGGAGCACCTCGGCAAGCCGCTGCGCCCCGAGGCGGTGAAGTTCGTGACGCAGCTGCCGAAGACCCGGAACGCGAAGATCCTCCGCCGCGTCATCAAGGGCGCATACCTTGGGAAGCAGGACCTCGGCGACCTCAGCTCGCTCGAGAACCCCGCCGCCGTGGAGGAGATCCGGACCCTCGCGGCGCGCTGAGCGCCTAGGCGCCTATCCCGCGAACCGCCACGTGCAGGATGAGGTTCGCGCTCCCGTGCGAGACCATCGCGGCCTCGAGTCCACGGCGCCAGTAGAGCCAGCCGAAGGCGACGCCGGCGAGGCCGTTCAGCACGATCGCGCGCGTCACGACGAGCGGCGTGAGCGGCAGGACCGTCGCGGTCGCCGGGAGGTGCCCGACGCCGAACAGCAGGGCGGCGCCGGCGATCGCGCCCCAGTACGCGGCTGGCCCGCGGACGATCTTCGTAAGCAGCCATGCGAAAAGCGACATGACGCAGTAGCGCAGGAGGATCTCCTCGGTAAGCCCGCCGTAGAGGGCCGCGAGCGCGCCGGTCCAGAGAGGCGGCGCGGGCGTCGCGGGCGTGGCGCGCGGGAGAAGGGGCGCGAGCACGGCGACGTCGAGCGCGACGACCGCGAGCGCGGCGAGGATCCCGAGGCCGATCGCGAGCCCGGCGATGGCGCGCAGGCGGCCGGCGAACGGCTGACCGCTCAGCGCCGCGTCGATGATCGGCGTGCCAAGGCCGGCGCGGGGCGCGAGCCAGATCCCCGCGGCAGCGGCGATCGTGATGAGGACCCCGCTGCTCGCGAGCTGCCCGAGGTTCGCGAGCGGATGGGGGAGGACCGCGAACACGCCGAAGAGCCCGGCCCCGCTGAGCGCGAGCAGACGCCTCTGCGGCGGCGTCAGCGCGCGGTCCAGCCGCAGTCGATGAGCTGCGCCGAGCCGGTGATAGCCGAGGCCTCGTCGGAGCAGAGGAAGGCGACGTACGCCGCGACCTCGGACGGCTCGAGGAGCCGCTTGATGGCGGCGGGCGCGAGCATGATCTTTTCGACCACGTCGGCCTCCGAGATCCGATTCGCCCGCGCCTGGTCCGCGATCTGCGTCTCCACGAGCGGCGTCCGCACGTAGCTCGGACAGATCGCGTTCACGGTCACGCCCTTGTCCGCGGCCTCGAGGGCTACCGTCTTCGTGAGGCCGAGGAGCCCGTGCTTCGCTGAGATGTACGCCGACTTGAAGGGGGAGGCGACGAGCGCGTGCACCGACGCGACGTTCACGATGCGGCCCCAGCGCTTGCGGTACATGTCGGGCAGTGCGTACTTCGTGAGAAGGAACGCGCCGACGAGCATCACGCGGACGAGATACTCCCAGCGGTCCTCGGGGAAGTCCTCCACGGGAGCGACGAGCTGGAGGCCGGCGTTGTTCACGAGGATGTCGATCCCGCCCCATTCACGTCGTGCGCGGTCCACCAGCGCGCGGCAATCGTCGCGCGACGACATGTCCGCGCGCGTCCCGACGGCTCCGGGGAGCGGCGCGGCCACCGCGCGCACCTGCGGCTCGTCGATGTCCGCGAGGAGCACCCGCGCCCCGCGGCCGGCGAGGTCCTCGGCGATCGCCCGTCCGATCCCGCTGGCGGCGCCCGTGACGAGCGCGGCGCGGCCGGAGAGGTCGACGCGGATGGCGCTCACGCGCTGGCTACGATAGCCCGGCGATGAGCGTCCTCGAGACGCACGACCTCACGAAAGAATTCGCCGGCTTTCGCGCGGTCGACCGCGTGAGCATCGCGCTGGACGACGGACGCGTTCACGCTCTTGTCGGACCGAACGGCGCCGGGAAGACGACGCTCTTCCACATGCTCACCGGGTTCGTGAAGCCGACCTCCGGGCGCATCGTCGCGTTCGGCCTGGACATCGCGGCGCTCCCGCCGGATCGGATCAGCCGCCTTGGCGTCGCGCGGTCTTTCCAGATCACCAGCCTCTTCGAGCGGCGGACCGCGCTCGAGCACGTCGTGCTCGCCCTCCACTCCCGGGATCCGCTCAGCTTCCGGTTCTGGCGGTCCGAGGACGCCGTCGCCCCGTACCGCGGCCGCGCGCTCGCGATCCTCGCGGAGGTCGGGCTCGCGGAGGTCGCCACCCGGTCCGCCGGGACGCTTCCCTACGGGCAGAAGCGCGCCCTGGAGCTCGCGCTCGCCCTCGCGCTCTCGCCGCGGTTGCTGCTCCTCGACGAGCCGACCTCGGGCATGAGCCTCGAGGACGTCCAGCGGACGATCCAGCTCATCAAGAAGATCCGCGAGGGCCGCACCGTGCTCCTCGTCGAGCACAACATGGGCGTCGTCGGGGAGCTCGCGGACCGCGTCGTCGTCATGCAGCAGGGCCGGATCATCGCCGACGGGGCGTATGACGACGTGCGCCGCGAGCCCGCGGTCGTCGCGGCCTACCTCGGTGAGACCGATGCTTGAGGTCCGCGGCCTTTCCGCCTGGTACGGTCAAGCGCAGGCGCTCCGCGACGTCGGGTTCGACGTGCGCGAGGGCGAGCTCATCACGCTCGTCGGGCGCAACGGGGCCGGGAAAAGCACGACCCTCCGCTGTCTCATGGGGCTGCATCGCCACATGGAGGGACGGGTCACGCTCGATGGGCGCGATCTTGCGGCGTTGCCGCCGCACAAGCGGGCGCGGGCAGGCCTGGGCTACGTCCCGGATGACCGCGGGATCTACGCCTCCCTCACGGTCGAGGAGAACCTGCTCCTCCCGCCGCAGATCGGTCCGACGCGGTGGCCGCTCGACCGCGTGTATCGCGCGTTCCCGGTGCTCCGCGAGCGGCGCGCGCATTCGGGCGCGAAGCTCTCCGGGGGCGAGCAGCAGGCCCTCTCGATCGCGCGCGCCCTGCGCATGGGCGCGCGCGTGCTGCTCCTCGACGAGCCGACCGAGGGGCTCGCGCCGGTGCTCGTCCGCCAGCTACGCGAGATGCTCCTGGATGCGAAGCGCGAAGGGCTGACCATGCTGCTCGTCGAGCAGAACCTGCGCTTTGCGACGGCGGTCGCCGACCGCCACTATCTGCTCGCGCAGGGCACGATCGTCGAAACGCTCGACGCTACGGAGATCGTCGCGCGCGAGAGCGAGCTCCTGCGTCATCTCGGGGTCTGACATCGCGTCGCGAAGGGAGAGGCAGATGAAACGCGTACTGGCGCTCACGATGCTCTTCGTGCTCGTCGCGACGGCGTGTGGCGCCGCCGCCCCGGGCGGAGGCGGAACGGCGCCACAGGTGAAGCTCACCGACGGGAAGCTCGTCCTCGCCGTGTTGAACGACCAATCGCTCGTCTATGCGGATCTGTCGGGGAAGAACGCCGTCGAAGCGGTGAAGATGGCGGTCGAAGACTTCAAGGCGAAGTACGGCGAGAACGCGCTCGGCGGGCCGGTCGAGGTGATCACCGCCGACCACCAGAACAAGCCGGACCTCGCGAGCTCGAAGGCGCAGGAGTTCTACGAGCGCAACAACGCGGACGCCATCTTCGACGTCCCGACGTCGTCCGCCGCGCTCGCGGTCGCCAAGGTCGCGGGGGACCAGAAGCGCATCTACATGAACATCACGGCCGCGACGACGGACCTCACCGGCGCGAACTGCAACAAGTACACGTTCCACTACGCGTACGACACGTACATGCTTGCCGCGGGGACCGGGAAGTGGGCGACCGAGAACCTCGGGAAGCAGTGGTACATCATCTATCCGAACTACGCGTTCGGTCAGGACATGGAGAAGTCGTTCCGCGGCGCGGTCGAGAAGAACGGCGGGAAGGTCATCCAGTCCGACGGCTCGCCGTTCCCGAACACGACCGGCGACTTCTCGCAGCTCCTCCTCAAGGCCGCGCAGCTGAAGCCGCAGGTGCTCGGCGCCATGCAGGCCGGCGGCGATCTCGTGAACGTCGTGAAGCAGTACAACGAGTTCAAGCTGAAGGACCAGAACATCAAGCTCGCGATCGGCCTGCTCTTCGACACGGACATCACCGCGCTCGGCGCGGACGCCTTCGCGGGTGTCGTGTACACGACCCCGTGGGTCTGGAGCATGGACGACCAGTCGCGCCAGTTCGCCGACAAGTTCCTGAAGCGCACCGGCATCCGTCCCACGTTCGCGCACGCCGGCAACTACTCGGCGGCGTGGCAGTACATGGAGGCGATCCGCAGGGCGGGCAGCGACGACGCGGACGCCGTGGTGAAGCAGCTCGAGGGCTACAAGTTCAGCGACTTCTTCATCCGCAACGGCCTCGTGCGTCCCGAGGACCACTGGGTCCAGCACGACGCGCTGCTCGCACAGGTGAAGCCCTCGTCGGAGGCCAAGGAGAAGTTCGACTACTCCAAGGTCCTCGCGACGATCCCGGCCGAGACGGCCTCGCGGCCGCTCGCCGACGCCGGCTGCAAGATGCCGAAGTAGGTCGTGGTGGCCCGGCGCGCCGTGAGGCGCGCCGGGCCGGCTTCATGGACCTCGGCTACCTCTCCGTCCTTCTCTTCAACGGTCTCGTGAACGGCGCCTTCTACGCGCTGCTCTCGCTCGGTCTCGCGATCATCTTCGGGGTCATGCGCGTCGTGAATTTCGCTCACGGCGCGTTCTACATGCTCGGGGCGTTCGCCGCGTATCTCCTCCTCCAGCAAGCCGGCATCCCGTTCTGGCCCGCGCTCCTCATCGCGCCGCTCGCGGTCGGTCTGGGCGGGGCGGTCTGCGAGCGCCTCCTGCTCCGGCGGCTCTACACGCTCGATCCGCTGTACAGCTTCCTCCTCACCTTCGGCCTGACGATCTTCATCCAGGACGCGATGCGCCTGCGTTTCGGGATCCAGGGCCAGCCGTACCCCCTGCCCGGCGAGCTCGCCTCCTCGGTATCCCTTGGTCTCGTGAGCTATCCCGCGTATCGCCTCTTCGTCATCGCGTTTTCGCTCGCGGTCTGCGTCGCGGTCTGGTACGTCATCGAGCGCACGCGTCTGGGCATGGTCGTGCGCGCGGCGACGGAACGGACCGAGCTCACGCGAGCGCTGGGCATCGACGTCGATCGCTGGATCACGGGCGTCTTCGCGTTCGGCATCGCGCTCGCGGCGCTCGCCGGGGTGCTTGCCGCGCCCATGCGCAACGTGTCGCCGCTCATGGGCTCGGAGCTCATCATCCTCACGTTCGCCGTCGTCGTCATCGGCGGCCTCGGCTCGATCGCCGGCGCGGTGGCCGCGGGCTTCCTCGCGGGCCTCCTCGCGAGCGTCGGCGCGATCTTCGACCCGGCGATCGAGAACGTCATCGTCTTCGCCCTCATGGCGGTCATCCTCCTCGTCCGGCCGGCCGGTCTCTTCGGTTCGCAGGAGGCGGCGTGAAACGCTCGCACCTGATCCTCCTCGCGGTCGGCATCGTCCTCGCCCTCGCGCTCCCCCGCATCCTCTATTCGGCGCTGGCCCTCCGCATCATCTCCTGGGCGCTCTTCGCGGTCTCGGTGGATCTCCTCCTCGGGTACGGCGGCATGCTCTCGTTCGGCCATGCGGCCTTCTGGGGCGGCGGCGGGTACGCGGCCGCGCTGCTCGCAAAGACCTTCCAGCTGCCATTCCCCATCGCCGTCCTCGGCGGCACGATCGTCGCGATGGCGCTCGCGGCGCCGATCGGCTACCTCGCGATCCGCCGGCGCGGGATCTACTTCGCGATGGTCACCCTCGCGTTCGCGCAGATGCTCTTTTACCTCGTGAACGAGTGGCGCGACGTGACCGGGGGCGAGAACGGCGTCCAGGCCGTCCCCAAGCTGCTGCTCCCAGGCCTCAGCGTCTCCCGGACGGCGGACTTCTACTACGCCGCTTTGCCGCTCGTCGTCGTCGGATTCCTTCTCGCCTACCGCATCGTCCACTCGCCGTTCGGTCATGTGCTGGTGTCGATCCGCGAGAACGAGTCGCGCGCGCAGGCGCTCGGCTACGCCACCTGGCGGTACAAGCTCGTCGCCTTCGTTCTCTCCGGGGGCCTCGCCGGCCTCGCCGGATCGGTCTTCGCGATCGGCAACAGCTTCGCCTCGCTCGACCTTTTGCACTGGACGACCTCGGGCAGCGTCGTGCTCATGACCGTGCTGGGCGGCATGGGCACGCTGTGGGGAAGCGCGGTCGGTGCCGCGATCGTCCTTCTGCTCGAGGATCAGCTCTCGTCGTTCACGGATGCCTCGGGGGTCGTTACCGGAGCGATCCTCGTCGCGATCGTCATCTTCTTCCGGCGCGGCCTCTGGCCGACCCTCTCGGACCTGGTGAGGCGGACCGCGTCTTCGCCTGGTGGCGCGTAAGGCGGCGTCAGACCAGCCGGCGCTCTCCGGTGATCGCGCGCACGAGTGCGACGATCAACGCCGCGATGAGGAAGAGGAACACGACCGCCAGGAGCGCGGCGAGGTCGACGACCCCCGGCCCCGGAGGCTCGGGGAAGATCCCCTGGAACGGCCGCACGAGCGGCTCGGTCACGCGGTAGAGGCCCGCGACGAGCGGCTGATTCGCGTTCGCGCCGGCGAGCTTCAGGACGAAGCGCAGCAGGAGGATGACCTCGAGCACGGTGAAGAGGAGCACGACGACGCGCGTGACGCTCCAGACCATCGGTCTCGCGTCGGTCGTCGCGGGGGCGGTGCTCGCGTTCACGTTCGTGCCCCCGGGCGCCGCCGACGCGGGGCGCTCGACGACGCGCTCGTAGCGTTCGCGCTCGACGCGCTGCGTCCTGTCGTGCTCGTGCTCGGGACGTGTCTCAGCCATGCCTCGACGACCAGCAGGCGGCGTGCCGGGCGGCAACGGAGGGGTCGAGGGGCTAACCTCCCCGTGGCTCGTGGATTTCCCGTTCGCGCATCGCCAGCGCGTGCGCTACGGCGAGACCGACCTCCAGGGCGTCGTGTATTACGCGAACTATCTCCTGTTCGCCGAGGTCGGCCGCGTCGCGTATCTGCGGGCACTCGGCGTGGTGTACGACCGTGACTTCATCGCGCGCGGCCTCGATTTCACGATCGGCGAGGCGCGCGTGCGCTACCGCGCGCCGCTGCGCTTCGACGACGAATACGACATCAAGGTGCGCGTCGGCGCGATCCGCCACTCCTCGTGGGCGTTCGAGTACGCGATCGACCGCGCCGACGGCGTCCACTGCGCGGAGGCGAGCACGATCCAGGTGATGATCGACCGCGTGACGGGTCGCGCGACGCGGATCCCCGACGAGCTGCTAAAGCTGCTCGAGGACGTAAGGGGGAGTGGGGCCCACCCCCACGATGAGAGGGTGAGCAGTTGAACCCGGTACTCCCGGACGACCTGCTCTTGCTCCAGCGGAGCGTCCGCCAGTTCGTCGACGCCGCGCTCGCGCCGCTCGCGAAGCAGGTCGAGGAGCGCGACGAGATCCCGCGCTCGGCGATCGACGCCATGGCCGAGGCCGGCCTATTCGGCGTCGGCCATCCCGAGGGATGGGGCGGGCAGGGCTTCGGCAAGCTCGGCTACTGCGTCGCGGTCGAGCAGCTCGCGCGCGTGAACGCCAGCTTCTGGAACATCGTCGGCGGCTCGTCGGGGCTGTGCGGCACGGCGATCGCCGTGGGCGGTCCCGACGAGGTGCGGCGGCGCTATCTCCCCCAGCTCCTGTCGGCGCGAAAGATCGGTGCCTATGCGCTCTCGGAGCCGGGTGCCGGAAGCGACGCCGGGAGCCTGCGGACCGCCGCGCGCCGCGACCGCGACGACTACGTCATCAGCGGCGCGAAGACCTTCATCACGAACGCGCCCATCGCGGACCTCTTCGTCATCTTCGCCAACGCCGCTCCGGACAAGGGGTCGAAGGGGATCACGGCCTTCGTCGTCGAGCGGGCCGCGCCTGGCCTCGAGATCGGCCCGAACGACGAGAAGATGGGGCTCCACGGCTCGACCACCGCGCAGCTCTTCTTCAACGACATGCGCGTTCCAGCGACGCAGCGCGTGGGCGACGAGGGCGACGGCTTCAAGATCGCGCTCGCGACGCTCGACTTCGGCCGCCTCGGCCTGGCCGCGCACTCGGTCGGCGCGGCGCAGCGACTCCTCGAGGCGTCGGTCGAGCACGCGCGGACGCGCGCGCAGTTCGGCAAGCCGATCGCGGCGAACCAGGGGATCCAGTGGCTGATCGCCGACGCCGCGACCGAGATCCACGCGGCCAGGCTCATGGTGTACGACGCGGCGTCGCGCGCCGATCGCGGCGAGCGCATCACGCAGCGCGCCGCGATGACCAAGCTCTTCGCCACCGAGACGCTGGGTCGGGTGGCCGACGCGGCCGTCCAGATCCACGGCGGCATGGGCTACATGCGCGAGCTCTGGATCGAGCGTGCGTACCGCGACGCGCGGATCGCGCGCATCTACGAGGGCACCAGCGAGATCCAGCGCCTGGTCATCGCGGCTGGCCTACTTGCGGACGCATAACGGACGCCCGGCGGCCGGGTTTGTGGATAACCGGCTGAATCTGGTGGATAAGACCCCCTCCTGAGCCCATAACGAGCCGGTTCTGTGGACAAACTCCCTGTGCGTCGAGCGTCCAGGTTCACCGATATTTGGTCGGTCCCGCGTGATCTCTGGCGCGCGGAGCACGCCCTGGACGCGGGCGAGCTCGCTCGGGCCCGCGCGCTTGTGGGCCCGCTGCTCGAGCGCTACCCGCAGCTCACCTTCGTGCGGAAGATCGCCGCCGAAGTGCTCTACGCCTCGGGCGATCCGCTCTCGGCCGCCGACCTCTTCGATCGCGTGATCCAGCGCCGGCCGCGCGATCGCGCCTCGGTCATCGGGCTCGTGGCCGCGAACGCGGCGCTCGACCGTAGCGGAGACGCGCGGACCGCGGCGGCGCTCCTGCCGAACGACGTCGATGTGCGCCTCGCGCTCGCCTGGAGCGAGCTCGTCGCGCTCGGCGGCCGCCGCGACGCCGGCGCGCGCCTCGTCGCCGAGCTCGCCGGGGATCCCGAGCTCGCGCGCTCGCGCGAGCGCGAGGCGATGCACGCGGCGCTGCGCGCGATCGCTGCCGCGCGCGAAGCCAGCGACGCCGGGCTCCGGTCGGCGCTCGCCGACGCCGAGCGTCACGCGAAGGCGGTCCGCGCGACGGACCGCGCCTTCGTCGGCTACCTGCGCGCGATCGCGCTACGCGAGGCCGGCGCGCGCGACGACGCGATGACGGCGTTCGCGGACGCGATCGCGGGAGCCCCCGACTCGATCGGCGCGGCGCTCGCCCGCCGCGAGCGCGCGAAGCTTTCGGGTTAGCCGACCCTCTCGAGCGCCGCGAGGAAGCCGGCGACCGGCCCCATCGGCGGGCCGGCGTCCCGGCGGCGAATGGCCACGATCGGCCGGCGGATCGCGGCCGCGCCGACGAGGCGGACCTGCCGTAGGGACCGCGAGCGCAGCTCGGCGTCGAGCGCCATCCGCGGGAGGAGCGCGACGCCGAGGCCGGCGAGGACCATCTTCTTCGCGGCCTCGACGTTGTCGAGCTCGATCACGCTCTCCGGCACGACGCCGGCCTGACGGACGAGCGAGCTCGTGAGCTCGTAGTAGCTCGAGGCGCGGTCGAACAGGATGAGGCGATCGTCGGCGAGCTCGCGCACGCGGACCTGGCCGCGCCGCGCGAACGGGTGCTCCGCGGCCGCGACGAGGATGAGCTCGTCGTCGAAGACGGGGATGAGCGCCGCGTCCGGGTGCCGCACCGGACGGCCCACGCCGAGGTCCACCTCGTGGCGGAGGACCATCTCGAGGACCTCCTCGGTGTGGCCGGTGCGCACGCCGATGCGCACGTGCGGGTGCGTCGACCGGAACGCCTTGAGCAGCCCCGGCAGGAGGTACGTACTGACCGCGGGCGCGGCGCCGATGAGGAGCTCGCCGACCTTCCCCGTCCGCAGCTGCTCGACCGCCTTGCGCCCGTCGAGCATCTGCCCGATCGCGCGCTGCGCGTACGGGAGGAGAACCCGGCCTGCGTCGGTGAGCGCCATACCGCGGCGGCTCCGCACGAAGAGGTCGATCTCCAGGTCGGCCTCGAGCGTTTGGAGCCGCGCCGTGAGCGCGGGCTGCGTGAGGTGGAGCGCCTCCGCCGCGCGGCTCACGCTGGCGAGCCGGGCGACCTCGGTGAAGGCTTCGAGCTGGGCGAGGAACACCGCGGCGCCGAGTATAGATAGTGTTTATCGACAGCATCCAAACAAACGATTTGCTTTATGACCAGCTCGGCACGCAACGTGCCCACTCAGACTCGACATGAAAGCCGCCAGCATCGTCCACGAGACCCTGAGCATCGCGGTCCAGCTGTTCGACAGGTCACGGCGCGACCCGAAGGAGGCCGCGGCGCGCGAGTGCACCTGTCCCGAGTTCTGCGAGCTCGACCATGGGAACTGATGTTGGGGGGCCCCTGCCCCGGCGCCCCCCCGCCCCCGAGCTTGCCGAGACTCCGCTCCTTCCGCCCGGGTTCGGCGTCCCGGCATCGCGGTGGGCCGATCCCGCGACGACGCTTCGCCGGCTCCTCGCGACGGAGCCGTTCGTCTTCGCGCCCGGCGTCTACGACCCGCACGGCGCGGAGCTCGCGATGTACCACGGCGCGAAGGCCGTGTACTTCTCGGGGTACTCGTTCGCGATCGGCCACCTCGGCACGACCGACATGGATCTCTACACGGGACCCGAGATCGCCGACGGCGCGCGGCGGACGGTCTCGGCCCTGCGCAAGTTCCAGCTCACGATGGCGCTCGGCGACCCCGAGAAGGAGGTCGCGCCGCGCCACCTCGCGATCCCGCCGGTCGTCGTCGACATGGACGGCGGCTACGGGAACCTGTTCAACGTCCAGCGCACGGCCGAGCTCTACGTGAACGCGGGCCTCGCCGGCGCGCACCTGGAGGACCAGGTCCTTCCCAAGCGCTGCGGTCACATCGCCGGCAAGGCGCTCATCTCCGCCGACGAGATGGTCGGCAAGCTCCGGATGGCGAAGGCCGTCGCCGCGGACCTCGGCCGGCCGGACTTCGTCGTCATCGCGCGGACCGACGCGGTCTCGGCGGTCGACGCGCCCGAGCCGACGCGCGGGCTCGACCTCGCGATCGACCGCGCGCTGCGGTATCTCGAGAGCGGCGCGCCCGACCTGGTGTGGGCCGAGTTCCCGAACGCGGACCGCGGCCCTACCGAGCGTTTCGCCGAAGAGGTGCACCGCCGCTTCCCGGACGCGCCGCTCGCGTTCAACTGGTCGAGCTCGTTCAAGTGGTTCAACGAGGCGGACCCCACCGGCTTCCGTGAGCTGGGCGACCTCGGCTACAGGTTCATCTTCATCACGCTCGCCGCGCAGCACGCGATGGGCTACGCCTTCAGCAAGCTCCTCCAGGGCCTCGCCGCGGACGACGAGGGCGCGTACATCGAGCTGCAGCGGAAGGAATGGGCGAACGGCGAAGACATCCCGACCCGCAGCCACCATCTCTTCACCGGCGTTCCGTACCACCAGGTCATGGGCGAGGTGCTGGGGGCGTCTCGGCTCGGCACATTCGACGAGGAGAAGGCGGAGGCCGTCGTCTAGCGCACGCGTAGAATCCGCGCGCTCGAGGGAGGGGAGGGGACGCCATGACGGTCACCGCCGCGCGCCCGGCGACGTTCACGTACCGCGAGATCGCGCTGCAAGACCGCCTCCGCGAGGTCGCGCGCGAGGTCGGCGCCAAGCCCGCCCTCGTGCTCGGCGACCGCACGCTCACCTACCGCGAGCTCGACGAGCGCACCGACCGGCTCGCGGCGGCACTGGCCCGGCGGGGGGTGACGCAGGGCGACCGCGTGACCCTCTTCATGCCGAACTCGCTCGAGTTCGTCGTCGCGTTCTACGGCGCGCTAAAGGCGGGCGGCGTCGTCAACCCGATCAACGCGCTCTCCAAGGAGCGCGAGGTGCGCTTCCAGGTCGCCGACGCCGGCGCGACCGCCGTCCTCTATCACGAGTCGCTCGCCTCGATCGTCGACGCGGTCCGCGGAGACCTCACCGGCGTCCGCGCGTTCGCGGTCACCGGCGCCTTCGCTCCGGCCGGGGTCGAGCGCTTCGACGACCTCGCCGCCGAAGCGGGCAACGTGTCGGTGAAGACCGCCATGACGGACCTCGCCGCGCTCCCGTACACGAGCGGCACGACCGGCTTCCCCAAGGGCGTGATGCTCACGCACGCGAACCTCACCGCGAACCAGCAGCAGTTCTTCGCCGCGGTCCCGGTCGGCCGCGACGACGTCTTCCTCAACGTGCTGCCGTACTTCCACATCTACGCGCTCAACCTGCTCATGGCGGGGGCGGTGAGCCTTGGCGCGACGCAGGTCGTCGTGCCGCGCTTCGACCTGGTCGAGTACCTCACGCTCGCCGAACGGCATCGCGCGACGGTGTGCTTCATCGTGCCGCCGATCGTGCTCGGCCTCGCGGTGCACCCGGAGGTCGACACGCACGACCTCTCCTCGGTCCGCTTCTTCTTCAGCGGCGCCGCCCCGCTCGCGCCCGATCCGGCGCGCCGCCTGGCGAAGCGCCTCGGGAAGCCGATCATCCAGGGCTACGGCCTCACCGAGACCTCTCCGGTGACGCACTCCAATCCCGTGGCCGCGCCGATCCTCGAGTCGATCGGCCCCGCGATCGCGGGGACCGAGGACCGGATCGTCGACCTCGAGAGCGGGACGAAAGTCCTCGCGACCGGTGAGGTCGGTGAGATCTGCGTGCGCGGGCCGCAGGTCATGCGCGGGTACTGGAACAAGCCGCAGGACACCGCCGACGTCATCCGTGACGGCTGGTTCCACACCGGCGACGTCGGCCGCAAGGACGAGCGCGGGTACGTCTTCATCGTCGACCGTAAGAAGGAGTTCATCAAGTACAAGGGCTTCGGGGTCGGACCAGCCGAGGTCGAGGCCGTGCTCTGCGAGCATCCCGCGATCGCCGACGCCGGCGTCATCGGCAAGGCCGACGCCGAGGCGGGTGAGATCCCGAAGGCCTTCGTGCAGCTACGGCCGAACACGACCGCGACCGCGGACGAGATCATGGCTTTCGTGAAGGAGCGGATCGCCGACTACAAGCGCGTGCGCGAGGTCGAGTTCATCGACAAGGTCCCGCGCACGGCCTCCGGGAAGATCCTGCGCCGCGAGCTCGCCGAGCGCGAGCGCGCGAAGACGGTGCCGCACTAGAGACGACACGGAACCGCGACAGGGGACGCCGGCGCGCGGGCCATGCTGTGCGCAGGAACATGCGCCAGCCACTCGTCTTCCAGCGCGGCGCCGGCCTCCGCCGGCGCGTCGCGCGCGCGCTCGTGCTGCTCGTCGGCGGTGGCCTCGTGGCCTGGGTCGGTCTCGTCGCGACCGCGGTCGTCCCGAACGGCGGAACGGTGGAGCTGCCCGACTTCGTCGGTCCGCTCCAGCGCGCGGTCGCGCCCGCGACGAGCGCGCCGGCGCCCGGCCCTGGGACCAGCGCGCCGCCGGCGACGACGAGCCGTCCGGTCCTCGTGATCCCGCCCCTGCCGTTCCTCCCGACGCCTTCGCCGACCGCGCCCGCCGGTTCGCACAGCCCGACGCCCGGGGGTGGAGCGAACGCGACCTTCCCCGGCCACACGCCGGAGCGCACCCCGAGAACCTCGCCGCCCGGCCGTTAGATGGCCAGGCTCGTCCTGCTCGCCCTCGTGCTGTTCGCGCTCGCGGTCGGCCTGCTCGATCTGTCGGCGCGTGGCGCGTTTGCGGCACCCCCCGGCCCGCCGGTCGCGGTCGCGGGGGCCGGCCCGCTCCTTCGCGTGGTGCCCTCGCCGCTGCGCGGCGCGGCAGGTCGTGGGCGCGTCGCGGTCGTCGTCCGCGCGCCCGGCGCGGAGACGCGCAGGCTCTCCGGCGCCCTCGAGGCCGAGGGCATCCGCGCGACGTTCGCGCTCAGCGCGCTCGACGTGCTCGCCGACCGCACGCTGCCCGCGTTCGTCACCGGCCACGGCCACGAGGTCGCGTTCGCGGGCTACGCGGACGCGGATGCGACCCGGCTGCCCGAGCCGATCTGGATCGCGAACGAGTCCCTCGGACGGCGCATCCTCGAACGCGCCTCCGAGCGCGAGGTGCGTCTGTACCTCCCCGGTCGACTCCTCGGCGGCGAGCTCGATGCGACGGCGCTCGAGACCGCGCGCCGCGCCGAGACAGCGGGCCTCTTGCCGCTTCTCCCCGCGCCGGCGCCTGCACGACGCGACGATCTCGACGGGCTGATCGTCGTCCGCCGGGCGGCCGACCTCGACGCGCTGCGTGGCGCGCTGGCCCGCGCCCGCACATCCGGTGTGACGCTCGTCGCGGCGAGCGCGCTCGCGGGGATCGGGAGCGAACCCCTCCCGCTCGGTGCGCGCATCGCGGGCGGCGCCGCGTTCGCCGCGTTCGACCTCTGGCGCTCCCTCGCGGATCTCGTCGTCGCTCTCGCCGGTGCCGCCACCCTCCTCATGCTCCTCCGCCTGGTGGTCGTCGCGATACTCGCGACCGCTCAGGCACGACGTCCTGACGTGGCCGGCGGGGACGTGCCCATGGTCGCCGTCCTCGTCGCGGCGTACAACGAGGAGGTCGTCATCGGGACGTGCGTGCGGTCGATCCTCGCGAGCGACGTCGAAGGGCTCCAGGTGGTCGTGGTCGACGACGGCTCGACCGATGCGACCGCGGCCCGAGCGAGCGAGGCCGCGGCCGGCGATGAGCGTCTTCGCGTGGTCCGGCAGCCGAACGGCGGCAAGGCCAGCGCGCTCAACACCGCGCTCGCGCGCACTGACGCGGCGGTCGTGGTCGTGATGGACGCGGACTCGCTGCTGGAGCGCGAGGCGCTCCGCCGGCTCGTGGCGCCCTTCGCCGACCAGGCGGTCGGCGCGGTGGCGGGGAACGTGAAGGTGGGGAACCGCTCCAGCTGGCTCGGCGCGCTCCAGCACCTCGAGTACGTCGTGGGCATCAACCTCGACCGTCGCTTCTTCGACCTCGTGAACGCGGTGAGCATCGTGCCGGGCGCGCTCGGCGGCTTTCGTCGTGAAGCGATCGTGCGGGCCGGCGGCTTTCCTCGCGACACGCTCGCGGAGGACGCCGATCTCACGGTCGCGATCGGCATGTATGGCTACCAGGTCCGCACCGTGGCCGACGCCCGGGCCTGGACCGAGGTGCCCGCGACCTGGCGCGCGCTCTGGAAGCAGCGCTACCGCTGGTCGTACGGGACGCTCCAGGTCCTCTGGAAGCACCGCGACGCCCCGTTCCGCTGGCGCGCGACGAACGTCGGCCGGCTCGGCATCCCCTATCTCATCGTGTTCGGGTATCTCCTGCCGCTCCTCGCGCCCGCGATCGACGTCACGTTGCTCTATGGCCTCGTCGTCGGTCCGCAGGTCCCGCTCCTGGCGGCCTTCGGCGTGTTCACGATCCTGCAGACGCTCGCGGCGGCGCTCGCCCTGCGCCTCGACGGCGAGCCGGCCTGGCATGCCGGCGCCGTTCTCGGCTACCAGCTTGGCTACCGGCAGATGCTCTTCGCCGTCATCGCGAGCTCGCTCTGGGCGGCGTTCGCGGGCCTGCCGGTCGGCTGGGGGAAGCTCGTGCGGCGCGGACTCTTGCCGCGCCCGGGCTAGGTGCCGACGACGACCCCGCCGTCCACCGAGAGGACGGCGCCGTTGATGAACCCCGCCTCGTCCGAGGCGAGGAAGAGGTATGCGTTCGCGACGTCGCGCGGCTCGCCGAGCCGGCGCAGCGGCGTGCGCTCGACCATGGTCGCGAGGATCTTCTCGGGCATCTGACGCACCATCTCGGTCCCGATGAAGCCCGGCGCGACCGCGTTCACGGTGATTCCGCGCGGGCCGAGCTCGCGCGCCCACACCTTCGTCATCCCGATGACGGCGGCCTTCGTCGCGACGTAGTTCGTCTGCCCGAAGTTGCCGTAGAGGCCGACGACCGACGACGCGTTCAGGATGCGGCCGTAGCGCTGCCGGATCATCACGGGGGCCACCGCCTGCGTGCACGCGAAGACCCCGCGCAGGTTCACCGCGATGACCGCGTCGAACTCGGCCTCGCTCATGCCGCCGGCGATCTCGCCGTCCTTCACCCGTACGAGCTGGGCGTCGCGCAGGATCCCGGCGTTGTTGACGAGGATGTCGATCCGCTGATGCGTGGCGACGACTTCCGTCACGGCGGTCTGCACCGCTCGGAGGTCGGTGACGTCGACGCGCTCATCCGCGCCCTCGCTCACGTCCCAGGTCACGACCGTCGCGCCCGCCTCGCGGAACACACGCGCCGTCTCGGCGCCGATCCCGCGCGCGCCACCGGTGATGACGGCGACCTTGCGCTCGAGCCGGAAGCTCACTCGGTCTGCTCGTCCTCCTCCCAGCCTTCGCCGGACTCGAGCTCCTCGGCGTAGCGCTCCGGCTCGAGGCCGAGGTCCTCGATGACCGCGACGAGGCTGTTGCGCTGCTCGGGAGGAGTCGTGCGGATCCAGCCGCGGACGACGTCGTCGATGCCGACCGTCGCGCTGTCACGCTCGCTCGCCACGAGCTCGCTCTCGTCCCGCGCCGCCGACTTCGCGAGCTCGCGCAGGGTCTCCGGCACCATGCGGCAGAGCGTCGCGAGGACGCCCTCGGCGCTCTCCTCCCAGGCCATGCTCATGCGATCGCGTCGATGCCCGTGGCGAAGCGGCCGATGATGAGCTTCTGGATCTGGGTCGTCCCCTCGTAGAGCCGGTTCACTCTTGCGTCGCGCCAGTACCGCTCCACCGGGAACTCGTCGCTGAAGCCGTAGCCGCCGTGGATCTGGATCGCGTTGTCGGCCGCGCGCTGCGCGATCTCGCTCGCGTACAGCTTGGCGATGCTCGTCTCGCGCGTGTTCGGCCGGCCCTTGTTCTTGAGGTCGCCCGCGCGCCACACGAGGAGCCGCGCGGCCTCGGTCTCGACGACCATGTCGGCGATGAGCTCCTGCACGAGCTGGTGCCCGGCGAGCGGCTTGCCGAATGACCTGCGCTGCGTCGCGTACGTGACCGACGCGTCGATGCAGGCCTGCGCCACGCCGACCGCGCCCGCCGCGACGGAGTAGCGGCCCGAGTCGAGCGCCGCCATGGCGATCTTGAATCCGTCCCCGACCGGGCCGAGCCGGTTCGCGTCAGGGACGCGGACGTCGTCGAGGATCAGCTCGCTTGAATCGGACGAGCGCAGACCGAGCTTCCCATGGATCGGCTGACTCCCGTAGGGTTGTTCGTCCCGTTCGAGGAGGAACGCGGCGATGCCCTTGTGCTCCTTCGCCGGATCGGTCTGGGCGAAGACGAGCGCGAGGTTCGAGACCGAGCCGTTGCTGATCCACGTCTTCCGCCCGCGCAGCACCCACGCATCGCCGTCGCGCCGCGCGGAGGCGCGGATCTTGGTCGCGTCGCTCCCGACCTCGGGCTCGGTGAGGCCGAAGCAGCCGATGAGATCGCCTTTGCAGAGGCGTGGGAGGTAGCGGCGCTTCTGCTCCTCGGTGCCGAACTTCAGGAGCGTGAGCTCGACGAGCGAGATCTGCACCGAGAGCGTGGTGCGGACCGACGAGTCGACGCGGCCGATCTCCTCGGTGATGAGCGCGTGCGAGACGTAGTCCACCCCCATCCCGCCGTACTGCTCCGGGACCGGCCCGCCAAGGAGCCCGAGCGGGGCCATCTTCTTCAGCACCTCGGCCGGGAACTTCTCGGCGCGATCGCGCTCGCGGGCGCCCGGCGCGATCTCCCGGTCGGCGAAATCCTTGGCGAGCTTGCGTATCTGCTGCTGCTCGCTGGTGAGGTCGAAGTCCATCGCCGCGAGTCTATTGAAGCGTCCGCTCGCTCCGTGTCTGGCGCCTGCCGCCCCGATCCGGCCGAGAGTCAGCCTCGACGTCGCGCGTCGGGCGCGGCAGAGACCTCGCCGGAGCGTAGCGTCAAGGGCATCCGATGAAGGTCGGGACGACTCTCTACGTTCGCGACCGCGCCGAGTGGCGGCGCTGGCTCGCCCGCCACGCCAAGCGTGAGAAGGAGATCTGGCTCGTCTATCCGAAGAAGGCGAGCGGCAAGACGCGGATCTCCTACAACGACGCGGTCGACGAGGCGCTCTGCTTCGGCTGGATCGACAGCATCAACAAGGCGCTCGGCAAGGACCGCTACGCGCAGCGCTTCACGCCGCGGCGTCCGAACAGCAAGCTGTCGGCGATGAATCGCGAGCGGGCGCTCCGCCTCGTCGCCGCCGGTCGGATGACGAAGGCGGGACAGCGCGCGCTCGGCGACCAGCTGAAGGCGCGGCCTCTCCGCATGCGGGCCGACGTGCGCGCCGCGCTGCGGGCGGCGCCGGGCGCGTGGACACGCTTCCAGCGGTTCCCCGCGAGCTACCGGCGCATCAGGATCGGCTGGGTCGAGGGCGCGCGGGACCGGCCCGACGAATTCCGCAAGCGCCTGCGGTACTTCGTCGCGATGACGGCGAAGAACAAGCGTTACGGCATGGTCCGCTAGTCGGCCGGAGCCGCCGGCCCGCGACCCCGTCGTACGAGAGACTCAGGGCTCGGGGCGGTAGTGGCGGCGGAGCGCCAGCCAGCGCGCGGGCTCGGCGAGCGGCGTGAACCCGTAGCGCTCGCAGAGCCCGTGCGCGTCGCGCGTCGCGAGGAGGAAGTTGCGCACGCGCTCGAGGTCGGGGTGCGCCATGACCGCGTCCAGGAGCCGCTTGCTCACGCCACGGCCACGGTGCGCGGGCAGCACGAAGACGTCGCAGAGCCAGGCGAACGTGGCCCGGTCGGTGACGACGCGCGCGAACCCGGCCTGCTTTCCGCCGCGCGCCGGATCGCCGTCGAACGCCGAGAAGCAGAGCGAGTGCTCGAGACCGCGATCGAAGACGTCACGCGGCAGGCCGAGCGACCAGTACGCCTCATCGCGCAGGAACCGGTACACGAGGTCGCGATCCACGTGCGTCGTGTCGCTCGAGACCACGTACGGCACGCCGACAGTATCGAGGCCTACCGCGCGCCAGCCCGGCGCCGCGCTCCTTCTCAGACCGCCCAGGGCGGCGGCGCGCTCGCCGTGCCGCCGAGGCTGCCGAACACGCCGAGGCGCAGCTTCAGCGCACCGAGAGCGCTCTGCTTCGCGGAGAGCGACGCGAGCATCCGGTCGTAACCGGCGTCCGGGTAGGCCCGCCCGGAACGCGCGAGGATGGGCGCGAGCTCGGCTGGATAGTCGACGTCCTTGAGCTCGGGATGCGGCCAGGCCTTCGTGCCGTCCCGATACGGCGTGAGGAAGTCGATCCCGTTGCGGACGCGAGGCGACGCGTGCCAGACGTCCACCCCGACGCGGTCGCCGAGGTCGCCGAGGACGCAGAAGGCGAGGAGGTTGAACGCGCTGTAGTGGAAGGATCGCGTGCGCACGAGCTCGAGCGGCTGATGGCCGTCGTCGGCGATCTGCTTCGTGGCGCGCTTCGCGCCGACCTGCGCGAGCGTGTCCTTCGCGACGTCGGCTCGTCCCGCGAACAGCGCGAAGTCCGCGACCTGCGCGTCGTACCAGGTCCCGTGGTTGTTGGTCGCGCGTCCTTCCATCTGGCCCTGCGCGCTGCCGAGGAGCCAGTCCACGAGCTGCGCGAACCAGTCTCGCAGCGCGGCCTGGTCGGCGGCGGGCCACGCGGGCGTCCCGTCGAGCAGGAGCGCCGCGTCGACCGCGCGCATGAGCTGACGGCTCTCGATGATCCCGGTCCCGCGCGACTCCGTGCGGCCCGGGACGATCTGCGCGAAGCGCATCGAGGGACTCATGCGGGTCCGCTCGTCGAGGAACCAGGTCCGCAGCCAGAGCGCCGCGGCCTCGCTGTACGCGCTCTCCCCGGTCAGGAACCCCGCGAGCGCGAGCGTCTCGACCGAGCCGACCATGCGCACGATCTTCGCCCCGTCGTAGCGCTGGATGTCGGTGGCCTCGGGATTGACCTGGCCGTCGCGCTGCAGGTAGGGGAGCCCGTCGGGCTTGGCCGGGTCGGGCCACCAGTAGATGCTGAGGCTCACGTAGTCGTGCGGATCGCCCGACGGCGCCGCGACCGTCTTCTCCGCGACCGATACCGGGGTGGCCGTCATGGCCATATCCGCGGCGCGGCGCAGCTCCGTGATGGCCGGTGCGAGATCGGCGCGCCCGGCGAGCGCGCCGGCCCGCGCGTCCGCGAGCGCGGCCCGATCCATGAGCAGGACCGGTGGCGCCGGCGGCCCAGATCGCGTCGCGGTCACCGGCGGCGCGCCGGCGCACGCTGCGAGCGCGACGACGGCGAGCGAGAGCGAGACGGCACCGAGACCTCTCACCGCGTTCCGGACGCGCGCTCGAGCTCGACGCTCGCCATCAGGAACGCGCCGAGGCCGCGGTGATCGTTCGTCTCGAGGGGGCGGTGCACGTAGTACTCGTAGGAGCCGTCCCGATAGGTCATGTCCGGCTCGTCCGGCCGGCGGCCGAGGCCGGTCCCCGCGCAGGTGCCGTGCAGCGTGATGTCGCCGTCCGCGCTCGCCGAGACGAACCGCCGGAGGATGCCGTCGTAGCCCTGGCGCGCGGAGTCGAGATGCGTCGGCGCCAGGTGACCGAGACGGACCCCCTTCGCGGCCGCGTAGACGAACATCGCCGAGGCCGAGGCCTCGAGGTAGTTGCCTTCCCGCCCGCCCTGGTCGAGCACCTGCCACCAGAGCCTGGTCTGCTCGTCCTGGACACGCATCGCGGCAGCCATCGTCTCCCCGAAGATCGGCGCGATGCGATCGCGCTGCGCCGAGCGTGCGGGCAGCAGCTCCAGGATGTCTGCGAGCGCCATCGCGAACCACCCGAGCGCGCGGCCCCACGAGCTCGGCGAACGCCCGGTCGCCGGATCGGCCCAGCGCTCGCGCTTGCTCTCGTCCCAGGCGTGGCGCAGCAGACCGGTGCGCTCGTCGCGCGTCCGCTCGGCGATGAGGGTGACCTGCCTCGCGACGTCGTCGAGAGCCGAGGGCTCGGCGAACGCGACCGCGAGCTCGGCGTAGAACGGGCCGGCCATGTAGATGCCGTCGAGCCACATCTGGTCGGGGTAGATGCGCTTGTGCCAGAAGCCGCCGCTCGGCGTGCGCGGCTGAGCGCGCAGCTGCTCGCCCAGGACCTGGGCGGCCGCGCGGTAGCGCTCGTCACCGGTCTCCCGGTGGAGCGAGAGTAGGAGAGGACCGCCGGCGACGCTGTCCAGGTCGAACGCCTCGCGCGAGTACGTCGCGATCGTGCTGTCGTGGACGAAGCGGTCGAGGTTCGACCTGATGTACTGGAGGTACCGCTGGTCGCCGGTCGCTCGCCGGACCTGATCGACGCCTTTGAGCAAGGTCGCCCATTCGTACGCCCAGCGTGTCCCGACGACCGGCTCGCGCCGCAGGAGGGCGTCGGCGGCCCGCGTCGACCACGCCGCCGTCACGGTGCGCACGTCTCAGCTCACGTCCCGGAGCACGAACGGCTCCCCGTCCTGCCCGCTGACCTCGACCCGATCGAGGCGCAGGCGCCGCAGGTTGCGTGCGAAGAAGCCGGCGCGCCGCATCGGCTCGAGGCCGTCGGCGTACTCGGGGACGCCGGCGCGCGCGTTCGCCGCCATGACGATCGCGACGTCGCTGAAGGCAACGTCCTCGATCGGCATCTCGGGCAGTCCCCAGAGGAACGCGGCGGCGTAGTGCGCGTCGCGTGCGGTGATGTCTCCGTAGCGGACCCGGCGCACGCGGGGCGTCCCGTCGTCGACCGGGCGAGGGCCCTTGTCGGCGACGAGGGCGTCGCCCTTCGCGCGGGAGTTGTAGTAGAGGTTGATCGTGAACGGGACGAGGACGTCGCGCATCACGATGTTCGAGGCGCGCACGTCCTCGATGACGCCGCCCCGACCGCGCCGGGTCTTGATCCGGATGCCGCGCTCGGTCCCCGTGAAGACGCAGTTCGCGATGACGACGTCGCGGACGTCCCCGCTCGTCTCGCTGCCGATGACGACCCCGCCGTGCCCGTGCGCCATCGTGCAGTTCGTGATCGCGACGCCCTCGCAGGGCCCGCGCCTGGACGGATCCTCTGTCTCGATGCCGGATTTCAGGGTGATGCAGTCGTCGCCGACGTCGATGTGGCAGTCGGAGATGCGCACGTCCCGGCACGAGTCCGGGTTGATCCCGTCGGTGTTCGGCGAATCGGCGGGATTGGTGATGGTCACGCGGGTCACGGTCACGTTCTGGCAGCGCACGGGATTGATCGTCCACGCCGGCGAGTTCGTCGCCGTGATGCCGTCCACGAGCACGTTCGTGGACTCGGCGAACGAGATGAGGCGTGGCCGCGGATGCTCGAGCGTCCCCGCGCGATGCCTCGCCCACCAGGGCGCACCCCGACCGTCGATCGTGCCGCGTCCGGTGATCGCGACGTTCCGCAGGCCGCGACCGCCGATGAGCGGGGCGTGCGTGAGCTGGTGGCGGCCCTCCCAGCGGGCTTCGATCACCGGGTAGTCCGCCGGGTCGTGGCTCCCGAGAAGGACAGCGCCCGCTTCGAGGTGCAGGGTGATGTCGTCCCGCAGCGTGAGCGAGCCCGTCAGATAGCGCCCGGCCGGGATCCGGACGGTCCCTCCGCCCCCGCGCGCCGTCTCGTCGATGGCTGTCTGGAGCGCGCGGGTGTCGTCGGCGACGCCGTCGGCGACGGCGCCCGGCACCAGGTCGGTGGCCGCGCTCACTCCTTGATCGCTCCGATCATCACGCCTTTCACGAAGTAGCGCTGGAGGTACGGATAGACGAAGAGGATCGGGAGGGTCGCGACGATGATCGTCGCGTACTTGATCGTCTCGCCGATCGCGAAGACATCGCCGCTCGAGACGTCGGTCGTCATGTTCTGGACGTTGCTCGAGATGAGGATCTCGCGCAGGACGAGCTGCAGGGGATAGAGCTCGCGCGTCCTCAAGTAGACCATCGCGGGGAAGAACGAGTTCCAGTGCGCGACGCCGTAGAAGAGGATCATCACGGCGACGACCGGCCACGAGAGCGGCAGGTAGATCTTGAACAGGATGGTCCAGTCGTTCGCGCCGTCGATGCGAGCGGCCTCCTCGAGCGACGCGGGCACCGCGTTGAACGCGGTCCGCATGATGATGAGGTTGATCGTCGTGATCGCGCCCGGGACGATGAGCGCCCAGGGCGTGTCCTGCATGTGGAGGGTCTGGCCGACGAGCAGGTACGTGGGGATGAGCCCGCCGCCGAAGAACATCGTGAAGACGATGAAGAACATGATCGGGTTCTTGAAGAGGAGATCCCGCCGCGACAGCGCGTAGGCGCCGAGGGCCGTCATGAAGACGTTGAGCGTCGTTCCCGCGATCACGTAGAAGAGCGTGTTGCGGTAGCCGGTGAGGATCATCGGGTTCTCGAACACGCGGCGGTAGGCCTCGAGCGTGACGCTCAGCGGCCCGAACAGGAGCCCGCGGTGCCCGGCGAGCAGCGTCGGGCTGCTGAGGGAGGCGAAGAGCACGTACAGGAGCGGATACAGCGTCACCACGACGAGCGCGAGCATGAGCGCGACGTTGCCGATGCCGAACAGCCGCTCGCCCGTGCTCTCCTTGAAGCGGATGCGCCGCGTGCCTACCACAGGCTCGTCTCCGTGAGCCGCCTGCTGATCCGGTTCGCGGCGAGGAGCAGGCCGAAGTTGATGAGCGAGTTGAAGAGGCCCACCGCGGCACTGAACGAGAAGTCGGCCTGCAGGATCCCTCGGCGGAACACGTAGGTCGAGATGACGTCGGCCGTCTCGTACGTGAGCGGGTTGTACATGAGGAGGATCTTTTCGTAGCCGACGCTCATGATCGATCCCAGCCGCAGGATGAGGAGGATGACGATCACCGGGAGGATCCCCGGCAGCGTCACGTGACGGATGAGCCTGAAGCGGTTCGCGCCGTCGACCTTGGCGGCGTCGTACAGCTGCGGGTCGATGTTCGCGATCGCGGCGAGGTAGACGATCGATCCCCAGCCGACCTGCTGCCAGATCCCCGATCCCACGAACAGCTGACGGAACCATTCGGGCGACTGCATGAACGCGGTCGGCGATGATGCGGCGAGGAGGTCGTTCACGACGCCGTCACGCGCGAAGAAGTCGAAGAGCATGCCGACGACGACGACGACCGAGATGAAGTGCGGCAGGTAGCTCACGGTCTGCACCAGCCTCTTGAAGGGGTTCCAGCGGAGCTCGTTCAGCAGCAGGGCGAGGATGATCGGCGCCGGGAATCCGAACACGAGATCGAGGACGCTGATCGCGACGGTGTTCACCATGAGCCGCGCGAAATACACGCTCGCGAAGAAGTCCTGGAAGTTCTGCAGCCCGACCCACTTGCTGCCGAACACGCCCTTCACCGGGTTGAAGTCCTGGAAGGCGATGACCGCGCCGTACATCGGCCCGTAATGGAAGACGAGGTAGTAGAGGACGATCGGCGCGAGCATGAGGTAGACGTGGCGGTTGCGGCGCAGGTCGCGGACGACCGTCCGCCACGCACCGCGTCTGGGCGCGAGCGGTATGGAGGCGGCGAGGTCCAGCGAGCGGGCCGCCCTCACCTCAGGACGGGCGCTTGTTGTACCGGTCGAGCGCCGCCTGCTGGATCTTCAGCGCGTCGTCGATGCCCATACCGCGCAGCGCGCGCGCGAAGCCGTCCCATTCGTCGAGCCCGGCCTTCCCCGACCACACCCGGTTGAACACCTCGTCGTAGCGCGTGTTGATGTCCGTCATGAGCGAGGCGAAGCGCTTGCTCTCGTCCTGGGTCACGGTGAGCGGGGGCAGCAGCTTCTCGTTGGTCGGCTGGGTCCAGACCTTGAGCGCGTCCTTCTGCTCCGGCAGCTCGTAGTACTGGGTGATGTAGCGCACGTCCTGGACGAACGGCCCGTTGAAGTTGCCCCGCGCGAAGCGCGAGATCATCTGTGCGGACGGGATCTTCGGATCGTGCATCACCGCGTCGAGGTAGGTCGGGAGGCCGTTCACCATGGAGTAGCTCGTGCCCTCGATCCCGAAGTTGAAGAGCAGCGACCCCTCGGGGCTGTAGGCGTAGTCGAGCATCTTCACGGTCTCGACGACGCTCTTGTTCGAGCTCGTGATCGCCGCGGAGCCCTGGCCCGGGTACGGGTTGTCGCGCCCGCCCAGCTGCGGGCGCTCGCCCGCCCGGAGCGTCGGGTTGGGCGCTGCGCTCAGCTTGAAGGTCCCCTTGCCGGCCATGAGCCCGGCGTACTTCCCGATGCCGTTGCCGCCCTGCATGCTCGCGGCGCCGATCTGGTTGTTCGTCATCTTCGCGTCGAAGCTCGCCTGGTTCGTGGCGAAGACGTCCGCGTCGATCAGGCCGTCCTTGTACCACTGCGTCATCGTCGCGAGGAACTCGCGGAACTCCGGCTGCAGCGGGCCGAACTTCATGACGCCGTTCTCCTGGTACCAGTCCTGACCGATGCCCCACGCCCCGATGAACGAATACCGCGAGAAGGCGCCGCGGGCGCCCGTCCCGGCGCCGGGACTGGCCGCCCACGTGCTCAGCGGGATCTCGTCCGCCTTGCCGTTCCCGTTCGGGTCGCGCTGCTTGAAGGCGGCGAGCATCCCGCGCCAGTCTTCGAGCGTCGCCGGCGTCCGGAGGCCGAGCCGGTCGAGCCAGTCCTGCCGGATGGCGAGGCCGACGGAGACCAGGAGCAGCGGGTCGCCGCGGATGAAGGGGAAGGCGTAGATGTCGCCTTCGTCGGTGACGATCATCTTCCGCCACTCGGGGTGCTCGCTCAGCACGCGCTTCAGGTTCGGGGCGTAGCGGTCGATGAGGTCGTTCAGCCGGACGATCACGCCGTCGCGGAGGAACCGCGCCGGACCGCCCGGCGCGTTCGTCAGCCAGTTGTACTCGAGCACGTCGGGGTACTTGCCGGAGGCGGCGACGAGGTTGAACTGCTCGGTCTCCTGGCCCAGCGGCGGGTGCTGGAAGTCGATGTGGATGCCCGTCCGCTTCTCGAGCTCGCGGTAGCACGCGATCTCGCCGAAGCTCTTCATCGTCGGGCTCACGTTCGAGCTCATGGGGGCCCAGTAGCTGAGGCTCAGCGGCTGCTTGACGATGGGCAGCGTCAGCGGCTCCGCGGACGCGCCGGCCGCCGCGGTCGACCCGGGCTGGCCGGTCTGCGGGACGCAGCCCGCGAGGATGGTCGCCCCCGCGCCGAGGCCCACCCGGCGCAGGAACTCCCGGCGATCGATGCGCTCGGTCATCCGTTCCACCGCCCCCTGCCCTACGAAGGCGCAAGATATGTTGCACCATGACGTCAAGTCTGTAAGTCTTCTGGCTTCGCCGCACGGCACGCGCGCGGGCGAGCGCGAGCGGACTCTACATCCGAAGGAGGGGCAGCGTGGACGACAGAAAGCGCGACCTCGTGACGACGGTCAGCGAGCTCCGGGTCGATCGCAGGCGATTCCTCATCGGCGCGGGCGCGGCCGTGGTCGCCGTGGCCTGCGGTCCGGGACGGCCGCCGGCGGGTGGCGCCGCCACGGCGACCGCGGCGGGCACGGCGGCGGGCGTGGCCATTCCCGCGCTGCCGACGACGCCGATCAGCTTCTCCGTCATCGACGTCGCCGGCCAGCTCCAGCTCACGAAGGCCGCGATCGAGGACTACGGGAAGCAGAACGCCAAGTACGTGAGCGGCATCAAGTTCGAGACCGCCACGGCGCCCGAGCTCCCGGCGAAGCTCAAGGCCCAGCAGCAGGCGAACAACGTCCAGCTGCACTTCGTGCTCACCGGCTCCGACGGACTGTCGGCGGGTGTCGAGCAGGGGCTCTTCACGAAGATCACGCCCGACTACGACAAGAAGTTCCCGAGCCTCATGGACAATTACCTGCAGCCGAAGGCGCAGGACCTCGCGCAGGGGTTTGGGATCCTCGTGGTCTACGGGAACTACGGCCCGACGTTCACCTACGATCCGAAGAAGCTCACGAACGTGCCAAAGACCGCCGACGATTTCCTCGCCTGGGCGAAGGCGAACCCGAAGCAGCTCATCTACGCGCGGCCGGCGAACTCGGGCCCCGGGCGCTCGATGCTGATGGGCCTCCCGTACATCCTCGGCGAGACGAACCCGCGCGACCCGAACAGCTGGACGAAGGTCTGGCCGTACTACGAGGAGCTCGGCAAGTACGTCGAGTACTACACGACCGGCACCGCGGCGACCTTCAAGGAGCTCGGCCAGGGTGCGCGGACGGTCGCGCTCTCGACGATGGGCTGGGACCTCAACGTCCGCGTCCTCGGGACGGTCCCGAAGGACTTCAAGGCAGCCTCGATCGCGACGCGGCTCGTGGCGGACACGCAGTACGTCTGCATCCCCAAGGGCGTCGACAGCGATCACCTCGCGGTCGCGCTGGACCTTGCCGCGTGGATGCTGAAGCCGGAGCAGCAGGCGAAGGCCTACGACAACGCGTTCTTCTACCCCGGTCCGGCGGTCAAGAACGTCACGCTCGCGATGGCGCCGAAGGAGAGCCAGGACGCGGTCGGATCGGTCGTGCGGCCCGACTTCGACGATCTCATCAAGAAGCTCCCGATCGAGACGCCGCTCGAGACGAAGGCGCTCGTCACGGCGTTCGACATCTGGGACAAGAGGGTCGGGGCCGGCAAGACGCAATGAGCGCGTCGAAGCTGAGGACGCTCCGTGTCCGCGATCTGTCGAAGCATTTCGCGGACACGGCGGCCGTCCGTCACTTCGACCTGGAGGTCACCGGCGGCGAGTTCATCAGCCTCCTCGGTCCCTCCGGGTGCGGCAAGACCACGACGCTCAACTGCGTCGCCGGGCTGCTCGACCCCGATGAAGGCGCCGTCGAGATCGACGGCCGGGACATCACGCGCGACCCGCCGGAGCGCCGTGGCTTCGGCATGGTCTTCCAGAACTACGCCCTTTTCCCGCACCTCAGCATCTCGCGCAACGTCGGCTTCGGTCTCGAGGTCCGCGGGGTCTCGCGACGGGAGAGCGAACGCCGGGTCAGCCGCGCGCTCGACCTCGTCCAGCTCGGCGGCCTCGGAAGTCGCTATCCCGCTCAGCTGTCGGGCGGCCAGCAGCAGCGCGTCGCGCTCGCGAGGGCGATCGTCACCGAGCCGCCGCTCATCCTCATGGACGAGCCGCTCTCGAATCTCGATGCGAAGCTCCGCCTCGAGATGCGCCTTGAGATCCGTCGGCTCCATCAATCGCTCGGGCTGACGACGCTCTACGTCACGCACGATCAGGAGGAGGCGCTCTCGCTCGCCGACCGTGTCGTCCTCATGCGCGACGGCGTCATCGAGCAGTCGGGCACCCCCGAGGAGCTCTACGCGCAGCCGCGCTCGCTCTACGTCGCGAACTTCCTCGGCTACCGCAACCTCGTGCCGGTCACGGTCGGCGAGGTCCGCGGGGACGCCGTCTCCGTGGCCGCGAACGGGTCCCGCTTCACGGGCACGCGTCGCGGCGCGCTCGCCGAGGGCTCGAGCGCGGTCGCGACGATCCGCCCGAAAGACGTCCAGGTGCTCGCTCCCGGCTCGCCGGGGTCGATCGCGGCGTCGGTGGAGCTCGCCGAGTTCATCGGCGACGGCTTCGAGCTCTCCGCGGACGCCGGCTCGGGTCAGCGCTTCATCGCGCGCACGCCAGATCGGTGGTCGGCGGGCGACCGCGTGTCGCTGCGACTCCCGCCGGAACGTCTCCTCGTCTTCCCGGTCGAGGGTCGATGAGCGCGCCCGCGGCGCGCCACGAAGCCGCCGAGTCCGCGCCCGCCCTCGCGCGCCGGTCGCGCCGCGGGCTCGATCCGACGCTCCTGCTCATCGCGCCCGCGGCGCTTTGCGTGCTCGGGCTGTTCGTGTACCCGTTCGTGTACGGGCTCGCGCTCTCGTTCCAGCCGTACGGCGACAACGAGGCGAACGGGCCGCTCGGGAGCTACCTCGCGTTCTTCGGCGACCCCCGCGAACGGCTCTCGATCTGGAACACGCTCCGGCTCGCCGTCCCGGCCACGTTCATCGACGTCGCGGTCGCGCTGCCTCTCGCGTACCGCCTGCGCAGACCGGTGCCGGGCCAGCGCGCCCTCGGCGCGCTCTTCGTCATCCCGATGACGCTCGGCACCGTGCTCATCGCGGAAGGCATGCTCCAGTTCTTTGGCCCGGCCGGTTGGGTGAACAAGTCCCTCCTCGCCGTTGGCCTCGTGCACGAGCCGGTGCGATTCCTTCACAACTACCTCGGAACGCTCATCTCGCTCCTCATCTCGGACTTCCCGGCCGTGTTCCTCCTTCTCCTCGGCTACGCCGCGGGGATCGACCCCGCGCTCGACAAGGCGGCGCGAGTCCTCGGCGCGAGCTGGTGGCAGCGCACGCGGCGGGTGACGCTGCCGATGATGGCGCCGGGCATCGCCGTCGCCGCCGCGCTCTCGTTCGTCGCGACCTTCTCGGTGTTCCCCTCGGCCGTGCTCGTGGGGAACCCGGCCGGCGAGACGCGGGTCATCGCGTTCGCGGCGTGGCAGGCGGCCTACGAGCGCTTCGACTACTCGGAGGGATCGGCGATCGCGATCGTCATGGGGGTCATCGAGCTCGGTCTCGTCGCGGCGGCGCTGTCCCTGCGCGCAGGGGGCTACCGTCGCATGCGGACGGAGGGCGCGCGATGACGGTCGTCGCACGGCGCGCGCCACCGAGCCGCGACCTCGGCGGGACCCTCTACGTGTTCGCGGCAGGTCTGGTCGTCGTGGTCGTCGTCGGCGGGATCCTCTTCTCGGTGCTCCTCAGCGCGTTCGCGACGAGCTGGTTCGGGGGCTGGTTCCCGGACGGCTACACGGATCGCTGGTTCCGCGCCGCGATCACCGACTTCGACATCCCGCAGATCCTCCTGTCGACCGCCTTCATCACGCTCGCGGTCGCGGCCATCGCCGTCGTCATCGGCGTCCCCGCGGCGTACGTTCTCGCGCGCCGTCGTTTCCGCGGCAAGGCGGTCGTCCAAATCCTCCTGCTCCTGCCGCTCCTCCTGCCGCCGATCACCTACGGCATCCCGCTCGCGACGATGCTCTACGAATTCCGTCTCGCGGGGAGCGCGGCCGGCGTGATCATCGCGAACCTCGTGCCGGCGCTCCCGCTCGTCGTCCTGCTTCTCACGCCCTTCTTCGAGCAGATCGACCCCAACCTCGAGCGCGCCGCACGCGTCCTCGGCGCGTCACCGCGCCGCGTGTTCACGCGCGTGCTCGTGCCCCTCGCGGCGCCGGGCGTGCTCGCGGCGGCGCTCACCGTCGTCGTCCGCACGCTCGCGCTCTTCGAGCTCACGTTCCTCACGTCGGGGCCCGACAGCACGACGCTCGTCGTCGCGCTCTACTACGCGGCCTTCGCGCCGGGCATCCGGCCGAGCCAGCAGATCGACGCGATGGCGGTGGTGTACATGGCGACGAGCCTCGTGCTGCTGCTCGCGGCGCTCCGCTTCGTGAACCCGACGAACATGGTCGTGCGGGTGCGGCGGTGACGCGGGTCCTCGCGGCGTCGGCCCCGCGAGCCCTGGGAGCGCTCCTCCGCGGCGTGCTCGCGTTCCCGATCACGCCGTACGCCGACGACGGCGCGGTCGACCTCGCCGCGGTCCACGCGAACGCGCGCTGGCTCGCGGGCAGCGGGATGTACGCGCTCGTCGCGCCGAGCGGCACCGGCGAGCTGTTCAGCCTCACGCCGGACGAGTGCGCCGCGATCGTGCGCGCCACCGTCGAGGCGGCCGCCGGCAGGATCCCGGTCATCGCGGGCGTCGGTTTCGGGCCGCGCGTCGCGGCTGAGCTCGCGCGCCAGGCGGAGCGCGACGGCGCCGACGGGATCCTCGTGTTGCCGCCCTACTACGCGCATCCGGACCCCGACGGCCTCGTCGGCTACTACCGTCAGATCGCGGAAGCCACGGCGCTCGGCGTCGCGATCTACGCGCGCGACGGCGTCGCGCTCACGCCCGCCCTCCTGGAGCGGCTCGCCCGCGAGATCCCCAACCTCGTCGCGTTCAAGGACGGCCGCGGCGACGTGCGCCTGTTCCAGCGGCTGCGCGAGCACGTGAGCGAGCGCCTCGGCGCGGAGCGGCTCGTCTGGCTCGCCGGCGCGGGGGACGACATGGTGGGTCCGTACTTCGCGGCGGGGGCGGAGGGCTTCACCTCGTCGCTCGCGTGCTTCTGGCCCGAGGCCTCGCTCGAGCTCTACCGTCTCGCCCGTGCCGCGGACTACCGCCGGCTCGCACAGTTCCACGAGCACGTCGTTCGACCGTTCTACGACCTCCGCCAGCGCCGGCGGGGCTTCGAGGTGGCCGTCATGAAGGTCGCTATGGAGCTCCTCGGCCATCCCGCCGGGCCGGTGCGCCCACCGCTCGGCGACCTGTCGGCTGACGAGCGTGAGGAGGTCCGTCTCATCCTGGAGCGCCTGAGCGTGCCGACCGCCGCGTCGCGTCGCGGACCGATGCATGCGGCTTGACGGCAAGGTCGCCGTCGTCACGGGATCGAGCCGGGGCATCGGGAAGGCGACCGCGCTGCGCATGGCCAAAGAGGGCGCGCGTGTGGTGGTGCACGGGAAGCGCGATCAAGGCCGGCTCGGCCCGATCGTCGACGAGATCACACAAGGCCGTGGCGAGGCCATCGCCGTGGCCGCCGACATCGGCGACGAGCGCGAGGTCGATCGCCTTTTCGACGAGACGCTCAAAGCGTTCGGGACGGTCGACGTGCTCGTGAACAACGCCGCCTGGTCCGACCCCAAGGGCCACCTTCTCGAGATGGGGCCAAGCCTCTGGGACGAGGTCATCCGGTCAAATCTGCGGAGCGTGTACCTCACGACGCACCGTTTCGCGAACATCCTCGTCGACCGGGGGAAGGCGGGAAGCGTCGTGAACCTCACGTCGTTCGGCGGCGCCCGCGCACATCGCAACATGTCCGCCTACGACACGACGAAGGGCGGCGTCGAGGCGTTCACGCGCGCCGCGGCGCTCGACCTCGGGCCGTTCGGGATCCGCGTGAATGCCGTCGGGCCCGGCGCGATCATGACGGAGCAGTTCGCCGAGCAGAGCCCCGAGGAGCGCACGCGCCGCGGCGCTGTCGTGCCGCTCCTCGCGCGCGGTGGCGACCCCGACGAGGTCGCGAGCGTGATCGCGTTCCTCGCGTCGGACGACGCGAGCTACGTCACGGGGCAGGTCCTCTACGTGGACGGCGGCGTCCTCGCGCAGCTGCGCTCGCCGCAGATCGACGCGCCGCTGCCGGAGACCGTCGCGGCGCGGCTGCCCACGAAACGGCGCTGAACGCGAGATCCAGGGACTCACGCTTGCCGTAGACGGATTAGAGATTAGAATCGGCATCACATCTCGGAATCGGGAGGTGCTGACCGTGGCGATTCGTCGGCGGCGTGAACCCACACCGTGGAGCCACCAGGGTTTGGAGCGTCGCGGCTACAAGAAATGCCCGCTTTGCTGGCGGCACATCGTGAAGCTGGATGAGCACATCGCGGCGCACGAGGCGGGCCTGATCGGTGCGGACGGAAAGCGGCGCGACCGTAGTCCGGAGGAGCGACGCCGATGGGCTGAACGCTACAACGGTCGGCCCGTGACAGAGCGTCTTCGGCAAGCGCGGCGTACGTTCGTCCCGCGGGCACAACTCGAAAGACTGTTTCAGCTCCCCGTCGTCGACTACGCCGCGTTCCGGAAACAGCTCGACTCTGTGGTCGATCAGGAGCCATGACCGGCCTCCTCGACACCTCGGTCGTCCTCGGGCCGTCACCGACCCTGCCCGACGAAGTCGCGATCTCCGTTATTACCATTGCCGAACTCAAGCTCGGCGTCCTCGTCGCGGCGAGCGCTCTCGAACGGGCGACCCGGCTCGAGCGACTCGTCGAGCTCGAGCGCACCTACAGTCCGCTTCCGGTCGATGACGACGTCGCGAGTGCCTACGCGACTATCGTCGCGGCTGAGCGCGAACGCGGTCGCAAGCCGCGCGCCATTGATGCGCTGATCGCGGCGACAGCGCTAGCGAGAGATTTGACGCTGTACACGCGTGACCAGGCCCTCGCAGGACTCTCTTCGGTCCGCGTTGAGCTGGTTCGCTAGGTTCGGCTATGCGCTCAGCGTTCGTCGCGCGCGTGAACGCGGAACCGGTCCCACAGCGCTTCGGCCTCGCGTAGCGACCGCCCGGCGTTCCCGCCGCGTCGCGCGGCGACCGCTTCCGTGAGCGCGCTCGCGAGGCTCGCCACTGGCGCGTAGGACGCCATCGTGCGTGGCGTGGTCGGCTTCGTGAGGAGCACGAGGTCGGCAAGGCGCGCGACCGGCGAGATGGGGCTGTCCGTGATCGCGACCGTGCGCGCCTTCGCGTCGTGCGCGTACCGCAGGATGTCGATCGTCTGTCCCGCGTAGCGCAGGACGCTGATGACGATGACGAGGTCGCCGCGCCGCAGCGAGAGGAGCTCCTCGGCGGCGTCGCCCACGTTGACCGCGATGACGCGGGTCTCCGGCAGATAGATGCGCAGGCCCATGCCGAGGACGAGCGCGATGCCCGCCGAGCCGCGGAAGCCGACGACGTACGTCCGCCGCGCTGTCGCGATCGCCTCGACGACCGCCTCGAACGTCTCGTGCGGGACCTGCGCGAGGGTGCCGAGGATCGCGTCCGCGTCGTCGGCGAGGATCCGCGCGAGGAGACCGTTCCGGCCGGCCGAGGAGCCCGCCGGGCTCGCGGCGAAACGCTCGAGGCTCGTCGCCGTCGTGAGGAAGCGCTCGCGAAGGCGATCGCGAAGCTCGGGATAGCCGTCGAAGCCGAGCGCCTGCGCGAAGCGCACGACCGTCGCCTCGCTCATGCCGAGCTCCTTCGCGACGCTCGCCGCCGGGACCAGCGCGGCGCGGCGCCCGTCGGCGAGGAGGAAGTCGGCGACCTTGCGGTGCGCGGGGCTGAGGCCGCCATAGCGGCCGCCAACGAGCGCCTCGAACTCCACGGCCGGCGCGCGCCGGCGCCGGGCGCTCACCAGTCGCCCACGTGCGGCCGCCAGTCCGGCTCGACCTTCCGCATCTCGGTGACGTCGTCGCGCAGGGTGAGGCCGCACCGCTTGTATTGCTCGTGGAGCCGTTCGAGCGCGTCGCGGTCGAGCTCGACGCCGAGCCCCGCGCCGTCCGGCACCGCGATCGATCCGTCCTCGAACCGCAGCTTCCCGCCTTTGATGACCTCGTCCGTCTGCCACGGGTAGTGCGTGTCGCAAGCGTACGTGAGCTCGGGCACCGCGGCCGCGACGTGGACCATCGCCGCCAGGGAGATCCCAAGATGCGAGTTCGAGTGCATGGAGACGCCGAGCCCGAAGGTGCGGCAGATGCGCCCGAGCTCCACCGTGGCGCGCATGCCGCCCCACATGTGGTGATCGGTCAGGACGACGCCGACCGCCTTCTTCGCGACCGCGGGCGCGAGGTGGTCGAACTGGGTCACGCACATGTTCGTCGCGAGCGGCATGGGCGCGCCACGGGCCACCTCGCTCATGCCGTCGATGCCCGGCGTCGGATCCTCGAGGTACTCGAGCGCGCCGCGCAGGCGCCCGGCGATCCGCAGGCCTGTCGCGATGCTCCAGGCCGCGTTCGGATCGAGGCGCAGCGGGACGTCGGGGCCGAACGCCTCGCGCAGCGCGAGGATCGCCTCGGCCTCGCGGTCCGGCTCGAGGACGCCGCCCTTGAGCTTCAGCGAGCGAAAGCCGTACCACTTGCGCATCGTCCGCGCCTCCGCAACGAGGGCGTCGGCCGTCATCACCTCGCCCCAGCCGTCGTCGCGGGCGTGCTTGAAGAAGAGGTAGGCCGCGAACGGGACGCGGTCGCGGACGCGCCCCCCGAGGAGATCGACGACCGGTCGGCGGGTGGCCTTGCCGATCGCGTCGAGACAGGCGACCTCGATCGCGCTGAAGAGGGCGGGGCCGGCGAGCGCGCGGCTCTCCCAGGCGAAGCCGGCGGGACGGTGGCCGTCGCGCCGCTCGAGCTCGACCCGGAGCGGCGTGAGCTGCCACGGATCGCGGCCGACGACCGCGGGCCGCGCGCGCTCGAGGGCCCGCAGGGGCGCCTCGCCGCCGTACGTCTCGCCGATCCCGGTGACACCCTCGTCCGTCTCGACCTCGACGATCGTCCGCAGCGCGAACGGCGCGTGCAGCCCGAAGGCGCTCCGGAGCGGCGGGTCGCCGACCGCGATCGGCGTCGCGCGAAGGTCGACGATGCGCACCGCTAGCCCTCCGGGAGGTCGGCGCTGTCGACGAGCCATTCGCGGGAGCGCGCGCTCAGCGTGAGCCCGAGCCCGGGCCGATCGGGGACGACGACGCGACCGTCGCGCAGGGTGAGGCGCTCCTCGAACAGCGGGTCGAGCCAGTCGAACCACTCGACCCAGCCTTCCCGCGGCTGGCAGGCCGCGAGGTGGACGTGCAGCTGCGTCGCGAAATGCGGCGCGACGGTCACATTCAGCTCGTCGGCGAGGTCGGCCACCCGGCGGTACGGCGTGATCCCGCCGATCCGGATCGCGTCCGGCTGGAGCACGTCGACCGCGTCGGCCTCGAGGAAGCGCCGCAGATCGGTCGCGGAGGAGAGCATTTCGCCGGTCGCGATCGGCGTGTCGAGCGTCGCCCGCAGCGCCGCGTGTCCTTTCACGTCGTACGCGTCGAGGGGCTCCTCGATCCAGACGAGGTCGTAGTCCTCGAGACGCCGGCCGAGGCGCCGCGCGGTCGCGCGGTCCCACTGCTGGTTCGCGTCGACCATGATCGCGACGCCGTCGCCCAGCGCCTTGCGCAGCGCGGACACGCGCGCGACGTCCTCGCGAGGCTCGCCGCCGACCTTGAGCTTGATGCCGCCCATGCCGCGCGCGAGGCTGCGCTCGGACGCCGCGATCACGGTCTCGATCTTCGACGAGAGGAAGCCCACGGTGGTGTCGTAGCAGCGCACCGTGTCGCGGTGGCTGCCGAGGAGCTTCGCGAGCGGCATCCCGGCCTGCCGCGCCTTGCGGTCGTGCAGCGCGATGTCGAACGCGGCGAGGCTCTGGACCGCGACGCCCTGACGCCCGACCGAGGCCGCGGCCCACAGGAGCTTCTCCCAGAGCCGGCCGATGTCGAGGGCATCCTCGCCGACGAGGAGCGGCCCGATCTGTCGCGCGTGGGCGAACAGCGCCGGCCCGCCGGCGCGCTTGCTGTAGCTGAAGCCGAGCCCCTCCGTCCCATCCGCCGTGGCGACGCGCACGACGACCACGTCGACGTCGCCGAGCGGCCGCTGCCGGCCGGCGTGCACCTTCGCGTCGCTCACCGGCTCGGCGAGAGGCACGCGGTAGAGCGCGCAGTGGATCTTCGTGACCACCGAGGGGGACCGCGTCGCGACCGCCACGGGCCGAAGTGTACGCAAGAAAACCTACCGGACTAGTCTTCGGATGAGCGAAATGTTGCGGAGCTACGCGCGCCGGATCGCCGAGACGCGACCGCCCGACGGCGCGCTCGCGATCTTCTGGATCGGCCAGGCGGGCTTCGTGCTCCGCGCGGCGCGGACGGCGCTCGTGGTGGACGCGTTCCTCTCGGACCGCTCCGACCGTCTCGCGCCGGCGCCGGTCGCGGCGGAGGAGCTCGGCTTCGCGGACGCGTTCCTCGCGACCCACGAGCATCGCGATCACCTGGACCTGCCGACGTGGCCGCGCTTCGCCGCCGCCGCCCCGCGCGCTCGCTTCGTCGTCCCCGCGCCGGTCGCCGCGGGAGCGGGCGAGGCCGTCCCTCGCGAGTGCGTCGTCGCCGCGCGGCCGGGCGCGGAGATCGTGCTCGGCGAGGCCCGCGTGACGCCGGTCCCGGCGCGGCACGGCGTGCACGTCGCGGACGCGTACTCGTTCGGCCTGGTGCCCGGCGAGCACCGCTACCTCGGCTACGTCGTCGAGCTCGGCGGCGTCCGCGTCTATCACGCCGGCGACACGATCCGCTACGACGGGATGGCCGAGCGCCTCCGCGCGCTCGCCGTCGACGTCGCGCTGCTGCCGATCAACGGCCGCAGCCCCGAGCGCGAGGCGCAGGATCTCGTGGGCAACCTCGACGCACGCGAGGCGGCGGACCTCGCCGCGGACGTCGGCGTCGCCACGATCGTCCCGATGCACTACGAGCTCTTCGCGCGCAACAGCGGGCGCGCGGCCGACCTCGTCGAGTACGCCGCCGCGACGCATCCGCAGCTCACCGTCGTCGTCCTCGGCCGGTACGACGGCTTCGTGTACGCGCCTGCGCGCTGAGCGGACAAGTCGACGGCGCTCCACGACCCAGCAACGCTGATGCGCCGGCGAACGAGCGTCCGGGGGTGACGTGAGAGCCTTCGGTCCGGACCTTGCAGTCCGCGGGCTCGGCTTCAGCAAGGATCCGTCAGCGCGTCACGCGCGCAGGGTTGGAGGAAAGAAAGATGAATCCGCGCATCGCCGCATTCGTCGCTGCCGTGTTGCTCGGGATGTTGGTCATCGGACCGATCGGTGCGGCCGGGCACAGCTCGGAGACCGCCGCGGGCCGGGTGACAGCCATTCCGGTGAGCGGGACGTTCATCGACCCTGAGGGCGTTGGGACCTTCAGCGGGACTCTGGACATCCAACGGTTCGCAGCCATCGATCATCGCGTGCTCGTCGCGGTCGGCACGGTGAGCGGAACACTGACCAGCGCGCTCGGAACGACGCATTCCGTCACGGACCAGCCCGTCGTGCTTCCCGTCACGAAGGTGAGCGTGAGCGGGAGGTCCGTCGGAGCGAGCAGTGCCCCTGTCACGACGCAACCGGTCACCACGCAGCAGGCCGCGCAGGATTGTCAGATCCTCCACCTCGAGTTCGGCGGCATCACCCTCAGCGTCCTTGGGATCGCGGTACAGCTGAGCCCGATCGTGCTGGACATCGATCTCGGCGGGATCCTGGGTGGCATCCTGTGTGGCCTTCTCGGCGCCCTCGGTGGTGGCGCGCCCGCCCAGGCGCAGGCCAACATGCTGAACAACGCACTCGGGGTTGCTCGCTAGACGCTTCGTCGCGACGGCGAAGTGACATCGTGTCCTGATGCCGCGGCTCGACCAGCTCAGCGAGATGTCGCGCAAGACGCTGCTCGCGCATCCGGTCGTCGACAACGAGGGCTCGCCGTGGACCGCGCCGCGCAAGCCGCTGCGCGATAGCCGGCTCGCGCTCGTCACGGGCTTCGACCGGAGCGGCATCCAGCGCGACCTCAACGTGGTCTTTCCCGTCGACCGCATGCGTGAGCTGGTCGGCGCCGGCGAGCTTGGCTCGCTCGCGGCCACGTTCTATTCGTTCATGGGCGCGCAGTACCCACCGTACGGGCCGCTGCAGGAGCACGCGCGTGAGGTCGGCGCGCTGCTGCGCGCGGACGGCGTGGACATCGTCTTCCTTACCGGTGCCTGACCGCTCTGCAGCCACACCGTGGGTGTGGTGGCCCGCGAGCTCGAAGCGAGCGGCCTCGCGACCACGTCGATCACGATGGTCCGCGAGCACACCGCGCGCGTGAAGCAGCCGCGCGCGCTCTTCGTGCCGTATCCGTTCGGCCATCCGCTCGGGGACGCGGACGACCGCCCGGGACAGCTGCGCGTCATCCGTGCCGCGCTCGCGCTGCTCGAGCGTTCCGCGGGTCCCGTGCTCGAGGACTTCGTCGACGAGCGCTACGCCGCACGCGAGGAGCTCAACCTCCCGCAGGCCGCCAGCGTGCCGTCGACGCCGAAGGAGGTCGACCCGGCGGACGAGATCAGCGCCCTGCGCCCCTGGCACGAGGCCTGGCTGCGCGAGCACGACGGCCGCACCGGCATCGGGCTGTCGGGCGTCGACCCGCGCCGCTTCCGCGAGGTCATCCGCTTCCTGCAGGACTACGCGGCGGGCAAGGACGGGGAGCCTCCCGAATCGTCGGCCGGCGTTCCCGTCCCGCGGTTCATTCGTCTCGTCGCCGACGACCTCAAGGCCTTCTACTACGAGTCGCGCATGGCGCAGACGGGCGAGCGCGACTTCCAGGCGATCGCGCGCTGGTTCTGGGGCGAGACCGCACTCGCCGATCTCCTGCGGCGGACCCGCGACCGCATGAAGGCGACCGGCGACCCAGCGCTCGACGCGGTCGCGTTCGGGATCGCGCGCTAGGGTGGCCGGCGAGCGGCTCGACCCCGCCCGCACGTGTCTGTTGCTCTTCGACACGCTCAACGGCTACCTCAAGACACCGGAGGACGGCGTGCGCGCGGAATACGCGGGCGCCGTCGCGAATATGCGACGGCTGCTCGATGGGGCGCGTGCCGTTCGCGTGATGGTCGCGTATGCGATCGGCAGCCATCGCAAGGACGGCGCCATGGCGCACACGCCGCTCACCGACACCGACAATCGGCTGCGCCCGGTCAGCGACGCGAGCTGGTGGCGGCCCTCGGTCGTCGTGGGCGAGTGGAGCGGCGAGATCGTGAGTGAGCTCGCGGCGCTGCGCGAGGACTTCGTCGTGCCGAAGTACCGCTGGAGCGCGTTCGCGGGCACCTACCTCGAC
>VBDU01000004.1 GCA_005883625.1 Chloroflexota bacterium | reverse complement strand
CGCTACGGTGTCGCGCTCGAGCTCGAGGCCGACCGCATGCGCAACGCGCTCATCTCGCGCGAGGAGACCGAGGCCGAGCGCACGGTCATCGTGAGCGAGCGCGAGGGTCTCGAGAACGATCCCTCGTTCCTCCTCGGCGAGCAGCTGCAGGCGATCGCGTTCAACCGCCATCCCTACGGCCAGGGCGTCATCGGGAGCAAGGACGAGATCAAGCTCATGACCCGCGACGGCCTGTACGCGCACTACCGCCGCCACTACGCGCCGAACAACGCGTACGTCATCGTCGTCGGCGATGCGTCACCGGACGAGCTCGTCGACCGCGCGACGCAGGCCTTCATGCCGCTCGACGCCGAGGCGAACGTCGATCCGCCCAAGGCGCCGGAGCCGCCGCAGTACGGCGAGAAGCGCCTCGTCGTGCGCCGCGCGGGCGGCGCGGTGCCGATCATCCAGATCGGCTTCCACACGCCGCGCGCGTCCGACGCGATGGCCCCCGCGCTCACCTTCCTCGCCGTCGCTCTCGCCGGCGCGACGGCCGGAGGCGGGGAGTCCGCCTCGGGCCGCTCGTCGCGCCTCTACCGCGCGCTCGTGGATACATCGCTCGCGACCGACGCCGACGCCTCGTACAACCTCATGAAGGACCCGTACCTCTTCGTCGTCGAGGCGACGCTCCGTCCCGGCGTTACGCACGACCGCGTCGAGAAGGTCATCCTCGAGGAGCTCGCGCGCATCTCTCGCGATCCCGTGACGGATGACGAGTTCGCGCGCGTTCGCCGCCAGCTCCTGAGCGCGACGGCGTTCACGACCGACACGGTCACCTGGCGCGCCTGGCGCTGGGGCAGTCTCCTCGCGACAGGCGCGGCGACGTCGCTCGACGACTGGTACGCGCGTCTTGCGGCGGTGACGGTCGACGAGGTCCGCGCCGCCGCGGCGGCCACGTTCAGCGAGCGCAAGCGCAACGTCGGCTGGTTCGTGCCCGAGGCCGCCTGATGGACGTCCGGCGGCGCACCCTCGCGAACGGGCTGCGCGTCGTCGTCGCCCCGATCCCCGGGCTCCGCTCGGTCGCCGTGCTTCTGGCGATCGAGGCCGGGCAGTGGTTCGAGCCCGCGGGACGCCCTGGCATCGCGCGTCTCTGCGCGCTGGCGATGCTCCGCGGCACCACGACCCGCGACGCCAAGACGTGGGCGGATGCGATCGACGCGCTCGGCGCGTCCGCGCGGCTCGACGTCGGCTCGCATGCGGCGGTGTTCAGTGCGCAGTCCCTCGGCGACGACCTCGGCGCGCTCCTCGACCTCATGGCGGACGCGGTCATCCGTCCGGCGCTCGCCGAAGGCGAGGTCGAGCTGGTCCGCGCGCAGACCCTCGCGCAGATCGAGGAGGACGCGCGCAATACGCGCGCTGTCGCCGAGCGTGCCTGGCGCGAGCTCGTGTATCCGCCGGGCCATCCTTTCCATGCCCGCGCGATCGGCGACGCCGCCGTCGTCCGTTCGGCCACCGCCGAGGAGATCCGCGGCCACCACGGGCAGGCGATCAGGCCGGGAGGCGCGGTGCTCGTCCTCGCCGGCGGCATCGATCCGGAACGCGCCCGCGCCGCGGGCGAGCGTGCGTTCGGCGCGTGGGAGGCGAAGGACGGCCGGACCAAGCGCGAGGTCCGCTCGGTCGCGCTCGCCGCGGCGGTACGCCGCCTCGAGGTCGTGCCGGACAAGACGCAGAGCGACGTGATCATCGGGTGGCCGGGCCTGCCGCGGAACGATCCGCGGTTCGTCGCCGCGCGCGTGACGAACATGGTCTTCGCGGCCGACACCTTCGCGAGCCGCGCGGGCCACGTCGTGCGGGACGAGCTGGGCCTGGCGTACTACGTGTTCAGCACGATCGGCGCGTCGCGCGGGCAGTCGCCGTGGACCGTGCGAATGGGCGTGAATCCGCAGAACGTCGAGCGGGCGATCGCCGTCGCGCTCGACGAGCTGCGCAAGATCTGCGACGGCCAGGTCGCGGCCGAGGACCTGGCGCTGGCGCAGGACAAGCTCGTCGGCGAGCTCGACGTCGTCCGCGAAAGCCCTGGCGGTGTCGCGGGCCTGGTGCTCGAGGCGGAGCTCTTCGACCTGGGTCCGGACCACTTCGAGCGCTATCCGCGCGAGCTCCGCGCGGTCACGCGCGACCAGGTGGTCGAAACGGCGCGCTCGTTCCTGCCGCCGGACCGCCACGCCCTCGCGATCGCCGGACCGCCCCTGCCCGAGGCGGCGTGAGCGCAGGTCGGGGATCTGAGGGGGCGCAGCCCCCTCAGCGCTTCGACCCGCTCACGAGGGAGCTCCTCGATCGGACGCGGACCGTCGAGATCGAGACGACCTCGCCGAAAGGTACGGTCCATCGAGTGCCAATCTGGATCGTCGTCGACGGCGAAGAGGTCTTCGTGCGATCCGTCCGCGGCGAGCGGGCGCGGTGGTACCGCGAGCTCCTCGCGCGGCCGGGCGCCGTCATCACGCGCTCGCGGCGCATCCCGGTGCGCGCGGTCCACGCCGGGGATGCCGGCGCGAAACGCCGGATGACGCTCGGCCTCAAGCGCAAGTACCCGACGAGCGGCGCGTCGCTCGTCGCGATGGTCCGTCGCGCGATCCTCGACACGACGCTGCGCCTCGAGCCGGCGTAGCGATGCGCAACGCGATGGACACGATCACGCTGCGGGACCTCCAGTATCTCGACTCCCTGCACCCAGAGCTCGAGGGTGTGTTCGCACGGATGGACGCGGAGGCCGCGGCCGAGAACATCCCGATCGTCTCGAGCTCCATCGGCCACGCGCTCCGCGTTCTCGTCCGCGCGACGGCGGCAAGGCGGATCGTCGAGGTCGGGACCGCGACCGGCTATTCCGCGCTCTGGATGGCGAGCGCGCTACCCACGGACGGGCGGATCATCACGATCGACCCCGACCGCTCGCGGACGGACCGCGCCCGCGCCCACTGGCGCGCGGCGGGCGTCGCGGACCGGATCGAGGTCATCAGCGGCACGGCGCTCGAGGAGCTGCCGAAGCTGAGCGGACCATTCGATCTCGCGTTCATCGACGCGCTGAAGTCCGAGTACGCGGGCTACCTCGCGGCCGTGGTGCCGCTCTTGCGCGCGGGCGGCACCGTGCTGGTCGACAATCTCCTCTGGGACGGGCGCGCCTCCGGCGCGGTCCGGGCCGACGACGCCGACACGCGGGCAATCCGCGAGTTCAACCGCCTATTCGTGCGACACCCGCAGCTGGACACGACGATCCTGTCGGTCGGCGACGGCCTCGGCGTCGGCGTGAAGCGGTAGCACCGGGCTACTCGGGCAGGCGCGCCCGGCCCGAGCGCACCTCGAGAAGGCCTTCGTGCTCGAGCTTCGCCACCAGATCTACGGCGCGCCGGTCGATCCGGCGCGCGAGCGTGCGGACGGTGAGTCCAGCGGGGGCGTTCGCGAGCGCCGCGATGATGCGACCGCGCCGCCGCCGGTCGCTCGTCGCGAACGCGCGCTGCGGACGCATCGTCGCGCGCGGGATAGCCCCGCCCGCGGCGCGGGCGCGGCAGATCGTGGCGACTGGACAGGCCGTGCACCGGGGGGACCGCGAGACGCAGATCGTCGCGCCGAGGTCCATGAGCGCGTGATGCCAGCGATCGGCGTTGCGTCGCTGGAGGAGCGCAGCGTCGAGGTCCCGCGCCTCGCGGTCGCTCGCGACGCGCCCGAGCAGCACGCGCCCGAGAACGCGGCGGATGTTCGTGTCGGCGAACGGCACCCGCGCGCCATACGCGAAGCACGCGACGGCGCCGGCCGTGTACGCGCCGATACCGGGCAGCGCGTCGAGATGCGCGACGTCGCGCGGCAGCGAACGCGGATGGAGACGCGCGCTGCGCCAGAGGTCGCGCGCGCGCCGGTTGTACCCGAGGCCCGACCAGGCGCGGAGCACCTCGCCGAGCGGTGCCCGCGCGAGCGCGCGAAGCGTGGGGTACCGCGCGAGGAACGAGCGGTACGCCGGCACCACCCGCGACACCTGCGTCTGCTGGAGCATCACCTCGGACACGAGCACCGCGTACGGGTCGCGGGTGCGGCGCCAGGGAAGGTCCCGCGCGTGCCGCGCGTAGTAAGAGAGGACGAGTCTGCGGAAACGTGCGGGGGATGGGTGGCGGAGCCGCCCAACCGTGGGGCGAAGGACCTCAAGTGCGTTGTACAATTTCGGGCACAAACGGTACGCCCATTTGAGTGCTGAGGGCCGGACGGCCTTCAGCGCTTTTCAATTCAAGAGAGGTATCGGTGGGCGAGACGAGAGCGGAGGCTCCAGTGAACAATCTCGACAAGCCCGTTTACGTCTCCGCGGAGGGACTCAAGAAGATCCAGTCGGAGCTCGAGGAGCTGCGTACGGTCGAGCGGCAGCGCGTCGCCGAGCGGATCCACGCGGCCATGGAGTTCGGTGACTTCACCGAGAATTCCGAGCTCGAACAGGCCAAGAACGATCAGGCGTTCCTCGAGGGCCGGATCATGACCCTCGAGCAGATGGTCAAGAAGGCGCAGATCATCGACGAGAACACGCACCACGACAAGGTCGAGGTCGGAAGTCACGTCATGGTCGAGGCCGAAGGTTCGCGCGAGCAGTACGTCATCGTCGGCTCCGCCGAGGCGGCGCCTTCCGAGGGCAGGATCTCGAACGAGTCGCCGGTCGGCAAAGCGCTGATGGGGCACCGCGCGGGGGAGACGGTCCGGCTGGTCGTTCCGGCCGGCGCGGTGGAGATGAAGATCCTCGCCGTCAGTTGACACAAGGTCACGAGGCGGGCTTTTGGGCTGACGAGGAGGCCCGCCTCCTTGACCCGGGCCGCGCCCATGTCATCCGCGACTCGAAGACGCCGTCCGGAC
>VBDU01000003.1 GCA_005883625.1 Chloroflexota bacterium | reverse complement strand
ACTACGTGCTCGTGCAGGGCGCGCTCTTCTGCGCGTTCGCCGCCTTCTACTACTGGCTACCGAAGATCACCGGCCGCTTGCTGAGCGAGAACCTCGGCCGCCTGCACTTCCTGCTCTTCTTCATCGGGGTGAATCTCGCGTTCTTCCCCATGCACCAGCTTGGCCTCGAGGGCATGCCCCGGCGGACGTACCACTATCCCCAGGCGCCCGAGTGGCAGGGCCTGAACGACGTGTCGACGATCGGCGCGTACATCATCGCGCTCGCGATCCTCGTGTTCCTCTGGAATGTCTTCGACAGCATCGCGCTCGGCCACGGCAAGCCCGCGGGTGACGACCCCTGGGAGGCCGACACGCTCGAATGGGCGACGACCTCGCCGCCGGCGCCGTGGAACTTCGCGCGTATCCCCGTCGTACACAGCGCGCGGCCACTGAAGGAAGACGTCCCGCACTGACCGGTCGGGGGACTCTGCCCCCCGGCCCCCGTTCTCTCCCTCGTACCGCGCGCTCGTCTACCTGAGCCTCGTCGCGACGTTCGCCGTGGTCGTCTGGGGCGGCGTCGTGCGCGTTACCGGCTCGGGCCTTGCCTGCCCCGACTGGCCGCTCTGCCACGGCCAATTCCTGCCGTCGCTCGACACGGCGACGCGGATCGAGTGGACGCACCGCTTCCTCGCGATCGTCTCGGGCCTCGCGGTCGCGGCGCTCGTGCTCTGGAGCCTCCTGCGCTATCGCGCGGATCGCCGCGTGCTCGCGCTCGCGATCGTCGCCGCGGTCCTGTATCCGCTACAGGCCGTGCTCGGCGCGATCACCGTGGTCCTCGAGCTGCCGCCGGAGTGGGTGACGCTCCATCTCGCGAACGCCGAGCTCTTGCTCGCGACGCTCACCATCCTCGCGGTCGTGGTGCGATGGCCCGAGCTCGCGCGCTCGCGCGCACCGGGCTGGACCTGGCTCGCGCTCGCGGCCGCCGTTGGCACGTTCGTACTGATGCTCAGCGGGGCGTACGTCCGCGGCGCCGGTGCGACGGCGGTATGCGTGACCTGGCCGCTGTGCCAAGGGCCGATCGAGCTGCTCTACGCGAACGCCGCGACGATCCACATGGCCCACCGCTACGTGGCCGGGGCCGTGGGGATCCTCGTGATCTTCGCGTGCGTCGAGGCGTGGCGCCATCGACGCGACGCCCCCGGCCTCGGCCCGCTCGCGATCGCGACCGCCGCCATCTTCTCGGCGCAGGTCGCGATCGGCGCGGCGAATCCGCTCACGGGATTCTCGCCCTGGGCGCTCGGCGCGCACCCGGCGGCCGCGAGCTTGCTCTGGTGCAGCGTCGTCGCGCTCGCGGCGGTCTCCTGGCGATCGACCGCGCCCCAGGGCCAGCTCGTTCGCGATCTCATCGCGCTCACGAAGCCCGCGATCATGTCGCTGCTCCTGGTCACGGCGCTCGGCGGGATGTTCTTGGCGGCGCATGGGGTACCGCCGTTCGGGATCCTCGTCGCGACCCTCGTCGGCGGCGCGGCCGCGAGCGGCGGGGCGGCGTCCCTCAACCACTATTTCGACCGCGACCTCGACGAGCGGATGCGCCGCACGCGGCACCGGCCGCTGCCGGCGCATCGCGTCTCGACGCGCCTGGCGGTCGCCTGGGGGGTCGCGCTCAACGTCGTCGCGTTCGTCGTCCTCGCGCTCTTCACGAACCTGCTCGCCGCCTCGCTCGCGATCGCCGGGACGCTCTTCTACATCCTCGTGTACACGCTCTGGCTCAAGCGGACGACGGCGCAGAACATCGTCATCGGCGGGGCCGCCGGCGCGGTGCCGCCGCTCGTGGGCTGGGCCGCGATCACCGGATCGCTCGACCTTGCGGCATGGCTGCTCTTCGCGATCATCTTCTTCTGGACCCCGGCGCACTTCTGGGCGCTCGCGCTCCTCATCCGCGACGACTACGAGCGCGCCGGCGTGCCGATGCTGCCGGTCGTCCGCGGCGACGAGGCGACGACGTGGAACATCCTCGCGTACGCGGGCTTCCTGCTGCCGCTCACGATCTTCCTCTTCATCGCCGGCGATCTCGGCCTGCTCTACCTGGGGGCGGCGCTCGTCCTCGGCGCGGTCTTCATCGCGTACGCCTGGCGGCTCCTGCGGGCCGGTGAGACCCGCCGGCGCGTCCTCGCGCGCGGGGTGTACCTGTACTCCCTCGTGTACCTCGCGCTGCTCTTCGTCGCGATCATGGTGGACAGCACATTGCGGCTCTAGTCGCTCTCGCGACGGTCCTCGCCGCCGTCTGGTACGCCATCGGCGCGCGGCGGATGCGGCGCGCGTGGCCGGTATGGCGTACGGCCCTCTTCCTGGCCGGCCTCGCCGCGATGCTCGCCGCGCTCGTGTCGCCGATCGACGCGATCGCGGCCGAGCGCTTCAGCGTCCACATGGTCCAGCACATGCTCCTCACGGTCGTCGCCGTCCCGCTCCTTCTCCTGGGACAGCCGGTGCGTCCGCTCCTTCGCGGGCTTCCCTCCGGAGTGCGCCGCGGCGTCGTCCGTCCGATCGCGCGCTCGCGTCCCGTGCGCGCGGCCCTCCACCTGCTCCGGCACCCGCTCGTGGCGGGCGCGCTCTACGTCGGCGGCCTCTATGCGTGGCACGTCCCCGCGCTCTACGACGCCGCCCTCGCCGACGTGCGCGTTCACGTCCTCGAGCACGTGTGGTTCCTGTTGACCGCGTTCCTCTTCTGGAGCTGCGTCATCGACCCCGCACCGTTCCACGCGACCCTCAGCTACCCGGCGCGCCTGCTCTATCTCCTGCTCGCCGGAGCCGCGCAGAACACCGTGCTCGGCGGGATCCTCTCGTTCTCGAGCCGGCTCCTCTACAGCGGTTACGCGGTGACGCAGCGGGTCGGCGAGGACTATCTCGAGCGCCTCACCGACCAGCGCGTGGGCGGCGCGATCATGTGGGTGACCGGCGACGTGATCTTCCTCGCCGGCGCGTCGGTCTCGTTCTTCCTCTGGCTCGACAGCGAGGAGCGATCGCAGCGGCGCCGCGAGCGTCTTGCCGGTAAGGTGAATACGTGAGGCGCCTTCCCGCCGTGCTCGTGTCCGTCGTACTGCTGCTGGCCGCGTGCGGCGGCGCGCAGCCGGCAGGCGCCCCGGCGGGATCGCAGCTGATCGTCGAGATGACCGATTACAAAGTCACGGCGAACGTCCCGAGCGTGAAGGCGGGATCGACGAAGATCGGCGTCCGCAACCTCGCGTCCCAGATGCACAGCTTCGAGGTCCTGAAGACGGACCTGCCTCACGACAAGCTGCCCATCGATGGCGTCACGGCAAAGGCGAAAGAGGACGGGAAGGTCGGCGGGATCGAGAGCATCGCCCCCGGCGGATCCGCGAGCGTGACGCTCGACCTGGCGCCCGGGAAATACGTCCTCATCTGCAACGTCGCCGGGCACTACCAGCTCGGGATGCACATCAGCTTCACGGTGGACGCGCCTTAGCACTCCTGCCTACACGCGCGGTCCACCGGCGTCTAACGCGATTCTCTTGGAGGCTCGGATACACCACAGGGTGTATCAAGGTGTATCATTGACCGCGATGGCACGGACGAATGTCGTGATCGACGAGAGCCTCATCCGTCGAGTCATGCGCCTCTACCGACTCTCCTCGAAGCGCGCGGCGATCGACTTCGCGCTGCGCGCGCTCGTCGGTGACCGGCGTCGGCGCGACATGTTGGATCTCGAAGGCGCAGGCTGGGACGGTGATCTCGCGCAGATGCGCTCGTCGAGAGTGCGTCGCATCTGATCGTCGCCGACACTTCCGCGTGGGTCGAGCTCCTGCGCGGGACCGGCCACGCGGCTGCGACCACGCTCAGTCGTCTGATCGACCGCGACGAGGACATCGCCATCACCGAGGTCGTAATGATGGAGCTCCTCGCCGGAGCGCGACCGGGGGCTGGCGCTCGGGATTTGCGCGCTCGACTCCTCGCCTTTCGCCTCCTGCCTCTCGCTGGGCTAGCGGACTTCGAGGAAGCAGCCGTCCTCTACCGCGCGTGCCGCGATGCTGGTGAAACGATCCGCAGTCTCAGCGACTGCCTCATCGCAGTGCCCGTGCTCAAGGCCGACGCGGAGCTGCTGCACAACGATGCTGACTTCGCCGCGATCGCGCGGCATAGCAGCCTCAAGATTTACCCGCTCCGCGGCCGCTGATTCGGCGGTGGACGGCCTATGCGGCAAGCTCACCGCTATTTCAGCGTGAGCAGCCACTGGACGATGTCGTTGATCTGCTGGTCCGTGAGCACGCCCTCGAACTTCGGCATGACGATGCCCGGCTTGATCGAGGGTGCGTTCCGGACCCACTTGGTGAGGTTCTCCTGGTTCACCGGCGAGAGCACGCCCGCGATGTCCCTCTTGCTCGCGACGTGAGTGAGCTCGGGCCCGACCTTGGCCGCCGCCGTCGTGCCCTTCACCGTGTGACAGCCGGCGCACGCGCCGGTGAGGAACGCCTCGCGGCCGGCCTGCGTCTTGGGGTCGCGTAGCCGCGCGGCGTCGTCGACCGCGGTCTTCGCCCACGTCGCGTACTCGTTCTGGTCGTGCGCGACCACGGTGATGAGCATGTCCGCGTGGCCGTCGCCGCAGAACTCGAAGCATTGCCCGCGGTACGTCCCGGGCCGGTCGGCCTGGATCCAGAGCGCGGTCGTGTGGCCGGGCACCGCGTCCTTCTTGCCGCCCAGGTTCGGGACCCAGAAGGAGTGGATGACGTCCTTCGCGCTCAGCTCCACCTTCACCTTCATGCCGGCCGGGATGTTGAGCTCCTCGCCTGCCATGAGGTACGACCCGTCCGGCAGGCGGAAGGTGTCCTGCTGCGGGTAGGCGAACGTCCAGCTCCACTGCTGCCCGATCGCCTTCACGGTCATGCCGGTGTCGCGGTCGACCGCGTTGATGTAGTCGAGCTTCTGCCACGAGAGCACCGTGAAGCTGATGACCATGAGGGTGGGCACGATCGTCCAGGTGAACTCGAGCATGTTGTGGCCGTGGAACTGCTTCGCGACGTGCCCCGGCCGCTCGCGGAATTTCACTCCGGAGTAGACGAGCGCGCCGGTGACGATCGCGAGCACGACCACCGCGCACGCGAACAGGATCCAGTACACGAAAGCGATCTGCGCGGCGACCGGACCTCGCGGATCGAGGGGCCACGCACCCATCGCGCAAGAGACTAGGGCGAGATTTCGACACGCGCCAATCGCGGCGGTACTCTCACGCCGTGTCCGAACAGCACGCTGGGAGCGAGTCGCACGGGCTGCACGCTCCGCAGCCGAGCATCTCGCCGCCGATCATCGGGCTCGGCGTCATGATCCTGTCGTTCGGTATCCTGTTCGGCATCCCGCTCATCGTGGTCGGTGGCGCGATCTTCATCATCGGCATCGCGACGTGGCTCATCGATGACGCGCGGGCCTACATACGCGCGGGCGAGCCCTCGGGCGACGCGCACGGCCACCATTAGCGCGTGAGCGGCATGCTCGAACGCCGCGTCGTCCGCGGCCGCAGCACCGATCCGCTCGACCGCCTGCCGCCGAACGAGACCGGGCTCGAGGTCCAGCCGACCCGCTTCACCTCCGGGATGTGGGCGGTGATCCTCTTCATCTCGAGCGAGGCGATGTTCTTCGGCGCGCTCTTCACGACGTACTTCTTCCTGCGCAGCCGGATCCCCGAATGGGAGCCGGTCTTCGGCGAAAAGCCGACGTGGCAGGTCGACCCTATCCTCGGCGTGGGCCTCCCCACGATCAACACGATCGAGCTCCTCGTGTCGAGCCTGACCATGCAGCTCGCGGTGAACGCCATCAAGAAGGGCGACCGCCGCGCGCTCCGCAACTGGCTCATCCCGACGATCGTGCTCGGCGCGCTCTTCCTCATCGGCCAGGGCTACGAGTACACGCGCCTCGGGTTCCTGCCTCGCGACGGGGTCTTCGCGGCGGTCTTCTTCACGCTCACCGGCTTCCACGGCGCCCACGTGACGGGCGGTGTGCTCTTCAACACGATCTGCTTCTACCGAACGCTGAAGGGCCAGTTCACCGCGCGCCGCCATCTCGCCGTCGAGGCGGCTTCGATCTACTGGCACTTCGTCGACGTCGTCTGGATCGGGCTTTTCACCACCATCTATATCGTCGGCTGAGCCCTAGCGTGCGGCCCGTGACCATGCCGTGATGGCGACGAGGTTCGGCTGCATGCCGTAGAACCCGAAGCCGCCGGCGAGGCGGTCGCTCGCGATCCCTCTGACAAGAGGAGCGCTCGTGCCATCGGCCATCCGGTACAGCCAGAGCTCGAGCGGCAGCGGGTCGCGACCCGGTTTGCGGCAGAGCAGCAGGAGCGCGTCGCCGTCCTTCGAAAAGCGCAGCCCCTCGACGACGCGACCCTCGCCGCAGCGCACTTCGGTAGATCTCACGTCGTCGGCGATCACTGCGACGCGTGCGCCGCCGCCGAGACCGTCGATGTAGCCGTCGCCGTTCCCCGACCCCGGTGCCGCCGGCCCGCTGACCCAGCCGAGCCGGCCGTGCGCCGGATCCCAGTCCGGCGCGAGCGCGACGCGTTCGCCGCTCACGTTCCGGACCCGTTCGCGGCCGTCCGGGCTGCGGACGATGAGCGTCTTGTTCTCCCAGGTCATGCGGCCGCCGCCGCGCACGTAGGCCAGGCTCCCTCCCGGCCCCCACACCGCCCAGCCAGAGTTCAGCACGACGCCGAGGTCGCTGACGCGACCCGTGCCGATGTCGACGAGGAGCGTCGCCGTCTCGGCCCCATCGGCCGCGAACGAGTTGCTCGTGGTCCCGATCCGCAGAACGAGCGCCGACCCGCCGTCGGGCGACCAGCGCGGCGCGCGGAGGATCCCTTGAGGCGCCGGACGGTAGAGCTCACGAAGCCGCCCGTCCCGCTCGAGCAGCCACAGCGCCGTCTGTCCGGGATCGAGGCCCGGGCCGGGTCGAGCGCGGATCGACCGCAGGATCAGCAGCCGGGTCCCATCCGGACTCCAGACGGCGCCACCCGCGCCCCAGTCCGCGGGCAGCACGAGACGCGCCGTCGACTCGCCCGCGAGTCGGACCGAGACGCCGTCCGTCCCGTACGAGACGCATCCGCCGGTCGCGCTCACCGAGCCGAAGCCGCTTCCACAACCGACGTCCCGGGTCGTCCCATCCCAGCGGAGGAGCGTGAGGCCCCCGTGGCGGCCGACGACGTACGCGCCTTCATCGCTCGAGCGATCGAAGGTGGACGCGCGCCACACCGGATCGAGGCGGCCGCTCGCGCCGTCATACCGGTAGATCGCATCGTCCGCGCCGATGACGTAGAGGACTCCCGCGTCCGGCGCGGCGCTGGCGCTGACCGGTGCCGCGCCGGGCGCGGGCGAGGGCGCGGGAGGCGGCACGGGGACCGACGCGGTCGGTGCCCGGATGGTCGCCGCAGTGGTCGGCGCGGCCGGAGACGCGGCCGGACCGCCGGCCGGTGCGACGCACGCGATGCCGACGAGCAGAGCGGCGAGGGCGGCAGCGACGGTCGACCGCACGGCGCGACCCTAGGCCGGCGCCCTCAAGGCGACATCCGAGTTCGCCGCCGTAACTCGTACGCGCTTGGCGCTATTGCACCAGCTGCGCCTGCACCATAAGCATCCGTCGGTCGCCGGTCACCTCGTTCACGAAGAGGAGTCCGCGCCAATCGCCCTCACCCGGTAGCCGCCAGGTGCTCCAGGCGACCGGACCGTCCGCGC
>VBDU01000002.1 GCA_005883625.1 Chloroflexota bacterium | reverse complement strand
CTTCGCGCACACGACGCGCGACCGTCATCCCGTCGAGCTCGGGCAGCATGAGATCGAGGACGATGAGGCCGGGCGCGTGCTGCTCGATCGCGGCGAGCGCCGCGCGGCCGTCGCTCGCCGTCACGACGGGATAGCCCTCGCGCTCGAGGTATGCGCGGACGAGCTGGACGATCTTGGAGTCGTCGTCGACGACGAGGATGGGCTGCACGATCCGACTGTCCGCGCCGATTGTGACGTTTCCATGACATCGCGTCATCGCCGCGTAAGGCCGCGGGCTCAGCCTCTCGCGCATCCGAAATCACAGGGAGGGTGCCCCTATGCGTCTGGTTCCCGTCATCGCGTTCTTCGCGGCCCTCGCGCTGATCCTCGCGACCAACGGCAGGACCGCTGTCGCCGGCACGCGCAACTCGGGCTACTACGATCACAAGGTCATCGAGTACGTCGCGACCGTGGTCACCGCCGACTCTGTCCAGGCGGCGCAGCAGCTCGCCAAGGGGAACGTCGTCTACCACGTCGTCGACTCCGCGACCGGCAAGCCGCCGGCGATCCAGTGTGCCGCGAACACCGCCGCATTCCCGAACGACGCCACGGACTGCAACGTGCTGAACTTCATCCCGACCGAGGTCGGGTACGCGGGCGGCGCCTGGAACCTCCAGATCTTCACCTGGAAGCCCGGGCTCACGCCGACCGCGCTCACGAAGGACGACGACATCCTGGCCGCGCGCGACGCGGGCCTCGGCACGCTCACCGTCACGAACGTCCTGGTGCGCTGCCCGGTCGTCAACTTCGCGAACCTGCGCTAGCTCATCAGGAGAGGCCGCGCTGCGGCGCGGCCTCTCGCTCGCATACGCTGCAGAAAAACAGGGAGCCCGATGTCCCAGAAGTTCGTCTCACGTGGCTTCACAGGCAAGCGCGAGCGCGCCGGTGGTCAGGGAGCCCGCGTGCCGCCGGGCCAGCATCTGGTGAGCGACTTCCCGGTGCTCTCGGCCGGACCGACGCCGCGCACCGACCTCGCACGCTGGACCTTCACGATCGACGGCCTCGTCACGGCGCCGGTCTCCTGGAGCTGGGCGGACTTTCAGCATCTGCCGGTCCAGGACTTCGTGAAGGACATCTCGTGCGTGACCAAGTGGACGAAGCTCGACACGCGCTGGCGCGGCGTCTCCGTGGACACGCTCTTCGAGCACGTCGAGCTCGACCCGCGCGCGGTCGCGCTCATCGCTTCGTGTGACGGCGGGTACACCACGAACCTGCTCCTGTCCGACGCCCTCAACGGGCAGGCGTTCGTCGCGTACGAGTACGACGGCAAGCCGCTCGCGCCCGAGCACGGCGGTCCGGCGCGACTTGTCGTCCCGCACCTTTATTTCTGGAAGAGCGCGAAATGGGTCCGCGGCCTGCGTCTCGTGAACAAGGACGCGCCCGGCTTCTGGGAGTCGCTCGGCTACCACATCCGCGGCGATCCCTGGAAGGAACAGCGCTACACCGACGACTGACGTGAGACGCCCGCTTGAATGGCAGATCGCCACCGTGAAAGCGATCGCGCAGGAGACGGCGCAGGTGAAGACCATCACGCTCGTCCTCCCGGGCTGGACGGCGCACCGCGCCGGACAGCACTACGACGTCCGCCTCACCGCCGCCGATGGCTACCAGGCGCAGCGCAGCTACTCCATCGCGTCTCCGCCGGAGCGCCCCGGCGAGGTCGACCTCACGGTCGAGCGGATCCCCGACGGCGAGGTCTCGCCCTACCTGCACGACGTCCTCGTCGTCGGCGACGCCGTCGAGGTGCGCGGTCCGGTCGGCGGGTACTTCGTCTGGGAAGCCTCGAGCGGGGGGCCGCTGCTGCTCGTCGCCGGAGGCTCGGGCGTCGTGCCGCTCATGGCGATGCTCCGTCACCGTGCCGCCGCCGGCGCGAAGGTCCCCGCGCGGCTCCTCTACAGCTCGCGGACGCTCGAGGACGTCATCTATCGCCAGGAGCTCGAGGCGCTCGCGTCGCGGGACGGGCTCGAGGTCTTCCACACGCTGACGCGGGGACAGCCGAAAGGCTGGACGGGCTACGCTCGGCGGATCGACCAGCCGATGCTTGCCGAGGTGAGCGGCCCGCTCGGCACGGCGGCGCTCGCGTTCATCTGCGGGCCCACCGCCCTCGTCGAGACGACGGCAAGCGCCCTCGTGCAGCTCGGCCTGGCGCAGGAGCGCGTCCGGACCGAGCGTTTCGGTCCGACCGGGACCTGACCGTGAACGACAACGACGTCGTCCGCGACCTCACGCTCGACGGCAACGCGGTCGCCGGCCTGCTCGAGGAGGTGTTCGGTGCCGACATGACGACCGCCGACGGCGAGTGCGCGCATTGCGGGAGCGCCAACGCGGTCGGCGCGCTCCGTGCGTACACGCGGGCGCCCGGGGTCGTGCTCAGATGTCCCGCCTGCGGCGGGGTGATCGCGCGGATCGTCCAGACGCCGCGCGGAACGCTCGTCGACCTCCGCGGTGCCGCGCACCTCGCGATGCGTCGGTGACCGGCTAGGGATCCTCCTCCGCCTCCCAGCGCTCGTGCTGGGCGTGGAGCTGCGCGCCCCGCCGCGCGATCCAGCTGCGCACGCGCTCGCGCGCCGCCCCGTCGCGCGGCAGGGGAACGGTCGAGTGATGGCGATTCGCGCACTCGAGCGTGACCGTCCCGGCGCTCTCGGCGATCGGCATCATCGGCAGATGGCAGCGCTCGCAGTCTCGCGTCGCGTCCGCGCCGATCTCGGTCAAGGTGCGGTCGATGTTCCTACGACGGTGATGTCCTGTAGACTAGGTCTGACCGCCGCGGTCATCGACCGCGGCGCCTTTTCGCCCCGGGTCGAAGGCCCGCGGCAAGCCCGTGGAAAGGACCGCTCAGAGAGTGCGACCGTACGAGCTCATGTATCTCTGCCCTCCCACCGCCGACGAGGAGCGCCTTGGCGCGGTGAGCGAGCGGCTCCAGCAGGCGATCACCACCCTCGGTGGGAAGGTCGAGAAGGCCGCGCCCTACGCGAAGCGCCGTCTCGCCTACGAGGTCGCCCACCACCGCGACGGCCAGTACGGCGTCGTCGAGTTCTCGCTGCCGCCCGCGCAAGCGCGCGAGCTCGAGCGCACCATCCGCCTCACGGAGGACATCCTGCGCCACATCGTGGTGAGAAGGGACGAGTAGGACCGTGGCATCACTGAACAAGATCATGATCATCGGCAATGTCGGTCGCGATCCGGAGCTCCGCATGACCTCGAACGGAAAGCCCGTCACCGAGTTCTCGGTCGCCGTCAATCGGGTCTACAGCGGCGGGGACGGCGGGGAGCGCAAGGAAGAGACCGAATGGTTCAAGGTCATCTGCTGGCAGCGCCTCGCCGAGACCGCGCAGCAGATCATCCAGAAGGGCCGTCTCGTGTACGTCGAGGGGCGCCTGCAGAACCGGCCGTGGACCGATCGCGAGGGCAAGGAGCGCACGAGCCTCGAGATCATCGCGAACAACTTCCAGGTGCTCGACTCACGGCGCGATCGCGACGCCGGCATGGGGGGCGAGGCCCCGCAGCAGGCGCGTGCCGAAGGCGAGAAGTTCGACCCCGACGAGATCCCGTTCTAGGAGCGTGCGATGACGCAAGAGACACCACCCACGCCCGAAGGCTCCGGCCCGCCCGCGCCGCGCCCCGCGCCGCGTTACGGCGGGCCGCCGCGACGCGACGACCGCGGCGGGCGTGACGGTGGCGGCCGCGGCTTCGGTCCGGGCGGGCTGCGCCGGCCGCGCCGGAAGGTCTGCGCGTTCTGTGTCGACAAGGTTCAGCGGATCGATTTCAAGGACGTCGGGCGTATCCGCCGGTACATCAGCGAGCGCGGGAAGATCGACCCGCGCCGCAAGAGCGGCACCTGCGCGAAGCACCAGCGCATGCTGACCGCGGCGCTGAAGCGTGCGCGTCTCATGGCGCTGCTCCCGTACACCGCCGAGCACGTCCGCGGGCTCATGTCCCCGCAGGCGCGCGCGATGGCCGGCGGGCCACCGCCACCGAAGCCTGAGCGACCGCCGTACCGCTCCGGCGAGTTCCGTCCAGCGGGTCGGCCGCCGATGCCGCCGGTCGCCGCGCAGGCACAGCCGGCGCAGCCGGCCGCGCCCGCGCCGCAGGCTCCCGCGCCGAAGGCGCCGACCGAGCCCGCGAGCTAGGGCGCTCCTCCGCGCGGCGGCGCTCCGCCACCCGGACCGAGGACGAGCAGCGGCACACCGAAGGTCGCGACGAGCGCGAGCGCCACGACGAGCGCGCCGATCGCGGTCCGCGCGCGGGGTGTGACGACGCTCAGGCCGTGAGCGACCGCGGTGCCAGCGAGCGTCCCCATCGTCACGATCCCGAAGACGAGCGCGAACGGCATCCCGATGAGATACCCCACGACGAGCGTGAGCGGGGTGAGCGGGATCTTTGTGTAGATCCACCAGACGAGCGCCGCGACGAGCGCCGGCGGGAGGACCCACAGGAGCCCCTGGAGGAGCAGCCCGGGGATCGCGTCGGCGAGCCTCTCGACCGAGCTCTGCGGGAACAGCACGACTTCGAGCGGCGACCACGCGCCGATCCCGAAGTACAGACCCGCCGTGAACAATGCGACCGCCACGCGGCGCGCCCGCTCGGCATGGCTCCGGGCGAGCTCCGTCCAGCCCGCGTAGAGCGCGAGAGGCACGCCGACCGAGCAGCCCGAGGACTAAGGGCATTGCGACGATGCTACGAGCGGCAAATGGAAAGGCCGGCGAGTGCTCTCGCCGGCCTTTCGTGCCTGCTCCCACCGCGTTACGGCAGGATCCCCGCCTCGACCAGAGAGTCGTACCGGTCCGGATTGATCCAGGTCGCCGTCGTGTACCGGGCCGGCAGGATGCCGGCTTCGACGAGCGAGTCGTAGCGATCGGGGTTCATCCAGGTCTGAATGACCCCGGCGCCGGCCGGGTCGACGAAGATCCTCGTGTCCGTCGACGGGAAGCCCGTGATCGAATAGCCCGCCGCCGCCGAGGCGAGGCCGAGCATGAGCGTCGCACCGAGACCGAGAGTGATGAGTGACCGTCTCACGAGACACCTCCTCAAGGCTGGACCGAACCTATCGAGGGTGCGGGCTGCCCACGACTCAGCGGCGAACAGTCGCGTCGTGGAACTGGTTACGCCGCGAGTGACGCGGCCGTTGCGATCTGAAGATGCGGATCGGGGGAGCGGAGCCGTTTACAGAGGGGGAGGCCGGCGAGGGGTGCTCCCGCCGGCCTCAGCGTGAGGGTGTGTGTGGACTAGTTCAGGGGCGTGCAGGCCGCGACGCCGTCGCAGATGTAGTCGACCAGGCTCGCGCCGGCCATCGGCCGGACGTACACGTGGTTGAACATGTACGGGGCCTCGGGGTCGAGCGCCTCGACCGTCGTGGCGCCGGTGTCCGCGATGACCGCCGCGCCCGGAAGGGCGACGCACGGCGCGACGCCGTCGCAGATGTAGTCGATCTGGGCCGCGGGGCTCTCTGGGTACAGGACGTCGTTGATCATCTGCAGTCGCGACACGGAGGCTCCCGCCGCCGTTGACGCGAGCCCGACCAAGAGCGCAGCGCCGAGACCGAGAGTGACGAGAAGCCGTTTCACTGAGCACCTCCTGAAGATTGCGGTGAAGGTACGGGCCCGCGCCGCGTGGAACGACTCAACCGCTGACGCTGCGCTTGTGGATTCGCCTACGCCGCGAATGCGGCGCCCGTTGCTTAGTTGAGGTCGGCGAGGCAGGTCGTCTCGAGCGTCTCGCACCAGGTGTTCGTGGGTGAGCTCGAGCCGAGGCCGCCGCTGGTGCCGTCCGGCGTGAGGAAGTCCGCCGCACCGGCGGACGAGGCCGCGCCGAGGAAGAGGCCGGCCGCGAGCCCGAGGGTGAGGGCGAGGCGCTTCACGCCCGAAATCATCGCCGTCGGCCACTGGCCCCGCGATTCAACGGACGACCCTCACGATGCAGCTCCGGCGACGATCCGAGCACATCACCGGTGACATCCGCCGGGGCAGATCGCCCCGGCGCTCCGCAGCGCCCTCTCCGTCATCGCACGGGCTACCAGAGTGGTCCGCTAGGGCCCGACAAAGAAAAGGCCGGCTCGTCGAGCCGGCCTCTGCGTCTTTGGTCCACCCGTCGGTCACGCGGTGGCCGGCTCCTCGTGAAGCGGCTTGCTCTTCTTGTCGATCTTGAGGATCGCCTGGTCCTTCGCCGGGACGGTGAATGGGATCACGCCCGGGATGAGCCAGTCGGTCCACATCTTGTCGACCTGCGCCTGGAAGTGCTCCACGTCCTCGTCGATGAAGTGCGCGAACCGGCCCTGGCGCTTGAGATATTCGTACACCGGCTTGCGCTTCTTGCGCCCCTCGGCGATCTGCCGCGTGGGGCCGGTGAGGTTGCATACGCCGTCGATGACCTCGTAGAGCGGCCAGATCCCGCACTCGACGGCGAGGTGGCCGAGCTCCTGGCTGTACTGCGGGTGGTAGTCCCAGCCCTTGGGGCACGGGTCGAGCGTGTGGACGAACGTCGGTCCGCCGATCTCGAGGGCCTTGCGGATCTTGTTCATGAGGTCGACCGCGTACGCGGCGCAGCCGGCCGCGATGAACCGCGACTCCGGATGCCCCGCGGCGAGCATGCCGGGAACGTTCTTCTTCCAGCGAGTGTGCATGAGCCGCTTCTTCGAGCCCGATGGCGAGAACGTGGTCACGGCGCCGTACGGCGTCTGGCTCGAGAGCTGGATGTCCGTGTTCGCGTAGCTCTCGTTGTCGTAGAGCAGGACGAGGCAGTTGTACTCCTTGTGGGTGAGCGTGGCGGAGATGGCGCCGAGGCCCATGTCCGCGCCGCCGCCGTCGCCGCAGAACGCGATGACGTTGATCTTCTCGTCCTTCAGCTTGCCCTTGCGCATCAGGACCTTGAGGCCGGCCGCCGTGCCGAGCGCGGCGGAGCCGGACGCGCCGAGCTGCGTGTGCATCCACGGCACGACCCAGGGCGTCGTGTAGTAGGTCGTGTTCGCGACGTACATGCAGCCGGTCGAGCCGAGGACGATCGTCCGCGGGCCCGACGCCTTCACCATGTGCCGCATCACGAGGGCGGACTCGCAGCCCTGGCACGTGCGGTGGCCCGAGACGAACAGCTCTTCGTACGGGACGTCCTTGACGCCCTTGATCTGGGGGAGCGCGGTTTCGATGGCCATCTACATCTCCTCGGGGGTCTGAGGAGGCACAGCCCCCTCGACCGTTCCTAGCTCCGGACGCCGATCCAGTGGCACGTGTCGCCGGCCTTGAGGTCGCCTGAGGCCGCGGCCTTCGTCTTCTCGAAGATCTCCTGCGCCATCGGCTGCTCGATCTCCCGGCCGCCGAGTCCGGCGATGAAGCCGACGACGACGGGACGCTTCGGCTGCGAGTAGAGCGCCGAGCGCACCTCGTTGTACAGCACGCCGCCGTAATACGGCGAGCCGAAGCTGTAGTCGCGGTCGATGACGCCGACCGCCTTGAACCGCGACAGGCACTTCACGATCTCGTCCGTCGCGAACGGCCGGAACCACTTGAGCCGCACGAGGCCGACCTTGTGGCCTTCCTTGCGCAGCCGGCGGATGGCGACCTTCATCGGCAGGGCGAGCGTGCCCTGGCCGAAGAAGACGACCTCGGCGTCGTCGGTCATGTACTCGTCGAGGAACGGGCTGTCGCCGCCGCGGCCGAACAGCTTCTTGAAGTCGGCGTGGGCCTCGCGGATGACGCCCTCCGCCTTCCGCATGGCCTGGTCGTTCTGCATGCGGATCTCCATGAGCCAGTCCTGGTCGACCTGCGGCGCGATGGTGATGGGGTTGTCCGGGTGGAGCAGGCGGTCGCCGAGGTCGAACGGCGGCAGGAACGTGTTCACCGCGGCCTGGGTCGGGATCTTCACGATCTGCTGCGAGTGGGTGAGGAACGCGCCGTCGAGCCCGATCGCGACCGGCAGCGACACGCGCTTGTCCTCGCCCACGCGCCACGCCATGAGCGCGAGGTCCATGGCCTCCTGCGCGGTCTCCGCCCAGGGGAGGAGCCAGCCGAGGTCGCGGACGGCGAGCGAGTCGTTGTGCTCGGTGCCGAAGGCGCCCGGGTCGTCGAGGGCGCGGTTGCCGCAGATGGCGACGACCGGCAGGCGCAGGCCCGCGGTCACCGCGATGGCCTCGAAGGCGTAGAACCAGCCCACGCCCGACGAGCCGACGAAGACGCGGGAGCCGACCGCGCAGGCGTGCTTGACGATCTCGAACTGGCTGTGCTCGCCGTCGGCGACGATGTACTCGACGTCCATCTTCCCGTTGGCGATGAGCTTGGCCGCGGCCTGCATCACGCCGTCGTACGGCCGGATGGGGTACGCGGCCATGACGTCGACGTCCGCGAGGCGGATGGCCTCGGCGATCGCCTCGCATCCGGTGGCGAGCTGCTCGGTCTCGAACGCCGCTCATGTCCTCGAACCAGGCGTTGTACGTGGCGTGGTCCTGCTTCCAGAGCTGCCACTTGTCGGTGTTGTCCGTGAACTTCAGCTCGTCGACCATCACGATGCAGTCCTTCACCGGGCAGACCTGCGCGCAGATCCCGCAGCCGATGCACGCCTCGTAGACGACCTCGTAGTGGCCCTCCGGCGTCACCTCGAAGCACTCGTCGGGGCAGTCCAGCCAGCACATCGTGCACTTGATGCAGGTGTCGAAGTTCACGACCGGGCGCATCGTCCGGGCGCCGTACTTCTTGTAGAAGGGGTTGCGCTCGCCCGGCTTGCGCGCGTCGACGATGATGCCCGGCCGCATCGTGGTCCACCCCGGCTTGTCGAACTGGAGCACCTCGTGGCCGGACGTGCCCTCACCCGCTTTCACGGCGCGGAGCTTCGTGTTGTCGTAGCCGTACTGCGCCGAGGCGACCGCGCCGTCGTCTTTCGTCTGCTCCTTGATGAGCGCTTTCACGTCCTCGAGCCGCACCCACTGGGGCTCGATCTTGGCGAGCGCGCCGAGGACGCGGTAGTCGGTATGGTCGTCCTTGAACACCCAGAGTCCCGCGAACGACGCTCCGCCCGGGACGATGCCGAGCGTGTACGGACGTAGCGCGGTGTCGGTCTGCGCGAGGACCTCGTCCGGCGTCTTCTCGCTCGTGACGAGGACGAACCCGTCCTTGCGGACCGGCTTCCAGATCGGCTGCCGTCCGTACCAGGCCCAGGACTCGACGCCCTTCACGAGCGTGTCGTCGACGGCGATCGAGACGTCGACCACGGCCGGCTCGTACTTCGCCATCGAGGACTCGAGCTCGATGTCGTTGCTCGCGACGACCGCGAACTGCTTCGCCGGCACGCCGTTGCGCTCCGGCGAATCGCCGTAACGGGCGAACGCCGTCCCGGTGTGGCCGCGCTTGCGGGCCGCGAGGACGATCGACCGGCAGATCCGCTGCGCGAGCGTCTTCTGGAAGATTCCCCGGTAGACGACCTCGATGGTGATGGAGGTCTCGGTCTCGCTCATGCCTTGCTCCCTCCGATCAGGCGAAGGATCCCCTCGCCGACCGCTGTGATGTGATCCGCCGCGGCCTTGCGCGCCGCGTCGGGATCGTGCGCGCCGAGCGCGCTCAGGATGCGACGGTGCGCGTCGAGCGAGGCGTGTGCGCGCTGGTTCGTCTGGAGCCACTGCTCGCGCGAGGCGCGAAGCACGTCCCACACGACGCCGAGCATCGTCGTGAGCAGCTCGTTGCGCGCGGCCGTACCGATGAGCTCGTGGAAACGCGTGTCCTCTTCGGCGTACGGCTCGCCGGCGGCGATCCTGGCCTCCTGCTCGGCGAAGATCTCTCGCAGCTCGGCGAGCTGTGAGGGCGTGATGCGCTCGGCCGCCGCGGCCGCGATCGCCGGCTCGATGAGCCCGCGGAACTCGATGACGTCCGCGAGCGTGTGCCCGCGCGCCATGAGGCTCGTGAGCGGCCGCGCCAGGTCGTCCGGCAGCGTCTGCCGCACGAACGTGCCGCCGCCGGCGCGCGTCTCGACGATCCCCAGGAGCTCGAGCGCGCGCAGCGCCTCGCGCACCGACGCGCGCGACACCTGGAACTGCTCCGCGAGCTGACGCTCAGGGGGAAGCTGATCGCCGGGGCGGAGGTCGCCCCTCTCGAGGAGCCCCTCGATCTGCTCGACGATGCCCTGATAGAGGCGGCTGCGGCGGATGGGCTCGATGACGGTCAGCTCTGGACTCCCCACGTCGTTGTCGTGCGCATCGACAGGCGCCGTGCTCTGGTCAGGTGGTCAGACCAGATGCGGCCAGAGTAGTGCGGGGCACGGAGGGCCGTCAACTGACCGATCGGAGGTGGGTCATGGAGCCGAGGAACGCTCGCCTTATCGCGCGGATCGCGTCGGAATCGGCCCTTCTCGGTGGCGTCGCCGGGGCCTTCCTGGAAGCGGTCGTCAGGGCGGAGCCCTATCCCGGGCTCCTCTTTCTGGGCGTCTGGGCGGCGGTCCCGGGGCTCGCCGTGGCCGCCACGTGGTGGCTCGCGTCGCGGCGTGTGCGCATCCCGATCCTCGCGCTCGCCGTCGCTATCGAGCTGCCCGCCATCGCCACTGGCGCGATGGCGGCGGCGATCGTCGTCGAGGCACTGCTCCTCGTGGCGCTTGTGGCGACGCCGTTCGACCGTCGCAACACGTTCGCGCCATACGCGCACCGGCGCTTGAGCGTGGTCCTCTAGCTCGTCGCGCGCCTCGTTCGGCGGCTGGCCCGTTCCCGTGCGGGCCAGCCCATTGCCCGCGAGCGAACCGAAGACGGCGTCAGCTCTTCAGGCACTTGCGAAGGAAGTCAACGGACGTGCGGATGGCTTCGGGCTGCGTCTCCGATTGGACAAGAACGATGTGCCGCCGGTGCTGAAGTGCTTCGCCTCGACCGCGCCGCCGCGTTCCTTCATCGCAGTCTCATAAGCGCGGGCGGTCTCGATGACCGCGGGATCGTCCGCGCTGATCGCGAGTACGAGCATCGCCGCCTTGCGGTAAGTCATCCCGGCTGACGCCGGCAACGCGAGCGCGATCCGGATTCGCGCCGGTCGGCAGTCCAGGCTGCGTGCGCGATCGCTCAGCGAACGCGCGCGCTCGCATTCACCTCAGGCGTGACCTCCGCCTTCGGGTCCGGCTTTCTGGGCCCGCTTCGCATCGCCCAGCAGTAGGCTGGCGGAGCGAAAAAGGGGAGGCAAACCATGCACGCACGGGTCACGAGGTACGAAGGGAATCCGCAGCACCTCGAGACGGCGATCAAGGCCATCAACGAGCAGGTCATTCCAGGTGCGAAGAAGATCGCGGGGTTTAAGGGCGGCTACTGGCTCATCGACCGCGCGAGCGGCAAGGGGTTCAGCGTCACGCTGTTCGAGA
>VBDU01000074.1 GCA_005883625.1 Chloroflexota bacterium | reverse complement strand
GCCTGGTCCACACGTCGGGCATCGGAAGCCATACTGCGCCGGTGAGCGACCCCCTCCAGGGTTACCTCGAGGCGAACAAGCAGCGATTCGTACGTGAGCTCGTCGAGCTGTGCGCGATCCCGTCCGAAGCGTCCGATCCCACGGCGCTCGACGCCGCGGCGACGTGGTGCCGCGACCGGCTGGCGTCCGCGGGCTGCAGCGCCCGGATCCTCCGCGTCGTGGACGCGCCCGCGCTCGTGGTCGGCGAGACGGGCTCCGGCAAGCGGACCCTCGTCGGGGTGCAGCACTACGACGTGCAGCCGGCGGTGCCCCTCGCCCTCTGGCAGACGCCTCCGTACGAGCCGGCGGTGCGCGACGGCGCGGTGTACGCGCGCGGCGTCGACGACAACAAGGGACACCTGCTGCTCCGCATCCAGGCGATCGAAGCGCACCGCGCGGTGTTCGGCGAGCTGCCGATCAGGATCCGCTTCCTCATCGAAGGTGAAGAGGAGTCGGGGAGCTCGAACCTCGGGCGGCTCCTCGCGCTCGACCCGGGACTCACCGACGGCGACGGCGCGCTGAAGGAGGGCGGCGCGATCGACGCCGCGGGACGCCCGCAGCTCTCGCTGGGTGGCAAGGGCATCCTCTACTGCCACTTTCGCGTGCGCACGATGTCGCGCGACGCGCACTCCGGCGGCGCGACGCACTACCCGAACGCGGCCTGGCGGCTCGCGCATGCGCTCGCTTCGCTCATGGACGAGCGCGGGCGCGTCCGGATCGCGGGCTTCTACGACGACGTGCGCAGACCGACGGACGCGGAGCGCCGCATGGTCGCCGAGGCGCCGTTCGAGCCGCAGGCCATGAAGGAGATCCTCGGCATCGAGCGCTTCGCGTTCGGCCGCGGCGACGAGGACGTCCGGTACGCCGCCGTGTTCGAGCCCACCTGCAACGTCTGTGGCATCGAGTCGGGGTACAACGGGCCCGGGTCGAAGACGGTGATCCCGTGTGAGGCGACGGCGAAGGTCGACTTCCGCCTCGTGCCCGACCAGGACCCGATGAAGATCGCGACGCTCCTGCGCGCCCACCTCGACCGGAGCGGCTTCGACGACGTCGTCTTCAGCGCCGAAGAAGGCGAGCACCCCTACCGCGGCGCGGCGGACTCGCCACTGGTGCGCGCGGTGAAGGCGGTCGCCGAGCAGGAGTTCGGCAAGCCCGCGGTCCTCGTCCCGAACAGCGGCGGCACCTCGCCCATGTGGGTCGTGTGCAACGCGCGCAAGATGCCCAACGTCACGCTGGGCATGGGCCACCCAGGAGCGGGAGCCCACGCGCCGAACGAGCACATCCTTCTCGAGAACTACTGGCGCGCGCTGCGCGCGACGACGAAGCTCTACTCGCTCTTCGCCACGCAGGCGTGATCCGGGGACTGGTCTTCGATTTCGACGGGCTGATCCTCGAGACCGAGTCGCCCGCGTTCCAAGCCTGGGCGGAGCTCTTCCAGGAGCACGGAGTGAGCCTCGAGCTCGACTGGTGGTTCGACTACATCGGCCGCGAGTCGGGATGGATCGACGTCCATGGCCACCTCGAGACGCTGCTCGGACATGAGCTCGATCGGGCCGCGATCAAGGCGCGCCGCGATGCGCGAAAGGAAGAGCTCATCCACGCGCTCGACGTCATCGTCGGCGTTCGCGAGTGGGTAATGGAGGCGAAGTCGCGCGGGCTGCGGCTGGGGATCGCCTCGAGCTCACCGCGGAGCTGGGTCTGCGGTCACCTCGAGCGTCTCGCGTTCATGGAGCACTGGGATGCGGTTGTGTGCCGCGAGGACGTCGCGCGCGCCAAGCCGGAGCCGGATCTCTTCCTGCGCGCGGTCGAAAGGCTCGGCATCTCCCCGGGCGAGGCGATCGCCATCGAGGACTCGCCGAACGGCATCCGCGCCGCGAAAGCGGCCGGCCTCGCCTGCATCGCCGTACCGAATCAGCTCACCCGGCAACGCGATCTCGGCGAGGCCGACCTCCTGCTTGAGTCCTTGTCCGACCTGCCACTGGCGGACGCGCTCGCGAGGTTCGCTTAGGCGGCGAGTCCCCACTGCTTCGCCGTCGATGCGTCGAGCGCGGACACGCCGATCTCGAGCTTGACCTTGTCGCCGACGAGGACGCCGTTCTGCACCGGCTGGTTCCACACGAGGCCGAATTCCTTGCGGTCGATCGTGAACGTCGCGTCGGCGCCCAGACGCTGCTGGCCCTTGCCATCCTCGCCGATTCCCGCGACCTCGACGTCGGCGGTGACGACCTTCGTGACCCCACGGATCGTGAGCTCGCCGGTGATGGCGTAGTGGTCGTCGCCCTTTGGCTGGACCGAGGTGCTCCTGAAGCGGATCTCGGGGTGGTTCTGGGCATCGAAGAAGTCCGCCGAACGCAGATGCCCGTCGCGCTTCTCCTCGCCGGTGTTCACCGTATGAGCACCGACGATCGCCTCGATGCGCGTGCGGTCGGGCGACCTGGGGTCGTACTCGATCGTCCCGCGCAGCCCGGTGAAGCTACCGCGTACCGTCGCGACCATCATGTGCTTCACGCCGAAGGTCACGCTCGAGTGATGCGGATCGATGTACCACGTCATATGTTCTATTTCCTCCTGCCTCGATGGCGGTAGTTGCTGGTACAATCAACTGGTTGCCTGCGCAACTTATTCCAAAGGTCCGAAAGCGGCGGCTGAGCCAGGACGAGCTCGGCGCCTGGCGCGCGCTCGTGCGCGCCTACTCCGCGGTCACCCGGGCGCTGGACCGTGAGGCCGAAGCGACGGGCGGCCTCCCGCTCTCCTCGTACTGGGTGCTCCTCGTCCTCGCCGAGTCGCCCGCGCGGGGGATCCGGCTGTGCACCCTCGCCGACGAGGCGTTTCTCTCGAGAAGCGGGCTGACCCGTGCGCTCGATCGGCTCGAGGAACAGGGCCTCGTCGAACGCCGCGCCAGCGAGAACGATCGGCGCGGCCAGTACGCCACGCTGACGCCGCGCGGACGCCGCGCCCTCGTGCGGTCGACGCCGGCGCATCTACGAGGACTGGCCACGCATTTCGCGGACGAGCTCACAGACCGAGAGGCGGCCGTGATCCGGGCCGCGCTCGACCGCATCGGAGACAAGGCGCAGCGGCCCGGGGAGTCAGCGCCGGTCTAGTCTTTCGCCATGGCGACCATGACGCCGGCGGACGCGACCCTCCAGGTCCGCACCTTCCGCCGATCGCCGCTGTCGCGGGCGCGCGGTCACGTCGGCGCCCTCTGGCGACGGCCCCTCACGCAGGCGATCGCAAAGGCGGTCCTCACGATCTACGTGACGAGCACGATCACGTTCTTCCTCATCCGGCTCATGCCCGGCAGCCCCGTGGAGCTGAAGATCGACGAGCTCATGCAGAACGGCCAAATGTCCTACGCGGACGCCGCCGCGGCCGCCTCGGGTCTCTTCGACATCGATCTCAACGCGCCGGTCGGGCAGCAATATCTCGAGTACCTCGCCAACCTCGCGCGCGCCGACCTCGGCAACTCGTTCCTCTCGCAGGGCACGTCAGTGACGTCGATCGTCCTCGCGGTGCTCCCCTGGACGCTCTTCGCGGTGGGCACGGGACTCCTGCTCTCATTCGTGTCCGGGATCGGCCTCGGCCTCGTCGCGGCGTACCGGCGGAACAGCCCGCTCGACCACGTCGTCTCGACGGCCGGGTCGGTCATCAGCTCGGTGCCGGCGTACCTCATCGCGCTGCTCATCCTCCTCATCTTCGGCATCCAGCTGCGCTGGCTGCCGATCACGCAGATGCGCGGCGCGTTCTCACCCGGAATGACGCCCGGCTTCTCGCCAGCGTTCATCGGCGACCTCTTCTTCCACGCCGCGCTGCCCATCAGCGTGTTCTTCCTGACTCACATCGGACTCTGGATCCTCTCGATGCGCTCTGCGACACTCGCCGCGCTCGAGGAGGACCACGTCACCGTCGCTCGCGCGCGTGGTCTTTCCGACGGCCGCATCACGACCGCGTACGTGGGCCGCAACGCGGTGCTTCCGCTCGTGTCGCAGTTCGCGATCGCAGCGGGCGCGGTCGTCGGGGGCGCGGTGATCATCGAGCAGATCTTCGTCTACCAGGGCGTGGGCCTGCGCCTCGTGAAGGCGGTCGACCAGCGCGACTACCCGGTCATGCAGGGGATCATCCTCATGACGACGGTCGCCGTCATCGTCGCGAATCTCGTCGCCGACCTGCTCTACAGCAGGCTCGATCCTCGCATTGGCCGCGCCGGGGGAGCCTCGGGGACGTGACCACGATCGCCGCGCCCGCCCGCCGCGAGCTCGCGCTCCCCGGACCGGTATCCGCGGTCATCGAGTTCCTGCGGGTGCTGTCGCGGAAGCCCGTGGGTCTCGCCGGCCTGTTCGGCGTCGTCTTCTTCCTCGCCCTGGCGTACCTCGCGCCGCTCGTCGTGCCCCTCCAGGATCGGGTCGACGTGACCGCGATCTACTCGGCCCCATCATTCGGGCATCCGCTCGGGACCGACTACCAGGGCCGCGACGTCCTGAATCAGATCGTCTACGGCGGCCAGGACATCATCACGACCGCGATCCTCGCGGCGCTCTTCTCGACGCTCATCGCCATCACCTTCGGCGCGATCGCGGCGACCCTGGGAGGCAGGGCCGACGTGCTCATCCTCGCGATCACGGACGTCGCGCTCACGATCCCGCAGCTCGTGCTGCTGATCGTGATCGCAGCGATCTTCCGTCCGACCTCCTTCATATCGCTCGCGATCATCCTCGCGCTGCTTCAGTGGCCGGCGCTCCTGCGGCAGATCCGCGCACAGGTGCTGTCCCTGAAGGAGCGCGACTTCGTCGAGGCGGCGCGCTCGCTCGACCTCGGGCTGCTCCACATCGTGTTCCGCGAGATGCTGCCGAACATGCGCAGCTACATCGCGATCAATTTCATCATCGCCATGACCTACGCGATCTACGCCCAGGCCGCGATCATGTTCCTCGGCCTCGTGCCGCTGTCGGGGAAGAGCTGGGCGATCATGCTGTACTTCGCGTACAACCAGGGCGCGCTCTTCTTCAAGGACAGCTTCTTCTACCTGATGGGCCCGATCATGGCGATCGCGCTCTTCCAGCTTTCTCTCGTGTGGCTCGCGTCGGGACTCGAGGACGTCTTCAACCCGCGTCTGCGCTCCTGAGCCGTATGCCCATCCTGTCGGTCCGCGGGCTCTCGATCGAGTACCGGACGCGCCGCGGTCCCATCCATGCGGTGCGCGACGTCTCGTTCGACCTCGAACAGGGCGAGACGCTCGCGATCATCGGCGAGTCGGGCTCCGGCAAAACGACCCTCGCCGTCGGCCTCGTTCGCCTCTCGCCGCGCAGCGCTCGGATCACCGGCGGCCAGATCGTGTATGACAGCGGGCGGGAGCGCGTTGCGGTCCTCGAGCTCGACAGCGAGGAGCTCCGTCGGTTCCGCTGGGCCGAGTGCGCGATGGTGTTCCAGGCCGCGCTGTCCGCGTTCAATCCCGTGATCACGATCTGGGAGCACTTCTTCGACACCGGCCGCGCGCACGGCATGCACGACCGCCATCGCGTGCACGACCGCGCGCGCGAGCTCCTCCACCTCGTGCACCTCGATCCCGATCGCATACTGAGCGCCTACGCGCACGAGCTCTCGGGCGGGATGCGCCAGCGCGTCCTCATCGCGATGGCGCTGCTCCTCGATCCGCGCATCGTCATCCTCGACGAGCCGACGACCGCCCTCGACATCCTCACGCAGCGCGCGATCATCGACCTTCTCCGCGAGCTCCGGCGAAAGCTTCACTTCGCGACGATCTTCATCTCGCACGACCTGTCGATGGCCGCCGAGCTCGCCGACCGCATGCTCACGATGTATGCGGGCCGGATCGTGGAGCGCGCAGGCGTCGACGACCTCTTTTATCGGCCGCGCCATCCGTATTCGATCGGCCTGCTGCGAGCGGTCCCGCGCGTGTCCGGCGCGCTCGGGTCGGTCGCGTCGATCCCCGGGTCGCCGCCGGACCTCATCCGCCTCCCGCGCGGCTGCACGTATTACCCGCGCTGCCCGTTCCACGTCGACGACTGCCGCGAAAGCGACCCGCCGCTTCTGCCCGTCGACACGCCGGGACACGAGGCCGCGTGCATCCGCTGGGAGGCCGTCGCCGCGAGGATCGGGTCCGCCGCCAAGCCGGTCGCGGAGAAGCTCGCCTAGTGGCCACGCTCATCGAGCTGGACGGCGTCTCGCGCAGGTACGCCACGCCCGGCGGGACGATCACCGCGGTCGACGACGTCTCGCTCGCGCTCGCCGCGGGCGACGCGCTCTGCATCGTCGGCGAGTCCGGCTGCGGCAAGACCACGACCGGCCGGATGCTCGCCGGGCTGCTGCGGCCGACGAGCGGCCGCCTCTTCTTCGAAGGACGCGACGTGTGGCGGACGAAAGGCGACGACCTCGCGCGCTTCCGCCGCGCGGTGCAGATCGTCCACCAGGACCCGTACGCCTCGCTCAATCCGAGCCGGACGATCGCGCAGACGCTCGCGGCCCCGCTCGGGAAGCACAAGAAGCTTCACGGCCGCGGCGCGCGCGCGGCGATGATCGCGCTCCTCGAGCGCGTCGGTCTGACCCCCGCCGAGGACCTGCTCGTGAAGTACCCCCACCAGCTTTCGGGCGGACAGCGCCAGCGCGTCTCGATCGCGCGCGCGCTGACGGTCGACCCGCGCGTGATCGTCGCGGACGAGGCGGTCTCCATGGTCGACGTTTCGATCCGCATCAGCCTGCTCGACCTGCTTCATTCGCTCTCGCGCGAGTTCCATGTCGCCACGGTGCTCATCACCCACGACCTCGCCGTCGCGCGGTACTTCGCGCGCGGCGGCCGGATCGCCGTCATGTACCTCGGCCGCGTGGTCGAGCTCGCGGAGACCGAGTCGCTGGTCGCCGATCCGGCCCATCCCTACGCGGTGGCGCTCATCGCCGCGATCCCCGAGGCCGACCCGACCATCACGAGGACGAAGGAGCACGTCACGCTGCGGAGCGCCGAGGTCCCGAGCCTGCTCGCGCTGCCGAGCGGCTGCACGTTCCATCCACGCTGCCCTCTCTCGGAGGCCGGACTCTGCGACGTCGTCGTGCCGGCGCTCGAAGACCTACCGGGCGGGCGCTCGGTCGCCTGCCACGTCGCGGTCCGCGAGCGGCGGCCCGCGGCGGAGCTGCTCGGAGTGCGGTAGATGGACCCGTTCGCGCTCCGCGCCGCGTTCCGGGTAGCGATCCTCGTCCTGATCGCCGCCCTCGTGATGCTCCCGTTCCAGCCGCCGGCCTCGGCCGAATTCGTCGTCACCGCGCTCGCCGCGTTCATCGGACTCGTCTTCGTCGGCGTCGTCGCGCTGTTGACGCGTCTGTCCGGTTCCAGACCGCCCAAAACGGTCGACAGGGCACGCGGGTTGCGTTCCAATGTGCGGAACGGACGCTCCGGGAGGGAAGAATGACCGAACCTGTCTTCAAATACGCAGCCAACCGTCGTCGGTTCCTGCGCGACGCGACCCTCACGACCGTCGGCATGATCGCCGCGGCGTGCGCGCCGGGGACCAGCCCGAGCGGCGGTGGCACGCAGGGCGGTCCGGCCGCGAAGGGCGGCGAGTTCCACGGCGCGTGGCCGTACGACCTGCCGCCAAAGGGGCACTACAACTACTTCGCCGCGAGCGGGATCATCCTGCAGAGCAGCATCTTCCTCGATCTCTTCCAGCCTGCGCTCGCGATGTGGCGATGGGCTGACGCGAAGCAGGAGTACTTGCTCGCCGAGTCCAGCAAGCTCGACGGGAACGTCTTCTCGGTGAAGCTGCGGCCGAACCTCAAGTGGTCCGATGGCTCGCCGTTCACCTCGAAGGACGTCGTGACGACGTTCACGGTCGGCCGGATGGACAACTTCACCATCTGGAACTACATCGACAAGGTCGAGGCCGACGGCGACCTGGGCGTGAAGTTCAACTACAAGACCGCGTCGAGCCTGGGCGAGCGCAACATCATGCGCGTCTCGATCCGGCCGGATTCGCTCTACGGCCCGTTCGCCAAGCGCGCCGCCGATCTCTTCGCGGCCGGTAAGAACAGCAGCTCCGACGAGGTCAAGGCGGTCCGGGCCGAGAAGGACGCCCTGCGGCCACCGCCCGTCTCGATCGGGCCCTACAAGATCGATCCCGCGAGCGTGACCGAGGCGCAGCTCACGATGGTCCGAAACAAGGGCGGCCTGTTCGAGGACAAGGTGAACTTCGACAAGGTCATCCTCTACCAGGGCGAGACCGCACAGGTGACGCCGCTCGTCCTCGCCGGGGACATCGACTACGCGACGCACGGCTTCCCGCTCGCGACGGACAAGGCGTTCGTCGACTCCGGCATCCGCGTCCTCCGCACCCCCGGCTACACCGGGCCGGCGATCTTCTTCCACTGGGAGAGAGCCGCGGCCTTCCAGGACAAGCGATTGCGCCAGGCGGTCGCGTACGCGATCAACAAGGAGGAGAGCGCGAAGGTCACCTACGGGGACTCGGCGAAGGCGCCGAAGTACATGGCCGGGTTCTCGGACAATCTCGTCCCGCTCTGGATCGGGCAGGCGGACCTCGCGAAGCTCAGCTCGTACGCGTACGACCTGAAGAAGGCCGCAGACCTCATGGCCGCCGCCGGCTACACCAAGGGCGGCGACGGGATCTACGCGAAGGACGGCAAGAAGCTCGAGTTCGAGCTCTACTTCCCGAGCGACTTCGCCGACTGGTCGTCCGCCGCCGACCACATGCAGAAGGCGCTCAACACCTTCGGCATCAAGATCACGCCGCGCGGCGCGATCCGCAGCCAGCAGCTTCCGGACGTGAACGGCGGGAGAGGCGCTCATCAACCAGATGGGCAGCGGGTTCGACACGAACAAGCAGAAGGAGCCGGTGACCGCGGCGGCCCTGGCGTTCAACGACCTCCTGCCGGTGATCCCCCTCTGGGAGCGCTACGGCAACAACCCGGTGAACGACAAGAAGCGGGTGAAGGGCTGGCCCGCCGACGGCGACCCGATCTACAAGAACGCCTTCGGGCAGGACAGCTTCGTGACCCTGATGATCATGAACGGCACGCTCGGGAAGATCTGAGCGCACGTTTCCTCGGTGCGTGAAAGGAGGGCCCGCGAGGGTCCTCCTTCTCTTTTTGTCAGACTGAGCCCGTGCCCGTTGACGACTTCCCCGAGGTCGCCGTCGTCCTCGGCGGCGGCTTCGCGCCCGACGGTACGCCGACGGCGTCCACGCTCGCGCGTGCCCGTGCCGCGGCACAGCTCGCGCGTCAGCGACCGGAGCTCGCCGTGATCGTTTCGGGAGGCCATGGGGATGGTCCCGCGCCCGAGCGGAGCGAGGCCGCGGTGATGGCGGAGACGATCGCGGCTGCCGGCATCCCGCGCGAGCGCCTGTTCCTCGAGGAGCGCTCGCGCGAGACCCTGGGGAACGGCGTCGAGGTGGCGGTCGCGTACCTCGCGAAGATCTCGCCGCGGCCGCTCTTTCTGGTGACGTCCCCCTTCCACCTGGAGCGCGCGCTCGTCGTGTTCCGGAGCATCCTCGGGTTCGCCTGGCAGGTCCAGGCGGTGTCGGCCGAGGAGACGCCCGACGACCTCGCGAATGCGAATCGCGAGACCCGCTACCTCCAGGAGACCTTCGCCTTCTTCAAGGGCACCGAGCCGGGGGACCTCTCCGCGATCGAGAAGCGCTATCGCCAGCGTCAAGCCGCGTCCGAAGACAAGGGATGACGACGTCCTTCGGAGGCAGCCGTGGCGCAGCGCTCGATCGTCCTCGCGATCTCAGCCGACAACGCGGAGGCACTGCTCGACGGCAAGCGCCGCTTCGATCACCGGTCGGTGCGTCCGAAGGAGCTGCCGGCACGCGCGTATCTCGCGGTCTCCGGGACGGCGAGCATCGTGGGTGAATGCACGCTCGGCGAGCCGGAGCGGAAGACCGACAAGGGCTGGGCGCTCCCCGTGAGCGGCCCGCGGCGCTACCGCACGCCGCGCCCGATCGCCGAGCTCGGCCTGACGAAAGTGCCGCGCAGCTTCCGCTACGTGGAGAAGTAGCTAGTTCGCGGGCTTCCAGTCGAAGGTCACGTGCGTGATGAGGTCGCCGTCGGTCTCGAAGGTCCAGGTGGTGTAGTTCGCGAAGTGCCCCGGTGACCGCGTAAGGCCGCGCAGCGTCACGATGTTGCCGGCGACCTCCTCGTCTCGGACCAGCCGGACGAACGGCGGCGCCATCCGGATGAGCCGGCGGGCGCCCTCTTTCCCCTCGAGCTGGCTATCGCCCCCCGGAAGGACGATGGCGACGTCGTCCGCGCACACGGCGGCGGCCTTTTCGGCGTCATTCGTCTCAAGAGCGGCCATGAACGTCTTTGCCGCTGTCAGCGGGTCCGGCATCAGGCGATTATTGAGGACGTGCGGCACGTCAGAGGGCTGGTTCCGTACCTGGCCGTGGCGCTCCTCGTCGCGGTCGGTGCGAGCGCCATCGTCCTGACCTCGCTGGGAAGCGTCTCCACCGTCGGCGTCGCTCCGGCGGACATCGCGCGGCCGCAGGGTGGGCAGACGCTCTCCGCGACCGGTCGGATCGCGTACTTCAAGCAGGAGCAGAACGGCGACCTGACGCTGTGGGCGGCGAATTTCGACGGCACGCGTGCCCGTCCGCTCGCGACGCTCCCGCAGAGCGGCCCTCGTCCGTTCTCCAGCCGGTGGACCGCCGACGGCGGGGCGATCGCATTCATCAACAGCGGCATCGGCGTGAGCGCCATCCGCGTCGACGGCACCCGGCTCGACACCGTGCTCCCCGCCGACGTGCGCAGCGCCGGCTTCCGTATCACCGATCACCGCTGGTCGCCGTCGGGCAGGAGGGTCGCCGTGACCGCGGTGCGCTCCAACGACAACCGGAGCGAGGTCTTCATCGCGTCGGCGACGGCCCCGACGTTCGCCCGCGCGACCGATCTCGGCGACGCGTTCGTGGCGGACTGGCTCGACGAAGAGCAGGTCCTGGTGGAGTCGTCACGCGGCCTGCTCGGCACCGTGCGGTCGGGCTTTCCACTGAAGCGCCTCACGGAGCGTGCCGGTGCCTCCCCGGTCGTGTCGGAGGGCCGCATCTTTTTCCTGACCGGCAAGATCGGCGGACCCGGTGACGGGGCGCTCCCCTACGTGGGCGAGACGGTGGTCTGGAGCGTCGGCCCCGAAGGCGGCGAGGGACGGCTCGAGATGCGCCTCAGCCTCGGCAGCGAGATGCGCCTCGACGGGCGCTGGCCGGACGGACGGTACCTCGTGCATCTCGCGCGCGACCGGACGCAGTGGCTCGCGTCGACGCGGCTCGTCACCCTGGCGTCGGCCATCCCGCTGCAGCGCGTGATCGTGGGCGCGGATCGCAAGAGCGCGATCGGTCTGGCCGGCGCGCGCATCGTCCGCATCGACGTCGCGCGCGCGAACCTCGCTTCGCCGCCGCCGGAGGCGTTCGTCGTCCTGCTCGACGGCGTCATCGGCGCCGACGCCTGGGTGCCGCGCGGCTCCTGATCAATCTCCGAGCTCCGCTCGCGAGACACGCTCAGGGCCGCTCGTCGCTCAGCCGACTCCTAAGAAAAGAGGCCCTTCGCGTCGTCGCGGAAGCGGCGGAGCGTCGCGATGTGATCGTCGAGCGTGGCAAGCTTCGCGCCCAGCGTGCTGATCTCGAGATGCGTGAAACCGAGATCGCGGAACGCCTCGCCGGTCCGCACCCACTCGTCCGGACCCGCGAGGCGGGCGACGGTCACGCGGCCTTCGATCGGGAACGTCGTCGGGTCGCGACCCGCCTTGCGCAGAAAGCCGCGGAAGCGCTCGAGCTGCGCGAGGCCGGCCTCGGTCGGCTGGAGGTGCGTGAAGTAGCCGTCAGCGAGCCGCGCGATCCGCTCCATCGCGGGATCGGCGTTGCCGCCCATCCACACCGGGATCGGGCGCTGCACGGGCAACGGGTTCAGCCCCGCGCGGTCGACCCGATGCCAGCGTCCCTTGAAGTCCACGACCTCCTCGGTCCAGAGCCGGCGCAGGAGCGCGATCTGCTCCTCGATGCGCCTTCCGCGGTTCGTGAACTTCTCGCCGAGGGCCTCGTACTCGACGAAGTTCCAGCCGATGCCGACGCCGAGGCGGAGGCGTCCGCGGGTGAGGACGTCGACCTCTGCCGCCTGCTTGGCGACGAGCGCGGTCTGGCGCTGCGGCAGCACGATGACCGCGGTCCCGAGCTCGAGCTTCGTGAACGCGGCGAGCCATCCGAACAGCACGAGCGGCTCGTGGAAGAGCGAGCGCTCGTCGTAGGAGAAGCGGTCGCCGCCGGGGCGGTCGCGCGTCGCGCCGAGGACGTGATCGAACGCGACGAGGTGGCCGTAGCCCAGGCCTTCGACCGCCTCGACGTAGTGGCGGATGCGCGCGGGATCCGTGCCGATCTCTAGCTGAGGGAACACGACGCCGACGCGCACGCGCGAACGATATCGTCGCGACGTGGACGTCGAGCATCGTCGGCACGCCGGTCCCGCGGACGCCGCGGCGATCGAGACCGCGCTTAGGCGTGAGGCCCGTGACGTATATGCCTGGTCGAACGGCCCCGGCGACCGCTACGACGAGCACGAGCACCCGTACGCGAAGCTGCTGTACTGCACGCGAGGCTCGATCGACTTCATCCTCGCCGACGGCCGCCGGCTCGCGCTGCGACCCGGCGACCGGCTCGTGCTCCCGCCGCGCACCCGTCACTCCGCCGTTGTCGGGCCCGAAGGCTGCGCATGCGTCGAGGGGAAGCTCGCCAGCGGGCTGCGGCCCCCAGCCCCGGAGTAGGTCCGTACACTTCGCGTCTCCATGCGCCCGCTGGCCCCCCGGATGTCGCGCCTCGGGACGGAGACCGCCTTCGAGGTCCTCGCGCGGGCGCGGGCGCTCGAGGCGAAGGGCCGCGACATCGTCCATCTCGAGATCGGCGAGCCCGACTTCGACACGCCCCCGTCCATCGTGGCCGCCGGCGTGGCGGCGCTCGAGCGCGGGGAGACCCACTACACGCCGTCGGCGGGCATCGTGGAGCTGCGTGAGGCGATCGCCGCCTACATCGGGCGCAGGCGCGGGCTCAGGGTCGATCCGGCACAGGTGATCGTCACCCCGGGCGCGAAGCCGATCATGTTCTACGCGCTGCTCGCTCTGCTCGACACGGGCGACGAGGCCATCTACCCCGACCCCGGCTTCCCGATCTACTCGTCGATGATCGACTTCGCTGGTGCCCGCGGCGTGCCGCTCCTGCTGCGGGAGCAGAGCGACTTCCAGCCGGATCTCGATCGCACGCGAGCGCGACCTCTGGGTCCTCGCCGACGAGATCTACGCCGAGCTGATCTACGACGGGAGCCACCGGTCGATCGCGGTCGAGGAAGGGATGGCCGAGCGAACGATCCTTCTGGACGGCTTCAGCAAGACGTTCGCGATGACCGGCTGGCGCCTCGGCTACGGCGTCTTCCCCCGCCCCCTCGTCGAGCCCGTCACGAAGCTCGTCACGAACTCCGTCTCGTGCACCGCGACATTCGTGCAGCGCGCGGGCGCCGCCGCCCTGTCGGCGTGGCCGGTCGAGGTCGAGCGGATGCGCGCGGCGTTCCGCGAGCGGCGCGATGCCGTCGTACGCGGCCTGAACGCGATCCCAGGCATCAGCTGCCGCATGCCACACGGCGCCTTCTACGTGTTCCCGAACGTGAGCGGGCTCGGGCTTGGCACGAGCGCGCAGGTCGCCGACCGCATCCTCGACGAGGCCGGGGTCGCCGTGCTCGCGGGCACGTGCTTCGGCCGCGGCGGTGAGGGCTACCTGCGGCTCTCCTACGCGAACTCGCTGCCGAACCTCGCGAAGGCCGTCGAGCGGATCGGCGGCTGGGTGCAAAACGCCGCCGCTTTGCCCTCTGCGAAGCGCGGGTAGCGCGGGACGATACCTACCTACCGGTCAGGAAGACTGGTCAGACCCCGATCCCGTCGACGATCACCGACACGAGGTCGTTCGCGAGCTGGTGCGGGTCGCGCCCGCCGGGGAGCGGGTCCCGCCCGGTCCAGGGGTCGAGCAGGTTGAAGATGGCCTGCGTGGCGAACGCGGTGTCCAGCTGGCGGAGCTCACCCGAGCGCACGCCCTCATCGAGGATCTGCTGGAGCGGCGAGAAGAAGTGCCGGAAGAAGGCGCTTCGTGCCTGGCTGGTCTGGTCGACGGTCAGCACGAGGCCTCCGTCGCGCAGCAGCCGCGGGCCGCTGCATTTCGCGCCCACGAGGTAAGCGACCGCCGACGCCAACCGATCGCGGGCGCGGGCCCCCCGACGCGCCGCCGGGCGGAGCCCACCGCCGTGCTGCTCGAGGACGCTGCAGATCACCGCGGTCAGGAGCGTGCCCTTGTCGGCGAAGTAGTAGTAGACGGTCGGTTTGGTCACCGAAGCCTCACGCGCGATGTCCTCAAGCGAGGCGCCGCGGACGCCGCGCTCGCTCCAGAGTCGATCGGCGGACTGAAGGACCCGTTCGCGCGTCGACGAGGCGCGCGGCGACCTTGGCGGCATACCAAGGCGATTCTACCTACCGGTCGGTAGCCCTTTTCTCGCGCGCCGGTCAGGGTGCGGCGGCGCAGGCCGCGCTGACGGTGACCCAGATCCGCCGACGAATCGTTACCGGCCTCGCATCGAGCCGCGGTCAGGGCGTTACGCGAGCGCTTGGCATCGGCCGAAGCGGTCTCGTTAGTCGGACAGCGCCCGGACGACGGGCGAATGGCGAGCGAGAAAAGGAAAAGTGGAGGCGCCAGATGCCTAAGGTTCTAGCTACCGCCTTCGCGGCGGTCGCGTTGTTGATCCTCGCGGCAGCCCCGGCGTACGCCGATCCGCCGCCCGGTAACGCACATCACGACAACCCTGCGGGCAACAGCGGGAATGCGCCAGGTCACACCGAGACCGCCGCAAATAGCAGCGGCGGGAACAACAGCGGTGGCCAGCACAACGAGAACGCCGGTGGGCCGCCAGGCAACAACGGGACGGTGAAGATCGTGAACGATCAGGGGGACGCACAGGACGACCCTGACAACGATCCCCACGTCTGCCTGTTCCACATCTTCGGCTTCAACTTCGATGCGAACCAGGGCAACACCTGGGCCATCGCGGTACAGCCGCCAGGCGGTGGACCGCTGAGCGCGACGCAAGCGCACGGCATCTGGAACGCCGGCACCGATGGCAAGTTCGACGCGCGGCCCCTCGCGCAGCCGTTCCCGAACGGCCATTACAAGCTGACGGTGAACACGGGCATGGGCGCCGGCAAGCACAAGGTCTTCTGGGTCCGGTGCGCAACACCCCCCACCGCCGGAAGCACGACCGGCACGAACAGCAGCTCAGTGACGACTGCGAACAGCGCCGCGAACTCGGGCGCGGAGATCGAGACGCAGGCGAGTGCCGCTCTCGCCGCGGCCGCGGCGATCAACGCGGCGGCGAACGCGGGAACGAACGCCGCGGTCGCGGGACTGCAGACCGCGCCGCAGCAGATCCCCTCGCAGGCGGCCGCGAACGGCACCACGACACCCGGCGCCGTCGCGGGCGTGCAGAGCCTGCCGTCGACGAGCACGCTGCCCGATGTGGTCCCGCTCGCCCTGCTGGGCTTCGCCCTCATGGCCGCGGGCGGAACGCTGCTCCGGCGGCACGGCACGATCTAAGCCCTTCACCGGCAACGTATCCGTCTTGCACGACGAAGGGAGTCCTCCGGGACTCCCTTCGTTCATTTCACACAGTCGACGTCGCACGCGGACGGCACGCTCGATACTTTCGGGGTGATCGAGACGGAGGAGAGCCGAGCGAGGAGCGGGGCCCCTGTCAGCGAGCCGCAGCGAGCGTGCGCGACGAGCGAGACCACCAGCCTTGAGCGCGTCACGTCGGCGGAGCCGAAGTGATTGAGCAGGAGCGGCGCCTCGTCACGGTCCTCTTCGCCGATTTCGTGGGGTTCACGCAGCTGGCGGACGAGCTTGACCCCGAAGACCTCCAGGTCCTCGTCTCGGGGATCTTCGAGGACCTCGCCGAGGAGGCCGTCCGCCACGACGGCACGATCGAGAAGTTCATCGGCGACGCTATCTTCGTCATCTTCGGCGCGCCGATCGCCCACGAGGACGACCCGCAGCGCGCCTTGCGGACCGCGATCGGCATGCAGCGCGTCTTCGCTGAGCACGCCGCGCGGGCGAAAGCCGAGCGCGGCATCGAGCTCGGCCTGCGCATCGGCATCCACACGGGCATGGTGGTCGCCGGAGCCGTCCGCAGCGTCGCCGAGTACGGCGTCATGGGGGACACGGTGAACATCGCCTCGCGTCTCCAGTCGGCGGCCGCGCCGGGAGAGATCTACGTCACCCAGGCGACGTTCCGCCTGACGAACCGCGAGTTCACGTTCCGCGAGGTCGGGCCGATCGAGATCAAGGGCCGGGCCCAACCAGTTCTCGCGTACGCGCTCACGGGCGAGCGCACGACGCCGCGCGCGGCCGCTGTCGCGAGCGCGCCGCTCGTGGGACGGTGGATGGAGCTGTCGCGTCTCGACCTCGCCTACCAGTCGGCGCGCATCGGCCGCACCGAGGTGGTCCTCATCGCGGGGGAGCCGGGTATCGGCAAGAGCCGCCTGCTCACCGAGTTCGTCGGGCTCGCGACCTCGGCCGAGGAGGGCGTCCGCGCCGCCGACGCGCCGCGCGTCATGCGCTGGGCCTTCTCGCGCGTGAACCAGCGCAGCTATGCCGGCTTCATCGAGCCGCTCCTCGTCGAGCTCGGGATCAACCCGGCCGGTCCCACCGCCTCGGAGCAGCTCGGCCCGAAGCTGCGCGAGCTGGGCTTCGCGATGACGGACGCCACCATCCAGACGCTCGCGCAGTTCCTGCACCTTCCGGGCGCGACCGAGCCGGCGAGCGACTCCGAGGAATGGAAGCGCTCGATGTTCATCGGCGTGTACGACGTCCTCGCGACGCTCGCCCGGCAGCGTCCGCTCCTTTACGTGCTCGAGGACCTGCATTTCTCGGACTCCGCCTCGCTCGATCTCTTATGGTTCCTCGCGTCGCGCGCTTCGCGCGTGCCGATCCTGTTCCTCCTCGCGCAGCGCGCGGGCCCAGGCACGCCGGACCCGCGCCCGACCCGAACGAACTTCACGCAGCTCGTCCTCGAACCCCTGAACGACGAGGAGGCCGCGCGGATCGTCGAGTCGACGCTCGATTGGGTCCCCGCTGAGCTGCGCGACCGCATCGTCGCGCGCGCTGGCGGCAACCCCTTCTTCATCGAGGAGTCCATCCGCTCGCTCGTCGAGTCGGGCGCGGTCACGCGGGACGAGAAGGGCGAGTGGCAGCTGCGCGAGCGTCCCGCGGCGCTAGAGGTACCCGCAACGCTGCACGCGGTCGTTGCCGCGCGCATCGACCGGCTGCCTGCGATCGCGAAGGAGTGCATCCAGCTCGCGTCGGTGATCGGGCAGCGCTTCGGCGATCGCGTCCTTCGCGAGGCCGGCGGCAATCGGATCGCGGACGCCGTGGACGAGCTCATCGGCGCCGACCTCGTGCTCGAGGGGGCGCCGGGCGAGCGCCGCGAGGGCCGGTATCGCTTCAAGCACGCCGTGGTACAGGAGGTCGCCTACAACACGCTCCTCGTTCGCCGGCGCATCGAGCTGCATCGCCGCGTCGCCGCGGCGTTCGAGACGGTCATGGGCGAGGGGGTGAAGGACTTCCTTCCCGCCCTCGCGCACCACTTCCTTCTCGGCGACGTGCCCGAGAAGGCTGCCGATTACTCCTGGCGCGCTGCGGAGCGCGCGACGGCGATCCACGCCTACGTCGAGGCTCTTCGTTTCGCGGAGCAGGCGCTCGAGCTCTACGAAAAGCAGGATCGGCCCGACGATGCGGTGAAGGCGCTCTACCTCATCGCCCGCGTCCGCCGCTACCGCGGCGAGAACGACGCGGCCCTCCTCGCCTACGAGCGCGCCCTCACCATCCTTGAGGGGCGCGATCCGCGGAGCAAGGATGTCGCGACCGTGCTCGCGCACATCGCCGAGCTCTGCACCCGCTGGGACGCGAAGCATCCCGACCTCGACGCGATCATCGAGCGTGGCCTGGCGATCGTCGGCAACGAGCGCTCCCGGCTCCGCGTGCTCCTGCTCGCCGCGCGGGCGTTCCGGCCGCGCCTCACCCCGAAGCCGACGGACGCGGAGTGGGAGGCGGCCCTCGCGACGGCGCAGGACGCCCTGGCGATCGCCGAGGACCTCGGCCTCTTGCGCGAGGTCTCGCTCTGCCTCGACGCGGTCGGTTTCGCGCATCGCGAGCTCGGCCACTTCCGCGAGGCCTACGCACACAATCAGCGCCGGATCCCGATCGCCCAGTCGCTCCAGGACAGCGACGAGCTCATCGACGCCCATTCCATGGTCGCGCTGTGCGCGCTCGTCCTCGGCAGCTTCGCCGAGGCGATCGAGCACGCGACGGCGGCGCGCGACCTCGCGATCGAGACGGAGAAGCTCCGCCTCGGTGGGTACGCGCTGTACACCGAGACGCTCGCGCACTTCCTTTCCGGCGACTTCCCCGGGACGATCGCGGCGGCCGCGCGGCGGGATCAGTTCCGCGGCGGCGGGAAGTGGACGGCGTCGCTCTTCATCGGGAGCGCCGCGGCGGCGGCGATGGCCTCACCCGAGGAGAAGACGCTCCGCGAGCAGCTCATCGAGTCGGAAGCGAGCCCGGCCGACATCGCGGCCGCGGATTTCCTCACGGCCGTCTATGGCTTCCGCGAGAGCGAATCGAGCTACCACGCCGTGCGGAGCGCCGGCTATCCCAAGGGCATCGTCGACCAGACGCTCATCGGACCGCTGCTCGTGCTCGCGGCGGCGCGCTGGCGGATCGACGACGAGGCGTTCGAGGATCGGATCGCGAGCGTCGTCGATCGGACCGGTCACGCGCGTGGCCGCGCCCTCCTCGTGCACGCCGAGGGTCTCCGCGCGGCGCGGCGCGGGGAGCTCGGGAAGGCGGAGAAGCACCTCTTCGACGCCGTGCAGGCCTTCGCGACGCTGCAGCTCGACTACGAGCGCGCGGTCGCGCTCGCCGATCACGCGCGCGTCGCCGCGGCCCTCGGTCACGGCGATCCGCAGGCCGAGTGCGACGAGGCGAAGCAGATCGCCGAGCGCCTCGGCGCGCTCGCGCTCCGCACGGCCGCGGAGCAGGTACCCGTCCCGGCCAGCTAGCCGACTCGGTGGAGGATCCGAAGTCGATCGTGCGGCGCGGATACGACCTCGTCTCCCAGGTCTATCGACGCGACGACGCGGACGATGGCACGTACGCGGAGTGGCTCGATCTCCTGGAGCGGCGCGTCGAATCCGGATCGTCGGTCCTCGACCTTGGCTGCGGCTGCGGCATTCCGGTCGCGCGGCGCCTCGCCCAGCGGTACGCCGTGACGGGTGTCGACCTGTCGCCTGTGCAGATCGGTCGCGCCCGCGAGCTGGTGCCCGGTGCCACCTTCATCTGCGCGGACATGACGACGGTGCGGTTCCCGGACGCCAGCTTTGGCGCGATCACCTGCCTCTTCGCGCTCATCCATCTGCCGCTGACCGAGCAGCCTGCGCTCTTGCGTAGCGTGCGGCGTTGGCTTCGGCCCGGAGGCTTGTTCATGGCCACCGTCGGACATCGCGCATGGACGGGCGTGGAGAAGGATTGGCTCGGCGTCAAAGGCGGCGATATGTGGTGGAGCCACGCCGACGCCGACACGTACCGACGCTGGCTCGCGGATGTCGGCCTACGGGTCGAGCTCCAAACGTTCATTCCTGAGGGGACCGGCGGACACAGCTTCGTGCTCGCCACGCCCTCGTCAAAGAACGCACTCGCGCCGAGCTAGCCGAACACCCGGCGTAACGCGGAACGGGCCGCGTGGTAGCCGCACAGCCCATGGACCCCCGCCCCCGGCGGCGTCGCCGAGGAGGCGAGATACACGTCACGCGCCGAGGTCGCGTATGGATCCCAGGTGACGAACGGCCGCGCGAGGTACTGGAGACCGCCGTGCGAGCCGCCGGCGATGTCCCCGCCGGCATTGTTCTCGTTGCTCCGCTCGATCTCCGCGGGCGGCATGACGCTCCGCGCGAGGACGCGCTCGCGGAAGCCCGGCGCAAAGCGCTCGAGCTGGGCCTCCATGCGCTCGGTCATGTCGACGGTCGCGCCGTTCGGGACGTGGCAATACACCCACGCGGTCTGCTTGCCGCTCGGCGCGCGCGACGGATCGAACAGGCTCTGCTGGCCGACGAGCATGAACGGCCTCGCCGGTATCCGGCGCCGCGCCACCGCGTCCTCGCAGGCCGCGATCTCGTCGAGGGTCCCGCCGAGGTGGACGGTGCCCGCGCGCAGGCACTCCGGCGCCCGCCAGGGGATCGGTCCGTCGAGCGCGTAGTCGACCTTGAAGACGCCCGCTCCGCGGCGATAGCCGCGCAGCTTCGCGCGATAGCCTGACGACAGCCGGTCGCCGGCGATCCGCTCGAGCTGTGCCGGGGTGACGTCGCAGAGGTAGGCGCGGGCCGCCGGAAGCTCCGCGAGCGAGCGCACGCGGCGAGCGGTCTCGATGGCGCCACCGAGCGACCGCAGCCGAGACGCGAGCGCGTCCGCGATCCGCTGCGAGCCACCGCGCGGCAACGGCCAGCCGACGACGTGGCCCAGCACCGCGAGCACGACACCGAATGACGCCGTGAGCGGCGCGTCGAGCGGGAGGAACGAATGCGCCGCTATCCCGGCGAAGAGGGCGCGCGCCCGCTCACCGCGGAACGTCGTTCGCGCGAGCATGCGCGCCGGGCGCACGGCGGCGAGACCGAGCCGCGCCATCGCGAGCGGATGGCGCGGCATGCGGAGGAGCGGCCGGAGCGAGTCTTCCGCGAGCTTGTCCCAGTCGGCGACGAGCGGTGCGATGAGTCCGCGGTAGGCACGCCCGTCTGGCCCGAGGCCTTCGACCGTACGATCGAGCGAGCGTTCGAGGAGCACGGCGGTGCCGTCGTCCAACGGGTGCGCGAGCGGCGCCTCCGGGTCGATCCATGCCAGCCCGTCGCGCGCGAGGTCGAGCGAGCGCATGAACGGCGACGCCGCGCCCATGGGGTGGAAGGCCGAGCAGACGTCGTGGACGAAGCCTGGGAGGGTCAGCTCTGCGGAGCGGCACCCTCCGCCGATCGTCTCGTTCGCCTCGTACACGGTGACCGAGCGGCCGCTCCGCGCGAGCTCGATCGCGGCGGCGAGCCCGTTCGGACCGGCTCCGACGACGATCGCGTCGACCACACCAGGTCGCGGCTACGAACGGCCGCTGTGGCGGTCGAACCAGTCCAGCGTTCGGCGGAGCGCGTCGATCCGGTTCGGGAGCTTCGCGAAGCCGTGCCCTTCGTCCTCGTAGACCTTGTACTCGTAGGTGCGCCCGGCGGCGTGGAGGGCCTGGGCGACCTGATCGGCTTCGGCCTTGGGTACGCGCGGGTCGTTCGCGCCCTGGAGGATGAGGAGCGGTGCGCGGATCTCGCGTACGTGCGTGAGCGGGGAGCGATCGCGATAGAGCTCCGCGTTCTCCTCGGGCGTGCCGAGCATCCGCTCGAGGCCCTTGCGCATCGCGGGAGGCGTCGTCTCGTAGAGCGTCCGTAGGTTGACGATCCCGCACACCGAGACGCCCGCGACGAAGCGCTGTGGCGCTCGCGCGAGCGCGAGCAGCGTCAGGTACCCGCCGTAGCTCGCGCCGTAGACGCAGATGCGCCTGCCGTCGGCGAGGCCTTGCTTGACGAGCCAGTCGACGCCGCGAAGGACGTCGCCGAGATCCTTGCCGCCCCAATCCTTGAGGATCGCGTCCTGGAACGCCCGGCCGTAGCCTGTGGAGCCGCGCGGGTTCGGCGCGAGCACGAGGTAGCCGTTGTTGGCGAAGAGCTGCGCCGCGCTGTCGAACCGGCGCAGATGCTGGTCTGTCGGCCCGCCGTGCAGGTAGACGATCGCGGGCGGAGGCGCGCTGTCCTTGATCGCTTCCTGGTGCGGGACATAGACGAGGGCGGGGATCGCGAGACCGTCCTCGCCCGCGTATCGAAGGTGCACCGGCTCGACGAGCGCCTCGGGATCGACCCGACCCGGCAGGGACGTGGTGATGGCGCGCGGCTCCACATGGGTCGCTTCCCGTACCCACGCGTCGAACGGTCGGCGCGCGCCGCTGTACACGTACGCCACCGTCTCGCTGTCGGGTGCGATGCGCGGGCTCACGTGCACGCCGGGAAGGTCCGCGATGGGGTCGTCCGCCTTCGACGCCGTGAAGACGCGACGGATGCTCAGCTCGGCGTCCTGACGATGAAGGTAAAGGAGCGCGCGACCGTCGGGACGCCAGACCGGGTCGGTGGTGTCAAAGGGCGTGCGGTTCGGCCGCTCGACGCGCGCGACCGTGCCGTCGCGCAGCGTGGCGATCGCGATCTCGTAGTGGCCGCGCGTGTTCGTGGTGAACGCGAGCTGCGACCCGTCGGGCGACCAGCGCGCGCCGATGGCTTCGCCGACGGCGCCGCCGCGGGTCTCGAGGCGTACGGCCTCGCCGCCGGTCCCCGGGACGAGGTACAGGTCGGCGATGTTGAGATCCTGCTCGCGCCGCGAGCTGAAGACGATCGTCCGTCCGTCGGGCGACCAGCGAGGCTCGAAATCGGAGTACGACCCGTCGGTGACGGCGCGGGACTTCCCGCTGCGTGCGTCCATCACGAAGATGCCCCGCGCTTTCCCCGCACTCTCGGTGTAGAGGAGCGACGAGCCGTCCGGCGACCACGAGAGCGCCCAGCGCTGAAGCCCCGGCGCGTCGGTGAGCTTTCGCTCGTGCTCGCCGTCCCGATCGACGAGCCAGACGTCAAAACGCTCGTTGCCATTCGTGTCGCGCAGGAACGCGATCTGCGACCCGTCCGGCGACCAGCGCGGCCACACCGAGCGCTGCTTCGCGTCGGTGAGCTGGAAGATCCGCTCGCCGACGAGCGGCGCGCTGAAGATCTCCATCGTCCCCGTGCGGTCCCAGGCGAACGCGACCTCGCTGCCGTCGGGCGCCAGATCCGGCCCGCCCCAGAAGTCCGCCTCGACCTGCGGCGCGCCGACGAGATCTTCGACGGGGACGCGAGCGAAGCGACCCCCGAGCGCGCGGGGGCGCAGCTCCACCGTCGCCGTGGCGATCGCCTCCAAGGGGTTCGCGATCGTTGTCGGCGGGCGCGGCGTTCCAGGAGCGGACCAGTCCTCGGCGAAAGGCCGCGGCCGTTTCGCCGCCACGGCCGGTGCGGCTCGACCGGGAGCCGGGGCGGTGTCGGTGGTAGCGGCAGGGACAGGGACCCCTGCCGAGCGAAGCGAGGCCTCGCGATGTGCAGGCGCGGGACGACGGGGACGTTCCACGAGATCTCGCGCGCTGCGCGCGACGACGAGCGTAGCCGGACCCATCGCGGCCTCTCGCGGCGCCGTCGCCTCACGCGGGACGATCGGGTCGTGCGGGTACATCTTGTCGTCGAGACGGCCCTTGTAAGCGCGGTCCCAGGGCGCCTGCAGGAAGATTCCGAAGCTCTTCCGCGGCTGCGGGAGCTCGCCCTGCATCGCGAGGAGCGCCTCCTTCCCCGCGTTCCATACCGGTGGCCGGCGCGCGGAGAGGATCGCGGAGAACTCCGTGGCGAGGAGCGTCTTCGCCGCATCGTTCGCGAGATCGAGGTCGCCACAGACGAGCACGCCGCCGGCCTTGCGGAGCACTACGACGGTCGCGCCCGTACCTTCACCGCGGACGCGAAGCGCGCGCGCGTCCGGACGGAGCAGCTCGTCGTCCGTCAGGACGACGTCCGGCCCATCGGGGACGCCTGCCGCATCCTCCTCGTGGACCGCGACCTGCACGCCGAGAGCCTCGCGGTATCTCGCGGCGTCGGCGGCGCGCGCCGCGTTCGTCGCGACGAGCAGCGACGCGCTTCCCGCCCCGCGCACGAGACGGAGGGCGCGCTCGCTGAAAGGAGGAGCATCGATCAGGAGGTTGCCGCGGTCCGCGTCGAAGACGATGTATTGCCGTTCGTTCTCGAGCGGTTCGTAGAGCTCGAAGATCCACGAGCGGAGCTGATGGATGTCCACGGGGTTTCTTATCCTAGCCGCGGAAGTACGAGCAAGCCGTCGTCGCGGACGACGCCACGCTTCGCTTCGAGACGCGCGATCGCGGATCGCGCGCGCTCGTCACCCCAGTCGAAGATCCTCGCCACCTGTTTCTCGGTGACGCCGCCCGCAAGCTCGAGCAAGCGCTCGAGGATGGCGACCATCGCCTCGGCCGAGGTGAGGCGCTCGGCGGCGCGCACGGTCTCGGGATAGCGACGAACGAAGAGGTCGTATGTGTAGTTGTAGTCCTCGCGTCCCTCGCCGACCGCTCGCACGCGCGCGACGTACATGAGCCGCTGAAGCTCCTCGACCGCTTTCGCGTATTGCAGACGCCCCTCCTGAGAGCTGATGCCCAGCTCGGCACGCATGCGCTTCGTCTGCGTCTCGCCACGCTGTGCGAGGAACTCGACGACGCGGCGCGCGACATCCGAGAGCCGCCCGGCGCGGATGTCGTCGAGATGGTCGTCGGGCTCTCCGGCGCGGCCGAAGGTCGCGTAGAAGACCGGCAGCATCCGCATGGCGACGAACGTAGGCTTCTTCGCCAGAAGCCGCCCGTAATACAGCCGCTTCGCCGCCGCGAGCTCGTCCTTCCAGCCCCACATCCAGCCCCACTTCCGATCCTGGTCGTTCGTCGAGAGATGGTCGAAGCACGCCGGGACCGGGACATCGCCGCTCTCCGTGAAGGCGAAGCAGAAGCCGAGCTCGTCGACCATGGCGACGAGCTGGTCCGCGTTCCGCACGCGATGCCGCCTGGTCAGCGCCCCGCGGTGCGCCGCGAGACGGTCCTCGAGCGACGACGTTGGGCGCGCCTTCCCTGCCCGATACTTGGCGGCCATCGACGTCGAGCGTGGCGAACCGACCGGCGTCACGCAAACGGAGGCCTGCCCTGCGCGAGGAACGGCGGCTCATCCACCTGCGGGCGGCGAACGGGTTGGAGCCGAAATGCGGCGCCCGGGACGCGGCAAGCCTGACGAATTGGGTACGCGGCGCGAGCTACGAGGAGATCTACGTCCCGGCAGACGTCCTTCAGCGGGCCGACGTCATCTGCGGGAAATGCCAGGACGCGGCACTCCATGACGACAGCGGCTCCGACGACGAGGTCGTCGCGGACCAGGACGCGGCCGGCGCCGCCCCCGACGCCGACGACGCGCCGGACACCGCGTTCGTTGAGGTCACCGACGAGCGTCTCCTGCGCGAGATCGCGCGGCGCTTTCGCGGTGAGAGCGCGCCCGCGGGGACGGCGGCGGACGAAGATCGCGTGCTCGTCGGTGTCGCGGACGAGCAGCTCGTCCGCGAGATCGCGCGCCGGCTTCGGGACGACCCCGCGGACCCCGGCGCGCCGGATCCGGCGCTCGTCGGGATACGCGACGCGCGCCTGCTGCGCGAGATCGCGAGGCGGCTCGGCGACGAGGAGACGCTAGCTCAGGAAGATGGCGACGAGGCCGACAAGCACGGCGACTGACATCGCGCGCCGCGAGCGTGCGTGGAGCGTCGCGAACTCGAGACGCGCGGGGGAATTGGCCGGCAGGTCGTCGAATCCAGGCGTGCTCGCGCGGATCGAGCGCGCGACCGGATTCGCCCAGGCGCTCGAGTAGAGGGTCGCGAGGGCGAGGAGGACGAGCGCCGCCCAGCGCACGATGAGCCGCGGATCGGGGACGCCGGTGACCTCGAACGCCGTCGCCTTCAGGATCGTCGTGAGCGCGATCGCGATCACGGCGAGGATCGCGAGGCCGTCGAAGCGGGCGAGCGCGGCGCCGAAGATGGTGCCTGCCTGGGCCCTCGTGAGCACGGGGGGCTCGCGGGCGGCGGAGCCCCCCGGACCGAAGATGGCCGGCGCGGCGGCCGCGCCGAGCGCGAAGGCGCCGCCCACGAGCACGGCGAGCGCGAGGTGATAGATGAACTGCAGCACGTCGAAATAGAGCGTCTCCACGACCCGCGGCGAGCATAGGGGGAATTTCCGAGCGCCCCGCTCGGTTTACCATTGAGCCCAAGGGAGCGTGCGAATGCCGACGTACCGCGACTACTTCGCCGAGCTGAAAGAGCGCATCAAGGAAGCGACACCACAACAGGTCGACGCGATCCTGCGCTCGGAGGACGTGCAGCTCGGCGACGTCCGCGAGAAGAACGAGTGGGACGAGGGCCACATCCCCGGCGCGGTCCACGTGCCGAAGAGCTATCTCGAACAGTGGGCCGAGGACCGCCTGCCGAACAAGGACAAGCTCACCGTCCTCTACTGCGCCGGCGGCGTGCGTTCCGCGATGGCCGCCGACACGCTTGCCAAGCTCGGGTACACGAACGTCCTCTCGATGGCCGGCGGGTTCAACCGCTGGAAGGACTCCGGATTCCGCTGGGCGAAGCCCGAGAGCCTCACGGCCGATCAGGCGCAGCGGTACTCACGGCACCTCCTTATCCCGGAGGTGGGCGAGGCGGGGCAGCACAAGCTGCTGAAGTCGAAAGCGCTCCTCATCGGCGCGGGCGGGCTCGGCTCGCCGGCGGCCTTCTACCTCGCAGCGGCCGGCGTGGGGACGCTCGGCATCGTCGACTCGGACGTCGTCGACGCGACGAACCTACAGCGCCAGATCCTCCATTCGACCGAGCGGATCGGAGAGCCAAAGGCGGATTCGGCGAAGGCCACGCTCGAGGCGATCAATCCGGACGTGACCGTCATCCCGTACAAGGAGCGCCTCACCTCCGAGAACATCGACCGGATCATCGGGGACTACGACGTCGTCATCGACGGCGCCGACAACTTCCCCACGCGTTACCTGTTGAACGACGCGTCGATCAAGTGGCGCAAGCCGGTGGTCCACGGCTCGATCTACCGGTTCGAGGGGCAGGTCACCGTGTTCAAGCCCTTCGAAGGCCCGTGCTACCGCTGCCTGTTCCACCAGCCGCCGCCGCCGGAGCTCGCGCCCTCGTGCGCGGAGGCGGGTGTCCTCGGCGTGCTTCCCGGAGTCATCGGGACGATCCAGGCGAACGAGGCCCTCAAGCTCCTTCTCGGGATCGGCGAGCCCCTCGTCGGCCGCTATCTCCTCTTTGACGCTCTGGACGCGACGTTCCGCGAGGTGCGGTTGCGGCGCGACCCGGAGTGCCCGGTCTGCGGAGAGCACCCGACGATCACCGAGTACATCGACTACGAGGGCTTCTGCGCGTCGCCGGGCGAGTGGCTCGCCGAGCACGCGGCGAAGGCCGAGCAAAAGGTCGCCGCTCCCGCCGATTAGCTCCGCGATGCGGACGCGTGGGGCCGGGGGGCGAAGCCCCCCGACATCCGTATCCTTCTCGGATGCGGCGTTTCATCGCCCTCGCGCTCGCGGCGGTCTTCGTCGCCACGGCGTGCACCGCCGTCGCGCCGCCATCGGCCTCGCCGACGAAGACACCCGACATCAAGCGGTCGAAGCTCGACGCCGCCTACAGCGGGTTGACCGACGACGACGTCTTCGCCCCCACGAGCAAGGAGGTCCTTACCGCCGCGCTCCAGGCGATGAAGGACGAGGTCCAGAAGGCGGGCGGGCGGGCGGACATCGTCTCGATCCCCGACTTCACCGACAAGAGCGAGCCGAACAACGACGACTTCAAGAAGTTCGCGGAGGCCGCGTCGAAGCTCGCGTCGGCGAACGCCCTCGTGCCCGGTGATCGTCTCGCCGACGTCGCGTTGGTGGCGATGGCGAAGGTGAAGCCCGACTGCCACACGCAATACGTGAAGCGGAGCTCAGCCGTCCCTTCGGGCGTCAGCGCGGCCCGCGTGGAGACCGGCGGTCAGGTGCGCGCCGACGAATCGCAGCTCAGCTCGCAGCTCCTGCCAGGCGGCGTCGGGTACATCACCTGGAAGGAATGGGTCGACTCTGGAACGTACAAGCAGCACATCGAGGTCCAGAAGCTGATGGACAAGCTGCTCGCGCAGGGCGCGAAGGCGTGGCTGTTCGACGTGTCGAACAACCTCGGAGGGATCCAGAACCAGACGATGATGAGCTGGTTCAACAACGGTGAGGCGCTGGTGAAGATCCGCCTGAAGAACGGCTACGCCGGCGCGATCGAGGCGAAGAAAGAGCTCCGCCTGCCGGCGCAGTATCAGCTGCCGGTCGCGGTCGTCATCAACGGGCGGAGCGCTTCGATGTCCGAGATGTTCGCGCTCGCGTTCAAGGAGACCAAACGCGGGATGCTCTTCGGGACCAAGACCATCGGCTGTCTCGGGAGCACGAACATCCTCAATCTCATCGACGGCAGCATCTTCCAGTACACGGTGTCGGAGTTCGTCGGCGGCGTGACGAACGCCGCCTACAACAACATCGGCGTGACGCCCGATCAGACCGTGCCCGACAACCAGGCGGTGGATGCGGCGGCGACCTTCCTGCGCGAGCAGATCGCCAAGGGGACCAAGCCCTAACACCGACGTTCGTCGCGCAACTGTTCGTTCCGCCGCGATACATCCTGGTGCTCGCTTCGTCGTTCGCCGCGTGCGAAAGGCCAAGTAGTACATCTGCGCTATTCGTACGCATCGCGGCCAGAACGGAGGTACCCTGTGACCCCTTTGGTACCGTCGGGTCATTGGCGCGCGCGTGCCTGGGCCGATATGGTCAGCCCACGACGGGGGGAGAGGGAAAGGGTTTTGGAAGCAAGCGTCGCCAAGGTCGCAGCTCTACCGATCGAGGTCCTCGGTCCGGTCCCGGACGTCATCGAGCGCGCCCGGAGCGGCGACCGCGGCGCCTTCGCCGAGCTCTACGACCTGCACGTCGACTCCGTCTACCGATACCTGCTCTACCGCGTGCGCGAGCCCTCGGATGCCGAGGACCTGACGAGCGAGGTCTTCACGCGAGCATTCGCGAACATCCACCGCTATCGCTGGCAGGGAAAGTCGTTCCTCGCCTGGCTCTACACGATCGCGCGCAACGCCGTGACCGATCGTCGCCGCCGCGATCGTCCGACCATGGACCTCGATGACGCGTTCGGGATCATGGAAGAAGGGCCGACCGCTCACGAGCGCGCGGTCCACGGCGAGGCCGTCGATGCGCTCCGCGGCGCGGTCAAGCACCTCACGACCGAGCAGCAGGAGGTCATCGTCCTGCGTTTCGTCGAGAACCTCTCGAGCCGTCAGGTCGCGCAGGTCCTCGGGAAGAACGAGGGCGCCATCCGCGCGCTGCAGTTCCGCGCGCTCGGTCGGCTTCGCAAGCTCCTCCAGCCGCAGCTCTCGTAAGTTGGGGGCTCTGCCCCCATCCCCCGGACCGAGGGCGAAGCCCCCCGACCGATACCATCGATGCAGGTGACCCGGATCCAGCGACTCCTCCCGCTCGTCGCGCTCGTCCTCGCCGCGTGCTCGCTCATTCCGGCGGAGGTCCAGCGCGAGCTCCTGCCCTCGAACACCTCGTACAAGACGGCGGAGGCGGCGTTCCAGGTGCTCATCGAGCGGCACGTGGACAAGCCCGCGTCGAACGTGCTGCTCACCGGCGCGCTCACGTCCGTGCTGGACGAGGCCCAGAAGGAGGGCCTGAACACCGGCGCGCTGCCGGGCGAGCCTCCGCGCTTCAGCGGCAGCACCTGGTCCGACTTCTCCCGGTTCACGGACCGGCTGGACGCGATCGTCAAGGTGACGCCGAACGCCGATCGCATCAAGCTCGAGCGCGCCGCGGTCGAGGGCATGGCCAAGTCGATGAACGAGTGCCACACGTACTACCTCGACCCCGATCGCGCGAAGCGCTTCAACCAGCCGTCGCCGCCGATCACCGGCATCGGCGTCACGATCAACAAGCCGGCGAACGACCCGGTGGAGATCGTGCGCGTCATCCCGGGGACGCCGGCCGAACGCGCGGGCCTGAAGGCCGGCGACCGGATCATGACGGTCGACGGGATCGACGTGAAGGACCTCACGACCGACGAGGTGGCGCAGCGCGTGCGTGGCCAGGAGGGGTCGCAGGTCGTGCTCGGCATCCAGCGCGGCACGCAGGACCTCACGTTCACGCTCACGCGCGCCCGCTTCTCGGTGCCGCTGCAGACGGATCAGATGCTCCCCGGGAACATCGGCTACATCGAGGTGCCGCAGCTCATCGGCGCGGTCGCCGACGAGGTGTCCGCGTCGGTGCGCAGGCTCGACGCGAGCGGCGCGGAGGCGATCATCCTCGACCTGCGGAGCGACCCGGGCGGCGATCTTTCCGCCGCCGTCGACATCGCGAGCATCTTCGTACGCCAGGGTCCGCTCGTGTATCAGACCGGCCGCGACGGCAGCCGAACGCCGCTCGAGGTGAACCGCCGCTTCTACTTCAACAAGCCGAAGCCGCTTGTGGTGCTCGTGAACAAGAACTCCGCGTCGGGCGCGGAGATCATCGCCGCGGGGATCCGCGCGAACGACGCCGGAACGGTGATCGGCACGCAGACCGCGGGCTGCGTCGGCACGGGCCAGCCGCGGGAGCTGCCGGACGGCGGCATCCTGCTCGTCACGATCTCGAAGATCCAGGACGCCAGGACTGGCGCGGAGCTGAACGGACCCGGCCGCGGCGTCATCCCCGACCAGGTCGTCGATCAGCCGAGCGGCGCGCAGGGCGATCCGCAGCGCGACGCCGCCGTCGCATTCCTGCGGACGAAGATCGCGCGGCCGGCCTCGCCGCTCTGGGGGCTCGCCGCCGCCGCATAGCCCAGGCCGCCCGAGCGCGCGGGTGGCACGGTGAGCGGGTCTCGCGCGCCCGGGGCGGCTTAGCTGAGCGCTCCCAGCGCGGCAAGGCCACACACAAGGACGACGATGCCGAGATATTGGTTCGGAGCGGGACGCTCGCCGAGGGCAACGACGCCGAGGACCGCGGGGATGATCGGGTACGCGCCGCTGCCGGTCGCGGTGATCGACGCGTAGCCGGAGCCGATCCCCAGCGCGAAGAGCGCGTTCGCGAACGTGTCGAGCACGCCGACCGCGGTCGCCAGTGCGAGCGCGCGGCGATCGCGGAACGCCCGCAGGTCGAAGCCACGCGCGAGCACGAACACGCCGACGACCACGACACTCGTCATCCGCAGCAGCAGGATCATCGCGGGCCAGGGGTAGGCGCGCGTCGCCGCGGCGAAGACCGCGCCCCAGAGCCCGAAGCCGACCGTCGCGATGAGCCCGATGCGCACCCCGGGCACGGGACGCCCGAGCGTCGCCCGAAGCCGCCTGCCGTCGGTCGACGTGAGGACGACGCCGACGAACGTGAGGGTCGCCGCGGCGAGCTGCGGACCCGTCAGCCGTTCGCCGAGGAAGACCACGACGAGCAGCACCGTGACCGCGACGTACGACGCGACGACAGGAGCGACGACCGCGACAGGACCGAGCGCAAGAGCGCGGTAGAGCGCCGTGATCGAGACGACTCCGAGGACGCCGAGCGCGAGGGCGTACGGGACCTCGTCAGGCTCGAGTGCGGGCCAGCCGCCGAAGGCGAACAGCGCGATCGCGAACGAGACCAGGCCGGTGGCCTGCATGCCGAACGCGGTCCGGACCGCGCCGACACGCCGCGCGGAGAGCGCCGCCGCATAGTCGGCGAAGCCCCACACGACCGCCGCGCCGACTCCGAAGAGAAGTGCTTCCAGCTAGGTATCAGACCACGAGCTGGCGCGGGGCCTTGGTGAGGTTGCGCGCGCCGTGCTCGGTGATGACGAGCATGTCCTCCAGGCGCACGCCGCCGATCGCGGGGTCGTACACACCGGGCTCGATCGTCACGACGTCCCCGACGATGAGCGGCTTCGTGCCGCCTCGCCCAATACCGGGCGCCTCATGGATCTCCAGCCCAACGCCGTGCCCTGTCGAATGGATGAAACCGTGCGGCGTCGGGTTCGCGGGGTCCTTTTTCTGGCCGGGACGTAGCGTGTCGTAGCCGGCCTCCCAGATGATGTCCTCGACGAGCTCGTGCACCGCACGGCCGATGATCCCAGGGCGGAGCGCCTCGATCCCCGCGTCCTGCGCGCGCCGGACGACGTCGTACATCCGCCGGATCTCCTTCGGCGGCTCGCCCTTGGAGACGGTGCGCGTCATGTCCGCCCAGTACCGCGTGGCTTTGTGCTGCGGGAAGATGTCCATGACGATCGGTTCGCCCGCGTGGAGCGGGCCTTCCCCGATCTTGTGTGGATCGGCGGCCTGCGCGCCGGGCGCGCAGATCGCTCCATCCGACGCGCAGCCGCGCTCGAGGAGCGCGACCTCGACGATCGCGCGCAGCCGCTCGGCGGTGAACGGAGCGCCGTCGAGCTCGAGCACGCGATCCTTGCGGACCGACGCGCGGCGGAGCGCATCGACGCCGAGCTGCCACGCCTCCTCCGTCGCGCGCTGGGTCGCCTCGATGGCTTCGAGCTCGTCCGGCCGCTTCGCACGCCGGCGCTCGCCGAGGTCGTTCAGCACGACGAGCTCGACGCCCATCTCGCGCAGACGGTCGGCGATCCCGACCGAGAAGTACGCCGGGAGGGCGACGCGGGCGAGCTCGCGCTCGTCGAGGAACCGCTTGATCACCGTGGCCGTGAGCTCCGGGCCCTGGACGCCCTGGGCGGCGAGCTCCTGCGCGCCGTAGCGGTCCCAATTGATCACGCTCGTCGCACGTGACTCTTTCTTCGCGCGACCCTCTTCGAGCGAGCTCGTGACGATGATGAGCTCCTCGACCTCCTCGAGCGCGATGATCGGGTCAGGCGAGAGGAACCGCGTGGTGTGGTACACGTCCGGGAAGCGGTAGCCGTCCGCGCAGAAGAGCAGCGGGAGAGCCTCGTTCACGCCGCAACGTTACCGTCCCACGCCGCCACGCGCGGCACGAGCCTCCGCGATGGCGGCGTTCAACTCGACGGCCCGCTGCGAGCCGACGAGCAGGCGCTTCCCGTCGCGAAGGCGGACCTGCACGCCGCGGTTGCCGCTGACGTTGTACGTCAGCCCCGCGAGGCCCCAGTGCACGCCCCAGCCGCCGGAGTCGAAGATCGAGTAGTCGCGCGCGACATGCTCCACGACGTCGGCGAGCTTCACGCGCCGCGTGGGCCACAGGCCGTGGAACCGGATGACGAGGTCGTCCGCGGTGACCTCCGTTTCGAGGCGGGCCACGAACAGGACGACGAATACCACGGCGAAGACGAGGGCGGCCGCCGCGATCGCCGCAGCCGGCGTGGGACGCGGGGAGAGGCCCGCGGTCGCGACAGCGACGAGCGCCACGACGACGAGCAACACGAGGAGCCAGCTCCACGACCGGGCGAAACGCTGCTCCTCGTGGAAGTAGCGCATGACGCAAAGTATCGCGTGCGTGTCCGCGTTCGATCTCCTCCTGCTCGTCCTCCTCGGCGCGATCTGGGGAGCAAGCTTCCTGTTCATCCGCGTGGCGGCGCCGGTGCTGGGGCCGATCCCGCTCATGGATCTGCGCGTCATCGTCGCGGCCGCCGCGCTCCTCCTCTACAGCGCCGCGCGCCGGCGGAATCCGCTGCTGCCGCACCGCTGGCGCGACTTCGTCGTGCTCGGCACGCTCAACAACGCGATCCCGTTCGTGACGATCGCCACGGCCGAGCTCGTCCTCACCGCGTCGCTCGGCGCGATCCTCAACGCGACCTCGCCGTTCTTCACCGTGATCGTCGCCGCGATCTGGGCCCGGGCGCGGCCGAGCGCGGCGCAGGTCGCAGGCACGGTCATCGGGTTCGCGGGTGTCGCGGTCCTCACCGGCGTCGGCTCGCTCGAGCTCGGGCCCGGCGTCCTCGGTGGCATCGCGCTCGCGCTCGTCGGGGCGTTCTCGTACGCGGTCGCGGCGGTCTACACGGGCCGGACGTTCCTCCGGCTGCCCCCGATCTCCCTCGCCGTCAACCAGCTCATCGTGTCCGGCACCATCCTGCTGCTGCCGGCGATCGCCACGCGCACTGCGGCACCGCTCGATCCCGCGGCGCTAGCCTCGGCGGTCGCGCTCGCGCTCCTCGGGACGTCCGTCGGCTATCTCATCTACTTCCGGCTCATCGAACGGACGGGTCCGACGCGCGCCATCACCGTGACGCTACTGATCCCGATCTTCGGCGTGCTCCTCGGTCACCTCGTGCTCGGCGAGCCGGTCGGGCCGGGCCTGCTCGCCGGGCTCGCCCTCATCCTGCTCGGCGTCTCTCTGGTGAACGGACTCCTTCCGGCCGGGCGGCGCGTGCACGTGCCGACGACGGGTGCCGGGGCCGCGTCAGACTAGGCCTCTGCTGCGCGTCGACAGAAGGCGCCGTGGGTGATCGAGGAGCTCCTGGGGAGCCCACCGAGCGCCCTAGTCGGACCCGCGAAGCCCCTCGGCGATGCGGCGAACGTCATGGGAGGCCTCGAGGAGCGATCGCCACGACTTCGCGAGCACGCGTGCCCGCGCGACCTCCTCGGCGAGCGTGTCGAGAGCGATGGACCGCTGCTCCAGCGCCTTGCGCTCGAGCTCGATACGGTCCCGGAAGATGCGCTCGACGGTCGTGCGGTCCACGTGTCAAGAGAACAGCGACGCCGACTTTACTCATATCCCCCGCCCTCCCGCGTACGGGGGAGCCCCGCGTCTCAGATGGGGATCGCGGTGGCCGAGCGAGCCGGCGCTCGCAGGCATGCGCAGGGCATGTCACCTGCTGGCACTGTCAGGGATGGCCGAGCCTGTCCCCGCCTTCCTCGCGCTCGTCGCCCCCGGCGAGGTCGCCGTCACCCGGTCGCGGGGGTTCGAGGCGTCGCATCGCTTCGGACGAGAGGGGACGCCCGCGGACCGCTACGGGCACGCCTCGCGGCTCCACGGGCACAACTACGTCGTATCGGCGACGATCGCCGGGTCGATCGACCCCTGCACGCACTTCCTCGTCGACTTCCGCAGCCTCGACGACCTGCTGCGCGAGGCGGTGGCCCCGCTCGACCACCGCCGGCTCGACGTCGAGTACACCGCGCTGGGGGACCGCGAGCCGTCGACCGAGGCGCTGGCGGTCGCGCTGTTCGGCGCGCTGGCACCCCACGTGCGTTCACGCCTCGAACAGGCGCGGCTCCTCGGCGTCCGCGTCGCCGAGAACGACGGTCTCTGGGCCGACCGCCGCGAAGGGGGTGCCGTGGAGGTCACGCGCGCCTACGCGTTCTCCGCGGCCCACCGGCTCGCCGATCCGCAGCGGGACGACGCCGAGAATCGACGGATCTACGGCAAGTGCGCGAACCCGCAGCCGCACGGGCACGACTACCGCTTCGAGGTGACGGTGGCGGGCGAGCCCGACCCGCGGACCGGCCTCGTCGCCGACGTGAAGGCGCTCGACGAGGCCGTCGCTGCGCGGGTGCTGCGGCTCTTCGATCACCGCTACCTCAACGCCGAGGTCCCGCCGTTCGACCGCGTGCAGCCGACCGCGGAGCGGATCGCCGAGCGGATCTGGGAGCTCATCGCACCGGACGTCGTCGGCCTCGCGCGAGTGGTCGTCTACGAAACGCCGCGCTCCGCGTTCGCGTACGCGGGACCCTCCCGATGACGAGGCTGCGGGGGTCGCGAGGGGGCGTAGCCCCTTCGCCAGAGGGGTGGCAGGGGATGCGTCCCCTGCAACAAAGAAGGGCGTTCGTCACCGGCGCCTCCAGCGGGATCGGTGCCGCGACTGCGCGCGCGCTCGTCGAAGCCGGAGCGCGCGTTGCGCTCGTGGCTCGGAACGGCGAAGGCCTCGCGGATGTCGCGCGGCGCCTCGACGGCCGCGCCACGAGCCACGCCTGCGACGTCCGCGACGAGCGCCAGGTCGCGCGCGCCGTGCGCGACGCGGCGGAGGCGATGGGCGGCATCGACCTCGTCGTCTCCGCCGCGGGGCTCGGCCGGTTCGCGGCGGTCGAGGACACGCCGCCCGACGAGTGGCGCGAGATCCTCGACACCAACCTCACCGGTACGTTCCTCGTGTTCCGCGAGACCCTGCCGCACGTCCGCCGCGCGCGGGGTCACCTCTTCGCGATCGCCTCGATCGCCGCGACGCGACCATTCGCCCAGAGCGCCGCGTACTCCGCGTCGAAGGCCGGCGTGCGCGCGCTGGCGGCGGTCGTCGCCGAGGAGGTGCGGCGCGAGGGCGTGCGCGTCACGACGATCATCCCCGGGGCGGTCGACACGCCCTTCTGGGACCGCGCGGGCGGCACCGAGCTCGACCGCTCGCGGATGCTGCGGCCCGACGACGTCGCGCGCGCGATCCTGCGCGCGGCCGCCGAGCCAGAGACCACGAGCATCGACGAGATCGTCGTCATGCCCGCGGAGGGAGTGCTCTAGTGGCGATCCATCGCCTCGAGCTCGACGACGAGTCCGGCCGCCTCGACGCGAAGACGCGCCGGGTCGCGGACGCCTTCCGCAAGGTGCTCGAGGCCCTGGACCTCGACCTCGACGATCCGAACCTCGCCGGCACGCATCTGCGCGTCGCGCGCTCGTACCGCGAGCTCTTCGCGGGCCTGATGACCGAGGAGCCGCGCCTGCGGACGTTCCCGAACCGCGAGGGCTACTCGGAGATGGTCACGGTGCTCGACGTCCCGTTCTACTCTCTCTGCGCGCATCACTTCCTTCCCTTCTTCGGCTCGGCGCACGTCGGCTACATCCCGCGCGAGCGCATCGTCGGCCTGAGCAAGCTCGCGCGGACGGTCGAGCACTACGCGCGGCGACCGCAGATCCAGGAACGGATGACCGAGCAGATCCTCGCCCTCCTGCGCGATCGACTCACGCCGGCCGGCGCGATGGTCGTGCTGCAGGCCCGACACCTCTGTGTGGAGATGCGCGGCGTCAGCAAGCCGGGCGTGGTCACGACGACGAGCGCGCTCTTCGGCGCGTTCGAGGACGACAAGGTCCGGCAGGAGTTCCTCTCGCTCCTGCCCGCTCAGAAGCCCGCCTGAGGATCCTCGAGCTCGCGCCGTTCGTCGCCCCGATCGACGAGCGGCAGGTCCATATCGGCGGCGCCCAGGCGATCCTGGCCGACATCGCGCGGGGGCTCGCGGCACGCGGTCACGAGGTGTCGCTCGCGGCCGCGACGGGGTCCTACCTGCCCAGCGTGCGCGTGCTCGATCTCGGCGTCGACGCGCGGACGCTGCGGCCAGCCGCGCTGCTCGCGCAGGAGCGCGCGGACGAGCCCGCGCAGCACGCGGCGTTCGGCCGGGCGCGCCGGTGGCTCGACGAGCACGAGGTCGACGTCGCGCACGCGCACGCCTACGACGCGCCCGCGTTCGAGGCGCTCATAGGGGCGCGCTGCCGCGTCGTGCACACGCTGCACCTGCCGCCGGTCGATCGCGGCGTGGTTGCCGCCGCCCGACGCTCGACGGACGCGCGCTTCACGACCGTGTCGCGCGCGAACGCGGAGGCCTGGCAGGCGGCGGGCGTGGACGTGGACGTCGTGATCCCGAACGGCATCGACGTCTCGGCCGTCCCCTTCGGCGACGGCGGCCGGTTCGTCGTCGCCGCGGGACGGGTCTCACCGGAGAAAGGAACGGACCTCGCGATCGAGGCCGCGCGCGCGGCCGGGATGCCGCTCCTCATCGTCGGTGGCATCTACGACCGCGAGTTCTACGACCGCGCGGTCGCACCGCACGTCCACGAGGCGCCCGACTGGCGGCTCGGCGACGGTGTCGTGGGGGCCATGTACGTGGGCCCGCGCCCGCGCTCCGAGCTGCACCGTATCTTCGGCGCCGCGCGCGCGACCTGCATGCCGGTGCGCTGGGAGGAGCCGTTCGGGATCGTCGCGCTCGAATCGCTGGCTGCCGGGACGCCCGTCGTGGCTTCGGCGCGCGGCGGCCTTCGCGAGCTCGTCGACGACACGGTCGGGGTCCTCGTCGAGGAGGAGGCGGTCCTCGCGTTCACGCTGGCGCTTCACCGCACCGCTTCGGTCGAGCGGGCGGCCTGCCGGCGGCGCGCCGAGGAATTCACGCTCGCCGCGATGCTGGACGGCTACGAAGCCGTGCTTGCCGGGGAGCCGCGCGGGGTCTAGGCGCTCGCGAGGAAGGTGTCGTTCCGCTCGTGCTCGCGGATGATCTCCTCAGCCTCCGCGCGCGAGCGCCCCTCCTCGATCTGCTCGAACAGCTCGGCCTTGCGGACGCGCCATCCGAGCGCGTACACGAGGTCCCCACCGAGCCAGCCGCCGACGGCGATCGTCGCCGCCGCGAGGGCGAGGAGCTCCGCACGCCGCGGACGCCAGAGCGCCCCGACCACGCAGGCCGCGGCCGCGCTGTTCACCAGACCGTGGAGCGTCGCCGGCGAGTGCGCCTCGTGGTCGCCGGGAATGGTGAGCCAGTCCCACCAGCCGAGGAGCACCGCCGGAACGATCGACGCCAGCGCGAGGCGCTGCGCGGCGTCATCCGCGAAGCGGGTCTCGCGCGAGGACCGAGCGCGCGCCGCGACGGAGGCGGCGAGCGCCAGCGGGATCAAGGTGATGGGTCCGTCCGTGACGATCGCGTGCAGCGGATGCCCGCGCACGACCGGGTGGCGGAGCTTCACGACCAGCCTGCGATGACCGCGACGAGGCGTCCCTCCCACGGATCGAAGTCGCGCTCGTCGAGGCCGCCCGCCACGCGCGCCGCGTTGTCGTGCAGTGCGCTCTCGCCAGGATGCCAGGCGCGGACCGTGGCGCGCGCCTCGGTCTCGTCGCCATCGCGCTCGTAGCGATAGAGCGTCTCGTAGCGGTGCTCTCCCGTTGCGCGCCACAGCTCATGCACGTACGTGCCATCGTCGAGATGCCGCTCGCGGACGAGACCGTCGCCGGCGGCGACGATGTCGTCCTGCGGCGGTACGTAGAGGCCGTCGATCACGAGCAGACCGCCCGTCGCGAGGAGCCGCCGCGCCTCCGCGATCGCCCGCCCGCGGTCGGCGTCGCTCAGGAGGTGTACGAAGGGATCGTTCGCCGCGAGGACGAGGTCGAACTCCTCGTCGAGCGGAAGATCGCGCATGTCCGCCTCAACGAACGTGAACGGCGGATCGTCGCCCAGGAGCGCGCGGCCGCAGTCGACGCCAACGACCTCGCGATCCGGGTCGTCCGCGAGGAGAGCCCGCGCGACGCGGCCGTCGCCGCATCCGAGGTCGAGGATGCGCCGCGCGGCGAGGCGCCACGCGAGCCCGCGCCACTCGTCGAGATCGGTCCGCAGCCGCATCTCCGCCGCGTAGAACGGCGCCACCGTCCGGTAGTAGCGGTCGACCGTCGCGACATCAGCTGTGGCGAGCATCGGTCAAGCCGCTAGAGCAGCGGGCGTGCCAAGGCAGTCTCGTCCCCGGGTCAGCCGCGTGAGCCGGTGCCGGCCTCCTCGTCCGCCTCGACTCGCTCGCCGTGGATCTCGCCGCGCCACGCCCCGGTCGGAGCGCCGCGCTTCTCGACGAAGTCCTTGAACCGCTGCAGGTCGCCCTGAACGCGCATGTCGTCCGCGCCGAGCACGTCGCCGACGCGCTCGGTCACGTCCTTCGGCTCCCAGTGGAGGTCGAGCTCGATCTTCGTCTTGCCCGAGTCGAGCGGTGTGAAGAGCACGATGCCCTCGTTCCGCGCGCCCGAGGTGCTCCGCCACGAGATCACGCGATCGGGCGTCTGCTCGACGATCTCCGCGTCCCACTCCTCGACCTTCCCGGCGACGTTGGCGCGCCAGCGCAGGCGCCTGTCATCGAGCTGCTTCACGGACTCGACGCCTTCCATGAAGCGCGGGAACTCCTCGAACTGGGTCCACTGGTCGTAGGCGACGCGCACCGGCACGGCCACCTCGATCGACTTCTTGAGCTTCGGCATCTGTGGCCTCCCTATCTCGCTTCTTCCATGAGCTCCTGCTGCGCGACCTCTTTGAGGGCCGCCATCTTGTTGCCGAGGTCCTCGAGCTGCTCCCGGGAGAAAATGTCCTTGACCTTGGGGAAGAGCTCCTCTTCCTCCTCTTTGATGTGGTGCTCCAGGTTCTCCTTGAACACTTTGAAGGTCGGGAGCCATTTCTCGTCGCCGGCCTCGATGGTCGAGATCTCGTCGGTCAGCGTGTCGACGACGTCGTGCTCGACGTACGACTCGAGGATCAGGTCCTTCGTCTTCGGCTGATCCTCGAGCGCGGGGTAGAAGATCTCTTCTTCGATGCGCTCGTGGACCGCGAGGTCGTCGACGAGCGCCTGAAAGAGCTCCTCTCGCTCCTTCGTCGCCCGGTCGTTCGTCCCCTCGATCTTCCTTATCGCCTCTTTCGCTTTGTCGTGGTCCTCCTTGAGCAGGCTCAGTCCATCCATGCGAGCTCCTCTTCTCCGCGATCTCGAGGGCAGAGAGGACGCAAGGTGGATGCCAGAACAGGACGGGCGTCCGGTCGTCGGACGGGCGTCCGAGCTACGCCGCGAAGCGCCTGCGCAGCCGCGACAGGTACGCGTCGATCGTGCGGTGATGGCCCATCACGAACCGCGAGACGAACCGGAATATCGGGTTGTAGGCCTCGCCCCGCTCCGTGATCGTGAGCGTGCTGCCACGCTCGGCCGGTCCGATCTCGAACGTCCAGGTCCCGCCGAATGCTTTTTCGCCCACGACCTTCGTGACGAGCAGCTTGGGCGGCACGGACTCGATCTCCTCTGTCTCGACCTCGCCCGCGGCCGCACGCGCGAGCGCGGGATCGTGGATCGCGTCCCAGAGCGCCTGCGACTCCGCGGGGAACGTCGCCGTCCGGATGGCCACGTGGTCGATCGGCAGGGCCAGGCCGACGGCGAGCACGATGAGGCCGAACGCGATCAGGGGCCGCGACGGCCCAGACGGCGAGCTCCATGCGGCGCAGAGCGTACCGCCGGCCCTGGCGGACAATCGACGTATGCGGTCGCTCGTCGTCGGCGGGACAGGCTTCATCGGCCCGGCGGTCGTCCGCGGGCTGCTCGCGGTCGGCCACGACGTCGCGATCTTCCACCGTGGCGAGCACGAGCTCGAGCTCGGAGAGGTCGCGCACGTCCACGGCGATCGCTCGCGGATCCGCGACCACCGCGACGCCTTCGCGCGCTTCCGCCCGGACGTCGCCATCGACATGCGCGCGATGACCGAGGCCGACGCCCGCGGGACGGTCGATGCGGTCCGCGGGATCGCGGCGCGCGTGCTCGCCGTGAGCAGCATGGACGTGTATCGCGCGTACGGCCGTCTCCAGAGCAGCGAGCCGGGACCGCTCGAGCAGCTACCGCTGACGGAGGACTCGCCGCTTCGCGAGCACCTCTATCCCTATCGCGACCACACGCCGGCCGGCATCGGGCAAAGGCCGCCCTGGCTCGACGCGTACGACAAGATCCTCGTCGAGCGCGCGGTCCTCGGCACGCCCGGAATCGCGGGCACGGTCGTGCGCCTGGGGATGATCCACGGCGAGCGCGACACCCAGCGCCGGTTCTACGGGGAATGGAAGCGGATGGCCGATGGCCGCCCCGCCATCCTCATGACCGAGCGCGCGTGGGCGTTCCGCGCTTCGCGCACACACCTCGCGAACGTCGCGCACGCGATCGTGCTCGCCGCGACGAACGAGCGCGCGGTCGGCCGCGTGTACAACGTCGCCGAGGAGCAGGCGCTCTCGTACCGCGAGTGGGCGGCGCTCATGGCACAGGTGATGGGCTGGAAGGGCGAGCTCGTCGCCGCCGAGAACGAGCGCCTCCCCGCGCACCTGCGCGATGACGCGCACACCACGTACGAGCAGCACCTCGTCGGCTCGACCGAACGGATCCGGCGCGAGCTCGGGTACGCCGAGGTGGTCGGCCGAGAGGAAGGGTTGCGGCGCGCGTTCGAGTGGTACGCGCAGGCGCCGGCTCCCGACCCGCCAGGGGACGAAAAGGCCGAATACGCCGCCGAGGACGCCGCCCTTGTCACACTTCGCGGCTCCGCGGTGCTCAAGGGATAGGTGGCCACCGCGATGGAGGCGACGGCGCCCGAGCACGGCCGCGACCGAGCGGCCGCGGTGCCCGCCGCGTTCGAGCGCCTCTTCCGCGCCGAGTACGCGCGCGTCGTCCGCGTGGCCTTCCGCGTGGTGGCCGACCAGGACGAAGCGGAGGACGTCGCCCAAGAGGTGTTCCTCGCGTTCTATCGCGCGCATCCGGCGAGCGCGGACTACGCCGCGGCCTGGCTCCACGCCGCCGCCGCGCACACGGCGCTCAACGCGCTGCGCTCGCGGTCGCGGCGGACGACGCGCGAGGCGGCGCAGGCGATCCCGCAGGACGCCGCCTCCCCCGATCCCGCGGACTCCGTGGAGGCCGCCGAGACGCGGGACGAGGTGCGCGCGATCCTCGCGCGTCTCCCCGAGCGCGACGCGACGATCCTCGCGCTCCGCTACGCCGGGCTCAGCTACGCCGAGATCGCCGCCGCCGTCGACGTCCGCGCGTCGAGCGTCGGCACGCTCCTGCGACGCGCGGAAGAGGCCTTCCGGAGGGAACTGCGATGAACGCGAACGAGATCGAGCGAGCGCTGGGGACCGAGGAGCCGCGCACCGACACGGAGCGCGGGCTCGAGCGGTTGCGCGCGAGCGTCGCGCGCGAAGGCCTGACCCCGGTGGTCGCGCCGCCAGGCCGGCGCATCTCCACGCGCGGCGTCCAGGGCCTCGCGGCGGCGGCGACCGTCGTCCTCGTGGCGAGCGCGCTCGCGCTCTCCGGCGTCGCGGGGACGGTCCTCACGATCTTCGAGCCCAAGAGCGTCACCGCCGTCCCGGTCAGCCAGGCCGACCTCGCGCAGCTCGGCGGCGCGTGCCGCGGCGAGCGCCTCGAGGAATGCATCGGCGCGTACGGGACCTTCGCCTGGACCACCCCGCCGCAGCCGCGCGAGGTCCGCTCGCTCCCCGCGGCGACCGCGGCCGCCGGATTCGACGTGCTCGCTCCGTCGTCGCTCCCTCAGGGCGTCACGGGCACCGCGCGCTACGGCGTGATCAACCGGTCGACCGCGACCTTCACGTTCAGCGCCGAGGCCGCGCGTGCGTCCGCCGCGAAGGCGGGTCGCACCATCCCGCCGCTGCCCAAGGACGTGGACGGCGCGAAGCTCACGATCACCGGCGGCCCCGCGGCGATCCAGGTGTGGGGCGCGACGGATCCGACCGCGACGACGACCGGGCCGACCGGCTCGGCGGGCGGCACGTTGGGCGGCATCCCGACGCTCGTCATCGGTCAGGCCAAGGCGCCGACGGTCACGAGCGACGGCGTCACCGTCGACGAGCTGCGCGGCTACCTCCTTCAGCAGCCGGGCATCTCGCCACAGCTGGCGGCCGCACTTCGCGCGATCACCGATCCCTCGTCGACGCTGCCGGTGCCGGTGCCCGCCGAGCTCGCGATCTCCCACCCGGTGAAGGTCCAGGGCGTGGACGGGCTCTTCATCGGTGACTCCACGGGCCTCGGCAGCGCCCTCATCTGGCAGAAGGGCGGCATGATGTTCGAGGTGCTCGGTACGCTCACGGAATCACAGGTGCTGGCGGTCGCGAACTCGCTCAAATAGTGAGCGGATCGCTCGCGATCGAGACGCGCGACCTCGCGAAGCGCTACGGGAGCGTCGTCGCGCTCGCGGGGCTCACGATGTCCGTGCGCGTCGGCCAGGTCTACGGCTTCCTCGGCCCGAACGGCGCGGGCAAGACGACAGCGGTGAAGCTCCTCCTCGGCCTCGCGACGCGCACGTCGGGGACCGGGGCTGTCCTTGGAGAGCCGCTCGGGTCCCGCGGGGCGCGCCGCCGCATCGGCTACCTGCCCGAGCTCTTCCGCTACCAGCCGTGGCTCGGCGCGCGCGAGGTCCTCGCCCTGCACTGCGAGCTCGCGGGCGTCGAGCGCGCGCGCTGGGAGCGCGAGATTGGGGACGTTCTCGCGACCGTCGGCCTGGCGGACCGCGCGACGAGCCGCGTCGGGACCTACTCGAAGGGGATGCAGCAGCGCCTCGGCCTCGGCGTCGCGCTCATCGGGCGGCCCGCGCTCGTGCTGCTCGACGAGCCCACGAGCGCACTCGATCCGGTGGGCCGCCACGACGTGCGCGAGATCATCCGCGGGCTGCGCCAGCTCGGGACGACCGTGTTCCTCAACTCGCACCTCCTCACCGAGGTCGAGCAGGTCTGCGACAGCGTGGCGATCATCGACCGCGGCCGCGTCGTCGCGGAGGGGACGCTCGACGAGCTGCTACGCGCGAACGCGGTCCGCCTGCGCATCGCGGGACTGACGCGCGAGGGGCGCGCCGCCCTCGCGCGCTACGGCGAGCTCGACGGCGGCGACGGCGAGCTCCTCGTGCGGGGCATCGATCCCGAGCGCGTCCCCGAGCTCGTGGCGGACGCGGTCCGCGCGGGCGCGCGGGTGTACAGCGTCGAGCCGCAGCACGAATCGCTCGAGGAGCGCTTCCTCCGGCTCCTCGGCCAGTGATGCCCAGCCTCGTCGTCGCGCGCGAGATCCTCCGCGAGGCCTCCCGGCGCAAGCTGCTCTTCGCGCTCGTCGCGCTGACGCTCGTCGTCATCGCGCTCACGGTCTGGGGCTTCTCGCGAATCGCGGATCTGCGGACTGGCGGTCAGCCACTCCCGCCGGTGCAACAGACCGCGATCACCTCGCAGCTGCTCATCCTCGTGATGTTCATGTTCAGCCAGGCGGTGATGCTCTCGTCGGCGTTCGTCGCGGCGCCGGCGATCTCGGCCGAGGTCGAGTCCGGGATCTCGCTCGCGCTCCTGGCGCGGCCCATCGCGCGGGCCGAGTACGTCCTCGGCAAGTGGCTCGGGCTGGTCGCACTGCTCGCAGGCTACGGGATCGGCGCCGGCGTGGTCGAGCTGCTCGCGGTACGCGCCGTCACCGGCTACGCGCCGCCGCATCCGATCGAGTTCCTCGCCTTCGTCCTCGGCGAGGGCGCGGTGATCATCACCCTGGCGCTCGCGCTCTCGACGCGGCTCGCGGGGATCGTCGGCGGCGTCGTCGCCGTGATCGCGTCGGGCATCGCGTGGATCGGCGGCATCGTCGAGGGCGTCGGGACCGCGTTCGCGAACGACACGATCACGCACGTCGGGACGGCGACGAAGCTCATCCTTCCGACCGACGGGCTCTGGCGCGGCGCGGTCTGGAGCCTCGAGCCCGCGGCCGTCATCGCCGGCTTCGCGAACGCCGGACCCGCCGCGGCAGGCAATCCATTCTTCGCGGCGACGCCCCCGCCCAGCGCGTACCTGGTGTGGTCGGTCGCGTGGATCGCGGGGGTCCTCGCGCTCGCCGTCTGGAGCTTCCGCGCGCGCGAGGTCTAGCCCTCCGTAGAATCCCGCGCGGTGCAGGGCGACCGCGACTTCTCCCGCCGCGCGGGGCTGCAGGCGTATTTCGTGGCCTTCTTCTCGCTCGCGTACGCCGCGGTATTCCTCGGCCTCGTCCACGGCCATCCCGAGGCGCACCGCGCGTCAGCGCTCGCGAACGCGCTCATCGCGGCAGGCGGGCTCTCGGCGACGATCGCGATCGTGGGTGTCACCGGCCGCATCGCGGCGCTCGACGGCAGGTGGCTCGCGGCGCTCGGCGTCGGGTACGCGCTCCTGTCGGCAACGCACGGCGTGTATTCGGCGCTCGCGGAGGTCGGCGCGATCGAGGTGCCCGACCTCGCGCCCACGGATCCGCGCGGGTTCGCGACGTTCGGACTCGCCGGCCTCTGGGTGTTCACGTTCGGCCTGGTGATCCGCGCAGGCGACGTCCCCGGATTCCCGCGGGAGCTCGCGACGCTCGCGATCGTCGACGGCGTCGACCTCGTCCTCCTCTTCGTCGCGACCGTCGCGGCCGCGGAGAACCTCGTCCTCGTTTCGGGCGGGCTTGCCTCGGTCGTGCTCGGCCCGGCGTTCTGGATCTGGACCGGACGCGTCCTCCGACGATGACACGCACCGAACGGTGGCCGTTTAGCTCCCGCGGTTAGTCCGCGATCTTCGTGTCCGCGGGGCCGAGGATGGACCAGTGCGTCATGTCCTTCCCCGGCTTCGCGCCATGCCAGTGCCTCGTGTTCGCGGGGATGAACGCGACATCGCCGGTCGCGAGGTCGTGCTGCTCGCCGTCGCCCGCGAGGATCCCCTCGCCTTCCGTCACCACGAGGACCTGATCGGTCGTGTGAACGTGCCAGCGGTTGCGCGCGCCGTCCTTGAACGCGATCTCGGAGACGCGCAGGTCCTTGCTGATCTCGCCGCCGACCGCGGTCTGCGCCTCCACGTGGCCGGAGAAGATCTGCGCGTGGCTCCGGGTCCTGCCGCTCGGCGCGAAACGGACGACGCGCACGCTTCGCCTAGAACGGTCCCGCGAGCTCGGGAGGCGCGAAGAGGCGCGTCGGGCTCTGCCACCACTGCTGGACGTCGTCGCCGCGCGCCTGCGCGAGGAGCGCGGCGATCGTGTCGGGCGGCTGACCGTCCGCCGCGACCACCACGACGATCTTCCCTTTGCGCAGCGCTTCGCCGTAGCGCTGACGGAGCTCCTTGGGCAGCGGGCCGCCGGGCACGAGGCGCGCAAGCCGATCGACAAGGCCGTTCCAGGCCTTTCCGGGAAGCCAGGCCCGGTCGCCCGCGACGTTCGCAGCCCGCCGCGGATCGGCCGCGACCACCGAGATGTCCTGCTCGCGGACGCCGGAATCGCGGAGCATCGTCACCGCGGTCACCGCGGCGTCGTCGTCTTCGAACGCGGCCGCCGCGACGGGCCCGCCAGCCACGTCCGTGAGGTAGGAGGTCGTCGCCACTCGCGCGGAATCTTAGGCGCGCCAGGCCAGGACCGGGATGTCCATCTCGTCCGGTGTCATCCCGCCGTGCGACCCGTAGTGCCGGAAGATCTGACCGTCGACCTTCACGATCGCCGCCGCGCGATCGCCGTCGAGCAGCGCGCAGACCTCTCCGACGCGGCGACGGACGAGGTCCGGATCGCCGCGCCCGAAGAGGCCCGCGGCGAGCGCCTCCTCGCGGTCGAAGACGAAGAACGTCTCCGGCCAGCGTCGCTCCAAATGCTGCTTCACGCGGTCCGGCTGATCCGTGTGGAGGAAGACGCAGCGCGGCTCGCCGGCGGGCGGGTTGCGCAGGAGCGCCCCGAGCTGCTGGTCACCGACGAGATCCACGAGATCCTTCGGGTCCGTCGCCGCGTGGCCGTGGTCGGCGGTGAGCAGCACGAGCGTGTCGCCGTACTGGTCTCCCGCGAACGCGCGCTGCAGGTCGAGATCGAACATGGCCGCCTCGGCGGCCTGCTCCGCGGAGCGTGGCCCGTGCTGGTGCGCGGCCGTATCGATGCCCGCCCAGTACGCGTACACGTAGGCCGGGGCGCTCCCGTGCGGACGCTGCGCCAGGATCCGCCGGAGCTGCACGCCCATCGCCGACGGGAGGAAGTAACCGTAGTACGTCGCCTCCGAGGCGTGCATCCGCGTCATCGCCTCCTGGCGGAACGCCTCGGGCTCGATGAGATACGACGCCGCGCCACGGTCGCGCAGCCGGCCGTGGATCGAGGCGACCTTCGCGTACGTGGCCGGATCGAGCGCGGGGTCGTCGAAGTACGAGCCGCGGCGCGTGATGCCCGGACCCCAGCGGAGCATCTGCGTGACCTGCGCGAACTCCTCGAGCCACACGAAGTAGGCGAGGTTGCCGTGCTCCTGTGGCGTGCGCGCGGTGTTCAGCGTCGTGATGGCCGCCGCCGTGGTCGAAGGAAAGATCGTGCGTGCCTGGAGGAGCTGGCCACGGTCGCGGCGCTTCGCGCGCTCGACGAGCGACGCGAGGAACGGCGTGTCGCCGCTCGCGCACAGCCGCTCGAGCTGACGAGCGCCGAGACCGTCGGCGAGGATCACGACGACGTGCGTGACGCCGTCGCGCAGCGCCGGATCCAGGTCGGCGAGCGGCGGGGGATCGTCGCCCTCGCGCGCGCCGAGGATGTCGAGCACCGTCGCGGCGACGTTCAGCAGGCCGTGCCCGGCGTAATCGGGCGGGACGAAGCCGCGCGCGCGAAGACGCTCGATGAGCGGCAGGGGCATCGGTGGACGATACTGCGCGCGATGCGGACGGTCCTCGAGGTCGACGGTCTCTTCGACGGCGAACGCGTCGTGAGCAACGCCGCGATCGTCGTCGCCGACGGCACGATCGCGTGGGCCGGCAAGCGCGGCGCGGTGCCCAAGACCCCGCACGGCGAGCGCTCCGAGCTGCGGAAGGCGCCGGGCCGCTTCGCGCTTCCCGGACTCATCAACTGTCACGCGCATCTCACGCTCGACGGCGAGCCGAACTTCTCCGCGGAGGTGCGCCAGAGCGATTCGCTCGCCGCGCTGAAGGCCTTCCGCAACGCGCGCGCGGCGCTGCGCGCCGGGGTGACGACCATCCGCGACCTCGGCGCGAACGGCGCCATGGTCATCGACCTGGGGCGCGCGATCGACCGGGGTCTCGTCGAGGGCCCGCGTCTCGTGGCGGCCGGACGAGGCATCACCTCGACGGGCGGTCACGGCTTCGAGGTCGGCCGGATCGCCGACGGCCCTGACGAAGTGCGCAAGGCCGTGCGCGAGCAGGTGCACGCGGGCGCGAAGGTCGTGAAGATCTTCTCGACCGGCGGCATCCTCGGCGAGGGCGCCCCGCCCGACGTCTCGCAGTTCACGCTCGACGAGACCACGGCCGCGGTCGAGGAGGCGCACAAGGCGGGCCTTCGGATCACCACGCACGCGCACGGCGTCGGGGGCATGCGCATCGCGGCCGAGGCGGGCGTCGACTCCATCGAGCACGCCACGCTCATGGACCAGCGGACGGTCCGCGACCTCAAGGAGCGCGACATCCCGATCGTCCCCACGCTCTGCGCGGTGCACTTCATCCTCGAGAACGCGGCGACGCTGCCGCCGGTCGTGGTGGAGCGGACGCGCGCCGTGAGCGAGCGGCATCGCGAGGGAGTGCGCCTGGCGCGCAAGGCCGGCGTCCGGATCGCGGCCGGCACCGACGCGGGCTCGCCCTTCAACCGGCACGAGCGCTACGCCGTCGAGCTGCGGCTCCTCGCCGAGTGCGGCCTGTCGGAGGAAGAGGTGCTCACCGCGGCGACGAGCACCGCGGCCGCGGTCATCGGCCGCGAGAACGCAGGGCACATCGGGGCCGGCTGCGACGCCGATCTCGTGTTCGTGAACGGCGATCCGCTCAAGGACCTCGCGCTGCTCCAGCGGCCCGCGGGCGTGTACGTGCGGGGAGCGGCGGTCTCCTAGACGGCCTCGCCCGTGTCTTCGCGACGGATCGCCGTCGCGCCGTGGCGCTCGAGAAGAGTCCGCGCGCGAGCGAGCTCGGCGCTCGGCCCGCTCACCGTGACGAGCGCATCGCCCATCCCGACGACGCGCTCGTAGCGTTCGTAACGCCGCGGCTTGAAGAGCTTCGCGCGCCCGAAGAGCGCGCCGATCGCGGCGAACGCGACGATGAGCGCGGGCGCTCCGAGGAAGACCGCGACGAGGTTCGCGCGCATGGCCTCGCCGCCAAAGACCACGAGCGCCACGGCGAAGAGGGCGCCGACGATGGCGCCGGCGATCGCGCCCTGCACGCTGAAGCCCCCGGTCGCCTCGCGGGCCTGCCGGACGTTGCCGGCGACGAGGCCGACGTGGTCCGGCGGGAAGCCCGCCGCGTCGAGCGCGTGCGCGGCCTCGCTCGCGCGTTCCTGATCCGGAAAAGCCGCGATGAGGGTCCCTTTCTCGGCCGACGTGACCACGAGAGATCGCGGCGCAGGACGCGTGCCTACGCCCGGCCGGCCACCTTCGCCGCCGCCTCGGCGACCGCCAGGGCGAGCGCTGCCTCGTCGGCGAGCGGCGCCGAGCAGACCGTGCCGACGCAGACGTACGCCGCCACGCGGTCCTTGGGGAGGGCGAGCGCGCCGATGCGGTCGGCATCCCGCGCTGGCTCGAGCCGCTCGATCGCGCGCGCCGGATGGACCGCGGCCCGCGCCGCACGCCAGAGGGCGTTCGCGGTCTCGTCGTCGCCGGGACCGACGACCGTGATGAGGAGCGGCTCGGCGAGCGCCCGCGCGACCGCGCCGGCGTACGCCGCGGCGAACTGGCCCCAGCGGCGGTACTCGCCGACGAACGCGCGCAGGGCCCGCACCGCGGTCTCGCGCCAGCGGTCGTCACCGGTGAGCGCGGCGAGCCGGAGGAGCCCGTCGGCGGCGAGCGCGTTCTCCTCGATCGGCTTCTCCCGCGTGCCGAGGCGCCCCGGCTCGCCCCCGGCGGGACGGTCCCAGAATCCGCCGGTCTCGGCGTCCTCGAGCCGCTCGCGCATCGTGAGCGCGGTGCGACGCGCGCCTCCGAGCGCGCCCGGGTGCAGCCCGGTCTCGTAGGCGTCGAGATACGCGGCGAGACTGGCCGCGAGGTCGCCGAGAAGGTCGGGCAGCCGGCGGCCCTCGCCGCGGTCGTAGTGGTAGAGGCTCTTCGCTTCACGGTCCCAGAGGCGCGTGCCGACGGTCCGCACGACGGCTTGCGCGCGCTCATCGAGCCGGGCGTCCCCGAGCGCGTTGAACGCCGCCCAGTACGCGGACGCCGCGAGCTCGTTCCAGCTCGCGTACAGCGTCCGGTCGACGTAGGGCGCCCCGTGCTTCGCGCGCTCCGCCGCCTCGAGTGAGTAGTAGTGCTCGTCGGCGTCCTGCGACCCCGCGAAGTACGCGCCGTCCGTGTCCCAGAGCGTCGCGTCCATCCAGCGCACGACGTCGCGCACCACGCGGTCGTAGCCCGCGCCCGGGAACGAGCGGTGCGCCTCGGCGAACACGGCGAGCAGCTCCGCGTTGTCCTCCAGCATCTTCTCGAAGTGCGGCACCTCCCATTGCCGCGTCGTCGAGTAACGGAAGAACCCGCCCTCGACCTGGTCGTACATGCCGCCGCCCGCCATGGCGCCGAGCGTCTTGTGGAGCATCGTCGCGAGCTCCGGGTAGCCGTGGCGGCGGTGCTCGTCGAGGAGGAAGCGGAGGATCTTGGGCTGTGGGAACTTGGGCTCGCGGCCGAAGCCGCCGAACTGCGGGTCGTACTGGCCGCGGATGATCGACCCGACGGCATCGACGATCTCGGCGCTCAGGTCACCCGGCTGCGAGGCGCGGGCCTCACGCTCCTTCTCGCGCATCTCGGCGACCCGCTTGGCGACGTCGCCGCGCTGGTCGCGCCAGACGTCGGAGATCTCGTCGAGGTAGGAGCGCATCGCCTCGGGTGGGACGTAGGTGCCCCCGTGGATGACCTCGCCGTCGGGCGTGAGGAACGCCGTCGTCGGCCAGCCGCCCATGTTGTAGCGGCGGTTCACGTCGGGGCGCTGGTCGTTGTCGACGCGGACCGCCACGTAGCGGTCGTTGACGAGCTTGATGACCTCGGGGTCGCTGTAGCTCGTCTCGTCCATGACGTGGCACCAGTGGCACCAGACCGCGCTGATCGCGAGCAGCACGGGCTTGTCCGTAACCTGTGCCTCCTGGAACGCGCGCTCGCCCCACGGGCGCCACGCGATCTCCGCCGCGCGGTTCGGGCGCGGCGAGAAGTGGAACTCGCCCTCGGCCGTCGCCCGTTCCGCCTGCTCAGTCACGGATCTCATCCAATTCGATCTTGTTGCCGAACGGGTCGAAGACGTAGGTGCGCCGCCAGCCCGGGATCGGGTCCGCCTCCTCGAAGCGCGCACCTGACTCCTTCAGCGCGCGGACCGCCGCGTCCAGGTCGCTCACGCGAAGCGCGAAATGCCGCCTCGGATGGAGCCCGAGGTCGCGGTCGGCGGACAGGTGGACGTGGCCCGGCGGCGCCGAGAACCAGAGGCCCGCGCGGTCGCGCAGCGTGCTCGGCCGCTCGATCTCTTCGAGCCCGAGCGCCTCCGTGTAGAACCGCCGGGCGCGCGCTTCCTCGCCAGGCGGATAGAACACTTGCGCGTGGTGAAGCGAGATGGCCACCCCGAGCGAGTCTAGGGAGCCTTATTTCGGGCCGAAAATGGCGTGTTTTCGGGGCCGATGTCGGGTATCATTTCAGACGTACACGCGACGGAGGTGCCGAACCTTGGCGATCGAGCAAACCGACCCGACGACCATCGAGACTCCCATCGTCACGACGGACACGCCGATCGTCACGATGACAGCGCGCGCCACGGACAAGCTCAAGGAGGTCCTCGACAAGCAGGGTCGGACCGATCTCGCGCTGCGCGTGTACGTCACCCCGGGTGGCTGCTCCGGTTTCTCGTACGGGATGACCTTCGCGGAAGGACAGGAAGAGGACGACACCGTCGTCAACCAGGATGGCGTGCGCGTCGTCGTCGACCCGATGAGCGCCATGTACCTGCGGGGCTCCGAGATCGATTTCGTGGACGCGCTCATGGGCGGCGGGTTCGCGCTGCGTAATCCGAACGCCGTGTCGAGCTGCGGCTGCGGCCAGTCCTTCAAGACCGCCGGCGGGAGCGGCACCGCGCAGGCCTGCCACCACTAGATCTCTCCTCGAGCGAGGTTGAACCGAAGACCGGCGAGAGCCGGTCTTCTTTCTTTCTCGGCTAGGCTCGCCTGGGAGAGGTGCGATGGCGCGCGACCGGGCTGGGCGCCTGATGAAGCGGGCGCTCGTCGTCGTCGACATGATCGAGGACTTCGTCCATGAGGGCGGCGCGCTCTACTGCGGCCCGTCGATGGCGAAGATCGTCCCGGTGATCCAGCGCGAGCTCGCACTCGCGCGGTCCTCGGCGGAGCCGGTCGTGTACCTGCGGGACGAGCATCTGCCCCGCGATGCCGAATTCCAGATGTTTCCGCCGCACGCGATCGCCGGCACGAAGGGCGGACGCATCGTTTCCGAGCTGGCGCCGGCGCCCGACGACGTCGTCATCCCGAAACGGCGCTACTCCGGCTTCTTCGGCACGGACCTCGACATCACGCTCCGCGAGCGCGGGGTAGACACGCTGCGCCTCGTCGGCGACTGCACGAACATCTGCGTCCTGTACACGGCCGCCGACGCGCGCAACCTCGGCTACGCCGTCGAGGTCGTGAGGGACGGCGTGACCTCGTTCGACGAGGAGGCGCACCGCGACGCCCTGCGCGAGCTGGAGAAGACGCTCGGCGCGACGATCGTCTAGCCGACCGCGATACGCGCCGCGAGGCCGAGGATGATCACCGCGCTCACGACGGCGGTCACGCGCTGCACGCGGGGCGAGAGCCGATCCTTGAGGGTCGCGCCGGCGACGGCGAGGAGCGTCTGCCATGACAGCGAGGCGAGGAAGACGCCGCCGATGAATGCCGCGAGCGAGGCGACGTCTCGCGAGATCGCGGGGAGCCCGACGGAGAGCGACACGAAGTACCAGACCGTCGGCGGGTTCATAAGGGTGAGCATGAGGAAGATCAGGTAGGTCGGCCCGCGGATCTCGCGGTCCTCGAGTCGTGCCGCCTGGGTCAGGGTCCGGATCGCGATCCACGCGAGCACGACGACCGCGGCGATCCGCGCTGCTGGAAGGAACGGCTCGAGGACGCGGCCCGCGGCGGCGCCGAACAGCATGGCGACGGACGCGTAGACGAGATCGGCGGTCGCGGTCCCGGCGCCGGCCAGCGCCGCCGCGCGAACGCCGTTCCGCATCCCAGTGCGCAGGATGAGGATCGCGATGGGCCCGATCGGGATCGCGATCGCGTAGCCGGCGGCGACGCCGATAAGGAAGGCGGCCGGCACTAGGCCGCCGGCATCGGCTCGAGCTGCAGGGCCGTCGAGAACGCGGAGTTCTTCCCGAACACGCTCACGACCGTCGTCGCCTCGAAAAGCTGCTCGTTCGTCATGCCGAGCTGGCGGAGCGTTTCCGCGCGGTGGGTCATCGAGAGCCGCCCGCCGTTCATGACGCTCGTCGCGAACGCCACGAGCTCCTTGTTGAGACGCGAGACCTCGCCTTCGTGGATCGTCGCGATCTCGCGATCGAGGACGATCTTCGCGAACTGCGCGTCGGCCGCCATGTAGAGGAAGTAACGCGGGACGTTGCCGAGGCGCTGCCTCACCTCGACGAGGATCGGCAGCGAAGGGTCGCCCGCGCGCATCGGCGCGCCGTCGTTGAACGCCGCGATCGCCTGCTCGAACAGGTTGATGCTCGACACGTGGGCGATCGTCGCGACGACCTCGACGATCTCCGAGTCGCTCATCGCGTACTCGCGCTGCAGCCCGCGCGTGTGGGCGACGAGCTCGTAGGGCGCGGCGGCGACCGCGGCGACCGCGAGGGCGATCATCCGCTTCTGCTGGTTCATGAGCTTCCGTGTCGCCATGACGTAGGCGAGCTCCTGGTGGTTGATCATGAGGAGCGACGGCCGCAGGCCGAGCGCGCGCGTCGACGGCGTCATCGCGGGCGCCTTGGAGAGCTCGCGGATCATCGCGTCGATCTTGCGGACCATGTCGCTGTGCTGCGATTCCTCGGGGATCCTGATCGTCGGCATCTTTAGGTCCTCGCTTCCTCTCGTCTGCTGAACCGCTTCGCCTTCATCTCGAACCGCGGGAGCGTACCCGGCGCGACCGCCTCGACGGCGCAGCGGATCCCAAGGTCACGGCGGATGGCCGTGGCGACGCGCTCGGCGAGGCCAGCCGGCGCGCCCGCGCGCGGCTCCACCACGCAGCGGAGCTCGTCCATCTCGCGGACGCGCGTGACCTCGACGCGGTACTCCTCGATCTCCGCGAACCGCCGGACGATGGCCTCGATGGCGCTCGGGAACACGTTGACCCCGCGGACCGTGACCATGTCGTCCACGCGGCCGGTGATACCGCCCGCGAGCTTCACCAGAGTCCGTCCGCATGCGCAGCTGCCGCGGACCGCGGTCACTCGGTCGCCCGTGCGGTACCGGAGGACGGGCATGCCCCAGCGGCCGAGGTTCGAGAGGACGAGCTCGCCCTCGCCCTGCTCGCCGACGGCGCCGGTCGCCAGGTCGCGGACCTCCGCGACGAACTCGCGCTCGATGAGATGGACGCCGTCCTCGGCCTCGCACGAAAAGCCGGTCGCCCCGACCTCCGTTGCGCCGGTGTGGTCGACGACGCGCACGCCGAATGCCTGCGCGATCCGGTCGCGCGTCGCCGGGATCGAGGCGCCCGGCTCCCCCGCGTGGATCGATACACGCAGCGACGAGCGTGAGAGGTCGACGCCCTCGTCGCGTGCGGCCTCGGCGAGACGGAGCGCGTACGTCGGCGTGCACATGAGCACCGTTGCATCGAGCGCCTGGATGGTGGCGACGCGCTCCGCCGTGGTCATAGCGCCCCCGGTGAGACAGAGCGCGCCGAGCTGTTCCGCACCCGCGAATGCCGACCAGAAGCCGACGAACGGGCCAAAGGAGAAGCAGAAGAAGATGCGGTCCGCCGCGGTGACGCCGGCGCCGCGGTAGATGAGCCCCCAGACGTCCTTCCACCACTGCCACGACTCCGCCGTGTCAAGCAGCCGCAGCGGCCGCCCGGTCGTGCCGCTCGTTTGATGCAGTCGGACGTAGCGGTCGAGCGGATACGTGAGGTTCGTCCCGAACGGCGGGTGCGCCGCCTGGTCCTCGGAGAGCTCGGCCTTGGTCGTGAACGGCAGGTCCGCGATCGAACGGACCTCGCGCGCGTCGCTGATCCCCGCGGCGACGAGCTTGGCCCGGTAGAAGGGGTTGCGCTCGACGAGCTCTGGAAGGTGCGCCGCGATCCGCTGCCACTGCGCGACGCGGCGCTCACTATCGCTCCAGGTCTCTGAGGGATCGGACGTGCGACCCACCGCTCGGCGAGTCTACGTGCCTCGTCGCCGCGAACGGCGTCGTTCCGAGGTCATCGCTCAGAAGTGGTCGCCCAGCCCTCCGCCGAGGAGGATCGCGAAGAGCACGATCCCGACGAATGCGACGACGACGCCCGCCACGATGAGCGCTACTGCGCGCACGAGGGTGACTGCCACCGAACGGAGCACGTCTGGCAGTCTCGGCTGCTCGCCGCCTTGCCACCGTCGTATCATCCGCAGTACGCGTATGGCAGGGAGTACGGGAAGTCTTCGGCCGGTGCCGGCGATCGACAAAGCCGCGCGCGTCCTGCGCGCCATCGCCGAGGGGGGCCGCGCGATGGGCATCAGTGAGCTCGCGCGTTCGCTCAACGTCTCCAAGGGGACGCTGCGCGACATCCTCCTCACCCTCGACTCGTACGGCTTCGTCGTGCGCGATCCCGACACGCGCTTCCGTCTCGGCCCCGAGCTGCGCGCGCTCGCCGACGCGTCGAAGCCCGACCTCCGTACCCTCGCGCAGCCCCACTTGAACGCGCTGATGGAGGCTTGCGGCGAGACCGCCATTCTCGGCATCGTGAGCGACGGCGCGGTGGAGATCGCCGCGCGCGCGGAGCCCGCGACCGACCTGCACATGACCGCGCCGCTCGGCCGGCGCCTGCCGCTCGACGCGGGCGCGCACGCCAAGGTCCTCGACGGCCGCGAGGACATCGGCTATGACGACCAGGAGCTCTTCCGCGGGGTCCGCGCCGTCGCCGCGCCGATCACCGACGCGAACGGCAAACGGATCGCCGTGCTCATGGTCGTCGGGTTCAAGGAGCGCGTCGATCTACGCACCCTGCGCAGGATCGGCGAGCGCTGCGCGAGCGCGGCCGCGGACCTGTCGCGACGCATCGGCGCGCCGCAGCGCGGTCAGCGCGTGGAGCGGCCGGCGTGACCAAGGAGCTCCTCACGCTCCGCGTGAACGGCGAGGCGCGCACCGTCGCGGCGGAGCCTCACCACACGCTCCTCGAAGTCCTTCGTGAGGAGCTCGGCCTCACCGGCACGAAGCACGGCTGCGAGCTCGGCGAGTGCGGCGCGTGCACCGTGCTCGTCGACGGCGCGCCGGTGCTCTCGTGCCTCACGCTGCCGGTGGCGATCGGCGACGCCGACGTGACGACCGTCGAAGGGCTCGCGCGCGGCGCCGAGCTTCATCCGCTGCAGACCGCGTTCGCCGAAGAGGGCGCCGCGCAGTGCGGCTACTGCACGCCGGGGATGCTCATGGCGGCGAAGGCGCTGCTCGATGAGAACGGGCACCCTACGCGCGCGGAGATCGCCCAGGCGATCAGCGGCAATCTCTGCCGCTGCACCGGGTACACCGCGATCTATGAAGCGGTAGAGAAGGCCGCGAAGAGTGTCTGAATTTTCGGTCATCGGAAGGCGGCTGCCGAAGGTCAACGCGTGGGCCCACCTCACCGGGCAGGCGCGCTACGCCGACGACCTCTTCCTCCCGCGCATGCTCTATGGACGGTTGCTGCGCGCGACGCGGCCGCACGCGCGCATCAGGCGCCTCGACGTCACGCGCGCGCTCGCGCATCCGGGCGTCGTCGCGATCGTCACCGGGGCGGACATGCCCGAGAAGATGGGGATCATGCCCTCGACGCAGGACGAGACCGCGCTCGCTGTGGACAAGGTCCGCTACGTCGGCGAGCCGGTCGCCGCGATCGCGGCGACCGACGAAGATGCGGCGTTCGACGCGCTCTCGCTCATCGACGTCGACTACGAGGACCTCGAGCCGATCTTCACGATCGAGGAGGCGCTCGAGCGCGAAGACGTGAAGATCCACGACACCTCCAAGCGCGCGAACGTCTTCAAGGAGGTCCATCTCAGCTTCGGCGACCTCGAGGCCGGGTTCGCCGCCGCCGACCACGTCCGCGACGACTGGTTCTTCTTCGAGGGCAACACGCACGCGCCGATCGAGACGCATTCCGCGGTCGCCAGCTACGGCGCCGACGATAAGCTCACGCTCTGGACCGCGACGCAGGTCCCCCACTACCTGCACCGCGAGCTCGAGAAGGTGCTCGGCCTGCCGCGCTCGCGGATCCGCGTCGTCGCCACGCCGAACGGCGGCGCCTTCGGCGGCAAGAGCGACCCGTTCGCGCACGAGTTCGCGGCGGCGCTCCTCTCGCTGCGCACGGGCCGCCCGGTGAAGTTCACGCTCGACCGGGAGGAGGTCTTCTACGCGCACCGCGGGCGCCACCCGGTGAAGATGCGCATCAGGACCGGCGTGAAAAAGGATGGCGAGATCACCGCGGTCCACTACCAAAGCTTCCTCGACGGCGGCGCGTACGCGTCCTACGGGATCGCGACCACCTATTACACCGGCGCGCTTCTCACGGTCACCTACCGCATCCCGGCGTACAAGTTCGACGGCGTCCGCGTGTACACGAACAAGCCGCCCTGCGGGCCCAAGCGCGGCCACGGCACGACGCAGCCGCGGTACGGGTTCGAGTGCCAGCTCGACAAGATCGCAGTGGACCTGGGGCTCGATCCGCTCGAGTACCGCAAGCGCATCCTCCAGCCGCCGAACAGCCGGACCGTGAACGAGCTGCGCATCACGTCGATGGGCCTTGGCGAATGCCTCGACGCCCTGCAGCGCGCCACGAAGTTCAGCGAGAAGCACGGGCAGCTGCCGCGGGGCAAGGGCATCGGCATCGCGGGCAGCGCGTACATCTCGGGCGCCGGCCTCCCCATCTACTGGAACGAGATGCCGCACTCGGGCGCGGAGATCCGCATCGATCGCGGCGGCGGCGTGACGGTCATGTGCGGTACGAGCGAGATCGGCCAGGGCTCGGACATGGTGCTCGCGTCAGTCACCGCGGAAGCGCTCGGCGTGCTCCCCGAGGACGTGCACGTCGTCTCGGGCGACACCTCGCTCGCGCCGGTCGACCTCGGCAGCTACTCCAGCCGCGTGACGTTCATGGCCGGCAACGCGACGAAGGATGCGGCGATGAAGCTGCGCGCGCTCGTCGTCGAGGCCGCGGCCGAGAAGCTCGGCGTCCCAGCGGAGCGCCTGCTCACGGCGTACCGCCGCGTATACGACCACGACGATCCATCGAAGTTCGTGACGTTCACCGACGCCGCGGTCCTCGCCGAGTCGAGGCACGGCACGCTCGTCGCCGCGGGGAGCTACAAGCCCCCCAAGGGGATCGGCGGGACCTTCAAAGGCGCGGGCGTCGGGCCGTCGCCGGCGTACTCGTACCAGGCGACCGTCGCCGAGGTGAGCGTCGACGTCGAGACGGGCACCCTCACGGTGGACAAGCTCACGACGGCGCACGATTGCGGTCGCGCGCTCAACCCCGCGAACGTCGAGGGCCAGGTCGAAGGCTCCGCGTACATGGGGTACGGCGAGATCGTCGTGGAGGAACAGGTCTTCCGCGGCGGCCTGCACAAGAAGCCGTCGCTCCTCGACTACAAGCTGCCGACCTCGCTCGACACGCCGGCGCTCGAGGCGATCGTCGTGGAGTCGGTCGACGCGGAGGGGCCGTTCGGCGCGAAGGAGGCGGGCGAGGGACCGCTCAACCCGGTCATCCCCGCGATCGCGAACGCGGTGTACGACGCGATCGGCGTGCGCTTCGACGAGACGCCCATCACCGCGGAGAAGATCCTCGACGCGCTCGGCCTGCGCGACAACCGGCGCGTCACGAAGGACCGCATCGGTCCCGACGGCCTCGGCGACGGCAAGGCCGATCCGAAGCGCGCGCTCCGGCGCCTGGGGGCAACGACCGACGCGCGCGAGCGCAAGACGGTTGGCGGGCTCCGCCCCCCGGCCCCCGACTAGCGTGCTGCGCCTTCCGCGCTTCCGCTTCGTCCGCGCGGCGACGTACGCGGAGGCCGCGCGCATGCTCCGCGAAGACCCCAAAGCCATGCTCGTCGCTCACCGAGATCGCCGAGCACGAGCTCGTACGCGAGCGCCACGCCGCGCTTGCGACCGCGGCCGGCCTCGTGTCCACGCCGCAGCTCCGCAACATGGGCACGGTCGGCGGGAACATCTGCCTCGACACGCGGTGCAACTGGTACGACCAGTCGCTCTTCTGGCGGACCGCCGAGGGCTACTGCATGAAGACGCACGCGAGCGTCGTCTGCCGTGTTGCGACGTCGTCCCCGCGCTGCCTCGCGGTCGCGAGCGCTGACACGGTGCCCGCGCTCATCGCGCTCGGCGCGTCCGCCGTCGTCGCGAACGCGCAGGGAGAGCGCCGCGTCGCGATCGCCGACCTCTACCGCGAGGACGGCATCAGCTATCTCACCCTCGAGCGGGGCGACGTGGTGACGGCGGTCGAGCTTCCTCTCGAGGAGGGCTGGCGCAGCGCCTACCTCAAGCTGCGCGATCGCAACTCGTTCGACTTCCCCATCGTCGGCCTCGCCGCGGCCGTGCGTCTCGAGGGCGCGACCGTTCGCGACGCGCGCATCGCGATCACCGCGGTGGCGTCGCGGCCCATGCTCGTCGCGGCCGCCGCGAAGGCGATCGTCGGCACGCGCCTCGAAGACGAGGCCATCGCGGCCGCCGCGGACGCGGTGCACAAGGCGGCGCGGCCGATGGACAACACGTCGGGGACGATCTCGCAGCGCAAGCGCGCCTCGCGCGTGTTCGCCGAGCGCGCCCTCCGGAGTCTGCGCGATGGCAGCTAGCCGGGGGGCGGCGGGGGCGGAGCCCCCGCGATCGATCCGGGCCGTAGCGGTCGTCCCCGCCGCGGGATCCGCGGAGCGGTTCGGCGGGCGCAAGCTGCTCACCCCGATCGACGGCGAGCCGCTGCTCGACCGCACGATCCGCGCGCTACTGGATGGCGGCGCCGCCGAGGTCATCGTCGTCGTGGGAAAGGACGCGCGCACCGAGCTCGAGCGCGACGTGAACTCGCTCCTCGACCCGCGCGTGCGCCCGATCGAGAACCCCGATCCCTCCCGCGGGATGTTCTCCTCGATCCAGGAAGGCGTCGCGCAGGCCCGCGGGGACGCGGTGCTCGTGCTCCCCGGCGACATGCCCTTCGTCCGGCCGGACACCGTACGCGCTGTGATCGAGACGTACGAACGCCGGCCGGCGATCGTGTCCCCGAGGTACCGCGGCAAGCGCGGGCATCCCGTCGCGGTCCCGCTGTCGCTCCGCGACGAGATCGCGGCGACCGATCCGCGGTCCAATCTCCACGAGGTCATCAAGCGCCACACCGACATCCGCGTGGACCTCGACGTGGAGGATCGCGGCGTCTTGCGCGACGTGGACACGCTGGAGGACCTCGCCGCGGGCGTCACGTTGACGTCGTAGGCGACCGCGCCGAGACTGCCCGACAAGAAAGGGGTCCGCCGTGAGCGAACAAGGGACCGGGCGCGACGAAAGAGCGGCGGATCCCGAGCTCTCGCGCCGGGATCTCCTGAAAGGCGCGGCGCCGATCGTCGCGTTCATCGCGCTCGAGGCGATCGGCGGCGTCGGCATCGCGAGCGGCGCGAGCCCAAGGTCGACCGCGCTCGCGGACGCGGTCATCTTCCCGGACCCGCAGCTCTGCATCGGGTGCCTCACGTGCGAGGTCATCTGCTCTCAGGAGCACCGCCGCGCCGGGCTCTCCGACGTCCCGCGGATCCGGATCTTCAACGACCCCGAGGTGAAGGTGTCGCCGGTCATCCAGGAGGCCTATCCCGACCGCGGCTCGTTCCACCAGGAGCCGTGCCTCCAGTGCCCGACCGCGGAGTGCCTCTACGTCTGCCCGGTCGACGCGCTCCAGGTCGAGCCACGTACCGGCGCGCGCTTCATCCGCGAGGACACCTGCGTCACCTGCGGCCGGTGCGCGGAGGCGTGCCCGTTCCCGATCAGCGACGAGGCGCACGCGACGAACCAGCTCACGCTCCACCAGCGCAGCCGCATCACCTACGACCCGGAGAAGGACACGTTCGCAAAGTGCGATCTCTGCTTCTGGCGCGAGGGCGGCCCGGCGTGCGTCGAGCGCTGCCCGGTGAACATCCGCATACGGCAGGGGGTCCTCAAGAGCGACCACCTGTGCCTCGAGGCCCCCAAGGGCGACCGGCAGACCTGGGCGCAGCTCCGCACGTTCCAGACGTTCGAGGGCAGCCCCGCCAAGGGCAAGGCGTGATCGTCCGCTGGCTCGTCGCGCTCGTCGCGATCGCCCTCGCAGTGTCCGGTGCGGTGGCGACGCTCGGCCAGGCCGGCTCGGGCGCGCAGCCCTGGGACGAGGAGCTCTCGGACAACTTCGTCTTCGTCAAGGTCATCCCGTTCGCCCTCGCGCTGGGGCTCGCGCTGGGGATCGCCCTCGGCGGCCCGCGGCGCGCCGACGCGTCTCGCCGCTTTGCGCCCGCGACCATCGCCGGCCACTGGCTCCTCGCGTTGGGCTTCCTGCTCGCGCTCCCGACCGGCGTGTGGCAGTACATGGGCGGCATCCTCGACGTCTCGCTGCCGCTCCCGCTCTACCTCATCTACCGCATCCACTACATCGGCGCGATGCTGATCCTCTTCACGCTCGCGTGGTTCCTGGGGTACTGGTGGGCCGGCACGGACCGCTCGCTGCTCGTCCCGCGCGGCCAGTGGCGGCGACACCTCACAGGGCTCGCGCACGAGCTGCCGCCGCGCCTCGGCCGGATGATCGCTTCGCGGCTCGGCCTCGACCTGCGCGGCGAGCGACCGACTGCGGGGAAGTTCTCGTTCTACGAGACGGCGTTCTCGTTCCCCACGTGGACGTTCGTGCTCACACTCATCACGATCACCGGTCTCGCGAAGGCCGCGCGCTACGTCTACCCCGTCCCGGGGCCGCTCCTGTACTGGGCCTCGACCCTGCACGTCGCGGCGATGGTGCTGATCCTCATCAAAGTCCTCGACCATCTGCGGTACACGCTCGCGCGCTGGTCGCTCGTCGTCGCGATGACGACCGGGCGCGCGAGCGCATCGCTCGCGCCCGCGCCGCGGGTCGCCCCGGCGAGCGCCGCGGGCGGAGACGATGAGTGAAGGCGTTCGCCGCGCTGCTGGCCCTCGTCTGGGCCGCGCTGAACGCCGTGCTCGCGATCCTCATGGTCGTGAACGCGTTCGTGGCGAAGACCGCGCAGCACGAGGGCCTTCCGGCGCAGGCAGCCCTCTTGCTGGGTGGTCTGACCATAGGGCTGTTCGCGGCCTTGCTGGCGTGGGAGTGCTACCGGCTTGTGACGAAAAGCGCGGCGGTCAGGGGCTGAAATGACGCGCATGCTGCTCGTCCGGGTGCTGTGCCTCGCGGCGTGCGTCGCGTTCGTGAGCGGCGGCACCACGGTCGGCGCGTCGCCGATCCGCCAGCTCACGCAGACGAGCGCGTCGAACCTGCGGCCGGTGTGGAGCCCCGACGGGAAGCGCATCGCGTTCCAGACCAACCGCGACGGCCCGTACCACATCTACGTCATGGACGCCGATGGTGGGAACGTCCGCCAGCTGACGAGCGGCGACGCGGACGACCGCCATCCGACCTGGAGTCCCGACGGGAAACGCATCGCGGTCGACTCCGGCAGCGACATCAAGCGCGACATCTGGGTCATCGACATGGCATCGCGCGCCCGGACACAGCTCACGCGGAGCGGCGCGATCACGAGCTTCCCGAGCTGGAGTCCGGACGGCACGCGCATCAGCTATTACGTCTATCGCGACGGCGCGATGGACATCTGGACAACGGAGGCCGACGGCGGGAACACCGTCCAGCTCACCCGCCAGCTTGCGAGCGAGCGCAACAACCAGTGCACGTTCGCGTGCCACTCGCCGGCGTGGTCGCCCGACGGTCGACAGCTTGCGTTCTCGGACGGCGATCACTCGCGGGTGCTGCTCATGGCCTCGGCGATCGGGGCGACCCCGTCGCCGATCTCGCCGAAGGACGAGCGCAGCCACTTCCCGGTGTACCTGCCCGACGGGCGGATCGTCTACGTGAGCGAGTTCGTGACGCCGGACATCAGCTACACGGACCTCTGGTCCGTCGATCCGCGCGCCGGCGATCTGCGCACCGAGGTGGCGAAGGGCGTGCTCGCGCAGGGCCCGTTCGAGCTGAGCGCCGACGGCAGCCAGCTCCTCTTCGCCTCGCCGCGCAGTGGCAACTTCGAGATCTACGCCGTGACGCTCGACGACGAGGGCAAGGCCGCGCTCGCGACGCGACCCGATCCGGTGAAGCCGTTCGATGCGACCGAGCCGCCCACGCGCCGCGTCGCCTCCGTCGACCCGCTCCGCGACCCCACGGTGTACGTCGTGGGCTTCGCGGCGATCGGGCTCATGCTTGGCGGGCTCGCGCTCGTGAGCCGCGCGCGGAGGACGCGGCCCTAGTCCGAGCGCGGCTCCTCGCCGCGCCCGAAGAGCAGCTCGCGCCGCGACTGCGGACGCTGCTTGCGCTCCTGCTCCGCCAGCCACTTCGCGCGCTTCGGCGAATTCGCCGCGGGATCGTCGACCGGCGCCTCGGGGCCGGGGAGCGGAGCTCCCCGACTAGCCTCGACCTCGCCGGCGATGTCGGCGAGCTCGTCGAGGACGATCTGGAGCTCGCTCGCGTGTAGCTCCTTGAACGCGCGGATCTGCTGCTCCACGCGGCGCAGGCGCTCGAGGAGCTTCCTGTTGACCGTGTTCTCGCTCACAGGATCTCCGTTCCGCGATGGACGACGATCCTCGGCTCGCCCGGCCTGCGGCGCTCGGCGGTGAGCGTCGCCCCGGCCTGGAGCTCGCGCACGAGGTCGTTCGCCGCGGTCGTGGCGTCGGTGCGAGTCGTCGCGATCACGCGCGCGACGCCCGCGAGCGACTCCGCGCGCTCGCGAAGCTCCTCCGGGACGACGAGGACCTCGAAGCGCTCGGGCAGCTCCTCGAGCGGATCGAGCCGTACGCGTACGCGCAGCCCGGCGCGCTCGATGACTCGCTCGAAGCGGCGAAAGACCGCAAGCCATGCGGCGGGCAGCTCGTCGCGCGTGTACGAGCAGACGATCGTCCGGACGAGCGTGGGCGAAGGCATGGCTATCCTCCCGCCATGGACGACGCGGCGGCTCTGGAGCTCGCGAAGCGCGCGGCGTTCCGCGGCGGCCGGGTCGCCCTCGCCAAGCTCGGCGATCCCGGATACCTCACGTGGAAGGGCCAGCGTGACGTCGTGACCGGCGCGACGCTCGAGGTGCAGCAGGCGATCGTCTCGGTCCTCCAGAACGAATGTCCCGACGACGCCATTCTGGTCGAAGAGGGCCCCGAGGACGAGCCGCTCGCCGTCGACGCGGAGCGGCTCTGGATCGTCGACCCGATCTGCGGGACGCTCAGCTTCGCCCAGGGCATCCCGTTCTTCGCGGTGTCCATCGCGCTCCGCGTCGAGGGAGTGCTGCGCGTCGGCGTCGTGTACGACCCCATCCGGGACGAGACGTTCGCGGCCACGCTCGGCGCGCCCGCCACGCTCAACAACCGGCCGATCACGGTGCTCAACACCGCGCTCGGTCCGGAGTTCTGGGAGCAGGCCTGGGTCGCGACGGACCTGCCGCCGAGCGGTCCGCGGCGCGAGATCGCGCTGCGGATCTTCGGCGTCTTCGCGAGGGAGGTCCTGCAGCAATACGTCTGGGGCTCACCGGCGCTCGCCCTCTGCTACGTCGCGGCGGGGCGGATCCACGCGTACTGGACGCTCGACGCGAAGCCCTGGGATGTCGCCGCCGCCTGCGTCATCCTGCCGTCGGCCGGCGGTCTCATCACCGACGCGGACGGCGGCTCGTGGCTCCACTCGGACGGCAGCTACGTCGCGGCGAACCCGGCGTCGCACCAGTGGGCGCTGCGCGGCATCAAGGGCGTGCAGGAACACGAGCGCGCGAGGAACTAGGAGGTGAGCGGCTAGGACGTTCCTGGTGGAGGCGGCCCGAGCCGCTCCTCATAGAGCTCCTGCCGCCGCCACGTGCGGCCGCCGTGCTCGACTCGCATCCGCATCCGCCGTCGGATGAAAGACCTCGCCGCGCGCCAGACGTCATCACGCCTCGACGAGATCGTGGCGGCTTTTCCGGTCTGGCCGTGATTCTGAATTTTCCGTCTCACCGAGAAAGTATCCATGCTGGCAAAGATCGCCGCGGGACGGCCAAACGAAAGGGCGGGGCCTTGCGGCCCCGCCCCTTTCCCTCTCTCCTGCGTGATGTGCCGCTAGTTGCCGAGGGCCTCCATGATCGTGCGCTCGATGAGCCCCTGCGCGAGGTCGACCTTGTACGCATTCACGCTCATCGGGCGTGCCACGGTGCGGATCTGCGCCGCGGCCGTCTTGATCGTGTCCTTGATGTTCTTGCCCTTGAGCGCGTCCTCCACGACCTTGGCGCGGTACGGGACCGGGGCGACGCCACCGAGCGTGACGCGCCCGTCCTTCCAGGTGCCGCCGTCGACCGTGAAGGCCGCGGCGACCGAGATGAGGGCGAAGTCGTAGACCTGCCGGTCCTTGAGCTTCGTCCAGCCGAACTTCGTGCCTGAGGCCGGGTTCGGGATCTCGACGTGGGTCATGAACTCGTTCGGCTTGAGGACGTTCTCGCGCAGGACGTCCTCGCGCGGCCCGATGAAGTAATTGTCGAACGCGACGTCCCGGTCGCCGCCGACGCCGGCGATCTTCGCCTTCGCGTTGAGGGCGAGGAGCGCGACGGACGTGTCCGAGGGATGGACGATGTAGCAGAGCTCGCCACCGATGATCGCGTGGTAGCGGTTGTCGCCGGTGACGGCGTAGCAGAAGTCGCCACCCTTCTTGTAGCAGTTGAAATCCTCGCCGCGGAAGAACCAGCAGCGCGGCCGCTGGTTGACGTTGCCGCCCAGGGTGCCGAAGTTCCGGATGAGCGGCGAGGCGACGCTCTCGGCGGCCTGCGTGAGCAGCGGGAGCCGCTTCTTCAGCTCGTCGTTGTCGACGATCTCCTGAAGGGTCACGACCGCGCCGATCGTGGTGCTGCCGCCGTCGAGCTTGATGGTCGCGAGGTCCTTGATGGTCGTGAGGTCGATGAGGACCTCGGGGAGCGGCATGCCCTTGCCCTGGACCCAGTCCTTCATCACGCCGCCGACGAGATCGCTCCCGCCGCCGAGGACTTTCACGGTCCGGCTGCCGTGCTTCTGAAGGAGGTCGACCGCTTCTTTGACAGTGCCCGCGTCGTAGAGCTCAAAGCCTCTCACTGGTCCCTACCTCCTTCTCACCCGCCCTTGAGCGCGGCCAAGAGCTTGGACCGCGTCAACGGCATGTCCGTGACCCAGACGCCGACCGCGTTGTAGACCGCGTTCACGATCGTGGGGGCCGGCGGGCCCATCGGTGGTTCGCCGAGGCCGTGCGAGCCGAACACGCCGTAGGCCTTGGGCTTCTCGACGATGATGACCTCGGCGAGCGGCGCGTCCTTGATCGAGAGCGGCTTGTAGTCGAGCAGGTTCGGGTTGAGCGGCAGGCCGGTCGACTTGTCGATGAGCAGCTCCTCGGTGAGGGCCGCCCCGACCGCCATGACCACGCCGCCTTCGATCTGCTGCTTCGAGGCGAACGGGTTGATCGCCTTGCCGAGGTCGTGCACCGCGACGTACTTCGTGATCTTCACCGTCCCGGTGACGGTGTCGACCTCGACCTCCGCGGCGTGAGCGGCCCAGGCGAGCCGCTCCCAGATGGTGTCCTGGATGAACTCGGACTTGCCGTGGATGGGGCCGCCCTTGAACTGCACGACATCGGCGAGCTTCGCCTTCGTGCTCGGGCTGCTCTTGACGAAGACGTTGCCGTCGACGAGCTCGATGTCCGCCGCGGTGACGTCGAGCGTCCCGCCCTTCTTGGCGGCGTCGTCCTTGAATTTCCGCGCGGCCCAGTCGAGGACCTGCCGGCGAGCGTCCTGGCCGGCCTGGTACATGCCGCGGCCGCCGTTGTTGGTCTGCTGGCTGCCTGCGGTCGTGCCGGTGTCGGTGGTGTTGTCGGTGTCGACGTACGTGGTGATCGTGATCTGGTCGAGCGGCACGCCGAGCGACTCGGCGGCGATCATCAGCATCGTCGTGCGCTGGCCGCCGCCGACGTCGTTCGAGGCGGAGATGGCCTGCACGCTGCCGTCGTTGTTGATGACGATCTGGCCGGTCGACGGGTTGCCGCCGGCGCCGTGGCTACAGGTGTGCGCCGCGAGCCCGATCCCGTGGAAGATCCCGGGCCGGACCTCCTTCGCCTTCGGCTGGTGCCACTTCGCCGTCCAGCCGATCGCGTTCGCCGCGGCGTCGATGCAGTCGCGCATGCCGGGGTTGCTGAACGGCTTCTTCGTGTCGGGGTTCCCGGTCTCGTTGAGGTTCTTGAGGCGGAACTGGACCGGGTCCATCCCGATCGCGTATGCCGCCTTCTCCATCGTGACTTCGAGCGCGAACGTCCCGTTCGGATGGCTCACGCAGCGGTACGGGCCCGACTTGTAGCTGTTCGTCATGACGTCGATCGCCTCGAGCCGCAGGTTCGGGATCTTGTAGAGGTCCTGCATGTTCACCCAGGACCCGTTCGCGGCGCCGGCGCGCTGCGCGCCGACGTTCGCGAAGACCTTGAACTGCCCGAAGGCGATCGTGCCGTCCTTGTTGACGCCCATCTTCATCTCGTCGCGGAACTCGTTCCGGTGCGTCCGGGTCACGAAGTCCTCGTACCGCGTGTAGTTGAGCTTGATGGGCCTGCCGGTGAGCTTCGCGAGGAGCGCGGCGTGCACCTCGGCGAGGTCGATGCCGCTCCGGTACCCGTAGCCCGAGCCCATGTAGCCGGGCTGGAACACGCGCACCTTGTTCTGCGGGATCTTGAGCGCCTGGGACAGGTTCGCCCGCGTTCCGTGCGCGTGCTGCGCGGTGTAGGTCATGTTCAGCTTGTCGTTGTCCCAGTAGGTGAGCGAGTTCGTGAGCTCGAGCGCGACGTGCTGCTCGATCGGCTTGTGGAAGACGGCCTCGACCGTCGCGTCGGCCCGCGTGTCGTTGGGATTGCCGCGCACGAGGGGCGGCGTCACCGCGATGATCGTGCCGTCGAGCTGGTTCGGGAACTGCTTCTGGGTCGACGGCTTCATCGCCTCGAGCATGTCGAGCGCCGCCGGGAGCACTTCGTACTGCACGTCGATCTGGCGCATGGCCTCGTCGGCGATGTGCTCGCTGTCCGCGGCGATGACCGCGATCGGCGCGCCGACCTCGAAGACCTCCTCGCTGAAGAGGAACCGCGTCGGGTTGGCCGCGCCCAGGAAGACGTCCTTGTAGACGTCGGGAAGGTTGCCGCGGTGGAGGATCTTGCGGACGCCAGGGAGCTTCTCGGCCTTGCTGATGTCGACGCTCTTGATCTTCGCGTGCGGGTAGCGGCTGCGCAGCGTGCGCATGAAGAGCATGCCCGGCATGCGCATGTTCTCGGTGTACTGCCCGAGGCTGGTGACGACCCCGAGGCCCTGCAGGCGCGCGACGTCTGTCCCGACGATCTTGAAGGGGCCGACGGGGGGAAGCTCGTTCTGCGTGGATGCCGCCAGGCTCGCGCCGGGCAGCTTGTGGCCGTGTACCTCGAGGACATTCGTTAGCAGTTCCGACTGCTCGGCGACGAGCTGCTGCCAGTCGGGATCCTGGGAGAGCGCGTACCAGTCGGCGTCGCTGAGGCTGGCGGCGTACGCCGCGTCCTGCGCGACCCGGACGGCTTCAAGGCGTGCCATCTCTTCCCTCCCCTACTTGACCGCGCGGCCAAGGCTCGAGAGCAGGTCACGCACCTGCTGCTCGGAGAGCTTGGCCGGGTCCCACTTGACCGTGATCGTCCGCTCGCTGCCGCTGATGTCGAGGATGCCGTCGCGCTTCTTGAGCGGCTCGATGAACGTGTCGAAGTCCTCGATCGTCGCGAACGGCGTCGCGAAGTCGAAGGCCTTGGACGTGCCCGCAGCGGCCGGCGGCGGCTGGGCGGGAGCGACCACGTCGACGAAGATCGGCTTCGCCAGGTACGTGACCTTCTCGCCGCGCAGCTCGGCGGCCGCGGTCTTCACCGAGGTAAAGACCTTCGCGTACTCGCCGCAGCGGCAGATGTTCCCCGAGAGCCCCTCGGCGATCTGCACGTCGGTGGGATTCGGGATCGTCCGCAGCAGCGCGACGGTCGACATGATGAAGCCGCGGGTGCAGATCCCGCACTGGAAGCCACCGTTGAGCCAGAAGGAGCGCTGCACCGGGTGGAGACCGCTGACCCCGGGCCCCGTGGCGAGACCGGCGACCGTCGTAATCTTCTGGCCGCGCCCCATCCGCGCGCTCAGGATCGTGCAGCCGTTCACCGCCTTGCCGTCCACGTTGACGGCGCACGCGCCGCACTGCGCGCGGTCGCAGCCGAGGTTCGAGTTCGAGAGTCCGAGCTGGAAGTTCATCGTCTCCCAGAGGCTCTCGCGGTTGTCGACGATGACGTCGCGCTTGACGCCGTCGATGTCGAGGGTGACGCGACGCATCGTCGGTCCGAGCTGCGTCGCCGTGGTGGTGGTCGTCGTGGGAGTCGGATTGAGCGCCTTGGTCGCGACGACCGCTCCGCCGAGCACCGCACCGGCCGCGGCTGCGCCGGCACCTGCTCCTATGAGAAAGCTTCTGCGCGTGAGGCTCAACTTGGGCGATTCGGAAATCGATTTCGGCTCGGGCTGGGACGGAGTCGGTCCTCCCGCTTCCCCCATAGGTTCACCCCCTGCATTCGGTCGAGAAAGCGGGCCCACAGTAGCAGTCTGGTAAAGGGAGCCTCGCTCGCCGTGCTAAGCGAGGAATCAGACAACAAGGTTGAGGGTTGGTCACCTGGCTGCTTGATGGCTGAGGTTCAGGGGGCGTCGAGGTTTGCGCCGCGCCGATTCCGAGCTACTACTTTCGGGACACATGATCTCCGAAGGCGTCGGCGACCGGGTAAGGCGATTCCGGCGGCACCGCGGCCTGACACAACAGGCACTCGCCGATCTGGCGGCGATCGACAAGGGCTATATCAGCCGCCTCGAAGCAGGCGAGATCGCCGATCCGGGCGTGGATCTGGTCGAACGGCTCTCGTCCGCGCTCCAGGTCTCGATGCGCCACCTCGCCGATCCACGCTGGTATGCCGGCGAGACCAATCTCCTGCCAGATTGGGAGGGCGCGCTCCTCGCCATCCCGGCGAGCTGCCTGTCCGACGACGACAAGGAAGCCATCATCCGATTCGTGCGCAAGCTGATCGCCGCCAAGTCCGCCGCGCTCATGGCCCTCGGCCTGGCGGTCGGCGGTCCCGCCGTGTAAAGGCACGTCCGGCCGGCACCGCCGGCTTCCGGCATCCGGCGCTTTTCTCCGCGGATACAGTGAGAAGCGGTGCGCGAGATCTACGCGAAGATGGCCGAGCTCGAGCGGGAGGGCCGCCGATTCGCCATCGCGACGGTCGTCCGGACGGTCGGCAGCACCCCGCAGGTCGTGGGCGCGAAGCTCCTGGTCGACGACCTCGGCCGCCTGGTCGGCACCCTCGGCGGGGGCTGCGTCGAAGGTGACGCCTTCGTCGAGGCGAAGCGGGTCATCGAGACCGGAGACCCCTCCCTGCGCGAGTACGAGCTGACCGAGGAGCTCGCGTGGGACACCGGCCTCGTCTGCGGCGGGACGATGTGGATCCAGATCGAGCCCGGCGAGCGGGCGCTCCGTTTCGCAGGGCGGGACCTCCTTGGCGACGTGCTCGCGGCGTCGGCCGGCGGCGCGCCGGTGGCGCTCGCCACGCTCATGCGCAGGCGCGGCAAGGACCTGACGGCGGCGGGGAAGCTTTTCGTCGAGACCGGCGGCAAGGGCGGCGGCACGCTCGGCGACACCGCCCTCGACGCGCGGGCGCGGGCCGCGGCCGCCGAGGCGCTCCGCCGAGGGACCGCGCGCACGGTCGCACTCGACGAAGAGACCGAGCTGCTCATCGAGCCGGTCATCGCCAAGCCGCGGCTCGTCATCGTGGGCGGCGGCCACGTCGGACTGGCGATCGCCAAGCTCGCCACGCAGCTCGAGTACGAGGTCGCGGTCGTCGACGACCGGCCGGAGTTCGCGAGCCGCGAGCGCTTCGGCGGCGTGAACGAGGTCGTGAACATGGACATGGTCAAGGCGCTCGAGACCATGCCCATCGGCTGGAACACGTTCATCGTGATCGCCACGCGCGGACACAAGCTCGACGCTCATTGCCTGCGCGCCGCGGTGAAGACCTCCGCCCGTTACGTCGGGCTCCTCGGCAGCAAGCGCAAGACGATCCTCATCGCGAAGATGCTCCGCGACGAGGGGGTGGACGAGGACCGGATCCGCGCGGTCCACGCGCCGATCGGCCTCGACCTCGGCGGGCGCACGCCCGCGGAGATCGCGCTCTCGGTGATGGCCGAGCTGTCGCTCGAGCGCCACGGCGGCAGCGGCAAGCCCCTCCGTCTCGCGGACGAGCTCTTCGAGCGGACGATCGCACGCAAGACGGGCTGATCGTCCGCAGCGCGCGTTTCGATCTCGTCCCGCTCGGTCGCGACGTCCTCGATGCGCTCATCGCGGGCGAGCGCGCCGAGGCTTCCGCGCTCGCCGGGGTCACGCTCCCGCCGGAGTTCCCCGCCGGCGACAACGAGCTGTTGCAGCTGCGCCGCCGCCAGCTCGCGCGGTCCCCGGGCGATCTCGAGTGGCTCCTGCGCGCGATCGTGCGTCGCGCGGACGGCGTCGTCGTCGGCTTCGTGAACTTCCACGGACCGCCCGGCAGCAACGACGTAGCCGACCCGGACGCGGCCGAGCTCGGCTGGACGGTCTTTCCGCCCTACCGGCGTCAGGGCTACGCGACCGAGGTCGCGAGGGCGCTGATGGACTGGGCCGTCAGCGAGCACGCGGTGCGGCGCTTCGTGTCCGCGACCACGCCGGACAACGTCGCGTCGCTGCGCGTGCACGAGAAGCTCGGCTTCGTCGCGACCGGCGAGATCGTCGACGGCGAGCTCATCTTCGAGCTGCGCCGCTAAGGCTCGCCGATCTCGTTGACGTCCTGCGGGTGCGGGACGTCCTCCTCGGGCCGGTCGCTCGGCGCGGCAGGGCTACCACGGCGTTTGGCGGTGATGCCCTCGCGCTGCTCCGCGGGACGCTCGTTCTCGAGTTGCTTCGCCTTCTCTTTTTCCATGCACGGCTGCGCCGCACCGCGCGTGCCACCGCGCTCAGAGCCGGGCCCACCAGCCGTACGCGCGATGCGACCACTGGTTCCAGGCTTCGCGCTTCAGCAGGAGGACGAAGCCTGCCGCGAGGAGGATGACCCCGCTCACGCCGAACAGCGCCCAGTTCGGGAGCCGGTTCACCACGTCGATCGTTCCGCGCAGCGCCTCGAGGCCGAGGGCCGCGAGCGCCCCGACGACGAGCCAGCGGCGACGAAGCAGGATCCCCGTGCCGAGGATCAAGGCGATCTCGAAGAAGACGATTGGCGTCGCCGGGAAGAAATCGGTGCTCCACGAGGCGAGGAGCGTGGGCCCGACGAAGAGGAAGGCCCCGAGCCACTCTGCTCCGATGAGCGCACGTTCGTCGAGGAGGTCCGCGCGATAACGCACCGCGGCGAGCGACAGCGCGACGAGCGCGGCGCCGGCCGCGATCGCGTGGAACTGCCGGGCGGAGGGATCGCCGAGGATCCACGCCGCGACGATGACGACCGCCGCGAATCCCGCGCCTGGGAGCGCCCGCCTGCGAACGAGAAGACCGATCGCGAGCAGCGCCATCCCCTCCGCGAGCGCGCGAGCCGCGGGGACCGCCCCGGCAGCGCCGAACGCGCGAACGAGCGGGCTGGCGACGATCATCGCGGCGCCGAGGATCTCCAGCGCCCACTCGAGCTCGACAGCCAGCCGGCGCGGTAGATATCGCGGGATGGCGAGGGCCAGCGCGACGATCGCCACCCCGGCGGCGGCGACATACGGCTCGGTCATCTCGGTGCGGTTGAGCGAGACGAGCGTGGTGCAACCAAGCATCGTCGCGGCCGCCGCGAAGAGCGCCCTCCGGCCCGACCAGAGCGCGAGCGCGACGATGACCGTTCCGCCGGCGAGGACGCTCCCTCCTTGCATCAGCGCGTCGGACCCGAACGCCGTCGCGCGGACGAGCGGTGGGGCGAGCAGCAGCAGGACGCCCATCGCCTCGGCAGCCTCGCGCAGCCGCGGATCGACGCGCCAGGCGATCCGGCCCGGCACGAACAGCGTGAGCGCGATCGTCGCGACGCCCGCGATGCCCGCGACGGATTCGAAGGCCAGCGGCGCGGCGGTCGCGCGGACGCCCGCGGCGGCGAGCGCACCGAGCGACACGACGCTGAGCGGGGCCGACCCGCGGTTCGCGGCGCCGCCGAGCAGCAGGAGCCCCTCGGCGAGGACGAGGACCGTTCGCGCCGGCTCATCGGACCGCCAGCTCCAGAGGTACGTCGGCGCGATGAGTGCGAGCGCCGCGGCGATCTGCGCCGGCGTCGCGAGTGTGGACCGCAGCTCGGCCGGGCCGAATCGAGAGAGCGCCCAGGCGACGATCGCGAAGTACAGGGCGACCGGCAGTGTGTAGGCCTCGACCGCCGCCGGATGCAGGCTCGCGACGATCATCAGCGTTGAGCCGAGGAACGAGAGCGTGGCCGCGAGGACGAGGCTCGGCGATCGACGATGCAGCGCCTCGGCGACCGCGATCGCGCCGAAGGCCGAGACCACCGGGACGGTCGCCCACCAGACGCCGGTATCCCAGGGCAAGAGCGACGCGGCGCCGAACGATCGTGCGAACGCGAACGCGAGCCCGCTGAGCACGCCGACGCCGGCCAGCGAGACGGCGATCTCGCGCGCCACGCGCGCGAACGGATCCGCGCGGAAACGCGGCAGGTACGCGGGCACGAAGATGACCAGCGCCGCGAGGGCCGCGGCCACCGGCCGCGTCGCCTCTGGTGGGTCGAGCCAGCGCACGGCGGACGAGGCGGCGACCGCGGCGAACGCGGCGGCCAGCCAGAGCGCGGCCGGGCGGCGGGCGTCGACGCCGCTCGCGACGATCACGGCGGCGGCGAGCGCGGCGAGGATCGTGGCGAGCGGCGGGTCCGCGAGCACGTAGTCGACCACCAGCACCGCGCTCGACACCGCCGCGATGGCGAGCGGGCGGGAGATCGGCGCGAGTCGCCGCCGCGCGAGCGCCGCGAGCACCGCGAGGCCTGCCGCGAGCGGGCTGAAGGCGAGCGCGAGCTCGCGGAAGACGAGCCCGGACATCGGCGCGGGCCCCGCGTGCAGGACACCCGCCGCGACGAGCGCGAAGACCACACCGACGTGCGCCACCGCGGCCGCGACGAGCGTCGCTCCCTGGTACGCCTGCGCGGCCCGCGCGGAGCGCGCGCGGCGCGCCACGAGGACCGCGAGGAGCACGGTCATCCCGAGATAGACGAGCGCGCCGACGGCGGGCGCGCGCCAGTACGCGGCGAACGGGACGAGCGCGACGCCGACGGCGACGTACGCGATCGGGACCGCGCGGATACGGACCCATCCGGCAAGAGGTGTGGGTTGGCCGGCGAGATCACCGAGCTCTCCAGCGAGGGCGTAGCAAACGGCCAGGATCCCGGCCGCGAAGCCGTACGTCTGTAGCGGGGCGCCGAACGCGAACACGAGGGCCTCGGCGACGGCAGCAGGGCCGGCGACCGCGAGCCATCGCTCCCAGCCGATCTCAAGGCGAGCTCTGACCACGTAGTACGCGAGCCCGACGACGCCGAGCGCGGACAGCGCGAAGCGGTCCCCCCCGGCCGGGACGCCGAGCCCGACGGCGAGGGCGATCGACGAGCCGACCACGAGGGCGACCGCCACGAGAACGCGCGCCGGCAGCAGCAGCGGTCGGGTCAGATGTGCGAGCGCGGTCCGCCCGGCGCGGTCATCGACCAGCTGGATCGCCAGGGCAAGACCGGCGAACAGCACGCCCGCCCAGGCGACGGTGTCGGACCACGCGAGTATTCCCGCGATCGCGCTGAGACAAGCGGCGAAGAACAGGTACGCGTACGCCGTGCCGTAACGGTTCGTTGCGAGCCCCCCGTAGAGACCAGCCGACCAGAGCGAGCCGACGATCCACATGACCGGCGAGGTGAGCGGCGACTCGTGCGCCACGAGCACGTAGTACGCGACGAAGTCGACCGGGACGAGCAGCGCCCCGATCACGATGAACGTCCGCCCCGCCTCCTCGACGCGCGGGACACGGTGGCACAGGAGGCCGGCACCCAGGAACCCGAGCGTCCCAACGATCATGAGCGCGAGACGTACGGCGTCCGAGACCTGCTCGCGCGAGACGTTCACGAAGATGAGAGCCGCGACGACGACGAGGAACGCGCCGAGGTAGAGGAGCAGGCTCGGGGCGCGTTCCGGCGTGAACAAGCTCTCGATCGGCGACGGTCCGGCAGGCCGCTGGCGTACCGCCGCGGTGACCGCCGGGCGTACGGAAGGCACGGGCCGGCTTTCGACGGCCGGCACGGCGTCCACCGGCGACGGCACGACCGGCGCCGCGGGCTCTGGCGTGGGCGCCTCCCCGAGCTCCCGGAGCATCGCCCGTCTGACTCGCTCCGCCGAGTCCGCGTCCAGGACGCCGCCACGGGCGAGATCGTCGAGCCGGTTCAGGATGTACCGGCGTCCGAAGAGCTCCGAGGCCGGCGTCGCGGTGAGGGGCCGACCGCACGACAGACAGAAGCCGGGCGCTTTCGGCCCTTGCTCACGACCGCAGAAGTAGCAGCGCATGGCCATTAGGCCGAAGCCGGCCTCCGAGCGAGCGACCGAGCGACCAAGGCGTCAATCATGGTCCGAAGCGCAAGCGTGCCGTTACACGGCGGCAGGTCCGTCCGCGCGGGCACGCCCGCACCGTGCGCTACCTCACGTATCTCACATCGGCGGATCCTTGCGCGTTCTACCCTCCGGACGGTGTCGACAGGTGCTCTCACTTTCGGCGAGCTCATCGAGCGCCACGAGCGCGAGATCTTCGTGTACGCGCTGCGCCTCGTCGGGTCGCGCGACGGCGCGGACGACCTCTATCAGGAGACCTTCCTCGCGGCCTTCCGCGCGTGGCCGCCGCCGCGTCGCGGCGCCGAGCGCGCGTGGCTGTACAAGATCGCGACGAACAAAGCGATCGATCGGGCGCGGCGAGATCGCCGCCTCGTGCCGCTCGCGGAGCTGCGTCTCGCCGCCCCGGAGCGCGACGGCGTGACGCTGGCCGACCTCGCGGCGTCGATCCGCACGCTGCCGCCGGGGCAACGCGCGGCGTTCGTGCTCCACAAGGTCGAAGGCCGCCCCTACCGCGAGGTCGCGGCGGCGCTCGGCTGCAGCGAGGAGGCCGCGCGCTCGCGCGTCGCCGAAGCCATGAAGAAGGTGAAGGAGGCAACACGATGATCGAACAGGCCGTCGCCGACGCTCGGGAGCGCCTGGTGTGGCGCGCGCGGCGCGAGGGACTCGCCACGCTTGGCTACGACGTTCTCGACTCGCCCCTCGGCCCGCTCTGGGTCGCGGTCGGCCCCGCGGGCGTCGCCGCGCTGCACTACGGCGACGAGCCGACGGCCTCCGATCTCGCGCGGCTGGTGCGCGCCCACGGCCCGGGCCTCGTGCCCGATCCGCGCCGCGCGAGCGGCCTCGCGCGCGAGCTCGAGGAGTACTTCGCCGGGAAGCGCCGGGCGTTCGCCGTCGCGGCGGACCTCTCCGGCCTCACGCCGTTCCAGCGACGCATCCTCGGTGCGACGGCGCGCGTCCCCTATGGCGAGCTGACGACGTACGCGACCGTGGCGCGGCGTGCCGGGAACGAGCGCGCCTCGCGGGCGGCGGGCGGGGCGCTCGGGGCCAATCCGATCGCGATCGTCGTCCCCTGCCACCGCGTCGTCGCCAGCGACGGCAGCCTGGGCGGCTACGCCGGGGGCCTGCCCGCGAAGCGGCGCCTGCTCGCGCTCGAACGCGCGGGCGAGGTGCCGCAAGGAGGCTGGCAACCGTCACGAATGCGTGGCTAGGCTGTCGAAACCGGTCTTCGCTGTTCGTCGTACTGAAAACCAACAAAAGGGGAAGCCAATGCCCAAGTACGTATTCCTGTTCATCGACGACGAGCGCCTCGGCGAATCCCACAGCTCGACCGCGACCATGGACACCTACCAGGCGATCGGGAAGTGGTGGGAGGAGAACTCGAAGAACGGCTACCTCAAGGGCGGCGAGGAGCTCCAGCCCACGCGGACGGCGACGACGATCCGGAAGCAGAACGGCAAGGCCCTCGTGACCGACGGCCCGTTCCTCGAGGCGAAGGAGTCCGTGGGCGGGTTCGCCGTCGTCGAGGCCAAGGACCTGGACGACGCGATCGCGCTCGCGAAGACCTGGCCCGGCGGCGGCGTCGAGGTCCGGCCGTGCGTCGAGCACGACGAGCAGCCCCAGCACGGCGAACAGAACGCTCAGCCGCAGCACGCCTAGGCGCGATGCCCAAGTTCATGCTTCTCTTCTTCGGGTCGTACGCCGATTACGACCGGCTGCCCGAAGAGGCCAAGCGCAAGCAGTACGACGCCGTCGGTCGCTGGTGGAGCGAGAACGGGCGGCATCTCCGCGGTGGCGAGCAGGCCAAGGAGGGGATCGGTGGCTTCGCGATCGTCGACGTCGCCGACAAGCAGGCGGCCATCGAGATCGCGAAGGGCTGGCCGGCGGGCGGCGTCGAGGTACGGCCTATCGTCGAGGGGCGCTAGGCGAGCCCGGGGACCGTACGTGAGGCGACCGACGCCGCGGTGGCCGAGGTCTTCCGCGAGGAGGCCGGCCGGCTCACCGCGGCGCTCGTCCGCGCCCTCGGCGACTTCGACGTCGCCGAGGAGTGCGTCCAGGACGCGCTCATCAGCGCGCTCGAGCATTGGCCGCGGGACGGGATCCCGCGCAACCCCGGCGCCTGGCTCCTCGTCGTGGCGAAGCGCCACGGGATCGACCGCCTCCGCCGCGACGCGCGCTATCGCGAGAAGCTCGCACTCGTTGAAGGGGGCGATGCCCCCCTCAGACCCCACGAGGCCCCTCGGACCCCCGACATGAACGTCCCGGACGAGCGGCTCGAGCTCGTCTTCACGTGCTGCCACCCCGCGCTCTCGCGCGAGGCGCAGGTCGCGCTCACGCTGCGAAGCGTCATCGGCCTCACCACGGCGGAGATCGCGCGCGCGTTCCTGGTCTCCGAAGCCACGGTCGCGCAACGGCTGGTGCGCGCAAAGCGGAAGATCGTGGACGCGCATATCCCGTTCCGCGTCCCCGAGGCGAGCGAGCTACCCGACCGGCTCGAAGAAGTGCTCGCGGTCCTCTACCTCACGTTCAACGAGGGCTACCTCAGCGCCGGCCCCGGCCGCGTCGCCTCGCGCGACCTCGCCGAGGACGCCGAATGGCTCGCGTCGCTGCTGGTCCGGCTCATGCCCGACGAGCCCGAGGCGCTCGGCCTTCTCGCGCTCATGCGCCTGCATCGGGCCCGGCAGCGCGCGCGCTTCCGCGTCGACGGCGCGCTCGTCTTGCTACGCGAGCAGGACCGCTCGCTCTGGGATCGCGAGGCGATCGCGGACGCCGCCGCGCTGGTGGAGCGTGCCGCGCGGATGCGGCGGCCCGGCAAATATCAGCTGCAGGCCGCGATCGCGGCGACGCACGCGAGCGCCGCGTCCTGGGGGCAGACGGACTGGCCCGAGATCCTCAGCCTCTACGAGGTCCTCCGGCTCATCGATCCATCGCCGGTCGTCGACCTCAACCGCGCGATCGCCCTGCGATACGCGATCGGGCCGGCGGAGGCCCTCGTGGCGGTCGACGCGCTCGCCGAGCCGCTCGAGCGCTATCACCTCTTCCACGCGACGCGCGCCGAGCTCCTGCGCGATCTCGGCCGGCCCGGAGAAGCCCGCGCCGCGGACGCGCGCGCGCTCGCGCTCACCGAAAATCCCGCCGAGCGCGCGCTCCTGGAGTCGCGACTCGCCTAATCTCGGGCGATGCCCGCGCCGCACGTGGAGCTCTCTCGCGCCGCGGTCCCGAACGAGATGGGTCACGTCGTGCTGGCCTTCGCGGAGCGTGTCCTCGCGCCGCGCGATCTCGCCGGCCTTCGCGAGCGCCTCTGGCTGGGTCGTACCTATCTATATGTCACGCCCGGGCCACGGCTCATCGAGCGCGCCCTCGAGGGGTTCCCGCCCGAGGTGCGGGCGCTCTGCGCGCGCTGCCCGTTCCACCGCTACGACGCGCGGGGCGGCGGCGGCTTCTGGCCCGACGGCAATGAGATCTGGCTCGCCGCGGGGGTCGAGACGTACGAGGGCCTGCGGCAGGTGCGTCTCTCGGCATGCCACGAGCTCTTCCACTTCGTGTGCTGGAACCATCCCCGCTACCGCGCCGACGAGGGCCGCGGCTTCGCACGCCTGCGAAGCGTCGTCGCCGAGAGCCGCGCGCTGGTCGACGCGTTCCCTCGCTATCGCGATTGGGTGACCGGCTCTTTCCTGCGGCAGGGCGACCACGCGAACGTCGTCGAGTACTTCGCCGACATCCCCACGAACTTCCGCGACGCGCACCAGCTCCCGCCGCCGATCGCGGCCCACTTCGCGCCGCTCATCGATGGCTCGCCGTTTCCTTCTGAGTTCGACACCGCGCTCGCGGACGGCGGCAACGACCTCGCCGCGTTCCAGCGCTCGCTCGCGCCGGCGTAGCGCCGTCACGAACGCGGCCTCGGCGGTGCTCACTTGATGGATGGCGCTCGAACGCATCCTCCCTCGCTACGACGCGAGCGAGCGACACGCGATCGTCGTCCGCGCCGACGCCGCGCGGACCTACGCCGCGCTCCGCACGCTCGATCTCGCCGACCTGCCGCTCACGCGCGTGCTCATGGCGGTCCGCGCGCTGCCGGATCGCGTCCTCGGGCGGCGCGGCCTCCCGCTGCGGCGGCACGTGACGCTCGACGGCCTCCTCGGAGCGGGATTCGCGCTCCTCGCCGAGGAGCCGGGCCGCGAGATCGTGCTCGGCATCGCCGGCCGCTTCTGGCGCGTCACCGGCGGCGGCATGCGCGTGAGCGCCGCCGACTTCGCCGCCTTCTCGACGCCCGGGACCGCGAAGGCGGCGATGGACTTCCGGCTCGAGCCGCTCGCCGGCGGGCGGACGCGGCTTTCGACCGAGACGCGGATCCTCTGCGCCGACGACGCCGCACGGCGCGGCTTCGGTCGTTACTGGCTCGCCGTCCGTGCGGGCAGCGGGCTCATCCGCCGCGAGATCCTCGCGCGCGTCAAGCGCGCGGCGGAGCGCTAGGCGATCGGTTCGAGCAGCACGACGGGGATCCGCCGCGCGGTCCACTTCCGGAATTCGTCGTAGCCGGGGTAGAGCGCCGCGGCCTTCCGCCAGAGGCGCTCGCGATCCGGACCCTCTATCTCGCGCGCTCGGATCCGCTCGGTCTTACCTCCGATGAGCACCTCCGCCTCAGGGTGCACCTTGAGGTTGCGCCACCAGGCCGGGTCGCGATCCTCGCCCGCATAGGACGCGATGACCGCGTAGCCGGCGCCCTCGGGCACGTACTGCAGCGCGACGCTCTTGGGACGCCCGCTCTTGCGACCGCGCGTGGTGAGGAGCAGGACGGGCATCCCGTTGATCCGCGCGCCGAGACGACCGCCGCTCAAGCGGAATGCCGTGCGGTGAAGGCGCCAGATCGCCACCATGAGCGGCGTCCGTCGGACCGCGGCCATCTAGGTCTCCGGGGCGCTCGGCGCGACGAAGAGCTCGAGGCCGCAGAGCTCCTTGAAGCCGAGCTTCGCGCAGATGGGCGCCGACGTTCCCCGGGCGGCCTGGATCACCGCGGCGGTCCGGCCATCGGCCCGCGCGTCCGCCAGTCGCCGCGCGACGAGCGCCGTGTAGAGCCCGCGACCGCGGTGGTCCGGAAGCGTCCCCGCTCCACCGAGCAGCACGAGCGGCGGATCGAGGTACACGAGAAAGCTCCACGCCACCGGCCGGTCGTCGACGGACGCGAAGTAGCCCCGGCAGCGTGGACCCGCGGGCGCGAAATAGATCTCGAGAAAGAACCGCGCGACCTCGGTCGACAGGCCGTACGCCCGACCGACCATCTCGGATTGCGCGAGCGCCTCCTCGCGCGAGACCTCGCGCACGCTCGCGGCGCCGCCAGCGATCGGCGCCGCGAGGTCGGTGAGCGCCATTCCGGCGATCTCCTCTGGGCCTGAGAAGCCGCGGGACGCGAGACGCGCGTCGAGCTCGCGCGGGCGCGTGAGCGGACCCACGACCCAGCCGAACGCCTTCGTGCCGTACGCGGCGCGCACCTGGTCGACGGTCGTCTCGACCGCGCCGGGCGCCAGGTCGGCCAGGCCGACGAGGTTCGCGATCGGATGGGAGATCGGCGTCACCCGGCCGCGCACGCCGGCGATGCGGAGCGGCTCGACCTTCCCGGGGAGCGGCCCGTACACGTGGAACGAGGTCTCGATCGCGCGGACGAGCTCCTCGTTCGTCGGCACTTAGACGACGAGCGAGCGCAACGTCCGGCGCACGAGCTCGCGCGCGAGCGGGAGCTTGTAGCCGTTGTCGCGAAGAGGGGCCGCGCCCTGCAGCGCGCGATCCGCGGCCTCGGCGCAGGCCGCCTCGTCGAATCCCGAGCCCTCGAGCCCGCGCTCCGCGGCGACGACACGCCACGGGATGGGCGCGACGCCGCCGAGGACGAGCCGCACGTCGCGCGCGACGCCGCGCTCGATCCGCGCGGCCGCCGCGACGGACACGAGCGCGAAGCTCCAGGCCTTGCGCTCCATCGCCTTCTGGAACGCGCCCTTCCGCGCGAGCGCGCTCTCGCTCACGCGTACCTCGGTGATCAGCTCGCCGGGGCGGAGCACGTGCTCACGCCGCTCGCGCCCGTGCGGCGCGACGTAGAGGTCGGCGAGCTTCATCGTGCGCCGGCCGCGCGAGCTGGCCAGCGCGATCTCGGCGTCGTACGCGATGAGCGCCGGCACGAGATCCGACGGAGCGACCGCGACGCATTCGTGCGCGCCGAGGATCGCGTGAAGGCGGTTCTCACCCTCGACGGCGAAGCACTTCGTCCCGCCCTTCAGCCAGCACGCCGTCGCCTGGTCGCGGAAGTACCAGCAGCGGTTGCGCTGCAGGAGGTTGCCGCCGACCGTCCCCATCGTCCGCAGCTGCAGCGTCGCCGCGTCGCGGAGCGATTCGCGGAGGATCGGCATCGCGCGATGGAGCTCCTCCGCCTCCTCGAGCTCGACGAGCGGCGTGAGCGCGCCGATGCGCAGGCCCTTCCCCTTCGCTCGCGACCAGCCACGCAGGCCCTCGATGCCGGTGAGGTCGACGAGGAGCTCGGGCCTGGCGAGCCCGTCCTTCATGAGCCCGAGGAGATCGGTGCCCCCGGCGAGCGCCGAGGCACCGCTGCGCAGCAGGCGCAGGCCGTCCGACAGGGTGCGCGGCCGGACGTACGAGAACGCGTTCAATCGCGGATCCCGGCGAGCGCCAGCGCCTCGAGCACCCGGGCGCGCGTGAGCGGCGAGTGACGTACGCGCGCGCCCGTCGCATTCGCGACGGCGTTCGCGATCGCGGCCGCCGTGGGGATGATCGGCGGCTCGCCGAGGCCTTTCGCGCCGAGGTTGTTCGCGCGCCGGTCGGGCCGGTCCACGAACTTGACGACGATCGTCGGGACGTCCTTCACCGTCGGCACCTTGTAGCCCTCGAGGTTGCCGCTCATCACGCGGCCGAGCGCGCGATCGACGATCCGCTCCTCCGACAGCGCGAACCCGATCCCCTGGATGACGCCGCCCTCGACCTGCGAGGCCGCCGTCAACGGGTTCACGATTCGGCCGACGTCGAGCGCCGCGACGATGCGCTCGACGAATATCTCGCCCGTCCTGACGTCGACTTCGACCTCGGCGAACTGCGCGCTGAACGTCTTCTGCGCGAGGTCGTCGGCGTTCGGGAAGCGGATCCCCTTGCCGATCACTGTGTTGTTGTCCACCTTGCCGAGCACTTCGCCGAGCGGGGTGCGCGCCCCCTTGCTGACGATCGCGCCCGCCTCGAGCCGCAGCTCCGCCTTTGGTGTCTCGAGCACGCCCGCCGCGGCGCCGAGCAGCTGCTCGCGCGCGTCGTGTGCGGCGAGCCGCACGGCGGGCCCGACCGACGCGAGGGTCATCGAGCCGGCCGACATCGGCCCGAACGGCCCCGCGCTGTCGCCGATCTGCACGCGCACGTCGTCGAGCTCGACGCCGAGCTCGTCGGCACAGATCTGCGCGAGGACGGTGCGCGTCCCGGTGCCGATGTCCTGCGTTCCCGCGGTGAGGACGACCGAGCCGTCCGGGTCGACGTGCACGGTCGCGTACGCCGGCGGGCCCCCGCCGCCGCCCCAGATCTGCGACGCCATGCCGATGCCGCGCCGGCGATGAGGCGCCGAGCCGCGCGTGCCGCCCGCACGGCGGCGATCCCAGCCGATCTCCTTGGCCCCGATCCGGTAGCACTCCAGCAGATGCTTGTCGGAGTACCGATTGCCGGTGATCGGATCCTTACCGGCGCCGGCGTGCCGGCGGCGGAGCGTGAGCGGATCGACGCCCGCGGCTTCGGCGAGCTCGTCGATCGCGCTCTCGAGCGCGAACGCGCCCTCCACGTAGCCGGGCGCGCGGAACGCGGAGAGGGAGCCGGCGTTCGTCACGACCTTGTACGAGCGCGTGTTCACGTTCGCGACCTCGTAGAGCGTGTTCGTCGGGCCGGTCGGGTTCGCGATCCACTTTCCCTGGCCGGAGTTCGACCACGACGTGTGCTCGATCGCGGTGATGCGGCCGCCCTTCGCGCCGAGCCTGAGCTGCTGCAGGGTCGCCGAGCGGTTGCCGGCGGCGAGATTCTCCTCGTCGCGCGTGAGGACGCAGCGCACCGCCTTTCCGAAGCGCATCGCGAAGAGCGAGGCGACGATCGTGTACTTCCCCACGCCGTTCTTCGCCCCGAAGCCGCCGCCCATGTAGTCGCAGATGACGCGGATCCGCGAGTACGGCAGCTTCAGCGCGTTCTTGAGGCCGGTCCGGACGCCGAAGACGTGCTGCGTCGACTCCCAGACCGTCAGCATCTCGCCGTCGTACAACGCGACCGCGCCGTGCGTCTCGAGCGCGTTGTGCAGCTGCGTGGACGTGCGATAGGTCACGTCGACGGCGACGTCGGCCTCCTTCAGCGCGCGCTTCGTGTCACCGCGCTTGTGCGAGCCGCTCTCGCTCACGTTGCCGTCGCTCTCCAGCTGCGGCGCCACGTCCCCGAGCGCCTCCTCGAGGTCCACGACGTGCGGCAGCCGCTCGTAGTCGACCTCGATGAGCGCGAGCGCCTCGCGCGCCGTGTCCTCGTCGTCCGCCGCGACCGCGCAGACCTCCTCGCCGACGAAGCGCACCTCCTCGCGGAAGATCACGTCGTCGCCGCGGAACGGCGTCTTCGGCGTGTTGAAGCGGTGCAGGACGCCGCGCACCCCGGGGAGCGCTTCGGCGCGCTTGGTGTCGATGCGCCGCACGCGCGCGCGTGCGTGCGGGCTGCGGAGGATGCGGGCGTGGAGCATGCCCGCGAGGTAGAGGTCCTGGGTGTAGCGCGCGCGGCCGGTCACGCGCTGGGTCGCGTCGATGCGCCGCCGCGACCGCCCGATCTCGGGCGATCCGCCGTCGTGGCGGGCCGGTGGCAGGTCGTGGCCGTCGACGATGACGAGGGACTCGCTGACCTCGCCCTCGAACTCCTCGATCGACTTCAGGATCCGCGTCACGTTCGCTTTCGCCTCCCGGCCGAGACGCCCGCGGCGACGATGTTCGGGTAGGCGCCGCAGCGGCAGAGGTTCCCCGCGACCGCGCGCTTCACGTCGTCCTCCGTCGGCTGAGGGACCGTGCGGAGCAGCGCGACGATCGACATGACCTGCCCCGGGGTGCAGAACCCGCACTGGAACGCGTCCGTGTCGACGAACGCGCGTTGGACCGGATGCAGCTCACCGTCCTTCGCGAGCCCCTCGATCGTCTCCACGCGCCTGTTCTCGCACGCGATCGCGAGCGTCAGGCACGAATAGACCGGGCGTCCGTCGACGAGGACGGTGCACGCGCCGCAGGTCCCCTCGTCGCACACCTTCTTCGTCCCCGTGAGGCCGAGCTGCTCGCGGAGCGCGTCCAGGAGCGTCCGCCGCGGGGGCACGTGGACGACGACGCGCTCACCGTTCACCTCGAGCGCGACATCGACCGCGCTCGGGCCGCGCAACGCGGCACCGCGGCGGTCGATCGTTGGGGGCACGGACGAATGCTAGTCGCGCGGGGGTCCGAGGGGGCGGAGCCACCTCGACCTGGGGCGAGGCCCCCTCGACATATGCTGTCCCGACTTCAACGGGAGGGACGGGCGTGTCGATCCAACGCGTCGGTGTCGTGGGCTTCGGTCAGATGGGCTCGGGGATCGCGCAGGTGTGCGCGCACGCCGGCCTCGACACGCTCGTTCGAGAGGTCGACCAAGCCTTCATCGACAAGGGCTTCCAGCGCGTGGACGGCTCGCTCGCGCGACTCGTGAAGAGCGGGCGCGCCAGCGAGGCCGACGCGAAAGCGGCTCGCGGCCGGATGCGCGGCACGCTCTCGCTCGCCGACTTTCGGGACCGCGACCTCGTCATCGAGGCCATCGTCGAGGAGATGGGCCCGAAGAAGAAGGTCTTCGCGGAGCTCGACGCGGCTTGCCCGCCGACGACGATCTTCTGCTCGAATACCTCGAGCCTCACGATCGTGGAAATGGCCGCGGCGACGACGCGCCCCGACCGCTTCGCCGGGCTCCACTTCTTCAACCCACCGGTGATCATGAAGCTCGTCGAGATCGTCAAGGGGCTCACGACGAGCGACGAGACCATCGGCACGCTGCGCGAATTCGTGACGAAGATCGGGAAGACCCCGGTCGTCTGCAAGGACACGACCGGTTTCATCGTGAACCGCCTCATGGTCCCCTACCTCCTCGGTGCGATCCGCGCGCTCGAGCAGGGTGTGGCGACGAAGGAAGACATCGACCAGGCGGTGAAGCTCGGGCTCGGCCACCCGATGGGACCGTTCGAGCTGCTCGACTACACCGGCCTCGACATCAACCTCCACGTCGCGGAGATCTTCTTCGACGAGTTCCGCGACCCGAACATGGCGCCGCCGTCGCTCCTCCGCCGCATGGTCCTCGCGGGCCGCCTCGGCACGAAGAGCGGCAAGGGCTTCTACGAGTACGACGAGCAGGGGAAGCGCAAGTCCTAGACGCGCACGAGCGCGCCGCGACGCGCCGGGCCGCGGTCTGGGCCGCCGTTGCGGGTGTATCCCATGTGGCGACCACGGCATTCGGCCCCGGGTTCTACCCGAATTGGTACTTCTCGCTCAGCGCGCTCGCCTATGGTCTGCTGCTGCCTGTGCTCGCCACGCTCCACGTCCGGCATCTCGCAGTGCGGCAGTCCGGCGCCGTCCTCGGGACCATCGCCGGCACCGCGGTCGTCACGATCGGCATCGGCGCGAGCGCGAGCTTCGACCTCATCCCCGCCGCGCTGTTCGTGCGCGCGATCTGGTGGTGGACCGTCGGGAAGATATGGGTCGAGACGGCGGTCCTGCCGCGCGTCCTCGGCGCAGTGACCATGGGCCTCGCGGTCGCGTGCTTCGCGCTCGTCGGCTTCTACGCGCTCACCGGGATCCCGATGAGCCCCCCGGACCTGCCGCTGCGGGTCGTGCTTGGTGCGTGGCTCATCGTGCTCGCGGTAACGCTGTGGCTCCAAAGGGGCGAGTGACGCGTCCCGAGACGCGCCTCGTCCTGACGAGCGCGACACTCCTCTTCACAGAGCTTCTCCTGATCCGCTGGATCCCCGCTCAGCTCGTCTACGTGGGCTTCTTCAACAACTTCGTCCTTATCGCGAGCTTCCTCGGGATCGGCGTCGGGATCCTGTTGAGCCGGCGCCGGCCCGATATCGGTCCGTGGGTCGGCTCCATCCCCTTGCTCGCGCTCGTCGCGCTCGTCTTCTCGAACCAGCTGAACGCCTGGATACCGGTGCAGCGCGGCGGCGAGGTCTTCCTCGGGTTCAGCGAGGGCCGCCAGGTCGAGGTCGACGTCGCGGTGCTCGGCGGCGTCGTCCTGCTCGTGACCGCGGCGATGGCCGGCTTCGCGCTCCCGCTCGGACCGCTCCTCGCCTCCATGCCGCCGCTGCGCGCGTACTCCTTCGACATCCTCGGCTCGATCGCGGGTGTGGCGGGCTTCGCCGCGCTCTCGGCGCTCGACACGCCGCCGCTCGTGTGGTTCGCCCTTCTCGCGGCGCTGCTGCTCGTCCAGACGGAGCGACGGCGGCCGACGCTGGCCACCGCCCTCGGTTTCGCGGCCCTGGGCGCGGTCATCGGCCTCGCGGTGCTCGATCAGGTCCGCGGCGATCTGTATTCGCCGTATTACCGGATCACGGTGTACACGCCCGAGAACGGCGCGCAGGCGATCGCGGTCAATGGGATCCCGCACCAGGCGATGTGGCCCGTGGCTCAGCGGAACCCGACGATGGAGCCGTACTACGACGAGGTCTACAAGCTGCTCCCCGGCAAGCGCTTCGATCGCGCGCTCATCATCGGCGCCGGCTCAGGGACGGACACGGCGGTCGCCCTCTCGCACGACGTCGGAAGCGTCCGCGCGGTCGAGATCGACCCGGAGATCCAGCGGATCGGCGTGGCGCGGCATCCCGATCAGCCGTACGCGGATCCTCGCGTCGCGGTGACGATCGACGACGGTCGCAACTTCCTTCGCCGCACGACCGACCGATTCGACCTCGTCATCTTCGCGCAGACCGACTCCCTCACCCTCGTCACGACGACGGCGAACCTGCGTCTGGAATCGTTCCTCTTCACGGAGGAGGCGTTCGCGGCGGCGCGCGACCATCTCGCGCCCGGTGGCGTCTTCGTCCTCTACAACTACTACCGCGAGCAGTGGCTCGTCGACCGGTATTCGCGGATGCTCGATGACGTCTTCGGCCGACCGCCCCTCATCCGTTCCTTCCCGGGACACGCCGTGGCGTCGGTCGTCATCGCGAGCGGGCAGCCCGTGGCGGCCATCGACCCAGCGCCGTCGGGGTGGTCGCGGCCAAGCGCGGCCACGGTCGCCGCGGCTCCCCGTCCGACGACGGACGACTGGCCGCTGCCGTACCTGCGCGACCCGGGCGTGAAGCCGCAGTACGTCGTCGCGCTCACGCTGCTCCTCGTTTTCGCGCTCGTCCTCGTCGCCGGAAGCGCGCGCTACGCGCGTGTCCCCGCCGGGAGCTTCAGCCTCCACTTCTTCGTCCTCGGCGCCGCGTTCCTGCTCCTCGAGACGCGGAGCCTCGTGACCTTCAGCCTGCTCTTCGGCACGACCTGGTACGTCAACGCGCTGGTCATCGCCGCGATCCTCGCGAGCGTGCTCCTCGCGATCGCGGTGCAGTTCCGCTGGCGGGCGCCCCGTGCGTTCTCCTACGCCGGTCTCTTCGGGACTCTCGCGCTCGCGTTCCTGCTGCCGCCCGCCGCGCTGCTCGTCGATCCGCCGGCGCTCCGCTATCTGCTCGCGTCGGCCATCGCGTTCGCGCCGATCTTCTTCGCGAACCTCGTGTTCACCGGATCCTTCCGCGAGACGCGGGAGGCCGACGCCGCGTTCGCATCGAACATCCTCGGCGCGATGTGCGGTGGCGTGCTCGAATACGCGGCGCTCGTCATCGGCTACCAGGACCTCGTGCTCGTCGTCGCGGCGCTCTACGTCCTCGCCTGGCTCTTCGCGCGGATCCGTTGGCTCGCCGATCGCGCTCTCGCGACCTGACCGTCTTCTACCATGACGCCGATGGCGGTCCGCACGCGCGAGGGCAGCACGCCGGACAACGCGAACGAGGTCGCGCGCTCGTCGGGGCCGCGGCACGATGCGCTCGGGCTCTCGCTCGACGACGTGAAGCGCATGTACCGCCTCATGCTCATGACGCGTCTTGTCTCGGAGCGCATCCTCCAGCTCAACCGCATGGGCCGCACCCCGTTCGGTGCGGGGACCGACGGCCACGAGGCGGCGCAGATCGGCGCCGCGTGGTGCATCCGACCGGGGAAGGACTGGACGGTCCCGTATTACCGCGACATGGGGGTGTCGTTCGTCCTCGGCTTCACCGCGCTCGATGAGTTCCGCGCGGTCCTGGGGAAGGCGACGGACACGAACTCGGCGGGCCGCGCGATGCTCAACATGTTCAGCTCGCCTGAGCGCCGCGTCCTCTCGCGCTCCGTGCTCGTCGGCACCGAGTTCCCCCACGCGGTGGGCCTCGCCCTCGCCCTCCGCAACCGCAAGGAGGACAAGTGCGTCGTCTTCGCGTTCGGCGGCGAGGCCTCGACGAGCCCGGGTGACTTCCACGAGGCCGCGAACTTCGCCTCGATCCACAAGCTGCCCGTCGTCTTCGTCATCGAGAACAACCTTCTCGCGATATCCACGCGCTTCGAGAAGCAGATGGCCGTGGCCAACGTCGCGGACCGCGCCGCCGCGTACGCGATGCCGGGACACATCGCCGACGGGATGGACGTCCTCGACAGCTACGAGAAGACCAGGCTCGCCGCCGACCACGCGCGCGCGGGCAAAGGGCCCGCGCTCGTCGAGCTGAAGTGCTACCGCTACCAGCCGCATACGTCCGACGACGACGACAGCCGCTACCGGACCAAGCAGGAGGTCGAGGAGTGGAAGGCCCGCGACCCGGTGAAGCGGGGACGCGAGTACCTCCTCGGCGCGGGCGCGAGTGAGCCGGACCTCGAGGCGATCCGCGTGGAGCTCGCGAACGAGATCGAGAAGGCCATCGCGCAGGCGGAGAGCGAGCCTGACCCGCGGCCCGAGGATGCGCTGACCCACGTGTACGCGGAGGGCACCCCGCGCCCCGACGGAACGCGCGCCTAGCGTCGCCACGGGCGTGAGCGCGCGCCTCGCCGCGGTCGCGCTCGCGCTGGGCCTCGCGGCATGCACGGCGGGGCCGGCGCCGATCACGGCGACACCCGCGCCGACGCATGAGGCGGGCGCGCTCAACGTCACCGCGCTCCTCGACCTCTCGGGCGACCGAACGCCGAACGGCGGGTCGCAGCGCGACGCGCTCCAGCTCTGGCTCGACCAGCAGGGAACGCGGACGCCGCAGGTGCGCGTCCGCTTCGTCGACGTGGCCGGAAGCGAGGCGCGCACGATCCTCGAGCTCAAACGCGCGGCCACCGAGGGGCGCGCGGACGCGGTGATCGTCGGCGTGCCCGTCGACTACGACGCCGCGTTCGCGCGGATCGTCGAGCTGGCCGGTCTGCCGGTCCTCTTCACGCTCCCGATCCCCGATCCCGCGACGCTCGCGGGAGGGCGCTGGGCGTTCGCGCTCGCGCCCACGCCCGCGCAGCTCGCGAAGGCCGCGGTCGACGACGCCACGCGGCGCGGGGTGCTCGTGCCGTCGCTCATCGTGAGCGACGAGTCGGGGCCCGCGGTCGCCGAGCGCGTCGCGCTGCAGGCGGAGCTCGCGAAACGCGGCCTCGGCGTGCCGCTCGCGAAGGTGACCGCGGCCGACGTCGCGCCCCGTCTCGCCGGGCCGCTCATGGCCGCACGCAGCGTGTTCTTCGCCGGCGCCGTCCCCGCATACACCGCGGCGGCGCGGCCCGCGATCGGGTCGCCGAGCGGGCCGCTCCTTTATTTCTCGTACCTCGTCGAGCCCGCCGCGCTCGGGGAGCTGCGCGAGGCCGCGGCCCTCGCGACCTGGCCGGGATCTCGCCGGACCCTCGCGCCGCCACCCGACGCCCCGCCGGCGCGCGCTGCCTTCGTGCGCGGCTACGCCGATCGCTACGGGCCTCCGGGCACGCACGCCGCCGTGGCGTACGACGCCCTCTCGATGCTTTCCGGCTTCGCCGGGACCGGGGTTGACGCGGCCGTCATCCGCAACACCCTGGAGGCGGCGCCGTTCGCTGGCGTCGCGACGACGTTCACGTTCGCGCCCGCCCGCCACGCGGGGTTCGCCACGGGCGATCTCGTCTACCTGCGCTGGACCGCGCAGCGCTCGTTCCCGATGCTCGCGCCGGATCCGCGCCTCGAGCATCAGCCCGGCTTTACGCCATAGGTCACCATACGAAGGCGATGCGGAGCGAGCTCGAGGACCTCATCTACGACTGGAACCGCGATGGTCGCGCGGCGCGCGCGGACTATCGCGCGGTCGAGCTCGACGACGAGACGCTCCGCGACGGCCTGCAGAGCCCCTCGGTACGCAATCCGCCGCTCGCGGTGAAGAAACGGCTGCTCCAGCTCATGGACCAGCTCGGCATCGACAGCGCCGACATCGGCCTGCCCGGAGCGTCCCCGCAGGCGCGCGAGACCATCGTCGCGCTCGCGAAGGAGACGACGACGCTGCGGACGTTGAAGCCGAACTGCGCGGTCCGCACCCATCCCGACGACGTCCGCGGCGCCATCGAGGCCTCCGTCGCCGCCGGCGTCCCGATCGAGTGCTGCGCCTTCATCGGCAGCTCGCCGATCCGCCGCTTCGCCGAGGACTGGTCGCTCGACACGATGCTGCGGAGCGTCGAGACGAGCGTCACCACGCTCGTGAAGGCCGGGCTGCCGGTGATGTTCGTGACCGAGGACACCACGCGGGCGGACCCCGAAACGCTCCGCACGCTGTACGACGTCGCGATCGGGGCCGGCGCGAAGCGGATCTGCGTGTCCGACACGACCGGTCACGCGACGCCCGAGGGCGTGCGCAACCTGCTCACCTTCGTTCGCGACGACGTGGTCCGCGGCCGCGCGGTGAAGGTCGACTACCACGGCCACAACGACCGCGGACTCGGGACGATCAACGGGCTCACCGCGACAGCCCTCGCGGATCGCGTGCACGGCTGCGCGCTCGGCATCGGCGAGCGCGTGGGCAACACCTCGATGGACCAGCTCCTCGTCAACCTCCGGCTGTGGGGCCTCATCGACCGCGATCTCACGCCGCTGACCGAGTACGTCGCGCTCGTCGCCGAGCACTGCGGCGTGCCGATCCCGCCGAACTATCCCGCGATGGGCGCGGACGCGTTCCGCACCGGGACCGGCGTGCACGCGGCGGCGGTGATCAAGGCGCTGCGGAAGAAGGACCGCGCGCTCGCGGACCGCGTGTACAGCGCGGTGCCCGCGTCCGTGCTCGGTCGCGCGCAGCGCATCGAGGTCGGGCCCATGAGCGGCGAATCGAACGTCGTGTACTGGCTCGAGTCGCATGGCTTCGAGCCGACGCGCGAACGGATCGCGCGGCTGTTCGACGCCGCGAAGGACAGCGATCGGCTGCTCACCGACGAGGAGCTCGCCAAGCTCGCACTCCCGTGAAGGCGAGCGACGTCGTCCCGCTGCACCTCGCCGACGTCACGTACCCCGACGGGCATCCGCTCGCGGGCGAGGACGGACCCGTCCTCGGGTTCGCGATCCGTCACCCCGACGGCGTCGTGCTGGTCGATACCGGCATCGGCGAGGGGAACGCCTGGATCGACGAGCACTACCGGCCGCGCCGCCGCGACGTCCGCGAGGCTCTCCGCGCGTCCGGCCTGGCGCCCGAGAGCGTCGCGACGATCGTCAATACCCATCTGCACTTCGACCACTGCGGGCAGAACCGCGCGTTCGCCGGCGTGCCGATCGTGGTCCAGCGCGCGGAGCGGGAGCTCGCCCGGCGCGAGGGCCAGCCGTTCGTCGAGTGGCTCGAGTTCCCTGGTGCGCGCTACGAGCTCGTCGAAGGCGACCGCGAGGTCGCGCCGGGCGTGAGCGTGCTCGCGACGCCCGGTCACACCGCGGGACATCAGTCCGTCGTGGTCCGTACCGACGACGGCCTCATGCTCATCGTCGGACAGGCCGCGCAGGACGCGCGTGTCTTCGCCACGGGCGAGGCCGACCAGAGCGTGAAGCGCCTGCGCGCGCTCGAGGCCGAGCGGATCCACTTCTCGCACGACCGTGCCGTGCTGCGGCGCCGGGCGCCGGTCGCGCGGGCCTGAGCGACTTTTGTTGCACATGTGCTGCACATGTGCGAGCCTAGGCCGGAAATGGCGAAGATGATCCAGGTCCGCAACGTCCCTGATGGACTGCATCGCGAGCTCGTGCGCCGGGCGAAAGCACGTCGGCAAGCGCTGACCGATTACATCCAGGGAGTGCTGGAGAAGGAAGTATCGCGACCTCCCGTGAATGAGCTCGTCGAACGGATCGGTCGGCTGCCACCCGTCGAGCTGCCGCTGCCAGCCGCGGAGCTGATCCGCGCGGAGCGGCGCGCGAGGGATCGTCAGATCGCGACGGCGCTCCGCGGATCGCGAACGCGCCGGAAGCGCCGATAGCCAGGCCGCTCGTCGTCGACGCCTCGGCCGTGATCGGCTATCTCCTGGAGGACCCGACCGGCACGCCGCTGAGGGAGGCGCTGCTGCGCGGTGATGACCTCCACGCGCCAGCGGTCGTCGACCTCGAGTTCGCGTCGGCCTTGCGGAGGGCAGCCCGCGGACGGCCGCCCGAGATCGCGCGGGTGAGCGAGCGGATCGCGGCGTACCGGGCGCTCCCGCTCCAGCGCCATTCGCATGAGCCGCTGCTCGAGCGCGTGCTCGACCTACCAGACGTGTTCTCGGCGTACGACGCCGCGTATGTCGCGCTCGCCGAGCAGGTTGGCGCGGCCCTGCTGACGGAGGACCTCCGGCTGGCGCGGGCGATCCGCGCCTCGCGAGTGGTCGACGTCGAGCTCGCGTAACCTCCGTCGCCGAGCGCGGTCTAGCCGCGCGAGCGGAAGAGCAGCGCGCCAGCCACCGTGAGGACGGCGCCGAACGCGAGCGTCGAGACCACGAACGCCTCCGGCTGCGGCAGGAGCGTCACCGGCGCGACCGCGACGACGGCGAGCAGCATCGCCAGCGCGGCGTACTCGCGGCGGCGCTCGAGCGACGCGAGGAAGAGCAGCCCGAGGGACACTGCGATGAGCGGGCCGATGCCGTTCGCGAGCGCGAGCGCCGCGCCCGCCACGAGCAGGACGAGGGTTGTCAGCCCGACGATCGCGTAGGCCTTGCCGCGGCCAGGTCGCGCGGTGAGAGCGAGCGAGCGGTCGCGGCGCACGTGGTAGATCCCGACGACGACGAAGCCGAGGACGCCCGCGACGACCCAGTACCCGAGGGCCGATGCCGGGCCGCCCTGAAGGCGGACCGGCACGCTCGCGAGCGTCAGGCCGCCGAAGACCAAAAGGCTGAGGTCGGGCGACGCGAGCGCGCGACGCGACGCCGCGCGCGGCTGCGCGACCGCCTCGACCGCCCTTCCCGTCCCCACTCCCGAACCTCCTGCCCGTGCGAGCATGAAGGGTAGCGTGCAGACCATCCAGCCGGCGCGTATCAGACCGAACGCGTCGGTCGATGCACTCCCGACGGCCCCCTCGCCTGAAGGACCAGGCGCGGCGGACGGCGTTATCCGCGGCCAGGCGCTCATCTTCTGGGATCCCAAGGTCCCTGGCCGCAAGCTCGACGCGATCGACACCGACCAGATCACCCCGTCCACCGACTGCATCTCGGAAAGCCTCGAACGCCTTGACGAGCGCTGGAAGGCGGGCTCGTTCCGGTACCTCATGCCCGACTTCCGTGAGCGCGTCGCGCGGGGACAGAACTTCATCGTCGCGGGCGACCGCTTCGCGATCGGCAGCTCCCGCGAGATGAGCCCCGCGGGGCTCAAGGGCGTCGGCGAGGAGGCCGGCCACGAGGTCGTCATCGTCTGCGGGGCGGCGATGGGCGACATCTTCCGTCGCAACGCACTCAACCTCGGCCTGCACGTGCTCCAGAGCCGCGCGGCCGTCGAAGACGCGCAGGAGGGTGACACGTTCCGCTTCGACCCCGCGACGCGGACGCTCACCAACGAGACGCGCGGCAAGACCTACGCGCCCGCGCCGCTCACGCCGCAGGAGGAGCAGATCCGCCGCTCGGGCGGGATCATCGCGGTCGGTCGGCGCGAGTTCGCGGGCTCCGTGCGCACCACACCTCGGATCGTCTGGCCCGACGAGCGGACAGCGCGCGGCCTGACCTCGACGGAACAGATCTTCTGGTCGCACCGTGTCGACAAAGACGCCGACGTGCGGCCCGGCGCGACGCTGCGCGTGTACGCGGACCTGCTCCCCGCGTCCGACGGGACCGCGCCGTTCTCCATCCACACG
>VBDU01000047.1 GCA_005883625.1 Chloroflexota bacterium | reverse complement strand
CGCCCGACCGCCTCGCGCGGCTCCTGCCGGCCGCCGCGCCCTTCGTCGCAAGCGTCCTTCTCCTGAGCGCGCTGAACTGGCGGATGTTCGGCCTGTTCATGCCGAGCGCCGGCTACTTCCTCATCCGCGAGCAGCAGGCGGTCCTCGCGTACGCGCCGCAGGTCGGCGCTGTCGGGCTCCTCTTCGACCGCGACTTCGGGCTCGTGCCGCGCGCGGCGGTGTACCTTCTCGGCTTCCTTGGAGCCGCGCGGCTCTGGCGCGCGCGCCGCGGTCACGGCTGGGAGCTCGCCGCGCTCGCGCTCGGCGCGCTCCTGTCCTTCGCGTACATCGCCGACATCGCGTACTGGTGGGCCGACGGTTCGCCGCCCTCGCGATATCTCCTCTCCACCGTGCCGCTCCTCGCGGCCGCCGTCGCGTGCGGGTTCGAGACGATCCTCGAGGCGTCCCGCGCCCGCCCCGCGCTCTTCGCGCTCCTCGGCGCGACGGTCGCGTGGTCGGTGTTCGTCACGCTCGTCTTCGCGATCGATCCCGGCCTGCGGTACGACCTGGCGGTCGACATCCGCGAGAGCGGGAACGCGGGCGCGCTCTTCACGTATCTCGGGCGCCTCGTCCGCCCCGAGCCCGGCCTCTTCTTCCCCTCGCTCGTGCGGATCGATGTGCTGAGCGTCGCGTTGAGCGTCGTGTGGGTGGCGGTCAGCGGAGCGCTCGTCCTCTGGGGACGCCGGGCGGCACACGGTAGCCTTAGGACGTGAGGCGCTTCCTCCCGCTGCTCGCCGCCGTGCTTCTCGCTGCCTCGTGCGCGCGGGGCACGCCGAACAACCCGCTCCTCGGCGCCGGGCAGAGTCCGACGGCATTCCCGATCCCCGACTACGTCGGGATCGGGAAGTACCAGCAGCTCGCCGAGGTCACCATGCCGCAGACCTTCGGCGGCGTCCCGTTCGTCACCTTCGTCGAGGTCCAGCAGGCCAAGATGACGTCATTCATCAATCAGGACGGTCCTGGATTCGTCTACGCCTACCAGGGGACGCACGATTTTGCCCGGAACGATGGCGAGAGGGTCTTCGTCGTCGAGCAGGGAAAGGCCGTCTGGTCCGACGGCACGGACTTCGAGCACCGGAACCCGAGCGATCAGGATCAACGCTGGTACCTCATCTCCCTGCGCTCGATCAGCCAACGAGGCGCGAAGCTGCCCTACACGGCCTATCGGATCGCCTACCAGACGGAGGATCTGCGCACGCCCCCGGCCGTGAAGAAGCTCGTCCACCAGCTCGGCTACATCACCATGGATGCGGGCGGCCGCACGTCCGCGCACTCGCACGGCGGCACCGAGTCGCTGTACGTCCTCAAGGGCAAGGTGGAGCTCAAGACGAACGACGGCCGGAAGACACAGCTTGGCGTCGGTCAGGGCGCGTCTGTGAATCCCGGCGTCGTCATGCAGCTCCAGGTCGTCGGGGACGAGCCCGTCCAGATCCTCGCGTACTTCGTCACGCCGGAAGGCGATCCCTGGCAGACGAACGTGCAAACGCTCCCGTGACGCGCGGGTAGCCGAGCGCCGCATGCCGCACCGCGCCGTGATCCTTGCCCCATTCGCGCTGCTCTTCCTCGTCACGCTCGTCGGCGGCCAGGTGAATCGCGTCGACGCGGACGGGATCGTGGTCGACACGTCGACCAGCCTGCCTGTCCCCGGGGTCTCGGTCACCTACGGGAAGAGCTTCCCGAAGGGCTCGGTCACCGACGAGCAGGGCCACTATTTCATCCCGAACCTGCCGCGCGACGCGAACCTCGGCACGCGGATGGCGGGGTACCAGCCGGCGAGCGCGCCCGCGACGGCGGCGAAGATCGAGGTCACGCCAGGGACGCTCACGGTCCAGGTGAACGAAGAGGGGACGACCGACACGCGCGTGCCCAAGATCGAGATCCGCCAGGGTGACAAGGTGCTCACCAAGTGCACCGCCGATCCCTGCGGCCAGCTCGTCGTGACGGTGATCGACATCGTCGGCCAGAAGGCGCTCATCTGCGCGCCGGACCACGACTCCAAGGAGATCGAGCTCAAGGGCGTCACCCTCGTCACCACGCTCACCAAGCACGAGGGCGCGGGCTGCCCGGCGTTGCCGAGCCCCTCGCCGGCGCCGTCCCCGTCGCGATCACCGTCGAGCTCGCCGTCCGCCTCACCGTCGGCGGTTCCCACCGCGTCCCCGTCGCCGACCGCGTCCCCATAGGACCGGCGTGATCGCCGACCTCGCCGCGCTCTACGAGCGCCGCCAGCTCCTCGGCGACTTCGCCTGGCGCGAGCTGCGCGCGCGGTACAAGGGCTCGGCGCTCGGGTTCGCGTGGAACTTCTTCATCCCGCTGCTGCAGCTTGTGGTGTTCACGATCCTCTTCGGCGTCCTGCTTCGCACGCCCTCGCGCACCGCGACCGGCGACCAGCCGTATGCGATCTTCCTCTTCGCCGGGCTCGTCCCGTGGACGTTCTTCGCGAGCTCGCTCCAGGGCGGGGCGGCGAGCGTGGTCGCGAACGGCGCGATCGTGAAGCGCGTCCGCATGCCCGTGCAGCTGCTCCCCGCGGCGAGCGTGCTCTCGGCGCTCGTCAACCTCGTCGCGTCCACGGCGGTGCTCCTCGCGGTCCTCGCGGTCTTCGGCCCGCGCCACCCCGAGGGCCTGCTCTGGCTGCCGCTCCTCATCGCCGTGCAGCTCGTCCTCGGTCTCGGCTTCGCCTACGTCCTCGCCGCGCTCAACGTGTTCTTCCGGGACGTCGAGCACATCCTCTCGGTCATCTTGCTCGCGTGGTACTTCCTCACGCCCGTCCTCTTTCCGGTGAGCATCCTCGCCGACCGTCCGCGCGAGCTCGCGCTCTTGCACCTCAACCCGATGACGGCCATCGTCGTCGGCTGGCAGCGCGCGCTGCTCGACGGCGCGCCGCCGGAGTGGGACGCGCTCGCCTATGCGGCGGCGTTCGGCGTTGTGCTCTTCGTCGCCGCCTTCGCGTACTTCCGGCGCGCCAAGGACGGGTTCGAGGCGGCGCTCTGAGGGCGGCCCTCGCGCTCCTCGCGGCGTTCGCGATCCTCGCCGCGATCGTCGCGACCGGCGCGCTCGACGCGCTCGACCAGGCGCTCCTCGCGCTCGTCCAGGTCCCGCGGAGCGCGGCGCTCGACCTCCTCGCCAATCTCGTGACGGCGGCGGGTCAGGCCGAAGTCACCGGGACGCTGGCGATCGGGATGGCGCTCGCTCGGCTGCGGCATCGCCGGATCGACTGGTGGGAACCACTTGGCCTGTTCGTCGTCACGATCATCGAGGTCACTGCGAAGATGCTCGTCCCGCAGCCGCTGCCGCCGCGCGAGCTGTCGCGGAGCGTGCCGCTCGCCCCGTTCCTGACGCTTCCCCTGCGGGGCGCGTTCCCGAGCGGGCACGTGACCCGATTCGCGTATCTGAGCGGTCTTTTCGGCGTTATTCCTCTGTGGATCAGGGTGGGATTCCTCGCGGTAGCGATCGCGACGCGCATCTACCTTGCGGAGCACTGGCCGAGCGACACGCTTGGCGGTCTCCTGCTCGGTGTGGGCGGTGCCCTGGTCGCCGGGGCGATAGCGACCCGGATGAAACGACGCCGACCAGGGGATGCGGAGGGCGCCCGATAGCATGAGCGCCATGAGACAGATCGCCCCCAAGCCCGCCCCCACAGCCCAACGGGCCGTCGCGACCGCGACCGAGACCCGCGCGGAAGAGCGCGGCCGCACGGCCGCCGAGATCGAGGTCCTCGCCGCCGAATCCCGCTCGACCGACCCCGCGGTCGGCACCGTCCTCACGCGCCTGGCGGACGCCGTCCGCCGCGGCGACCGCGACGAGATCCACGGCTACGCCGACGCGGTCGACGCGCGCGTCGTCGCCGAGATGCTCACCGGAAAGCGCAGCTGGATCTGGGGCGCGTTCGAGGTCGCGCGGAACGTCCTCGTGTTCGCGCCGATCATGGTCACGTGGTTCGGCCTCTCGCGCGCGACCGACGCGTACTCGATCCTGCTCACGGCGAAGCCCGAGCTCGCCGCGAAGCCGTTCCTCCTGCTGTGGGAGCAGGGCTTCGAAGCGGCGCCGGGCGTCGTCACCTTCAGCACGGTCGCGATCATCGACGCCTCGCTCATCGCGCTCCTCATCCTCCTCTCGCTGGTCATCCACATCCGCGCCGACGTCCGCGACGTCGCGACCCGCACGCAGGCGCTCCTCAAGGAGTCGCAGATCCGCGGGCTCCTTGGACACGCGACGAGCCTTGCGACGAGCGAGCTCCCCGACACGGAAGCCGACGCGATCCTCGACGCGATGGCCGCGGAGGAGCGACGGATCTACGAGCGCGCGATGGAGCGCGAGCAGCAGCTCTTCGACATGGAAGCGGCGGTGAGCGAGCTCCGCGACGCCGCCCGCACGCTCGCCAGCGCGGCTGCGCAGATGGCGCAGAGAGACGAGGCGAAGCGATAGGTGTTCGGGCTCGGCAAGACGGTCACGATGGCCCTGGTGGGCTGGCTGTGGGCGGACCTCCTGCTCGGCATGTTCGCGATCTTCCTCGCCGCGAACACGTCGAGCGCCGCGGTCTCGCAGCCTGAGCACCAGTCCGTCGACCCGCAGGTCGTGCAGATCTCGATCCCGATCGACGGCACGACGCTCCTGACCGGGAGCAACGATGCGATCTCGCAGGAGCAGACGCGCATCGCGACGACGGTGACCGACAAGCTCGTGCAGCTGAAGGGTCAGCGCAAGGTCGCCGTCGCGCTCGCGTTCGCCTCGAACGAGCTGCCCACCGAAGGCGATCGCCTGGCCAAGGCCGCGACGGCCAAGCTGAACACCGGTCTGTT
>VBDU01000005.1 GCA_005883625.1 Chloroflexota bacterium | reverse complement strand
CGATCATCGCCGCGACCTGCGCGTCGCCGCCCTCGGGTCCGGGCAGCAGGAGATGCAGCTTGAGGCCGAGGTCGGCCGCGACGAGCTCGCCCGTGTGGCGGGTCGCCCAGATCTCGTGTCGGGCGAGCAGATCGCGGTTCCAGCGGGCCCACTCGAGCAGGTCGGTCTTGCGACCGTCATGCGCGATCAAGGCCAGCCGAAGTCGTGGGGACATGGCTCCCATGGTCTCATTCACGGGCGTCTCGCATGCGTGCGGACGGTGACGAGAGGGTGGTATTTCGGTGAGCGTTCGGTCCGCGGAATAAGCGCGGCGCGCACGGCGCTAGGCCACGGGTATCTCGAGCTCCCACGGGCCGCGGACATGCACGAGCGACGACGCCACCGTCACAGCGGTCGCAGCGCCTGTCGGATCGGCGCAGGAGAGCGTGACGGGACGTCCAATCACCATCGACATGGAATGGCCGAGGCGTCTGTCGTCGATGAAGACGTGGCCCGGGTAGAGCAGCCGGTGATCGGTCTGCCACTCGCCGGGCGTGACGGCGACCTCGATCACGCTTCCGCCGCTGCGCCGATCGAGGGCACGCGTCACCGTCGCGTGTGCGGCGCGGCCGCCCAGCGTGAACGGACCGTCGTGACCGACCGCCAGCGCCAGATCCTCTGACGGCTCCATCAGGGTCACGTCCTGCACCTCGAGCGTGATGTGACGCGCGTCGGGGGCCAGTCCACGGAACACGATGACCTCGTGCAGATCGCGCCTTCAGCCCGGGTCGCGGAAGACGTGGCGCTCCTGGTATGTCGCGCCCGCATCGTCGCGGAAGGTGACCGGCGGCTGGTGACCGTGTGGGCCGCCGAAAGGTGATGCGCCGATCGCGCGCACGACACGTCGTTCGTCGTCAGGCGCTGACAGCGCGAGCTCGATCGCCGTGTCCTCCGCGCTGCGCGCGATGCGAACGGCCCGCACGGCGACACCGTGGCGAGACGTCGTCACGTCGAGCGCCACCGCCCGCACCCCCGCGACGGCCGAGGGCTCGAACTCGAGCGGTAGGACGGCGTCGCCGACGAGGAGATCCGCCGTCCGCGTTCCGGCGGGGAGAGGCTCGAGCGTCAGCTCCCGCTGGATCGTCTGGATGCGGGGGTCGTCCTTCGAGCCGCGCCGGCCGGTGCCACCGCGCCACCTGCGCTGGCCGAACACGTGTCCGGAGCCGTCGCGCAGGCGGACCGGGTCGTTCGCCCACGGCGCCATCTGCGTGTTGTCCCACTCGCACAGACCGGTGTCCGAGAGCACGACCTCCGTGCCGTCCGGCCCGGCTGCGGCGCGCTCGACCGTGATCGTCCGCCCCGCGTGCTCGCGCGTGACGGGCACGCGCGCGATCGCGACCTCGGCCGGCCTGAAGCCGACCCCGGGGACGAAGACGGCGTCGCCATCGAGTGGCAGTGCGCAGCTCGCGGAGCCCATCAGACCCGCTCGATGATGGCCGCGATCCCCTGTCCGCCGCCGATGCAGAGCGATGCGAGCCCGTAGCGGCCCTTTCGCTTGCGCAGCTCGTACGCGAGCGTGAGCAGAAGGCGCGCGCCCGACGCGCCGAGCGGATGGCCGAGCGCGATCGCGCCGCCGTTCACGTTCGTCTTGCTCCGGTCGAGCCCGAGATCCTTCTCGACGGCGAGGTACTGCGTCGCGAACGCCTCGTTGATCTCGACCAGGTCCATGTCCTCGATCTTCAGTGCCGCGCGGCCAAGCGCCTGGCGCGACGACGGCGCGGGACCGATCCCCATGATGTCGGGGTCCACGCCGCAGACGCCGCCCGAGACGATCCGCGCGAGCGGCTTCAGGCCCGCCTGCTGCGCGGCCTCCGCCGACGCGACGACCACCGCGGCGGCGCCGTCGTTGATACCGGACGCGTTCCCCGGCGTGACCGTGCCGTTCTTCTCGAAGCGCGCCTGTAGCTTCGCCAGGGCCTCGAGCGTGGTGTCGGCGCGGATGTGCTCGTCCTTGTCGACGACGGCCTCGCCCTTCTTCGTCTTCACCGTGACCGGGACGATCTCCTCGCTGAATCGGCAGTCCTCGCGCGCCTTCGCGGCGAGCGTGTGACTGCGGTACGCGAACTCGTCGGCCGCTTCGCGCGTGATGCCGTACTTGCGCCCGAGGTTCTCCGCCGTGTTCGCCATGCCGAGCCCGTTGTAGCTGTCGACGAGCGCGACCCAGAGGTAGTCCTCGAGCTTCTGCTCGCCGAGCGGCAGGCCCCAGCGCGCGCCGCGGATCTGGTGCGGCGCCATCGACATGTTCTCCGCCCCGCCGGCGAGCACGAAGTCGGCCTGGCCGAGCTGGATCTCCTGCGCGCCGAGGAGGATCGCCTGCAGCCCCGAGCCACAGAGGCGGTTCACCGTGAGCGCGGGGACCTCCTTCGGGACGCCGGACCGCAAGCCGATGTGCCGGGCGAAGTAGACGGCGTCGCCCGATGTCTGCAGCACGTTGCCGAAGATGACGTGATCGATCTGCTTCGGATCGACCCTGGACTTCTCGAGCGCCGCCTTCGCGGCGACGACGCCGAGGTCCGTCGCTGAGGTGTCGCGGAGCGCGCCGCCGTACGTACCGAACGCGGTGCGCGCCCCGTCGATGATGACGATGTCTTTCATGTGTGGTCGCTCCCTGGCCGCCGTGCGCGGTCTCACTCATTGTCCCACGCGACGTGTGCGGACGTGCTGTCATTGGGGCGATGAGCCTCGCCGTCGAAGAATCCAACCGCCGGCTACTCCGCGCGCGTGACGCCATGGACCGCACCTACGCGGAGCCGCTCGACATCGCGGCCCTCGCCGCCGTCGCGCTCACCTCCGAGGCGCACTTCATCCGGACCTTCCGGGCGACGTTCGGCGAGACGCCGCACCGCTACCTCCAGCGCCGCCGCGTCGAGCGCGCCATGTACCTGCTCCGGCGGACCGACCGCGATGTGACCCAGGTCTGTCTCGATGTCGGGTTCTCCAGCCTCGGCACGTTCAGCCGGACCTTCCGCGACATCGTCGGCGAATCGCCCAGCGACTTCCGCAAGCGCAAAGGCGAGCGCGTGGCGGCGGTCCCGAATTGCTTCGCGATGGCGTGGACGAGACCGAGCAGTTTCGGAGAAGCGCGCCGGCCGGCCCGCGGCTAGCGTCGCTCTCGACCCAGATTCGTACGGAGGAACAAAAGGATGCTCAAGTCATTCGCGATCTCACAGATCTACGTCCTCGACCAGGGCCAGGCCGTCGACTTCTACGTCGGCAAGCTCGGCCTGAAGGTCAAGGACGACCAGGACCTCGGGTTCATGCGCTGGCTCACGGTGGCGGTACCCGGAGACGAAGGCCACGCCATCCTGCTCGAGCGGCCGGGCCAGCCGATCATGGACGACAAGACCGCGGCGCAGGTCCGCGATCTCGTCACGAAGGGCCGCGCGGGCGGACACCTGTTCTTCACGACGGACGACTGCCGCAAGACGTACGACGAGCTTCGCGCGAAGGGCGTGGAGTTCACCGAGGAGCCGACGGAGCGTCCGTACGGCATCGACTGCGCGCTGCGCGATCCGTTCGGCAACCACATCCGGTTCTCGCAGCCGACCGCGACGCCGTGACCGCCGTGAGGACATTGCTCGCCTGCGGAGCCCTCGCCGGTCCGGTCTTCGTGATCGTGGGGTTCGGCCAGGCCTTCACGCGCCAGGGCTTCGACGTCACGCGCCACCCGCTCAGCGTGCTCAGCAACGGCGACCTCGGCTGGATCCAGGTCGCGAACTTCCTCGTCAGCGGCCTTCTCGTCGTCGCGGGCGCGGTCGGGATGCGGCAGGTCCTGCGTCCCGGCCGTGCCGCGACCTGGGGCCCGCTGCTCGTCGCGGGCTACGGTGTCGGGCTCGTCGCCGCGGCCATCTTCCGCGCCGATCCGATGGACGGGTTCCCGCCGGGGACGCCGCCGGGACCGCCGGCGGCGATCAGCACGTTCGGCCTGCTGCACTTCGTCGCCGCGGCGATCGCATTCTTCTCGCTCATCGCCGCATGCTTCGTGTTTGCGCGACGGTTCGGCGCGCTGGGCGAGCGCGGCTGGGCCGCGTACTCGGCGGCGACGGGTCTGATCTTCTTCGCCGCCTTCGCCGGAAACGCGGCGGCAGGTGGGCAGCCCGCGCTCAGCGTGGCCTTCGCGGTCGCGGTGGTACTCGCGTGGGCCTGGCTCTCGGCGACGGCATTACGGCTTATGGGCGAGGCCGCGAGCCGGCAGACACTCGCCTGAACGCGACCGCCGGGCAGCTCTCTGGCGGGGACCAGTGTCCGATTCCTACCTCACAGGCCGAAGAGGATCCGTAGGCGCATCTCGACCAGCGCGAGCGTTGTGGGGCTGACCGAACCGATCCGCTTGCCGGTCCGTTCGATCGAGATCGCCCTCGGTTGATCGCACAGCACGAAGCTGCGCGCCCGAAGTCCGCCTTCAGGCGGATCGATCGCGACGTGAAACCGCACACGTCGCTCAGTGCGCGTCACGGGGCACACGACGACGATCCCCGAAGGACCGCGGTTGAAGGTCGTTGCCGAAAGGATCAGGCCGGGTCGGCGACCCCCCTCCTCATGACCGCGTACGGGATCGAGGTCGACCCACCACACGTCGCCGCGCACCGGTTCTCTCGGC
>VBDU01000035.1 GCA_005883625.1 Chloroflexota bacterium | reverse complement strand
TCACGGTGAGCGCGACGTCCGGCGAGATCGTCGGCACGGCCACGCTCAACGTAACCGAGGCGGCCGTGACGCTCGCGAGGATCACGGTCACGCCGCCGTTCGCGACGATCGCCCTCGGCAGCAGCCAGACGTTCACAGCAACAGGCTTCGACACGCTCAACAACGAGGTCTCGATCACGCCGACCTGGTCCGCCAGCAGCATGAGCGCGGGCTGCGGCAGCAGCGGGACCTGCACACCGAGCGCGACGGGCACCTTCACGGTGAGCGCGACATCCGGCGAGATCGTCGGAACGGCCACGCTCAACGTCAACGCCAGCGGCACGGCGGCACCGGCGGCAATACCCTCTCCACACAGATCGTCTGCGTCAGCAACGCGCTCCTGGAGGTCATCTTCAACGGAGCCACGCTTCTCTCCCGGACACCGATGGGTGTCGCCTGTGGGACGACAACGGGTGCCGGCGGCACTGGTAACGCCGGCAACAGTGGCAACAACAGCAACGCGGTCGCCGGACAGGAGAGCGGCCCGACGGGCGCCCTTCCCGCTCAGGTCATGGCACCGCTCGGCCAAGCCCTCGCGAACATCGCGAACCTTCCCTCGACGGCGACGGGGTCGGGCGAGCCGATCGGTATCGGCGTTGCCGGCCTCGCGCTCATTGCCGCGGGACTCATCCTCTTGCGGCGGCGGCACGCCACGATGCGCTAGTCCCCGGACCGATCAAACGGTCCAGCCTTGCGCACGGAGGGGCTCCCTGAGGGAGCCCCTCCGCGTGCGTGAACCTTGCTGCGGGGCGTCGAGGAACGGGGACTCGCTACGCGTCTAGGACTTCTTGCGCGAGCTCGTGCGCTTTCGCGACCCCTTCGTCTCGCCCTTCTGGCGGCGCGTCTTGTTCGTCGTCGCGGCGGCGATGCGCTCCGCGACCTTGTTCGAACGGCCGCGTGCTGTCTCGCTGCGCTTGATGTGCTCGTACTGACGCTTCCGCTTGGCGCTCTTGACCCCACGTGGCGGCATGGCTGCCTCCTTCTTTTGTGGACGCGGTCTCGCTGGGCCGACCCCTGGCCGCTCGGCATGAATGGCCGGCTCGCCGCGTTTCTGAGGAAAAGCCCGCAAAATTGAGGCCAGCGAAAACAACCGAGGAGCCGCCATGACCATCCAGCAGCGCGAGGTCGAGCACGTCCACCTGCCGGAGGACGACGAGGAGGTCCGCCGGCCCGACCTCGTCCGACATCGCGAGCTCACCCCCGAGCAGTGGAACCGGTTCGAGGGCTACGTCGCCGAGATGTTCGGCGCGTTCGGCATGCGCCCGGACACGCCGGGTACAAAAGACACACCACGCCGCTTCGTCCGCGCCCTCTACGACGCGACCGAGGGCTACGAGGGCGATCCCAAGATCCTCACGGCGTTCCCGACCGAGTGCAAAGGCGGGCCGAGCTGCCACGTGAACCAGATCGTCGAGGGGCCGATCCCCTTCTTTGCGCTCTGCGAGCACCACGCGTTTCCGTTCTACGGCGAGACCTACGTGGGGTACGTGGCGCACGAGCAGATCATCGGCATCTCCAAGCTCACACGCCTCGTGCGCGTGTTCGGCAAGCGCTTCACGGTCCAGGAGCGCATGGGCGACGAGATCGCCGACACGCTGCAGGCGCTGATCAGCGCCCACGGCGTGGCCGTCTCGATCGAGGCGCATCACCTCTGCACGCAGATGCGCGGCGTGCGCGAGCTCCACCCGAAGACGCGCACCGTCGTGTGGCGCGGGGAGTACGCCGAGAGCCCGCAGATGCGGAACGAGTTCTTCCACCTCACGGGGGCCCGCAGCGGCTGAGCCGGTCCTCGTCCCGCTGCTCGAACGGAGCGACGGGACGGTGCTGCCCCTCCCGCCATCGCTCACCCGCCGCTATGGCGGCGAGCTCCGCTTCCCCCCGGCGGACCGGCCCTGGGTCTTCGCGAACTTCGTTACGACGATCGACGGCCTTGTCTCGTTCGCGCTGCCCGGCCGCTCGCAGGCGAGCCTGGTCAGCCTTGGCCATCCCGCAGACCGGTTCATCCTCGCGCTCCTTCGCGCCTGCGCGGATGCGGTCATCGTCGGCGCGGGGACGCTCCGCGAGGAACGCAAAGCGCTCTGGACGGCGGAGGAGGTCGTGCCCGAGCTCGCCTCGGACCTCGCGTCACTGCGCGCCGCGCTCGGCAAGCCACCGCACCCGCTCCTCGTCTTCGTGACCGCGAGCGGCAACGTCGACCTCAGGCTGCCCGTCTTCGCGACCGGGGAGCCCGTCCTCGTGATCACGACGACCGAGGGCAGCGCGCGCCTCGAGAAGCCGCCGGCGGGTGTCGACGTGCAGGCGCTCGAGCGGGCGCCGCGGGCACGCGAGATCGTCGACCTCGTGGCGCAGCAGACGAAGGGCCGACTCCTCCTCACCGAGGGCGGCCCCGCCGTCCTCGGCCAGTTCCTGCGCGACCGGATGCTCGACGAGCTCTTCCTCACGCTCGCGCCGCAGCTCGCGGGGCGGTCGGCGGAGGAACGGCGGCTCGGGCTGGTCGAGGGGATCGCCTTCGACCCCGACGACGCCCCGCGGACCGAGCTGCTCTCGGTGCGGCGCGCCGACGACCACCTCTTCTTCCGCTACCGGATCCGCCGCTAGCCCTTGAAGCGCACCTCGAGTCGGCCGTTGCCCGCGACGCGCGACTCGAAGCGCGGCTCGCCGAACGTCGCCGGGCCGCCGCGTGCGCTCGCGTCCTTCACGCAGAACCGCGAGCCGTGCCAGGGACACTGGATCTCGCAGCGGTCCTTGCCCACGAACTTGCCCTCGTTGAGCGGGCCGCCGGCGTGCGTGCAGGTGTTCCCCATCACGTACACGGAGCCGTCGAGCGAGACGATGAAGAGGTCGACGCCGCTCTTCGTCTTCGCGACGACGGGCTTGCGATCCTCGAGCGACGCCGCGGTGACCTCGGTCGGCTCCCATTTCTCGGGGACCTCGCTCCAGGCCTGGCGGTTCACCTCGGTGCCGAAGCCGAACGTCATCTCGCCGCCGAAGTAGCTCGCGAAGAGCATGAGCAGCCATGCGACGGTCGAGATGACGATCGCGCTCGCGCGGGCGTCCCCGGCCGCGCCGACCCGCAGCCAGAGCGACAGGAGGAAGCCGACGCTCGCGACGGTCATGAGCAGGCCATGGAAGATGCCGTTCCGGCGCTCGGTGTCGTACGTCTCGTTCCAGTCGGTGAAGCCCGAGAGGATCGAGCCGAGCGAGGTGATGAACGAGACGACGAGGACGAAGTCCGCGGCGCGGAGGAGCCCGGGCTCGTCCGTCACGACGTAGAGCACGTCCAGCGCGACCATGGCGGTGTACCCGCCGATCGTGAGGTCCGTGACCGCGGGATGGAGCGGATGGTGGAGCGGCCACGTGCCGTGGAGGAGGTCCTTGAGCGGATGCGTGCCCGGCACCTTGTAGAAGCCGCCGACGATGGCGCCGAAGAAATTCGCGAAAGGATCGAGCCAGCCCCAGCGCTTGACGAGGTCGTGACCCAGCGTGTTGCGTCCCCCGCTCACCGCGCGCTCCTTTTGCGTTATGGAAAACCGGCGTCCGCCCGATCCATGGGCAGCATGCGGCGCGCCAGCCTAGAGCGTCGGGCTCACCTCCGCGTCGCGACCAGGTGCGCCTCCAGCCGGATCATGTCGACGACGGTGAGGACCTAAGAGTCTGCTAAGGGACGGCGCGTCTTAGCGCCGTCTCATGCGAGTGGCCGGGGCCGATGGTCTCCTTGACGCATGACACGGATCGTCGCCGCCACGCTCTCGCGGCTCGCCGTTTCGGCGAGCGCCGACCTCGCCTATCCCCTCGCCCAGCTGCCGACGCTCGGCGCGATGGTGATCCCGATCGCGGTCGCGCAGCTCGTCGCGGTGCGCATCCGGAGCGCACGCTGATCGCCGACCGCCGGAGCGCGGCCGCGGGCGGTCTCCGCGCGCCGGCGTGGCTCCTCAAGGCCGGCTCCGTCTGTACCGCGCTCGTCGTGTTCGCGGGCGGGATGGGCTACGCGACCTCGCACGCGTACAGCGCGAGCGCCCCGCTGCAGCCGCCGGTCGCGAAGGCCCCGCCCACCGCGACGCCCTCCGTGGGGCCGGTGACGAACGCGCGGACTCGCGGGCGCCAGACGACGGTCCTGCCGCAGGCGACGATCGCGCCGAGCCTGCGCACGACCGGGCGCCAGCCCATCACCACGACGCACCATTCGTAGAAGCCGGCGCGCCCATCTAGGCGCGCACGCCGCTCAGCCGCAATCTGAACCGCGCGCCACCGTCCGGCGGATCCTCGAACGTCACCGAGCCGCCGTGCGCCTCCGCGACCTGTTTCACGATCGAGAGCCCGAGGCCCGAGCCCGGCATGTGGCGAGCGCTCGCGGCGCGCCAGAAGCGGTCGAAGACGCGCGGGCGGTCCTCAAGCGCAATGCCCGGGCCGTGGTCGCGTACCGAGACCTCGCCGCTGCGCACGCTCACCTCCACCGTCGCGCCGGCCGGGCTCCATTTCGCGGCGTTGTCCACGAGGTTCGTCACCGCGCGGAGGATCCGCGAGCGCACGCCGCGCACGCTCGACTCGGTCGCCTCCACGACGACACGCACCTTGGGGTACCGGAAGCGCACCGCGTCGGCGGCCTCGGCGGCGATCTCGTCGAGGCGCACGTCCTCGATCGGGAGCGGCGCCTCCTCGTCGCGCGCGAGGTCGATGAGGTCGGCGACGAGCGTCGAGAGCCGCTCCATCTGCGCCACGAGGTCGTGGAGCAGCTGCGTGCGATCGTCTTCGTCGGTCGGCTGCCCGCGCTCGAGGAGCTCGAGGTTCGTGCGCAGGCTCGTGAGCGGCGTGCGCAGCTCGTGCGACGCGTCGGCGACGAGCTGGCGCTGCGAGCGGAGCGACATCTCGAGCGCGGCGAGCATCCCATCGAAGCTGCGCGCGAGCCGCCCGAGCTCGTCGTTCGCGCGCGCGCCGACGCGGCGCGTGAGGTCGCGCGTGCGCGTCACCTCTTCGACGGTCTCCCCCAGGCGCGCGACCGGCGCGAGCACGGCCCGCGCGACGAGCGCGCCGAGCGCGGCGGCGACGAGGACACCCGCGAGCGCGATCTCGATGAGGCGCACCCGGGTCTCGGCGAGCGCGCCGTCCACGTCCTCGAGCGACCGCGCGAGCTCGAGCGCGACGCCGCTGCCGAACGGCGTCACGTAGACGCGCACGCGGACGTCCCCCGACTCGGCGGTCGCATAGAACGGCTGCCGCTTCCCCGCCGCGACCTCGCGCACCTCGGGCGTGACGAGCGCGGGGACCGCCTCGCCGAGGTCGGCGCGGACGACGCTGCCCGAGGAGTCGACGAGCTGGCCGAAGATGTCCTGTCTCCCGGAGACGAGCTGCGGCGGTCGTCCGAACGGCGGGCGCCGGTCGTCCGGGCGCGGACCGCGCAGGACCGCCCCGGCGGTCTCGGCGAGGGTGCGGTCCACCTGGCTCGTGAGCTGGTCCTGCACGACGACGTAGATCGCGACCGCAGCGCCGATCGAGGCGACCGCGACGGCCACCGCGATGAGCGCCGTCACGCGAAGCCGGAAGCTCACGCGTCCCTCAGCACGTAGCCGACGCCGCGCACGGTCTGGATGACGCGCGCCCCGCCCTCCGCCTCGTTCTCGAGGAAGAGCTCGAGCAGCTGGTACTCCGTGCGCGTGAGCGAGATCGGCCGCTCACCCCGCTTGGCGGTCATGGTGTCGCGGTCGAGCGAGACGTCGCCGAAGCGCAGGACGCCGCGCGCCGTGACGCCGCCGTTCGCGCTGCGCCGGCCGAGCGCGCGGATCCGCGCGAGGAGCTCGTCGAGCGCGAAGGGCTTCACGAGGTAGTCGTCGGCGCCGGCGTCGAGGCCCTCGACGCGGTCGGCGACCGCGGCGCGCGCGGTCAGCATGAGGATCGGCACGCCGTTGCCCGCGTCGCGCAGCCGGCGGCAGACCTCGATACCGTCGAGGCCGGGGAGCCCGAGATCGAGGACGACCGCGTCGTACGGGTTCGCGATCGCGAGGTCGAGCGCCTTCGTGCCTTCCGGCGCGAGGTCCGTCTGGTGCCCCGCGCCGCGGAGCGCGCGCTCGACCGCCCCACGGACGGCGGGATCGTCCTCGACGAGGAGGACGCGCACGAGCACGAGTCTAGGGAGGGCGGCTAAGAACGCCCTAAGAGCCGAGCGTGCGAAACGCCGGTATTCGGCGCCCGTGGAAAGTCTTAGCGCGCTCTCATGCGGCCGCGGCGCGCGGGTGATGCCCTTGTGTCAGACCCAGCGCCGAAAGGAAGGAACACATGAAGTCACTCAAGCCGACGACGATCGCGGCGGGCGCGGTGCTCGCGATCGCGTTCGTCGGAGGCGTCGTCTTCGGACCGAGCATCACCGCCGAGGTCGCCGCGAGCGTCCCGGGCGGCGCGTACGAGGCACTCGCGAACAACGGATTCCACGGCGACGACCTCTTCTCGGCGGCGGCGACCTACATCGGCATCACCGCCGACCAGCTGCGCACCGAGATGGGCACGACCAAGAGCATGGCCGACGTCGCGGTCGCGCACGGCAAGACCCGCGACGGTCTCGTCCAGGCCCTGACCACGGCGGACGCCACGCGGATCGCGCAGATCGTCGACCAGAAGGGCGCGCCGCAGGGCCGTCCCGGTCCAGGCTTCGGTCGCGGCCCCGGTGGCCCGATGGTCACGGGCGATCCCTTCCAGGCCGCGGCGACGTACCTCGGCACGACGACGGCGGACCTGCGCACCAAGCTCCAGGGCGGTCAGACGCTCGCGCAGATCGCGAACGCGACCTCCGGCAAGAGCCGCGACGGCCTCGTGAAGGCCCTCGTCGACGACGCGACCGCGAAGATCGACGCCGCACAGAAGGCCGGCACGATCACCGCGGACCAGGCGACGCAGCTCAAGGCGAACCTCCAGCAGCGCATCACGAACCTCGTCGACCACGCCGGCCCGGGCCCGCGCCGCTAGCTCAACAAGACTCCCGTCCCCCAACCTCCTGCGTGCGGCGCCGGATGATCGAAAGAGATCTCCGGCGCCGCTTCGTTTGCCCGGTTGGGCGCCGGGGGGCAAAGCCGCCCGACGGATTACTTGAAGGTGACGAGGTCGGACCGCGAGATCGTCACGTGCTGCGGGTCGAGCGGCTTGTTCTCCGGATTGGCGAAGCCGGGCTGGTTGAGCAGCTGCCACTTGGCGACGGTGAGCCCGAACGTCTCGGTGTCGCCCACCGACATCCCATCCTCCGCCACGACGACCGTGTATCCGCGCTCGTTCGCCCCGAACGACGTGTAGAGGACCGCGCCGTGTGCGGCGGAGCCGACGATGACGGCGGTCTTGATGCCCTTCGACTTCAGCAGGTCGTCGAGATTGGTGCTGAAGAACTTGTCCGCGCGCCCGGCCACCTGCGGCTCGCCGGCGACGGGAGCGACCTCGGGGAGGACCTGCGTGCCGGCCGTGGTCGTCTGCGAGTAGACGACGAACGCCTTCGCGTCGCGCGCCTTCTTGAGCAGGGCCTGGATCTTCGGGACGGATGCGACGCAGGCCGGACGCGGCGTGCAGATGACCGTCGTGATGTCGAGCACGAGGAGTGCGGTCGTCGGCGCCTCCACGGTGACCGCGACAGCATCGGGGATCTTCGGCACCGCGGCGCCGCTCGGCGCGGGCGACGGCGTCGGCGCGGGCGTCGGCGATGGCGACGGAGCGGTCGTCGCGGATCCCGTCGGCGCGGTCGTCGCCCCTCCCGTGCCGGCCTGGGAGCACGCCGCCGCCAGGGCCAGGCTGAACGCGAGCGCGAGCGTTCGTCGGAACATTCCGCACCTCTCGGCGAAAGATCGTCGAACGGCGCGATTCTAGGCCGCGCGAACGGTCGCCTCGCGAAGACGCAGCGCGAGCACGCGGATGACGTCGAGCGCGACCTGCGGGCGATCGCGGAGGATCGCGTCGAACTCGCGCCGGCCGATCGCCAGGCACCGCGTGTCGCCGCTCGCGACGAGGGACGCCGTGCGCGGCTCGCCGGTGACGAGGGCGATCTCGCCCACGTATTCGCCCGGTCCGCGTCGCGCGATCTCTTTCGCGCCGGACAGCACGCGAAGCGCGCCGCTCACGATGATGAGGAGGCGGTCGCCTCGATCGCCTTCGCGGACCACGGTCGCGCCATCGGCGTAGAGCTGTTCGCTCGTGATCTGCGCGACCTGTTTCAGCTCCGCCGGTGGGAGCGTCGCGAAGAGCGCCACTTTCCGCAGGAACAGGATCTTCTCGAGCGGCGAGAGCGTGTCGAGCGTCTGCATCGTCGTCCCTCCGATCATCTCGTCGGTCGCGAGCTCGCGGATGAATGGGTCCGGATCGTTGCGCGCGCGATCGAGGAGCTGCGCGGTGTCTCGCGCGTCGACGGACGCGCCGCCCTCCCACAGCGGCAGGAGCGGTCGCGTGATTCCGGGGTCGGTCGCCGTCTCGACCAGCTCGAGCGCGCTCGCGCGCCGCGCGGCGTCGTCGCGCTCCAGAGCCTCCAGGACGAGCTCGTCGGGCATGCGCCCGGTGAGCGCGAGCGCGGCGGCGATCGCGCGCCGTCCGTGGCCGCGAGCGCGGTGCCGCAGGGCATCGGCGACCAGGCGGGCGCGCTCGTCCGCCGGCCGCGCCGCGGCGTAGGGCAGATCGCCGAGCACCTCGTCCCGCTCGCGTTCGGCGAGCGACCGGAGCGCGGCGCGCGCCTCGGGCCGACCGGACGAGCTCAGGGCCGCGAGCGCGACGGCGCGGACCGCTTCGTCCTCATCGTCGAGCGCGGCACGCGCGACGAGGGCGTCGCGCGGCGCGACGAGGGCGAGCGCCGCGCGCCGGATCCGCGGGGACGGCTCCGCGAGGAGCGGCCGAGCGAGGTCGGCGAGCGCTTCGTCGCGCGCGAGCTCCGCGAGTGCCGCGTCGCGCTCGTCTTCGCTCCCCGCCACGAGCATCGCCGAGAGCACCTCACGGTCCCGCAGCGCGGCCGCCGCCGCCGCACGCATGGACGCCGAAGGGTCGCCGCGGAAGACCTCCGCCATGTCCAGCCGAGCGCCCGGCGCGATCCGGCCGAGCGCTCGCAGCACGCTGACGCGCACGACGCCGTCTTCGTCGCGGAGCCCAGCGACGAGGGCGTCCCGGTGCTCGGGGCGCGCGACCTGCTCGAGCACCTCGGCGCTCACGCGGCGCACCCCGGCGTCGGCGTCGGCGAGGCCCGCGAGCGCCGTCGCGACCGCGGCGGTGTCGCGCGCCACCACACCGAGCGGATCGCGCTCGACGAGGAATGGCTGCGGGCGTCCGGCGCGGAGCGCGTCGGCGAGCGCGCGACGGTAGGCGCCGCGCGTGCGCAGGACGAGCACGAGCGCGACGAGCGCCATGCCGAGGCCGATGAGCGAGATCTGCTGCGGCTCGAGCGCGCGGTCGCCGGCCAGCAGGAGGATGCCCGCGAGCGCGATGCCCGCCTGTCCGGGCACGCCCTCCATGAACGCACGGGTCTGGTCGCGCCGTTCCGGAGGGACGGGGTTGAAGAGCGCCTGGTACGCGGTGTCCGCGATGCCGGTGAGCCAGACCAGCTGCACGAAGCGGAACGCGATCACGGTCGCCAGCCCGGGCACGGCCGCGAGGACGGCGAACCCCACGAGATAGATCCCGGTGAAGGCGACGATCGCGTTCACCACCCCGACGCGCGCGTAGATCCGGTTCGCCAGGAAGAGCGAGGCGCCGAGCGCCGCGGCGGTCGTCACGCCGTTGAAGAGACCCAGGAAGGCCGCGAGCGCGTCCCCGTCCGCGAAGGTCGCGCGGATCTCGCGCGTGAACGGCAGGGCCAGCGCGAAATAGAGGACGGAGAAGAGGACGCTGGCGAGCGAGAGCAGCCCAAGGAGCGGCGACCGCCGGACGACCGCGAACCCCTTTCCGATCTCCTCGAGGATCCCGCCGGCCTCGGTGACGAATTCGTCGGATACGGGCCGGCGCGCGCGGAAGAGCGCGACGATCAGGGCGAACGCGGCCACGAGCGACGCCGCCCAGATCGGGATGAGGTTCTCCGCGTGCAACACGCCGGCGAGCGCCGTCGTCCCGAACCCGCCGACGATGCTGCCGCCGATGCGGCCGGCGTTGAACAGCGGGAAGAGTCGCTTGGCTTGCCGCGTGTCGGTCAGCGAGGACGCGACGCCCCAGGTGACGATCCCCTGGAGCGTCGCGACGACGTTCATCGCGAGCCAGATCGCGGGGAAGACCCACGGCGCGCCGGTCGCGACGAGCACCCGCTCCAGCACGAGCACGAGACCGAGCGCGAGCGGGATCGCGGCGTACAGGCGGGCGCGGTCGGGACGCGCCAAGAGCGCGGACACGGCGAGCGTGAACGCGAGCGTGACCGCGCCGAGCGCGACGTACATGAGGGGAAGCTGCGCGACGTCGAAGTGCGCGAAGAAGAGGGCGTCGGTCGCCGCCCCGCCCATCGCCGCGCCGGTCGAGGTGAGGAGCATGACCGCGGTGACCGTCACGGCGAGCGTCGTTTCACCCGGCAGCAGGCCAAGGGCGGCCGCCGCGCGGTTCACGCGCTCAGCATCTCGCTCACGCGCCTGTCGTAGATCGCGCCGTACTTGCGGAGCATCCGCGAGGCCATGAAGTCGGCGAGCGGCGCGGCGATACCGCGAGCGTGCCAGGTGATCGCGGTGTCCACGCGCGTCGTGGCCACCCCCTCGGGCGCGACACGATCCGTCCGCCAGACCGTGCCGACGAACGGAAAATCCATCTGCACAGTGAGCTCTCTCGGCGCGTCGCAGGCCAGGATGCGGAACACCGTCTTCTGGTTCTCCCCGTGGATGCAGTGGTACTCCGCGCCAACGAGCGAGCCGCGCGCTCCAGGCATGAAGTCGACACGCGGCACGCCCATCCAGAGCTGTCGAAGCTTCGCTTCCGTCAGATGGCGCCAGACCTGCTCGGGGGTCCCCGGGAATCGCGTGACGCCACGGAGCTTCGCGTCTTCCGGCCGCACGGCCGGTCGCGGCTCGTTCCACACGTCAGCGCGGAGCGGCCGGAGGTCCAGGTACGCGGCGCCGACCTCGCCGACGCCGTCGCGCTGCGGCGAGAGGACCAGCGTCGAGCGGACGCTGTCCGGCCAGGCCGCGAGCGCCGTCTCCGTGACGAGCAGGTACTCGTGCAGCGGGACGCTGTTCTTGAGGAGCCGGTGCACGAGGTTCACGTCGGCGCCGTGCAGCTGGGGCCGTCCGGCGACCTCGTGGCGCGAGTAGCTCCCCCGATGGACCACGAACTTCAGGCCGAGCTCCTGGACGGTCGCGCACGCACGGCAAGGGCACGTCGTCGCCGCACGGATGTCACGCAGCCGGCGGTGGAACACGCGGAAGGTCTCGCGGAGCCAGTCCGCGACCGCGACATCGGTGCGCTCGGTCGTGCATGCGAGGGCGTCCCCCTCGACCTGGTCGATGGAGAGCTTGCCGCCGAACGTTTTCGCGATCTGCTCGATGAGCTCGGCCAGGATCTCCCGCGAATGCTCGTGCTCGGTCCCCGCGACGAAGCTGGTGTATCCGGAGATGTCCGCGATGACGAGGAGGCCCTCGGTCACGCGCCGATTATCGCCGCGCCCGGGCTAGAAGCGGTCGAGGACCTTCTGGCCGTCTGGGCCGCGCACGAAGTCGAGGAAGGCCGCGATCGCGGGCGCCGGGGAGGTCCGCGCGAACACGAGGTAGAGCGGACGGCGGATCTTGTAGGTGCCGTCGCGGAGGGACTGCTTCGTCGCGGCAACGCCGTCGATCGTGAGGAGCTTGATGCCGGCGCCCTCGGGGTCGTTCGATTGGACGCCGATCGTCCCGATGCCCCCGCGCTGCGCCGCGACGGCCTGGCGCATCTGCTCGCCTCCCTGGATCTCGATCACGCCGGGTCCGTACACCGGCTTGCTCGCGAACAGGTAGGTCTCGAGGGCGGTGCGCGCGCTCGAGCCCTTCTCGCGGACCATGGGCACGATGGCAAGGAGCGGGCCGCCGACCACCGACCAGTCCTTGATGCGGCCGGCGTAGATGTCCTGCACCTGCGCGCCGCTCAGCCCGTTCACCGCGTTGCTCGCGTGGACGATGAGCCCCGTCCCCGCGGCCCCGATGACGACGTGATCGACCCGCTCGCTCTCACTCGGCAGGAGATCGCGGCTCACCATGCCGAGGTCGATCGTGCGGTCGGCGGCGAGGTTCACAGCACCGTCCGAGCCGAGCGAGGTGTCGATCTTGAACTTCACAGCCGGACGCTTCGCGACGAAGGCGTCGACGAGCGCCTGGACCTGTGGCAGCGCGGCGTCCCCGCCGCCGATCGCATACGTGCCGCTCAGCGCGTCCCGTGCCGGCGTCGGCGCCCCGCACGCAGCGACGATCGCGGCGAGGACGATCCATTGGGACGTACGGAACACCCCGGCGAGGATAGCCGCGGCTCCGCGTCAGGAGAGTTTCAGACCGGTCGCGCGCGATGCGCAACGCCTCGTCGCACCGCTGACAGAATCCTCGCTCATGCGCGACTGGCAGGCGCCGGCGGGCTGGCGTCGCGTGACCACGATCGACGCCCACGCGGCGGGAGAGCCCCTGCGGGTCGTCACGTCGGGGATCGATCCGGTCCCCGGCGCCACGATCGTCGAGAAGCGCCGCTACGCGCGCGAGCATCTCGACGGCCTGCGCCGCGCGCTCATGTTCGAGCCGCGCGGACACGCCGACATGTACGGCGCGATCATGACCGAGCCCGTCGCGCCGGAGGGCGACCTCGGCGTGCTCTTCCTGCACAACGAAGGCTGGAGCACGATGTGCGGCCACGGGATCATCGCGCTCACGACGGTCGTCCTCGAGACGGGGCTGCTCTCGCCCCGCGACGTCGTCCGCTTCGACGCGCCGGCCGGCCGCATCGTGGCGCGCGCGCGGCGCGAGCAGGGTCGCGTGCGCAGCGTCGCGTTCGAGAACGTCCCGTCGTTCGTGCTCGCGCTCGACGAGCGGGTCGACGTGCCCGGGGTCGGCCGCGTGCGCTACGACCTCGCGTTCGGCGGCGCCTTCTACGCCTTCGTCGACGCGGCGGATCTCGGGCTGGCGCTCGACGCCGCGCACTACCGCGCGCTCATCGACGCGGGCTCGCGCATCAAGCGCGCGGTCATGGCGGCACGCGAGGTGCGCCACCCGTTCGAGCCGGAGCTCTCGTTCCTGTACGGGACGATCTTCACCGGACCGCCCCTCGGCGACGACGCGCACTCCCGCAACGTGTGCGTCTTCGCGGAGGGCGAGGTCGATCGCTCGCCGACGGGCACCGGCGTGAGCGCGCGGCTCGCGATCGAGCATGCGCGCGGCCGCGTCGGCGTGGCCGAGGCGTTCGCCGTCGAGAGCATCATCGGCACGCGGTTCGTCGGCCGCGTGGCGCGGACGGCACGGTTCGGTCCGCACGACGCGGTCGTGCCCGAGGTCGAGGGCAGCGCCTGGATCACCGGACGGAGCGAGCTCCTCTTCGCTCCGGACGACCCGCTCGCCGGCGGCTTCATCCTCCGCTGAGCGGGCTCGGGGCGATCGCGCGCGATCCGGCGCTACGGCGGGTCGCCTTCGCCTTCGCGACGTTCAACGTGGCCGAGTGGGCGACCTGGATCGCGATGCTCGTGTACGCGTACGAGCGCGGCGGCGCGGCGGGATCCGGGCTCGTCGCGGTGGTCCAGCTCGTTCCAGCGGCGCTCTTCGCGCCGTTCGGCGCCGGTCTCGGCGACCGCTTCCCGCGCCACCGCGTCCTCCTCGCCGGCTACGGGCTGCAGGCGGCGACGACCGCCGCGACGGCCGCCGCGCTCGCTTTCGCCGCACCCGTGCCGGTCGTCTACCTGCTCGCGGCTACCGCGGCGACGAGCCTGACGCTGGTGCGTCCCGCGCAGAACGGGCTCCTGCCCTCGCTCGTCGCGACGCCCGACGCCCTCACCGCCGCCAACGCGGCCCTGGGCACGATCGAGAACGGCTGCATCCTCGCCGGACCGGCGCTCGCGGGCGCCCTGCTCGCGATCTGGGGCCCGGCCCTCGTCTTCACGGTCACGGCCGCCGCGGTCGTCGCCGGCGCGCTGTCGGTCGCGGGAGTGCGGGTCGCCGCGGCAGGCCGGCGCGGGGAGCGTGTGGCCGGAGGCGCCCTCGGCGCTTTCCGCGTCCTCGCGCGCGACCCCGGCGCCCTCGCGCTCGTCGTGCTCCTCGGCGCCCAGCAGCTGCAGGTCGGCGCGCTCGACGTGCTCTTCGTCGTCCTCGCCCTCGCGGCCCTCGGCCTCGGCGAGGCCGGCGTGGGCGCGCTCAACGCGGCGCTCGGCCTCGGCGGCGTGCTCGGCGCGGCGTGGGCCGGCGGCCTCGCCGGGCGCGCCGGGCTCGCGCGCTGGCTCGCGCTCGGCGTCGCCGCGTGGGGGCTCGGCCTCGTGTTCGCGGGCGCCGTACCCAGCGCGCCGGCGGTCTTCGCGCTCGTCGTCGCGGGGGGCGCGGGTCGCAGCCTCATGGACGTCACCGGGCGCACGCTCCTGCAGCGCCTCGCCGCGCCCGATGTCCTCTCGCGCGTGTTCGGCGTGCTCGAGGGATCGTCGATGGCCGCGCTCGCGATCGGCGCGCTCGCCGCACCCGTGCTGGTCGAGCGCTTGGGCAGCGCCGCGGCGTTCGCCGCGATCGGTGCGCTGCTCCCGGTGCTCCTGGTGATCGCGCTGCCGGCGCTCCGGACGGCGGACCGGCGGGCGCGCGTGCCCGAGCGCACGCTCGCCATCGCCCGGCGGGTCCCGTTCTTCGCCGCACTCCCCGCGCCCTCGCTCGAGCGCGTCGCCGAGGCGCTGCGCCCGGTGGAGGCGCGGGCCGGCAGCGCGCTCGTGAGCGAGGGCGAGCGCGGCGACCGCTTCTACGTGATCGAGCGCGGCACCGCCGCGGTGTCGATCGGCGGCCGGCCGGTGCGGACGCTCGGGCCCGGAGACCACTTCGGCGAGCTCGCGCTCCTGCGGGACGCGCCCCGCTCCGCGACCGTTCGCGCGGACAGCGACGTCTCGCTCTATGCCCTCGGCCGCGACGAATTCCTCGCCGCGCTCACCGCCCACCCCGCGAGCGCGCGATCGGCCGAGGCCGCCGCGCGAGCGCTCCAGGGCTAGCCGTCAGGGCATGCGCGTCCGCACCGCGGCGCGGATCGCGGCGCCCACGCTCGGCGCGTCGCGGACGAGCTCGTTGAAGAACGGACCCGGAAGGACGAGCGCGCGCACGTGCGACGTCGCGAGCACCGTCGCCAGTCGCGGGTACGAGAAGCTCGCGCCCCATTCGAGCGCCGCGAGCTCTCCGAAGTAATCGCCGGGGCCCATGTCGTCGATCTGCCGCCCGTCCTTGAACACGCGCGCGGTCCCCTCGACGATCGCGTAGAACTCCCGGCCGACCTCCCACTGCTCGACGATCGTCGCGCCGGCGGGGATGTCCACCTCGCGCGCCATCCGGGCGACGCGGTCGACGTCGCGCGGCTCGAGCGCCGCGAAGAGGCGAAGGCCGCGGATCACGTCCGCGTCCACGCGCGGCGCGCCGAGCCAGCCGTCTTCGAGACGCACGTCGCGGTCGTACTCGGTCACCGCGGCGGGCGCGACGGCAGCCGCCTCGACCGGCGTGCGCTCGATGAAATCGATGACCGCATCGACGTCCTCGCGGCGCGAGGTGTGGTTGAGGACGCAGAGGCGGATCGCGAAGCGGCCGCGGAGCCGTGTGGTCGACACGAACCCGGTCGTCGTCGCCGCGAGCGCGCGGACGAGCTTCGCGTTGCGCAGCTCGATCTCGTCCTCGTCCGCGATCCCGGGGAAGCGCCGGCGGAAGCACAGGACACCGAGCGATGGCGGGCTCAGGAGCTCGAGATCGGGGCTCCGTGCGATCCGCTGCGCCGCGCCGTCGATGAGGTCGAAGCACCGGTCGATCGCGGCGCGGAACGCGGCGAGGCCGAAGTGCTGGAGCGAGAGCCACACCTTGAGCGCGTGCGAGGTGCGCGAGAGCTGCATCCCGTAGTCGGCGAAGTTCACCTCGCGGGGGACCATCCCCTTCGCGTCCTTGAGGTAGTCGGGGACGATCTCGAACGCCTCGCGGAGCTGGTGGCCCTTGCGAACGAGGATGCAGCCGCATTCGAACGACTGGTACAGCCACTTGTGCGGGTCGAGCGTGACCGAGTCGGCGAGCTCCATGCCGGCGAGCGCCGCGCGGCCGCGCTCGGCGATCGCGGCGAACCCGCCGTACGCCGCGTCGACGTGAAGCCAGACGCCGCGCTCGCGGCAGATCTCCCCGAGCTCCTGCAGCGGGTCGACCGCGCCGGTGCTCGTCGAACCTGCGGCGGCGGCCACGAAGAGCGGCTCGCGTCCGGCCCGCACGTCGGCCTCCATCGCCGCCACGAGCGCGTCCGTCCGGAGCCGAGACCGCGCGTCCACGGGGAGCACGCGGACCTGATCGGGTCGGAACCCGAGGATGCGCGCGGCCCGCGCGATCGACGAGTGCGCCTGGTCCGCGCAGTAGACGACGAGGCGGTCGGACATCGCGCCGACCACGGCCTCGCGCGCGCAGGCGAGCGCGGTCATGTTCGCGGCGCTCCCCCCGCTCGTGAGGATCCCCGCGGCGTCGCGCGGGTACCCGATCCACTCCTTGAACCAGTCGAGGACCGCGAGCTCTACGGCGCTCGGGCCGGCGGACAGACCCCACGAGCCCACGTCCATGTTCAGCGCGCTTGCGATGAGATCGCCGAGCGCCCCCGGCCACGTCCCGCAGCCGGGGATGTACGCGAAGTAGCCGGGGTGCTCGTTGCGCGCCATGAAAGGGAGGACGTCGCGCTCGAGCCGCTCGAGGAGTACCGCGCCGTCCACCGGCTCCTCCGGCGCGGGCCCGCCGAGGCGTGCCGCGAGCTCCTCGGGCGTCGCCGTCCGCACGATCGGCGTGGCGTCCCAGGGACGCGACAGGCGCTCGACGAGCGCGTCGATCGTGCGGTAGCCCAGGCGGCGCATGGTCTCGCGGTCGAGCCAGAGCGAAGGCGTGCCCACGGTCAGCCCCTCCCCCGGCGGCGGATGCTAGCCGCACCCGCCGCCGGAGGTCTGGGCTATTTCGGCGCGCTGAAGCTGAAGAGCGCGCCCTCGTTCGGGTTCTGGTCCTGCGTGTAGATGATCCCGTTCGTCTCGTCGTACGCGACGCCGTGGCTCCCGATCGCCGTCGGGATCCCCGTCACGAACTTCACCGGGTTGCCGGTGAAGATCGCCATGAGGGCGCCGCGGTTGAAGTTCGAGGCGGCGAAGAAGAAGCGGTCGGCCTTCGAGCTGTAGAAGACGGCGTCGCCGGCGCCGGCCTGGTCGAAGGTCGCGACGACCTTCCCCGCCGCGAGGTCCCACTCGACGACGTTGTTCGCGGAGCGGCTGCTGCAGCCGAGGAGCGCGTGTTGCGTCGTGGGGTTGATGGCGAGCCCGTTCGGGCTGCACTTCGTCCCGACGTCGAACTTCTTCACCATGACGTCCTTCGTCGGGTCGAACTGGAAGATCGCGTTCTGGTCGGAGCTCGTGAGGTACATCATCCCGTCCGCGGTGTCGTAGCGGGGCTGCTCGAGGGCATCGCCGAGGTTCTCGAACTTCTTCAGGACCGCGTTCGTCGTGGCATCGATGACCGTCACGATCCCGTCATCGCTGTTCGCCGCGTAGATCTTCTTGTCCTTCGCGTCGTAGTCGATCTCGTCGGCGCGCTTCTTCCCACCCGTGCTCACCTTGGCGAGGACCTTCTCGGAGCCGGGCGTGGCGTCGATGATGGCCACGTTGCTGTCGTTCAGCGTGACGAACAGCTTGTTCACGTTCTTCGCCACGACGACGCCGTTCGGACCGGAGCCGAGGTCGATCGTCTTCACGTACTTCGCACACGGCGTCGAGACGTCGAAGATGTCGAGGCCGTTGTCGGTGCGGTCGGTCACGTAGAGCAGATGCGCCGCCTGGTCGATCTCCATGATGTCGATCGAAGCGGTCTTCCCCGCGATCGGGGGGATCGGGATCCGGTTGATCGGCACGACCGTGACGTTCGCGGCCACCGCCGGCAGCAGCGTCGGCGCGGGCGTCGCTCCGACCGGCAGACTCGCCTGTGCCGGAACGGTGAGCACGGTCTGCGTCGCGCATTGCGACGGGCTCACGGCCGCGGTCGAGGCCGCGGGCGGCGTCGAGGCCGATGGGGCCGCGGCCGGCGTGGCGGGCGCGCTGCACCCCGTGACGATCGCGGCGGCGGCGGCGAAAGCGAGGGCGAGGCGTGGCGAGCTGATCATGTCTTGTCCTCCCCGGAAGTCGCGCCTAGTCTCGTCCCTTTCGTCAAGCCGGCAGTACGCGTGCGCCGGGCCGAACGATCTCGGGCACCGTGCGGCGCGCGACCGCGGCGAGCGCGGCGATGAACACCGGATCGGCGTTCGGCATCGCGATGCGGCGGTACGCAAGGCCCGCGACCTGCGCCTGCGCGGCCGCAGCGACGTCGAGGTCGTAGAGGACCTCGAGGTGATCGGCGAGGAACTGCACCGGCGCCACGAGGACCGCGCGGTGGCCCGCGCGCGCGAGCTCGGGGAAGATCTCGCCGAGGTCCGGGCGCAGCCATTCCTCGGGGGTGTGGCCGGCGCTCTGATACGCCCAGCGCCAGCGTCCGCCGTCGAGGCCGGCCGCGGCCGCGACGCGCTCGCCGGTGGCGCGCAGCTCGGCGACGTACTCGCGGTCGGTCTCGAAGACGCGCCGCGGGAGGCTGTGCGCCGTGAGCACGACCGGCGCTCCCTCCTGGTCGTCGCCGAGCGCCTCACTGACGCGTCCCGCGAGCGACTCGATGAAAAGCGGCTCCGCCGACCAGGAGCGCGCGACGCGATGCGGCACGTCGCCGAGCGCCTCGTCGAGCGCGCGCACGTAGCCGCCCATGAGGAGGTCCGACCACTGCGGCGAGAGGACGATGCCGGCGACTCGATCGGCGCCGCCGGCGACGAGCGCGGCCGCGGCGCGCGCGATGGACGGCTCGGAGAACCGCATCCCCGCCGCGACGCGGTGGCCCGGCCCGAGCGCGCGCTCCAGCGCGGCGGCCTGACTCTCGGTGCGCGCGACGAGCGGCGAGCCGCCGATAACCTCGTACCGGCGCGCCATCTCGGCGACGAGCTCGTCGCTCGCCGGCCTACCGCCGCGCACCGCGGCGAGGTAACGCGGCAGGTCGGCGGCGCCGTCGGGCGCGCCGTACGTCATGAGCACGACGCCCGTGCTCAGGCGGGCACCGCCGCGGTCTCTTCGTGGACGAGCTCGGCGAGGCGTGCGAGCGTGTCCGCCTCGGTCGCCGGGAGGACGCCGTGGCCGAGGTTGAACACGTGGCCCGGCCGGCCGGCGGCCCGCCGGAGCACGTCGCGGGCGCCTGCGCTGACGACCTCGAAGGGCGCGAGGCACAGGGCGGGATCGAGGTTTCCCTGGATGCCGCGGTCGCCGATCCGCGCCCAGGCTTCGTCGAGCGGCTCGCGCCAGTCCACGCTCACGACGTCGGCGCGGGTCTCGGCGAACAGCGGCGTGAGCGCCGGGTTCCCCGTCGCGAAGTGGATGCGCGGCACGTGCGCGCCGACGCGGCGGAAGATCTCGCGCGTGTAGGGCAACGAGGCCCGGGCGTAGTCCTGCGGCGCGAGCGCGCCGGCCCACGAGTCGAAGAGCTGCACGGCGTCCACGCCCGCCGCGACCTGCGCGACGAGGTAGCGCGAGACGACCTCGACGAGCGTCGTCATGAGGCGGTCCCAGAGGACCGGCTCGCCGAAGAGCAGCTTCTTCGCGAGCGCGTGGTCGCGGGACGGCCGTCCCTCGACGAGATAGGAAGCGAGCGTGAAGGGCGCGCCCGCGAAGCCGACGAGCGCGGTCTCGGGCCGCAGGTCCCCGCGGAGCGCGCGGATCGTCTCGAAGAGGTACGGCGTCGCCTCCTCCGCCGCCACGACGCGCAGCGCCGCCACGTCGGCCCCGCTCCGCAGCGGCCGCTCCACGACCGGCCCGAGGTCGGGCTCGATGTGGAACGGGACGCCCATGCCGTCGAGCGGCAGCATGATGTCGGCGTAGAGGACCGCGGCGTCGACGCCGAGCCGGTCCACCGGCATCGCGGTGACCCGCGCGCAGAGCTCCGGCGTGCGCGCGATCTCGAGGATCCCGAACCTCTCGCGGAGCGCGCGGTACTCCTCGAGGCAGCGGCCGGCCTGGCGCATGAACCAGACCGGCGTCCGCTCGACGGGCTCGCGCCGGCAGGCGCGGACGAGGAGCGGGGCGGTCATGTCACGAGCGCGCGCGCCGCCGTGCCGTCGACGTCGTCGAGCGCCTCGGCGAGGCCCATCGCGCGGCCGACGAAGATCGGCGTCTCCCGTTCGGTGTACGAGGAGGACTCCGTCTCGCGAAGCTCCGCGACGAGCGCGACGAAGCGGCGCACGTCGTCGACCTCGAAGGCGACGACGAACTCTTGATCGTCGATCCCGAAGCTGTATCCGGTGTGGATACGGACGTCCGGGTACCTGTGGCCGACGGCGAAGTGCGCGCCCATGATCCGGGTCCGCTCCTCGTGCGGGAGCGCGTACCACGACCGCTTCTTGGTCATCGGGTAGATCACGACGTACGGCTTGTCGCCGACCGGGCCGGCGGTGCCGCGGGCCTGCTCGGAGTCGGCGTGCTCGTGCCCCGCGAGGTACCGCGAGCGCCGTCTCGCCGCGAGATATGCGTACGGGCGGGTGCTGTGCCGCCAGAGCGCCGTCGCGGCGAGCCGCACCTCCAGCGCGCGGAGCCCTTCGAGGTCGTCGGCGACCGCCCATAGGAGCACGTCCGCGTCGGCGCGCGTTCCCACGAGGGAGTACGCGTGCACGCGCGCGGCGTTCCCGGCGACCGCCGCGGCGAGCTCGCGCTTGTGCTCGCGCCGCTCGTCGTCGGGCCGCCGCCGCCACTCGGCGGTCACGGCGAGCGTGAGGTAGCGGTACAGCTCGTTCATGCCGGCGGCGTCCTCACGGGCGGTCCTCCGCGAGCCAGGCCGCCGCGTCGAGCGCGAAGTACGTGACGATGACGCCAGCGCCGGCCCGCGCGATCCCGACGAGCGACTCGAGGGCGGCGCGCGGCAGGTCGATCCAGCCACGCTCGGCCGCGGCGTGCAGGGCGGCGTACTCGCCGCTCACCTGGTACGCCGCGATCGGCACGTCGTAGCGGGCGCGCGCCGCGGCCACGATGTCGAGGTACGGGCCGGCGGGCTTCACCATGAGCAGGTCGGCGCCCTCAGCGAGGTCGTCGCGCAGCTCGGCCATCGCCTCGCGGCCGTTCGGCGGGTCCAGCTGGTACGCGTTCCGGTCGCCGCTCTGCGGCGCGCACTCGGCGGCCTCGCGGAAGGGCCCGTAGTACGCCGAGGCGAACTTCGCGGCATACGACAGGATCGCGCGCTCGGCGTGCCCTTCGCGGTCGAGCGCGCCGCGCAGCGCCGCGACGCGGCCGTCCATCATGTCGCTCGGAGCGAGCACGTCGGCCCCCGCGTCCGCGTACACGACGGCCGCGTCCGCGAGGAGCGGCAGCGTTGCGTCGTTGTCAATCGCGCCGTCCGCGTCGAGCGCGCCGCAATGGCCGTGCGTCGTGTACTCGCACAGGCACACGTCCGCGATGAGCGCGAGGTCGGGCGCCGCCGCTCGGAGCGCGCGAAGCGCGCGCGGGACCGGCCCGAGCGGATCCGCGGCGGCGCGGCCGAGGTGATCCTTCTCTTGGGGAAGCCCGAACAGGAGGAGGCCGCCGACCTTCGCGGCCGCCGCGCGCTCGGCCTGGCGCGCGATCTCGGAGACCGGCCAGCGCATGTGCCCCGGCAACGCCGAAATGGCGACCGGTGCATCGAGCCGCGCGTCGACGAAGACCGGCAGGACGAGCTGCGACGGATCGAGGCGCGTCTCGCGCACGAGCCGCCGCAGCGCTGGCGTCCGCCGCAGCCGATGGTGCCGCGCGAACGCCGCGGCCGCGCTACCGACGAGCGCCATCGGCCACCTCCCCGAGCACGCGGGCGATCGCGCGCGCCACCGCGCGCGGCTCTGGCGACGCGGCGACCGCCGGCTCCCGGCGGAGCCGCGCGCGGATGCGCGCCGCCGTCTTCGGGCCGAACGCGACGGGACGGACGCCCGCGGCGAGATCGTCGCCGACGAGCTCGATGAAGCCATCGACGGCGCTCGCCGACGCGAAGCACGCGATCGCCCCTCCGTCGGCGAGGAGCGTCCGCGCCGCGGAGAGATCGCGCGCCGTCGGCGTCTCGGTCCGGTACGCCACGACCTCGCGGATCTCGGCGCCTCGCCTGCGCAGGATCGCGGGAAGCTCGTCGCCGGCACGGTCCGAGCGCGCAAGGAGGACCATCCCGCGCGGGAGCGGGAGCTCGCGGCCGAGCATCGCCCCGTCCGGACGGCTCGCCACGAACGAGGGGACGAGACCGGCCTGGCGCGCCGCCGCGGCCGTCGCGGGCCCGACGACCGCGAGCGACGTGGGGAGCGGCGCGCCCGCCAGCGCTCGAACGACGGCGTCGATCCCGGCGCGGCTCGTGACGACGAGAGCGTCGGTGCCGCGGAGCTCGCGGAGCGCGCGGCGGAGGACGTGGTCGTCGGCGAGCGGACGCACCGCGACGCACGGCAGCTGCGACCTCCAGCGGATCGGCGCCCCGCGCGGTCGCGCGGATGACGCCATCGTCGGTCGCGAGGGCGGCCTCGAGCACGATCTCGCCGCCGGCGACGCGCGCGTGCGCGCCCAGCGCGAGGGCGCAGCTCGCCCCGAGCGCCCGCAGCAGCGCGCGCTCCGCCGTCACGGCGCGCCGGGTCGGTGCGTGGTCGAGCCTCGCCAGCGTCGTCGCGAGCGCGGCGTCGCCGCGCCGGCACTGGACCGCGAGGGCACCCTGTCCCGGCGCCGGCGGGCACTGCGCGAGCGTGAGGATCTCGGCGTCGTCGACGGCGAGAGCGAGCCGGCGGAGCCCGGCGAGCGCGAGCACAGTCGCGTCGTAGCCACCGTCGCGCACCTTCCGGAGGCGCGTCTCGACGTTCCCGCGGATCTCGCGCGCCGTGATGCCGGGCGCGAGCGCGCGCAGGAAGGCCGCTCGCCGCGGGCTCGAGGTCCCGACGACGGCGTTCGGCGGAAGCGACGCGAGGCCGCCGCGCTCGCGCGTGATGAGGACGTCGCGCGGGTCCTCGCGTTCCGGGATCGCGGCGATCACGAGGTCCTCGCGCTCCGCCGTCGGGAGATCCTTCAAGGAGTGGACGGCGACGTCGACCTCGCCGTTCGCGAGCGCGCGCTCGATCGCGTCGACGAAGACGCCGTCGCCCAGCGCGCTGAGCGGGGCGGCGGTCGCGTCGCCCGCCGTCCGGATCACGCGCAGCTCGACGGGGCCGTCGAGCCGGTCCGCCACGATCCGTGCCTGCGCGAGAGCGAGTGCGCTGCCGCGGGTCCCGATGACGATGCCCATGGTGCCGATACCTTCCGGGAACGCGCCACGGCGCGCAACGGGTGCGGGGAGGTTTGCCGAAATTCGGGTAGCCTGAGGCCATGAACGTCTCGCCGGAGCAGTTTCCCGACGCTGTCGTCGATGCCAGCGCATCGGGCCAGGCTGAACAGGTGGCCGTGCTCGCGGGCGGCTGTTTTTGGTGCGTCGAGGCGGTCTACCGTCAGCTGGAAGGCGTCACCTCGGTCACGAATGGCTACGCCGGCGGCACGGCGAGATCCGCGGACTACAGCACCGTTTCCAGCGGACGGACCGACCACGCTGAAGCGGTCGAGATCAAGTTCGACCCGAGGACGATCAGCTACGGACGCCTTCTCAAAGTCTTCTTCTCGATCGCGCACGATCCCACGACAAAGGACCGGCAAGGTCCAGACGTG
>VBDU01000042.1 GCA_005883625.1 Chloroflexota bacterium | reverse complement strand
GTCGCCATCCGCCAGGCCGGCGTCGAGGACATCGAAGCGATGCGAGACCTCATCGCGCGGTACGCGCGCGAGGACCGCATGCTCGAGCGGTCTCGCGACTTTCTCCTCGAGCACCTGCGCGACTTCGTTGTCGCCGAAGACAACGTCACACTCGCTCGCGAAGCGAGCGTTGAGAGGGGAGTCGTCAGGGCAGGGGTAGGGGCCCCTGGGCGCGACAGCGACCCCCCTGCGAGATTCATGGGCTGCTGTGCGCTAGCGGTCCTCACGCGCGAGCTCGCCGAGGTCCGCTCGCTCGCGGTCCGTCCCGAGGCCTCGGGGCGGGGGATCGGTGGCGCGCTGGTGCGCGCCTGCGTCGCCGAAGCGCGCCGGCTCGGCGTGCGCCGCGTGTTCGCGCTCACGCTCGTGCCGGAGTTCTTCGAAAAATGTGGCTTCGCGCTGACCAGCCTCGGGCGGCTCCCGGAGAAGAGCGCCGCCGAGTGCCCGGTCTGCCCCAAGCGCTTCGCGTGCGACGAGCACGCGATGCTCCTGCATCTCGACGGGACCGCCCCGCGGCCGCTCGTGCCGGGCGAGCCGGTGGGCTACACGCGGCTCTTTCTCGGCCGCGAGCCCGAGGGTTCGCGTTGAACCGGAGCCTCCGCCTCTTCGCCGCGGCCTTCGACACGGTCGCGATGGCGGGCGTGGCCTACGTCGACACCGGTGGCCGCTTCGCGCGCAACCTCGCGGAGTACGTGCTCTGGGGGTCGGTGCTCGCCGCCGCGATCTGCGCGTTCGTGATCGCGACGAGCGGCGCGGGCGCCCTGGCCTGGGTCGCGATCGGCTACGTCCTCTTCGGCGGCGCGCTCACGGCCGGGAGCCCGCACTGGGGCCTCGTGTTGCTCGCGCTCGCCCTTATGCCGCTCGTTCCGCGACCCAATGGCTCGCTCGTGCTCGGGCTCGGTCTCGCGGTGGTCGCAGCGTTCGCGTCCCGTGTCGCCATCGGGCTGATCCTGTAGTGATCGCGCAAGTAACATCGCCGCAGTGACCACCCGCCCGACCGTTCGCGCGGCGAACGGTCTCGTCGCGAGCGGGCATCACCTCGCCACCGCAGCGGGTCTCGCCGCGCTCCGCGACGGCGGAAGCGCCGCCGACGCCGCCGTGACCGCGGCCGCGGTGTGCGCGGTCGTACTTCCGCAGCGGACCTCAATCGGTGGCGACCTGTTCGCGCTTGTCTACGACGCGCGCGCCCGTGAGGTGAGCGCATACAACGCCTCGGGCGCGGCGCCGCGCTCGCTCGCGCTCGACCGGTTCGTCGCGGGCTACCCGGAGCAGGGCGCGATCGTCGCGACCGTCCCCGGGGTCATCGGCGGCTGGGCCGAGCTCCTCGCCGACCACGGCCGGCTCGGCCTCGAGCGCGCCCTCGCGCCGGCGATCGCGTACGCCGAGGACGGCTTCCCGGTGAGCGACCGCCTCGCGGAGTCGATCGCGGACGACAGCGAGCGCCTCGGCCGCGACGACGAAGCGGCGCGGATCTTCGGTCCGCGCGGCCGCTGGCCGCGCGTGGGCGAGCTCTTCCAGCAGCCCGACCTGGCCGCATCGCTCCAGGCGATCGCAAGCGAGGGCGCCGACGCCTTCTACCGCGGCGACCTCGCCGAGCGCTTCGTCCGCGGGGTAGCGACCGCCGGCGGCGCGATCGCGCGCGAGGACCTCGCGGCATTCCGCGTCGACCGCCCGGACCCGCTCGCGGTCGAGTACCGCGGCCTGCGCGTGTTCGGCCAGCCGCCGGTCTCGCAGGGCCACATCCTGCTCGAGGAGCTCGCGATCGCCGAGGGCCTCGGCCTCGGCGGATACGAGTGGGGCGGCGCCGATCTCGTGCACCTCATGGTCGAGACGAAGAAGGCCGCGTTCGCGGACCGTGACGCGCACGCCGGCGACCCGGCGCTCACCGGATTTGACGCGGCGCGGCTCCTCGATCCCGAGTACATCGCGGCGCGCCGTCGCGCGGTGACCGCGAAGGCGGCCGACCGCGTCGAGGCAGGCGCGTTCGCCGCCGCGGACACGACGTACCTCGCGGTCGTCGACCGTGACGGGAACGCCGTGTCGCTCATCGAGAGCGTGTTCAGCGCATTCGGTTCGGCCTGCGTCGTGCCGGGCACGGGGATCCTCCTGAACAATCGCCTCATCGGCTTCTCGCTCGATCCGCGATCGCCGAACGCGCTCGCCCCGGGCAAGCGTCCCGTCCACACGCTGAACACCGTCCTCGCCCTCGATGGCTCGACCCCGCGGTACCTCTTTGGCACGCCCGGCCGGCACGCGCAGGTGCAGACGAACTTCCAGCTCGCGGTCGCGCTGATCGATCACGGCATGGACGTACAGCGCGCGATCGAGGAGCCGCGCTGGTACCACGAGTCGGGCCGCGTGCTGCAGATGGAGCGGCGCTTCCCCGAAGCCGTGCGCAAGGCGCTCGCCGGCAAGGGTCACGAGGTCGCGGTGGTGGATGATTGGGCCGAGGTCACCGGTGGTGCGCAGGCGATCGCGATCGAGCAGAACGGCGTGTTCTCCGGCGGGGCCGACCCGCGCCGCGAGGGCTACGCCGCTGGTTATTAGGGGGGCGCTGCCCCCCGCCAGTCGGGGGGCGCTGTCCCCCGGCCCCCGACGCTTCGGCCATGCGTGTTCGCTCCTTCTCCTCTGCGCGTCGCTCCTCGCGGCGTGCGAGCCGGGGCCGCCACCGCCCGAACCGGTCGCCCGCGCCTACGCCGCGGCGTGGGCCAAGGGCGACTACCAGGCCATGTGGGCGCTCGTGAGCGACGAGGCGCAGCAGCGCGTCGGGGCCGCGGGATTCGTCGACCGCCTGCCGCGCATCGCGGACGAGATGACATTGAAGTCGCTGGACGCCCGCACCGGAGCGGCCTCGCACCCGGCGCTCGCGAACGGCTCCCCCGATCCGCGCCGGGCGACGGTCACGCTCGACGTCACCTTCCACACGCAGCGCGTCGGCGACGTCGCGCGGCAGACGGCGCTGAACCTCGTGCTGGTCGGGGACAAGGACAAGGCCGCGTGGAAGATCGACTGGACGCCGGAGGCGATCCTCCCGCACCTCAGCGCGGGCCGGCTCGTCCGCATGACCCGACTGCCGACATCGCGCGGCCGCATCGTCGCGCGCGACGGCACCGAGCTCGCCACGTTCGTGGAGGCCGCGGTCGTCGGCGTCGTCCCGGGCCAGATCCGCTCCGAGCCTGGCATGCTCGCCTCGCTCTCGTCGGTCCTCGGCATGAAGGCCGACGACATCAAGGCGAAGTACACGCAGGCCTGGGTGAAGCCGGACAGCTTCGTGCCGATCCGCACGATCGCGGCCGAGCAGGTGGCGGCGCTGCGGCCGCGGCTCGTCGTCATCGAGGGCGTCCAGCTCCAGGCGACGCGCGTGCGCACCTACCCGACGGGGCTCGCCGCGCAGACGCTCGGGTACCTCACGCAGGCGAGCGAGGACGACGCGAAGCCCAAGAGCGGCCGCGGCGTCGAGGCCGGCGACCTCATCGGGCAGAAGGACAGCGGGCTCGAGGCGACGCTCGACGACGAGCTCGGGGGCAGCTACGGCTTCCGTCTTGGGATCGTCGAGGCCGACGAGCGGCCGGTCGAGACGCTCGCCGAGACGCCCGCGATCGCCGGCCGCGACGTCGTGCTCTCGCTCGACCCGAAGATGCAGGCGGCCGCCGAAAAGGCGCTCGGCGACCGCAAGGGCGCGATCGTCGCCGAGGATCCCTGGAGCGGCGAGATCCTCGCCCTGGCGAGCCGGCCGTCCTTCGACCTCAACGCGTTCGCCGGCGGCGAGACGGGGGCGGTCGCCCGCTACACCTCCGACCCGAACCGTCCCCTGTTCAACCGCGCGACGTTCGGCCAGTACGCGACCGGCTCGTCGTTCAAGCCGGTAACCGCGGCGGCCGCGCTCCGCGAAGGCCTCTACAAGTACGGCGACAGGATCGACTGCCCGGCCCGCTGGACCGGCTACGGGCCGCAGTGGGTGCAGCTGAACCACGAGACCGCGGATCTAGGGGCGATCGACCTGCGTACCGCGGTCGCGCGCTCCTGCAACTCCTTCTTCTACGAGCTCGGCAAGCGGCTGAACGACAAGAGCGCCGATCTGCTCCCGAACGCGGCGAAGAGCTTTGGCCTCGGCAAGGCGACGGACATCGACTACGTCTTCGAGGCGGAAGGGCTCGTGCCCAGCCCCGCGTGGAAGCAGCAGCGGTTCAGCAATCCCGCCGACAAGGTGTGGAATCCCGGCGACGCGACGAACCTCGCGATCGGCCAGGGCTTCATGCTCGCGACGCCGCTGCAGATGGCGAACTACGCCGCCGCGCTCGCGAACGACGGGATCGTCTGGAAGCCACGCCTCGTCACGGAGATCCGCGACCGGAGCGGGACGACGGTGCGCAAGCTCGAGAAGATGATGGCGGGCCATGCGAACGCGACGAACACCGAGCTCTCGCTCATCCGCGACTGCATGCGCGCGGTCGTCGCCGATCCGGACGGCACGGTGTACTTCCCGTTCCGCGGCTTCGGCGTCACCGTTGCCGGGAAGAGCGGCACCGCCGAGACGCCGTCGGGGAACCCCAACGGCTGGTTCATCGGGTTCGCCTCGTTCGAGCAGCCGTCGGTCGCGTTCGCCGCGGTCTTCGAGGAGTTCAAGGAGTCGCCGGGGACCTTCGCCTCGCAGGCCTCGGGCACCGCGGTGCGCGCCGTGCTCGCCGCCAAGTTCGGGCTGCCCTGAGCGGACGCTAGAACGGTAGCGAGAGCGGGAGCTCCTCCCAGGTGTTCCCGAGGTCGGGGCTCGAGAAGAGATGATCCGACGCCGCGGCATCCCTGGTGACGACGAGAGGCGTGCTACCCATCATCAGCAGGGCGAACTGAGCGTTCGCCGCGCCCGGCTGCGCTGGGGTGCAGTCCCATGAGGAGCCGCCGTTGCGCGTGATGAGGACGCCGCCCGGGTCGCCAGCGTCGCGGCCCCCGCTCGCGAGCACGCCGCGATCTGCGTCAAGAAACGCCGGGCGCCAGACGGTGCGACCCGCGCACGCCAGCGCCCCGATGCCGTCCGCAGCGAGTGCCCAGGTCTTGCCGTCGGTCGTCCGGTAGAGCCGGACCGGACAGCTCGCCAGCGTGCACGGCTCGGCCCGATTCATTCGTCGCGACGATGCGCGATCCCGGGGAGCCCAACTCGCCCGCGGTCCACCACGAGGTCCGGATCGCCCAACCGTGCTGCGCGTCCACGAAGCGGACACGGTCCAGGACGTCGTCGTCCGGCGAACGCCAGCGGACGTTCCACGTCACGCCTCCGTCGTCGGTGGCGATGAGCTCTGCCCGACAGGGGCTGCACGAATCGCGGAACTGGATCGCCCAGCCATGCCGGGCGTCCGTGAACTGCAGGGCGCGGAACGTCTCGCCGGTGATGCCGGTTGTCTCGTACGCCAAGAGGAGCGACCACGATCGTCCTCCGTCCGCGGTGCCAAGGATCACATCGCGGCACGGCGGATAGAACGCCGCGTGCTGACAGTTCGTCTGCGGCCCGCGCACGATCCGGCCCAGCGCCCAGCCGTGCAGGATGTCAGCGAACGTGATGTCCCAGACGGATCCGTAGATCGGCACGGGGAGCCGGAGAGCGCCGCCACGCTCGGGTCTCAGGACGATGTTCCCGTCCTGATAACCGAGGACCCAGCCCTCACGGTCTTTGAAAGTGAACGGAGACCTGACGACCCGCGGAGCCGGCGGCGCCTGAGGGGCCGGCGCCGCGCGGGGAGTCGCGCTGGCGGTCGCGCTCACGCTCACCGTGGCGCTCGCGGTGGCACCAGTTGACGCGCTCGCGGTCGCCGCCGGTGTCGGGGTCGCCGCGGACGCCCGACTCGGATCCGCGGTGAGCACGCTCCTGGTCGCCGGACCCGCGGTCATCGGGGCCGCTGCGGGAGCCGCGCAGCTCGTCATCAGAAGGGCCAGCAGGAGCACGCCACGCATTTGGCGAAGGTAGAACGCTTGCTCGACGGCTTCGTCCGCGACGAGACCTCCAAACTCGTACGGGCACCCTAGTAGTTGATCGGCCCCCTAGACGCCGTTCGCCACGCCCTGCGGGAGCGTGAAGGTGAACGCGCTGCCCGAGCCGGGAGCGCTCTCCACCCAGATCCGGCCGCCGTGCAGCTCCACCATCCGCCGGGACAGCGCGAGCCCGAGACCGGTGCCCTCTTCGGGCCGACCGCCGGCCGTCTGACGGAACTCTTCGAAGATGCGCGTCTGTTCGTCCGGCGCGATCCCGATGCCGGTGTCGCGTACCGTCATCACGACCTCGTTCGCATCGTGGTGTGCGCTGACAGTGATGCGCCCGTCGTCGCCCGTGAACTTCACGGCGTTGGCGAGCAGATTGAAGAGGACCTGCCTCACCTTCCGCTCGTCGGCGACGACATCCCCGATGTCCGATGCGAGCTCGGTCGTGAGCTCGATCCTCCGCTTCGCGGCGCGCTCGCGGACCATCGTGACGGCGCTGTCGACCGCGGCAGCGAGACCAAAGCGTCGTCGACGTATGCCTCTTGCCGCTCGTTGAGCGCACCGAACATTCGCTCCTTCAGCACTTCGGAGAAGCCGATGATCGCGTTTAGGGGCGTGCGCAGCTCGTGGCTCATGTTGGCGAGAAACTCGGACTTCGCGCGCGTTGCGCGAGCGAGCTCGGCGTTAGCGGACGCGATCGCCTGACGAGTGCGGACGATCTCGCTCGTCGCGCGCGCGAGCAGAGCAGCGCCCAGCAGAAGGAAGGCGACGAGCGCGCCCCGGCTCAGAAGGCTCTGATCGAGCGCGCGCTCCACCTCGGGGTCGGCGGGATCGGTCACCGCGATGACGTGCCAGTCGAGCCGCGTGACGTTCGCCGTGGCGACCAGCCGACGCTGCCCGGTCAGCGGATCGGTGGCCAGACCACGGAATGGTCTCCCATCAATTGTTGCGGCGATGACCGGGTCCGCAGTGATCCGCGCGAGGTCGAGCGAGTTCGTGTCAGCTTCGCTCGCGCGAAGGAGCGGCGTTCCGGCCTTGCCAAGTACGTAGACATCCTCGGCGATTCCTCTCGTCGCCGCGATGGTGACCCCGAGCGGCGCGAGGTCGAGCTCGGCGATGAGCCACGCCTGCGGTGCCCCCGGCGCTTGCACGGCAGGCACCTTGAGAGGCAGGACGGTCTTGCTCGCGAGCCGGTAGGGCGCGGCGAAGAAGGCATCCACCAGCAGCGGGTTCGTGGTACCCGGGTTCGCAGCGATCGTGTCGGCTCGGCGCTCCAGAGGCGGGTTATGGATCGTGCCCCGGAACGCGTCATCGGGCGGACTCGATCCGAGCACAACGTAAGCACCGTCGGTCGCCGACAGTCGCAGCACGTCCGAACCGAGCGCTAGCC
>VBDU01000034.1 GCA_005883625.1 Chloroflexota bacterium | reverse complement strand
GCGCTGGCGCCGAGGCGGCCGCGATCGACTTCACGCCGACCGAGACCGAGGCCGAGGCCCGCGCCCGCGACGAGATGAGCCGCACGCCCGGCATGGACGGCTACAACACGTCGACGGTGCACGTCACCGTGACGTTCAAGAAGAGCGACGGGACGACGGACTGCGTCCAGCCGGTCACCGAGCCGAACCAGTGCTACGCGACGGTCCGTGTCCAGTTCACGTTCCACACGATCACGCCGTGGCCGCTCATCCCCAACACGGCGAACTTCGACCGTACGACGAAGATGCGCATGCTGGCGGCGCCGCAATGACCCGCCGCTTGTTCGCGCGCGACGAGTCGGCCCAGTCCCTCGTCGAGTTCGCGCTCATCCTCCCGGTCATCCTGCTCATCATCACGGGCGTCTTCGACGTCGCCCGCGCGGCGTGGCAGGAGAACACGCTCGCGTACGCCGCGCGCGAGGGGACGCGCTACGCGATCGTCCACGGCTCCGGCGCGGTCGCGGAGACCCTCGGTGTGAGCGCGGTCGTGTATCCGTGCAATCCGACCGTGGATCCCGTCGGCTGCCCCTCGCCGCCGAACACCACGATCTCGTGTACGTCGACACCGACCTACACCGGTCCGAGCTCGTGCGCTGGGGTCTTCAGCGCCGTGCGCAACTCCGCGGTCGGTGTGCCGAACATCACCGTGGCGGTCAAGTGGCCACCGTCCGGTTGCATCGACCGCAACTGCCAGGTGCAGGTCGACGCGAGCGCGCCGTTCATCCCCCTCCCCTCGCGCTACCTGCTTGGCGGCCTGTTCCAGATCACGCTCCGCGGCGGCTCACTCTTGGTGATCCAGAGGTGAAATTAATGCGGCGATTCTTCTTCTCGCGCGAGGGCGAAGGCGGTCAGGCCGTCGTGCTCATCGCGATCACGACGCTCGCGATGATGATGGTCGTCGGCCTCGCCATCGACGCGGGTCAGCTGTACGCGGCGCGGCGCACCATGCAGGAGGCGGCCGACGCGGCCGCTTACGCCGGCGCGGTCGTGCTGTACCAGCAGGGCACGTCCTGCTGCAACCAGACCGCGGCCTTCAACGCCGCGACGAACGACGCCACGCTCAACGGCTTCACCGACGCCACCAACGGTGTCACCGTCACGATCCGGCAACCCCTCCAGGCGCCGTACAACACGAACAAGTACGTGGAAGTGATCATGTCGCAGAACGTGCGGACGGCGCTCGTGCCGGCCGAGGCAGGGCTCAGCTTCGTGCAGGTGCGCGCGATCGCGGGCTCGGACCCGCTCAACAACCAGTACGCGATCATGGCGCTCGACCGCGGGAGCACGCCGTGCGCCTTCACGGACCAGCCGACCGGCGAGATCCATCTGAGCGGCGGCGGAATCCTCGTGAACTCGAGCGCCGGCGCGCTCGCCACCGGTGGGAACTGCCCCGCCGGCGGCTCGGGCGCCGCGAACAACACCATCCTCGGCGCCAACTTCACGATCACCTGCCCAGCCATCAACCCGTGCTCGATCGACGTCGTCGGCGGCTCCGCCTCGGTCTGGCCGCCCGCCGATCCGGCGAACAACTACAACGGGATCAACCTGGACGCCCCGCCGCAGGCCGACCCGTTCGCCGGCTACCCGCCGCCCGGAAGCACCTATCTCGACGACTCCGGCGCCGCGCAGCCGCTGCAGACGAACCCCTCGCGCATCGGCGCGGGCAGCGACACGTACCGCCAGGGCATCTACACGTCCACGCTCAGCGGCCACAAGCTCTGCCACGGCATCTACATCCTCGAGAAGGGCTTCGACGGCGACCTCGACATCGACACGACCACGGACGATCCCGACCGCCCGGGGCACACCTGCGACGGGCGGGTCTTCCTGTACAACACCATGTCGGGCTTCCCCGGGAGCACCGGCACCTGCCACGAGATCAACATCGCCGGCAACCACCCGGTGCACCTGCTCCCGCCGAGCAGCGGCACCTACCAGGGCATGCTCCTGTACCAGGACAAGAACTGCACGCAGAACGTCATCTTCAGCGGCAGCTCGCTCACCTTCGACGTCGGCGGAACGCTGTACGTGCCGAACGCCGGGGTCCAGCTGAACGGCCACGCCACCGTGACCGGCGGCCAGATCGTGGCCAAGACGGTGGACACGCAGAACGGGGTCGTGACGGTCAGCTTCGATCCGACCAACGCCGCGAGCCCGATCCTCCCGCGGCTGACGAAATAGCGACCTAGAGCCCGAGCTCCGCTTCGCACAGTCGTGGCGGGAGCGAACCCGCCGCGAGGAGCCGGTCGTGGAAGTAGCGCATCCCCCAGCCCGCGGCGCGCGCCTTGTCGCGTAACGCGAGGATCGCCGCGCGCCCGAGCGCGTAGCTCGAGGGCTGCAGCGGGTTGAGCGTGTAGCGGCGGACCTCCGCCGTGGCGTTCGGCGGCTCGAGCTTCGGCCGGTCGACCAGGAAGGCGACCGCCTCGGCGAAGCTCATCTCGCCGGTGGAGAGGCCGACGTCGACGATCACCCGCGCCGCGCGCCACAGCAGGTCCTTGAGACGCAGGAGCCGCGTCTCGGGCGCGTCGAGATAGCCGAGGTCGGTCATGAGCTCCTCGACATAGAGGCCCCAGCCTTCCACGAAGAGGTTCGAGCGCAGGGCCTTGCGCGCGACCGAGAGGTTGTCGGCGGCCGTCACGAGCTGCAGGTGATGGCCGGGGTAGCCCTCATGACAGGCGATGATCGGGATGCCCGCGCGCGGATGGCCCTCGAGGCGCTCGCGGCGCGTCTTCTCGTCGTCGTCCTTCTCGGGCAGCGTCACCCAGAATCGGCCGAGCCGTCGCGTCTCGAACGGCGCGGCGCCGACGTACGCGGCGTACGGGTACGTGGGCCGCTGGAACGCGGGCATCGCCTCGACCAGGAGGTCCTCGCCGTAGGGGATCGTCGCGAGCGCGGAGTCCCGCGTCGCGCCGCGCGAGCGCTCCATCTCCGAGCGGTACGCTTCGACGAGCCCGTCCTCCGGCGGGTGGTCCTCGCGGATCTTCGCCACCGCGTCGCGCCAGTCGTCGTCGCCGAGCGCCTTCGCGGCCTCGCCGACCAGCGACTCGGTCTCGCGGTAGAGCTCTTCGCCCCAACGCGCGAGGGACGAGGCGTCGTGGTCGAGGAGCTCCTTCTCCTTGAGCCACGCGTCGACCGCGTCGCGGCCGATCGCGAACGTGCCACGCGCCTTCGGCCGGAGCTCGCGTTCGAGCCACTCCGCGTAGCGATCGAGCGCCGCGGCCGCCTCGTCCGCGGCGGGACGGAACGAACGCAGGACCGCGCGCGCGAGCGGCGTGCCGCTCGGGAGCAGGTCGTTGACGCCGTCGCGCAGGAGCGCGGCCCCGGCGGGGACCGTCCGCAACGCGAGGTCGACCCACTCCGCCGGCACGAGCGCGGGGTCGAGGTTGGCGATCGCGGCGTCGATCGCGGCGGGCGCCTCACCGAGACGCTCCGCCAGGGCCGCCACGCGGTCCGCGAGAGGCGCGTGGTCGCGCAGGAACGCGTAGTACGCGCCGCGCGTGATGAGATCGGAGTAGAGCGTGGGCTGCCGCCGCCACCGCTGGAACGGCCGGAGCGCGCGCTCGCCGCGCAGCTCGGCGAGGATCAGCGCGCGGTCGGTACGCTCCTCGCGCGAGAGCGCGTTCTCGTCGAACCCTTCGAATGCCGCGAGCGACGTGTCGACGAAGGCATCACGTCCGGCGAACGACTGCGCGGTGAGACCGCCGAGGCGGTGGTCGTGCTCGTGAACGCCGGCGATCGAAGCGGCGACCGGCTCCAGGGCGAACCGGTCGAAGACGAACGTGCGCGCGCGGTCGGGGAAGGAGGGCGCTTCCGCTAGTGCGCGGTCCCGCAGTTCGCGCAGAACTTGGCGTCAGCCGCGTTCGTGCGACCACAGCTCTTGCACGTCCAGGTCGACGCCGTCGTCGTGGCCGTGGTCGCGCCACCGGCCGACGCCGCGACGGACGCGGTCTTCTCGTTCCCCGCCTCGTCGCGGAACGACTTCACGCCGCGGCCGAGCTGGCCGAGCACGTCCGGCAGCTTCCCGGCGCCGAACACGATGAGCACGATGACCAGGATGAAGACGAGCTCTGGCCCGCCGAGATTGAAGGGCATCGTTCACTTCCCCTCGCGCGCATCGCGCGCACAGCTTCCGCTCCAGTCTAATCATCCGAACAGGCCGTCGAGCAGGCCGAGAAAGAGCGGTATGACGACGAGGAGCATGAGCGCCGGCAGGTAACAGAGGACGAGCACGAGCATGAGCCGCCCCTCGACCCGGCCAGCGGCGTCGAGGCCGCGGGCACGCTCCGCGGCGCGCAGACGGTCGCGCTCGTCGCGAAGGACCGCGAGCGCGCCGCGACCGAGATCGCGGGCCCGCTCGAGCTCATCCGCGAGCGCGCCGAGCGCGGTGAGGCCCGCGCCGGCGGCTTCGCGTGCGAGCGACGCGAAGAGCGGTGCGCCGAGGGCGTACGACCGCGCGGCGGCCGCGAGCGCGGCGTCCATCACGGGAGCGCCAAGCCCGCGCTCGGCCACGGCGGCGAGCGCGCTCTCGACGGGGCGGCCGCTCGCGACGAGCGCTTCGGTCCACTCCACGAGCCCGACGAGCGCGCGATCTGCCGCGTCCCGACGGCTCGCCGCGAGGCGCGCGATCCGGAGCGACGGCGCGACGAAGCCCGCGTACGCCGCGGCGGCGACGACGATGGGGCCGACCGGCGTCACGATGGTCACCGCTGAGGCGAGCAGGGCCATCGCGAGAGCGCCGACGACCTTCGCGCGCATGAGATCGAGCTCGCTCCAGCCGAGGCCGCTCTGCACGAGGTCGCGCGCGTCGCGCGCCACGAGCGCATGCAGGCGCGACGATGCGCGGCGCTCGTCGGGCGAGATCCGGGCGAGCCGCGTCCCGACGGGCGAGCGGCGACGCAGGGCGAGCACGAGCGCCGTCACGGCCGCGGCCGCGGCGAGCGCGCCCGCCGCGATCAACGGACGACGTCCGCCACCGCGCGGCGGCTGAGGACGATCCCGGCCAGCTCGAGGACGACCGCGGCCGGGATCAGCACCGTGCGGCCGAGGGGCGATCCGAGCGTGAGCGCGAGAGTCGGGACCGTGAGCGACAGGTACGCCGCGAGGCACGGCACGATCGCGGCGAGCAGCAGCACCTGGAAGCGGAGCCCCCCGGTGCGCGACCGGACCTCTTCGTCGAGACGCTCGTCGAACGCGAGACGGTCCGCGACGGCTGCGACGAGCTGCGCGGCGCGATCCGTCGAGAGGCGCGCGGCGACGCCGAGGGCGACCGTCTCGAGGGCCGCGCGCGCACGCGCGTCGCGGTCACCGCGCGCCGCGTCCCGCAGCGAGGCGTCAAGCGCGCCACCGAGATCGAAGGCGCGAAGGGCGGCGACGAACGGACGCCGCGCGAGCGCGTCGTCGATGCCGTCGCACGCGCGGCGGAGCGCCTCGGGCAGCGCCGTGCCCGAACGCATCGCGCCTTCGGTGGCGCGAAGCAGCCGCGCTCTCGCGCGCCGCGCGCTCCGCCGCGTGTCGTCGGCGCGGAGGCGCGTGGCGAACGACGGCAGCGCCGCGCCGACGGCGAGGCCGACGATGGGCAGCACGCCGACGGCCAGCGAGAGCGCGGCGAGCGCCGCGGCGGATGCGGCGCGCACGCCCTCCCACTGCCAGAGCGGACGCGACCACCCGGCCTCGCCGAGAGCGCCGGCGTCCGGGTGCGCCGCGCGCGGCCGCGGAAGCGCGATTCGCGCGAACGGCGCGAGCCCGAGCGCGGTCACCGCGAGCACGAGGGCGAGCGCGCCGGCGAGCGTCACAGCCGCGCCGCGAGCCGGCCGGCGGGCTCCGCGACGCCGGCGTCCCCGGCGCGCCAGAGGGGGCGGGCCCCGGCGTCGCCGATCTCGGCGATCTCGCGGACGGCGCGCCGGCCGTCACGCCCGCGAGCGACGTGCACGATCACGTCGATCGCCCGAGCGACGTGGCGGGCGATCGCGGCCGGCGCGACCTCTCCCGCGCGTGCGAGCAGCAGCTCCAACCGGTCGAGAGCGCCGGCCGCCGAACCCGCGTGCAACGTGGTGAGCGATCCTTCGTGTCCGGTGCTCAGCGCCTCGAGGAGCGCCGAGGCCTCGCGCGGCGTGCGGACCTCGCCGACGATGATGCGGTCGGGACGCATCCGCAGCGCGTTCGCCACGAGATCCGCGACCGTGACGCCCCCGCCCTCGCGGGCCGGAACGCATTCGAGGTGCACCGCATGCGGATGCGGGAGCACGAGCTCGTTCGTGTCCTCGATGACGATGAGCCGCTCGTCGTGCGGGATCGCGTCGGCGAGCGAGCGAAGCAGCGTGCTCTTCCCCGACCCGGTCGCGCCGCTCACGACGAGTGACGCGCGAGCGACGACGCAGCGCCGGAGCAGGGCGGCCGCGTCCGGATGGAGTCCGCTCGCGCGCCAGGAGCCGGACGCGCCCTCGAGCGCCACCGCGATGCGCTCGAACTTGCGGATCGAGAGCGTCGGCCCACCGACCGGCGCGATCACCGCGTTCGCGCGGCTGCCGTCGCGCATGCGCGCGTCGACGAACGGCCGCTCGAGCGTGAGCTCGCGGCCCACGCTCGCAGCGATCCGGTGCGCGAGCTCGCCGATCGCGTCCGGCCCGCGGAACTCGACCGGCGCGCGCTCGAGGCGTCCGGCGCGCTCGACGAACACATCGCGAGGACCGTTCACGAGGACGTCGGTCACCGCGGGATCGTCGAGATAGCGCTGGAGGGGGCCGAAGCCGAAAAGCTCCGCGCACAGCTCGTCGACCTCTTCGTCCGCGAGCGGTCGACGCGATGCGACGCGGACGCGCTCGCGCAGGATCGTCCGGCGCGTGGGCTCGGCATACAACGAGAGCAGGCCGGCCGGGTCCACGCCGGCCGCGACCTCGGCCCGCACGCGTGCGAGAAGGCTCGCGTCGATCAGTGGAGCGATCTGAGCAGCTCGTCGACCGCGCGGAGGGTCGGCGCCCGCGCGGCGAAGTCGTCGGTCGCCAGGTACGGATCCGAAGGGATCGCGGCGAGCAGCGGGAAGCCGACCCGTCCCGCGATCCGCGCCGCGTCCTCGGGGTCCGCGGCCGTGACGACGAGCCCGACGGCGCACGGCGCGCGTTCGAGGAGCGGCACGGCGCAGAAGAGCGCCTGGAGCTGGGCCGTGTGCGTGCCGCTCACGACGCAGAGCCGATCGAGCGTCGCGAGGAGCTCGTGCTCCAGCGCGTCCGCGCCCGCGCCGAGGTCGGCCACGAGCGCGCGACCCTCGGCCACCGTCTCGAGCAGCGCGCACACCCGCGCGGCATCGAAGCTCGCGTGGAACGACGGCGAGCCCGGGAGGAACGGCACGGCCGACCAGCGCGAGACGAGCTCGCGCTCGCGGCCGGGCTGCACGAGCGCATCGACGATCGTCGCCGCGGACAGGCCCGCGCGGAGCGCCAGCGACGGCGCCCAGCGATCGAGGTCCACCAGGAGCGGCGCCTCGCCGCCCGCGGCCGAACGATGGGCGAGCAGCGCCGCGACCGTGCTCGCCCCCCCGCCGGCGGCGAGAGACCAGAACGCGATGCGCTTTCCCCGCCGCAGCGCGGCCGGCCGCGTCGGCACGAGCGGCGCGAGCGGCTCGACCTGGCCGGTCGCCTCGCGCATGAGCGCGAGCCCGAGCGCGGCGAGCGGCGACGCGTCGAGCCAGGCCCGCACCCGGCTCATGCGAACAGCCACGCGCCGAGCGCGCGCTCGCGAGCGAAGGTCCGCCGCTCGGGGGGCGTGCCGATCGCCGCGTGGTCGAACACCACCGGTCGCAGGACGCGGCGCACCTCCGCCGCGCGCAGGACGCCGGTCGCGGCCCAGGCGCGGCGGCGCCAGCCCAGGATCGCGTCCTCGCCGCGGAGAAGGTCGCGGCAGCGGGCGCGCCGCGCCGCGGCGGGACGGCGCCACGGCCAGGTCCGGAGCAGGCGGCGCGTCTCCGGCCCGAGCGGCAGCGTGCGGACGTGCACCGTGTCGAGCGCCACGAGGTCGTACGCGAGCGCCGCGAGGTCCCGACCGATCGCGACGCGCGTCCCCGCGGGCGGCGCGAGCACGACGGCGGCCGCGCTCGCGCGCACGCCGGCGAAAGCGAACGCGCGGACCGTCGCGTCGACGCGGGCGTCATCGACCTCCGCGAACGAGCCGTCGCGATACCGCGCGAGCACGATCGCCCCGAGCGCCGCGATGGCGTCGTCGATGCCGCCCGCGGCGAGCCGCTCGAGCCGCAGCACCGCCACTAGCCGGCGCTGATGGCGGCGAGGACGAACGTGCTCGTCGCGATCCGGTCCGCGAACCGCAGCTCCTCGGTCGGGGCGATCGCGACGACGACGCTGCCGATACGCTCGGCGGTGACGAGCCCGGTCCTGCCGGCCGTCGCCCCGTACGGTGCGCCGGTCTCCGCGCGCACGTCGAGGACGAGCGCGCTCTGGGCGAGGAGCTCGGTCGTACGGCCCGCCGGTGCCCGGCCGAGGAGGGGGACGGCGAGGACGTCGACGCGCGCGCCCGGGACGAGCGCACCGCCGACGGCTTGCGCGGCGGAGACCGGCAGCGCGACCGCTCGCAAGCCCGACGGGAGTGTCAGGCCGGTGTGGAACGCCGCCGGGAAGTCCGCGAGCGCGGTCGCGATGAGGAGCTGCCCCCGCCACAGCGGCGCGCGCGGCGTGCGCCCCACCGCCTTCGCGAGCTCGGTGACCGCGTCCGCGGGTATCGCATCCGTGGGAAGCTCCCGCGTCGTGAGATCGTCGACGGCGAGCGCGTGCGTCGCGTCCAGGTCGCGCGCCGCAACGATCACCGTCGTTCGCCGCGCCCCCGCGTAGTAGAGGATTCCGGCGAGCGCGCCGGCCGCGAGGGCCAGGGCGACGAGGCCGCGTTGTCCGATCACGCCGTGAGCGCGGGAGACCGCACGACGATCTCTACGGCGGCGTCGACGTTCGTCCGGGGGGTGGAAGGGGGCTCGCCCCGTGCGACAAGGGAGAACCGGAGCACGTTCGCCGCGCCCGGCGGCATCAGCCGGTCCCACGACGTCACGAACGGCTCGGCGCCGCTTCCCGAGAGGGCCACCGCATCGCCGGGATCCCCGGCGACGACCGACCACGAACGGACCGGCACCTCGACGTCGCCCGCATACGCGTGGAGCCAGAGCGCGACCGTTCGCCCACGAAGGACTTCGAGCGTGGTGATCGGGGCACCGACAGGGCGCAGCGTGACGATCCCGCGACCTGGCGAGACGGGTGGAGGGCCGACGATGCGCCGCATCGCGCCCGGCGCATCCGGTCGGTCCCGCAATTCAGGCGGAGACGGCAGGATCGGCTCGCTCGGCGACGCGGACGGCGGCTCGGCGTCGATCGCCTCGCTTGGCCCGGTGCTCGGCGCCGCCGGCGCGGGCTCGGCCGGCGGTGCGCTGCCGGCGCCGGCGCCCGCACGCTGCCTCGCGAGCTCGGCGTCGTCCTGGAAGAAGACGACGCTGACGCTCACGTAGCCGCTATCCGTCTTGATGAACGTCTCGTAGTAGGTACCCGCGACCGGCCGGCCGTCGCTGAGCGACGCCCTGCCGTTGAAGGCCGCGCCGTCGAAGCGGCTCGCATCGCCGCTGCCGACCGTCTCGAGGGCGCGCGCGTAGGTCCCCGGCGACTCGTGCACGGTCGCGGTCTCGTAGGTCGTGAGCGGACCGTCGTGCGTGACGATGTCGCCCGCATACACGTCGGTGACCGAGTACAGCCCGTCCGGGACGACGAACGTATCGCCTCCCGTGACGTCGGCGCCCGCGGGCTCACCGCCCTCCGCCGGCGCGGCGGCGTCGGCCGTCTGGGGCTCGGGATCGGAGGCCGGGTCGGCGCCGGGATCCCACGCCTCGGGGTCCCAGGCCGCCGCGGGACGCGCGAGGGCGAGCGTGACGAGGATCGCGAGGGCGAGCGTGCGGCGCCTGCTCATCGCGGCGAGCTCACCGCGAGCACGCTCACCGTCGTCACCGGTTGGAAGACGAGCGCGCCGAGGACCGGGGTTCGGAGCGGCACGCTGGCGGCGATCCGAACCGCGGGACGGTCGTAGCGCGCACCGGTCCGCGGGTCGACGGACGGCGCCGTGGCAAACGCGGCGACGTCCGCGGCGCGGGCGACGTCTGTCGCTGAGGACGCAAGGAGGGACGGCGAGAGATCGAGATTGCGCGCGAAGAAGTCGCGTGCGACGTCCGCGGCGTCGGCCGCGAGTCGGAGCGTCCCGGTCCGCGCGAGCTCGGCGTCGTCCTGATCGTTCACGGCCACGAGCGCGGCCAGATCGGCCGCGGCGCGCACGCGGGCCGCCGACACACGGAGCGCGCCCAGCTGCAACACCCCGGCGAGGACCACGAGGAAGAGCGGAAGGAGCGCGATGGTCGTGAGCGCGACGCTTCCGGCGTCGTCGTGCAGGAGCTTCATCGGTTCACCTCGCCGCGTGAGATCGCGCTCGAGCGCAGCGGCAGCGTCGTCGAGAAGAGGAACGGGATCGCGATCGGATAGTCGGAGACAAGCGAGACCTGGACCGGCTCGCGCCAGCCGACCGTCGGAGGGACGATCGAGACGCTCACGCGCGCGGGATCGATGCCCGAGAGACGAAGCTGGTCGCCGATGAGCGCGCGGACCTCGGGCCGATCCCCGCCGACCTCGCCGGCATATCGCGCGGCCTGCACCGCGACCGCATCCTGGCCGAGCCAGCGCTCGAGCGCGGCGCCGAACTCGAGGATCGAGAAGAGGATCGGCACGAGCACGACGATCGCGAGGGTCGTCTCGAGAGTCGCGAGGCCCCGGTCGTCGAGCTGGGCAACGCGCGGGGGTCTGAGGGGGCGAAGCCCCTTCAACGTACCGCCTGCATCTGGGTGACGAGCGCTTGGAGCCGCGAGACAAGACCGTTGTTCCACGCGGACACGCCGATGACGAGCGTGCCGAGCACGACCGCCGCGCCGATGACGTACTCGATCGTCGCGAGACCGTCCGACGCGCGTAAGAAGCGCCGTAGCCGCATTGCGAGACCTCCCGCACGTGTTGGCGGGAGGCTCGCTCGCGCGCTACGAGGGCGCGATGGTCGGTCCGGCTAGTACCGCGGTACCGCTTAGCGGCCGAGCGCCTTCTTCGCCGCGCTGGCGTTCTTCACGCCGAGGGCGAGCGACGTGCTGCGCTTGCCCTGCCCGCTCATGTACGCGGAGTCGATGTTGACGCGCGCCTTTCCGAGCCGCGCCGCGGCGCGGGCGAGCGTCCCCGGCTTGTTGGCGAGCCGGACCTCGACGACCTTGCGGTCGCCGGAGATCCGGTACTTCTTCTTCTTGAGGGCTCGTCGCGCTTTCCCCGCGTCCTTGTCGTCGACGAGGATATGGACGGTGCCCTGCCCGCCGCCGGTCGTCGCCGCGAGGCTGCGGATGTTCACGCCGGCATCGCCGAGCGCTCCCGCGACGGCCGCGAGCTGGCCCGTGCGATTCGGCAGCTTCACCGTGAGCTCTGTCGCCATCTGCTGTCCTCCCCCTGAAAGCGGTCAGAGGGATGCTAGCGAGCGACGTCTAGAGGGCGATGTTCCCCCGGCGCGGCAGGCCGAGGCGACGGCGCCATTCGACGCGCTCCCCCCAGTGCATGGCGCCCCAGACCGTGAGGAAGTAGCGCAGGCGCTTCGAGCGCTTGCGGCTCGCCTCCTCCGCCGTGTACGGGGAGCCGTGCGGGCGGAAGTGCTCGCGGATGCGGTCCACGTTGAACGTGTCCTCCCAGCTCATGCCGGAAGCCTGGGGGGCCGGGGGCCGGCAGACGACCAACCGCGCTACCCCCGGAACGTTCGCTCGGCGACGTTTCGCCCTTGGGGCGCCGGGCTTCGGGGCCGGGCTTCGGGGGCCGGGGGGCAGAGCCCCCGACCTGTTCAGCGCGCCTTCGCCAGGCCCTGCCGGATCTGCGCATCGGAGAGCGGGCCGCCCAGCTCGACGTGCCGGATGAGGCCGTCGCGGTCGATGAAGAAGGTGCTCGGCAGGCTGAGGACGCCGAAGCGGCGCGTCGTCGCGCCGTCAGTGTCGAGCACCGGCACGAGCCGGTCGAGCCCGAGCTGATCGATGAAGGAGCGGACCTTGTCGCCCGACTCCTGGAGGTCGACCTCGACCACCGTCACGTCCGGCTCGCTGCGCGCGATGCGATCGAGGGCGGGCATCTCCTGGCGGCACGGCACGCACCAGGTCGCCCAGAAGTTCACGATCACGACCCCGCCGCGAAGATCCGACAGGCGCGTCGATCCCCCCGAGCCGCTCCATGTGAAATTCGGAGCGGGCGCGCCGACCCGACCCGCGGCGGCGGCGTCCTCGATCTGTGCGGCGATGACCGGGACGTCACCGTCGCCGGCGCCGGGTCGCGTGAACGGCAGCGACGGCCAGACGAGCGCGGTCAGCGAAGCGAGGGCGATCGCGCCGATGAAGATCGCCGCGATCCAGCGCGGCAGCGCGACGGAGGGCAGTGCCGCGGCGGGGGCCGGGGGGCGGTGCCCCCCGATCTGCTCACCCAAGGAGCGGCAGGAAGTTGAAGAGCTGGGGCAGCTTCGCGAACTGCCCGGAGGCGATGACCAGACCCATCACGATGACGAGCGTACCGCCGACCGCGTTCACGACCCGCAGGTGCTGGGCGAGGAAACGCACCGCGCGGCGCGCGCCGCCCAGGCCGCCGGCGATGAGCAGGAACGGGACGCCGAGACCGAGCGCGTACGCGAGGAGGAGGACCGCGCCGGAGCCGAGGTCCGCGTTGAGCAGCAGGTTGAGGATCAGCGCGAGGTAGGGTCCGACGCAGGGCGTGAACCCCACGCCGAACGCGATCCCGATGAGGAAGCTCCGTGCCAGCCCCGTCGTGCCGCCCTCGAGCCGCAGATCGAGCTCGCGCGCAAGGAGCGGGATGCGGATGAGCCCGAGCATCTGCATCCCAAGGACGACGAGGAGGAGCCCGCCGAGCCGCTGGAGCCAGACGACGAGCTCGCCGGCGAGCGCGCCCGCGAGCGCGACCGCCACCCAGAGGAGCGTGAAGACCACGGAGAAACCGACCACGAACGCGGAGGCGTGCAAGAGCGTGCGCGCGCGCTGCGTGCCGGCGAGCGCCGCCTCGCCGGCCATGTCGACCAGGAACGCGGGGACGAGCGGGAGCACGCACGGCGACAGGAACGAGAGCATCCCCGCCCCGAACGCGATCGCGACGTTCACGTCGCTAGCGTAGGACCCGAGTCCGCGCCGATCGCGTCTTCAGGAGGTCGAGGCCATAGTGGCGCGCCGGCCCTGCGAGGCGCATCGCGGCCTTCTCGGCGACGTGTCGCGAGCGGACGTTGTCGGGGAGGATCAGCGCCACGATCCGCGCGAGCCCGAGCTCGCGGAGTCCGTACTCCACGAGCGCCCGGGCGGCCTCCGTCGCATAGCCCCTGCCCCAGGCGCGCGGCGCGAGCTCGTAGGCGACCTCGACCTCCGGCCCCTTGCCTTCCACGGGGAAGAGGCCGACCTGGCCGAGGAAGTCGCCGTTCGCGCGTAGCTCGAGCGCCCAGAGCCCCAGGCCCGGCGGCTGCCGCGCGGTGAAGGCCATCGTGCGCCCGAGCCGCTGCGCGGTCTCGGCGAGATCCTTCGACGGCGGGCTCGGCGTCCAGCGCATGACCTCGGCCGAGTTGAAGAGGTCGTGGAGCCCGACCGCGTCGCCCTCCCGGTAGGGGCGGATGAGGAGACGCTCGGTCTCGAGCGGGATGGGCACTACCCGATGGCTTGCGCGAGGTCGCCGATGAGGTCGCCCACCGTCTCGATGCCGACCGAGAGGCGCACGAGGCCCGCCGGCGGCGCGAGCTTGGTCCCGCGGACCGAGGCGTGCGTCATGGGGAGCGGCACCTCGATGAGCGACTCCACGCCGCCGAGCGATTCGCCGAGCGTGAAGATCTCGGTCCGTGCGGCCATGCGCTTCGCCGCCGCCTCGCCGCCGCGGAGCTCGAACGACACCATGCCGCCGAACTCGCGCATCTGGCGTCGCGCGAGGTCGTGGTGGGGATGCGAGGCGAGACCCGGATAGTTGACGCGGAGCACCTTTGGATGCTCGTGCAGCCAGATCGCGACCGCCTGCGCGTTCGCCGAGTGGCGCTCCATGCGCAGGGCCAGCGTCTTCGCGCCGCGCAGCACGAGCCACGCGTCGAGCGGACCGGGCACGCCGCCCGCGGCGTTCTGCACGAACGCGAGCCGGGACCGCAGCTCTGGCTCGTTGCCGACGAGTGCCCCGCCGACGACGTCGGAATGACCGCCGATGTACTTCGTGGTCGAGTGCAACGCGATGTCGGCGCCGAGCTTCAGGGGCTGCTGCAGGTACGGGCTCGCGAACGTGTTGTCCACCAGCGCGAGCGCGCCGCCCTTGTGCGCGATCTCCGCCAGCGCGGCGATGTCGAGCACCTTGAGCAGCGGATTCGAGGGCGTCTCGATCCAGACGAGCTTGGTCTTCTTTCGCATCGCGCGCTGCGCGCGCGCGGGCTCGCGCATGTCCACCGGCGAGAGCGCGACGCCGAGGCGATCGAAGACGCGCGCGAACAGGCGGTACGTCCCGCCGTAGACGTCGTCGCCCATGACGACGTGATCGCCGGCGGAGAGAAGGTGCGCGACGGCGTCGCTCGCGGCCATACCGGACGAGAACGCGAGCCCCCAGCGGGCTCCTTCGAGCGCCGCCAGGCAGGTCTCGAGCGCGGTGCGGGTCGGGTTCGCGGTGCGGGCGTAGTCGTAGCCGGTGTGCTTGCCGACGGCCTCCTGAGCGAAGGTGGAGGTCTGGAAGATCGGCACGACGACCGCACCGGTCACGGCCTCGGGCTCCTGCCCGGCGTGGATCGCGAGCGTTTCGAATCCGGGCTTACGACGACGGTCGGCCATCGCGCGCAAGTATGTCCGGCTCAGCGGGGCCGAAGCGGCTAGCGGGAGCGCGTGGCGCGGCGCTGGTGGGCGACGAACTCGAGCAGGTCCGCCTTCGTGATCACCGACACCGGACGATCGTCGCGCGCGGCGAGCAGCGCCGGCGCGCCGCCGGAGAGCTCCTGGTACAGCCGCTCGATGTCGTCGGTGGCCTGGACCACGGGGAAGGGCGCCTCCATGACCCGCTCGACACGCTCGTCGACGAGGGCGGGCTCGCGGAAGACGCGATCGAGCATCGTCTTCTCCTGGACGCTGCCGACGATGTCGGTGAGCGTGGCGGCACGCCCGTCGCCGGTCACGGGGATCTGCGAGATGCCGTAGCGCTGCATCGTGTCGATCGCGCTCCGCACGCTCTCGCTCTTGGACACGACGATGAGCTCGGGCGTGCCCGCGCGATCCTTCACGACGTCGCCCACGGTCGCGGGCACGACGAAGCCGAGAAAGCCGTTCTGCCGCATCCACTCGTCGTTGTAGATCTTCGAGAGATAGCTTCGTCCCGAGTCCGCGAAGAGCACGAGGATGAGCGCGCGCTCGTCGAGCTCCTTGGCGATCTCGAGCGCCGCGAACATCGCCGTGCCCGACGAGCCGCCGATGAGGATGCCTTCCTCGCGCGTCACGCGCCGTGCGGTGAGGAAGGAGTCGCGGTCGCTCACCCGGACCCAGCGATCGACGAGCGCCGGGTCGAACGTCCCCGGATAGAAGTCCTCTCCGATGCCCTCGACCTTGTACGGATGGATGTCGCCCGTATAGAGGGAGCCCCGCGGGTCGGCGCCGACGATCTGGATCTTCGGGTCCCGCTCCTTCAGGTACTTCCCCGCCCCGGTCACCGTGCCGCCGGTCCCCACGCCGACGACGAGATGCGTGAGCTTGCCCTCGGTCTGCTCCCAGATCTCGGGGCCGGTCGTGCGGTAGTGGGCCTCGGGGTTCATCGGGTTGTAGTACTGGTTCGGCAAGAACCCGCCGGGGGCCTCACGGGCGAGGCGCTCGGCCACCTTGTAGTAGGACTCCGGCGACTCCGGTGGGACCGCGCTCGGGCAGATGACGACCTCGGCGCCGTACGCGCGGAGGAGATCGCGCTTCTCCTGGCTCTGCTTGTCGGCCATCGTGCAGATGAGCCGGTAGCCCTTGATCGCCGCGGCCATCGCGAGGCCGACGCCGGTGTTGCCGCTCGTCGGCTCGACGATGGTCCCGCCGGGCTTGAGGAGACCGCGCCGCTCGGCGTCCTCGATCATGAGAAGGCCGATCCGATCCTTGACGGAGCCGCCGGGATTCAGGTGCTCGAGCTTCGCGACGATCGTCGGCCGCAGCCCCTTGCCGACCCGCGAGAGGCGCACGAGGGGCGTGTGACCGACGAGACCGAGGACGTCCGCGGCGATGGTCATGTCGCGCGTCGATGGTAGTCGGCCATCACCGGGCGCGCCGCCTCATCGCTCGGTCGCGGCGGAGTCGCAGATCTCAAGCGTCGCTTTCCAGCCTTCGATCTCGTCGGGGCTGACGAGCATCGCCACGGGTTTTCCGTTCCGCGTGATGACGATCTGCTCGTCGCGGCTCGCGACCTGGTCGACGAGCCGGCTCAGCGTGGCCTTGGCTTCAGACAGTGGGAGAGTCTTCACAAGCCGAACGTAGACCAGAATTCGGTCCAACAGCCGGTGACCCGGGAATGGCGCAGCCGCGTCGGCTACGGCGGAGCACGACGCAGGGCCCCCAGCTCGCGCCCTGGGCTAGTGGGTGCGCGGCTCCACGAGCAGGTACGCGCCGACGACGATGAGGATGACCGGGACGAAGAACGGCTGCGCCATGGGCGGGACGAGGTCGATGCGCAGGAAGAGCTGCACGAGCGTGACGAGCATGACGATGCCCGCGATGACGAGCGGGAGCGGTCGATCGGGCGCGAGGAGGAAGACGGCCACGAGACCCGCGGCGAGCGTGCCAAGGAAGATCGGCGCGGCGGTCTCGGCGGAAAGGCCGAGCCAGGTCGGGATGACGAGGCCGAGACCGAAGCCCAGGAGCACCCCCGCGGGCACGAGATAGACGTACTGCCGCGTGCCCGTCCACCACGCCGCGGCGAACGCGATGCCGAGCGTGATGAAGAGATATGACGCCGCGTTGGGCAGTCCGACCGCCTGCAGCATGAACGCCAGACCGATCGCGACGAGGACCGCGCCACCGAGGATGCCGCGCCGCGAAGCCGCCATAGTGGCCGTTCGCATGTCCGCGGGAGCATACCGTCGGGCCTAGGCCCGCCGGAGCGCGGCGCTCTCCTCCGGCAGCTCGTTCGCCCCGAGGCGGCGGGGCGTGGCGCCCGGCAGCGACTCCGCGTACTTGAGACCCGTCCCGGTGTTGAACACGACGACCTGCTCGTCCTCGCCGATCCAGCCGTCGCGCCGCAGCCCCTCCGCGGCTGCGAGCGCCGCGGCGCCCTCGGGGCACACCAGCATCCCTTCGGCTTCGCCGGCGGCTCGCATGGTGGCACGGATGTCGTCGTCGCTGACCGCCACGGCCGTGCCTCCCGACTCGCGCAGCGCCTTCAGGACGATGAAGTCACCGAGCGCCTTCGGCACGCGGATCCCCGCGGCGAACGTCCGCGGGTCCGGCCAGGCCTCCGACTCGTCCCACCCTTCCTCGAAGGCGCGCACGATCGGCGCGCAGCCGGTGGACTGCGCAGCCACGAAGCGTGTCTTCGCGCTCTGCGCGAGCCAGCCGATCGCGCGGAGCTCCTGGAACGCCTTCCACATGCCGATGAGCCCGACGCCGCCCCCCGTGGGGTAGACGATCACCTCGGGGAGGCGCCAGCCCAGCTGCTCGGCGAGCTCGAACCCCATCGTCTTCTTCCCCTCGATGCGGTACGGCTCGCGCAGCGTCGAGGCGTCGTACCAGCCGTAGCGGTCACAGGCCTGGCGCACGACCTTCCCCGCGTCCGCGATGGAGCCCGGCACGAGGTACGTCTCGGCGCCGTACGCGGAGGTCTCGCGGACGATGACCTCGGGCGTGGTCTCGGGCATGACGACGACGACGCGCAGCCCGGCGCGCGCACCGTAGGCCGCCCACGCCGCGCCCGCGTTCCCCGCCGTGGGCAGCGCGAGCACCGTCACGCCGAGCTCCCTCGCCCGCGTGACCCCGACCGCCGCGCCCCGCGCCTTGAACGTCCCCGTCGGCAGGAGGCCTTCGTCCTTCACCCGCAGCCTCGGCACGCCGAGGGCGGCCCCCAGGCGCGGCGCCTCGTCGAGCGGCGTCACGGGCTCGCCGAGCGTGACGATCGATTCGCCGGTCATCGGCAGGAGCTCGCGGTAGCGCCAGAGCGTCGCCGGTCGGGCCGTCACCGCCTCGCGCGTGACCGCGGCCCGCACGCGAGTGAGGTCGTAGCGCACGAGGAGCGGTCCGCCGTCGAGCTTGCAGACCTGCGCGATCTGGTCTACCGGGTAATCCGTGTTGCAGCGCGCGCATTCGACGTGGGTCGCGAAGCCGGTCAAGCGGCGCGTTCGATCTTCGCGCCCAGCGCGCGGAGCCTCACATCGAGCTCCTCGTAACCGCGATCGATCTGTTCGATGCTGTTGATGACGCTGGTCCCTTTCGCGCAGAGCGTCGCCGCGAGGAGCGCCATGCCCGCGCGGATGTCCGGGCTGCGAAGCTCCGCCGCGTAGAGCTGGCTCGGCCCCGTCACGATGGCGCGATGCGGGTCGGCGAGGATGATCCGCGCGCCCATCTCTCGCGAGAGCGCGTCGGCGAAGTAGAGCCGGCCTTCGTACATCCACTCGTGGATGAGCACCATGCCCTCGGACTGCGTCGCCATCGCGGTCGCGATGCTCGTGAGGTCCGAGGGGAAGCCTGGCCAGATCTGCGACTGGATTCGCGGGATCGCGCCGCCGAGATCCGGCTCCATCACGAAGCGGTCCTGCGCGGGGACGGAGAGGTCCTCGCCCCGTATCTCGGTGGCCACTCCGAGCCGCTTGAAGACCATCTGGGTCATCCGCATGTGCTTGGGCACGGCGCTCTTGATCGTGACCTGTCCGTGCGTCATCGCGGCCGCTCCGATGAGCGAGCCGATCTCCATGTGATCGGACAGGATCGTGTGCTCGATGCCCCTGAGGCGGTCGACGCCGTCGATCGTGATCGTGTTCGTGCCCACACCGACCATGCGCGCGCCCATCTTCATGAGCGCGAGGCCGAGCTGTTGGACGTGCGGCTCGCTCGCCGCGTTCCGGATCACCGTACGGCCCTTCGCGAGGGCCGCGCCAATGAGCGCGTTCTCCGTCGCCGTTACCGACGGCTCGTCGAGCAGGATGTCCGCGCCGACCAGGCCGGCGGTGTGCATCCCATAGCCGCCCGACGACGTGTCCAGCTCCGCGCCGAGCGCGCGCAGCGCGTGGAAGTGCGGGTCGTTACGTCGCCGCCCGATGACATCCCCGCCGGGCCGTCCGAGCCGGACCTTCTTGTGCCGGCCGAGCAGCGAGCCGGCGAACAAGAGGGAGGTGCGGATCTCTTTGGCGAGCGACGTGGGCACGTCCGTCGTGCGGACGCCCGCGGCGACGATCCGCACGGTATGGGGGTCGAGCTCCTCGACCGTCGCGCCGAGGCCACTCGCGATCTCCAGCATGCCGCGCACGTCGCGTATACGCGGTACGTTGTGGAGGGTCATCGGCTCGTCGGTGAGGAGGCTCGCCGCGATGAGCGGCAGCGCTTCGTTCTTGTTGCCCGCCGGGGTGATCTCGCCGTGCAGCGGCGTGCCGCCCTCGATGATGAAGCGCGCCATCGCGGGAGAACACTAGCGGCGGGCGTGCCATGCCCGCCGCCAGTCGGCTATGTCGTACCCGTGCGTACGAGTTAGGTCGCGGTCACTTCACCGCGGTCCCGAGGTCCGTAGTGGCCGCCGCGCCGATGATCCGCTCCGCATCCTGCTGGAGCATCAGCCGGTCCGCCACGAGCTGCCTCGCGGCCGTGCTGATCGTGTCGACGTACTTCTGACGCGTGCCGTACCGCTCCTCGAGAGAGGGCCGCGGGTCGTTCGCGGCGCTGCGCTGGGCCTTCGTCTGCGCGAACGGCACGTAGCTGCCGTTGAGATAGCAGCCCTCGCCCTCCATGAAGCCCTTCGCGCGGAGGTTCCAGCCGGTGTAGGTGCCGATCGGAGCCAGGAGGTTGGCGGAGCGCACGCCCGCCATGTCGTTGCCGTCGGCGTCGACCTTCGGCACGAGCACGTGGTAGTCCTGGCCGGGCACATGGCGCGCCGGAAGCTGGCTGTAGTCGATGACCGAGAGGTGGTTGACGCGTCCGCTGAAGGTCACGCCCGGGATCGCCGGGAAGCCCTGACCGCTCTGCGGGAGCGACGGCACGAGCTCGCCCTTCGCGAGGCTCGGGAAGCGGCTTGGGGGCGGCGCGGTCTCCTTCGTCACCCACTGGAAGAGATCCGCCATGAGCGCGCGCTGCGTCTCGCGGTATTGCAGCGGGTTCGTGAGCTGCTGGCAGATGCCCTTCGCCGGCGCCGCCGCGGGGCCGTGCTGTGTGCTGGAGAAGAGGTACAGCCGGACGTTGTCGGGGATCGGGACCTCGGCGCCGCCCTTGGTGTCCGTGACGACGAGCGAGCTGCGCGCCGACCAGAACTCGAGGCCCGAGTCCCAATGCATGATCTTGGGGCACGCCTTCTGCGCCGCGCATTTCGCGAGCACGCCATCGGTCTTGCCACTCACCGAGTCCGTGAGCGTCGCGTACGTGAACGGGAACTGGTCGCCCGGGTAGTGGTGCCCCTCGAGCTGCGTCGAGAAGCGGCCGGGCATCGCGAACTCATAGTTCGTGTAGGTCTTGCGCGACCCGCTGATGTGCGGGATCGCGCCGTCGAAGACCTTGCGCCCGTTCGTGTCCTGGTTGAACCCCTGGTAGATGAGGTCCTTGAGGAAGCGGCCGGACTGCGAGCTGCCGAAGCCCAGCGCCCACTCGATCGGGTTCTTGTTCGAGCTCTTCGTGACGAGAGGGTTGCCGTCGCTCGTGTCGAAGCGCAGGAACGACATGATGTCGCGCGTCGCCGCGAAACCCAGACCCATGACCATGGGATCCCGAGCTTCGTAGACGAGGTCGTAGACCCAGTCGCCCGAGAAGCCGGCCGGGTAGCAGACGTCCACGTTGGTCGGCGTGACCGCCTTCCCGTCGGCGCATTTGCCGAACGACCAATCGCTACGCGCGATCGGCTGCGACTCGCCGTCGGTCCCCTTCCTCCTGCTGAGCGCGGCCTGTGACATCGCGGACTCGACCGCCGGGTAGGGCTTGACGTCGGGTCCGCGGTCCCAGCTCACGGGAACGGTGTACGTCGAGGGTGTGTCGAAGACGAACTCGGTCCAGATCTTCTTCGTGATCGGGCCGCCACTCGACGCGGTCGCGATCGGGAAGCGCACCGTCTGCCGGTCGCCGCCTGGCAGGACGTCCCCTTGCCACCCGCTCCAGACGAGCGTGTAGCCCATGTTCATGAGGAGCCCGTCGCCGGCGTCGGCCGCCTTCGTCGGGTTGTTCCCGCCGCCGGCGCCGACGTTGAAGGTCGTGTGCAGATTCTTGTTACCCCGGTTCACGACGTCGTAGAAGAGCGACTTGTTGCCTTTGGTCATGTCGATCGGCTTGAGGATGTAGAAGTCGACGTCGTACTCGACGAGGCCCTGCGCGTTGCGTGGGGCGCGTTCGATGTTCACGATCGTCGCGTCGACGGGGTCCTTGGGATCCGCGACCCCGAACGCGCGGCCGGTGAGCTTTTCGTACTGGCCGACCTCGCCGAAGGCGCGTCCCTCGAAGGTCGGGGACTCGACCTTGTCGACGACGAGCTTGGTGATGCGCGAGAGCGGCGAGCGCTGCGCCTCTGCGGCGGTGCCGCTCGGCGACTGGCCCCGTCCGTCGGGCGTGGTAGGCGTGCACGCGAGGACCGCGACCGCGAACAGGACGACAAGACGCTTCATTCCCCGGCCTCCCCCCTTTGTGCGCCGACGAAGAGTAGGGCGCCAGTCAACCGTTTGCTTAGGATCTTTTGGACGTCCCCTGCGCGACCAACCTCAACTCGGTCAGCACGTCGTGGCCCCCGAGGAAAGCTGCCGAAAGACGATGGCCTCCCGCCGCGAGATCGCTCTCCGGAGCCTCAGCGGCGAGATCGGCCTCGTAGGAACGGACGGTGAAGCTCACCTTGCCGGCGGTCGGCGGGGCGAAGGTCGTCGCCACCGCGAATACCTCGAGCGACCGCTCGAGCGTGACGAGGAACCGCCGGACCGCGGCACGGACGTTCTCGTGCGCGTGTCCTCCGATGACCGCTCCGCCCGTGCTCAAGTAGAGCGAGGCCGCGCCGTCCGCGATCGCCACCATCGACGCGACGCCACCGGGCATTCCAAGCTCCATCATCCCAGCCCAGACGCGTGGCAGATCGGTCGTCGGCGCTATGTGCAGGTCGTTCGGTCGCGCACTAAGGAACAGCCCGCGAAAACGCGCGTATGGAGTCTCCGGCGGTAGGACGTCCTCGATCTTCGCCTCGATGTCGTGTCCGAGCCGCGCCAGCTCGCCGCGGACCGCGATCGGGACGCGGGAGTCGACCTGGAGGCGCTCGCCCTCGTCGTGGATGCGCGGCCGGCTCGTCGCCTCCTGGGGGCCGTCACGGTAGTCGATGACGTTGACGAGGGTCTGCACGACCGCGCTCATGATCCGGCGGCCGCCCGGCGCGCCGAGCGCGAGGAAGGGATGGCCGCCGCGCAGGACCACCGAGGGCGCGCCCGCCCAGAGCACGCGCTTGCCGGGCGCGATCGAGTTCGGCCGTCCCGGCCGCGGGTCGAACCAGTAGAGGCCGTTCGTCAGCAGCAGGCCCGTCCCCTTCGGCATGAAGCCCGAGCCGAACCCCCCGCCGAGCGTCGCCGTGAGCGACACGAGCATCCGGTCGCGGTCGACGGCGCATACCTGCGTCGTGTTCGGCGAATCGGCGAGCGAGCTGAGCCGCTCGGTGAACGCGGCGCGGAGGGCGAGCGCGATCTCGTGCAGGCTCCCCGCCGAGAGCTGCGGGCAGCTGCCGAGGTCGACGCGCGCGAGCAGCTCGAGCGCGCGCGCGACGGTCGGCCCGCCCGTGAGGCCGGGCAGGGTGAGGACGCGGTGTCCGCGGTAGTCCACGACGATCGGCGGGAGCTCGCGGGCGCGGTATGTCGCGAGATCGTCGCGCGCGAGGATCCCGCCCGCGTTCCGAACGTCGTCGACGATCGCGGCCGCGAGCTCGCCGCGATACAGGACCTCCGCGCCGCGCTCGGCGACGAGCTCGAGGGAGCGCGCGAGCTCGGGCTGGCGAATGAGCTCCGGGGCCTCGAATCCGGTCTGCGGCCGGTACGGGGCGCCGCCGGCCCGGTAATACACGCGCTTCGCCTCGGCGTTGCGATGGAGGCGTGCCGCGTACGCCCCGAAAAGGAGCGTGCCGTACCAGTCGCTGACGAGACCGTCGGCGGCGAGGCGGATCGCCGGCTCGAAGAGGCGGCGCCACGGCAGCTTGCCGAAGCGGCGATGCGCCAGCTGGTACGCGGCCACCGCACCGGGGACCGAGACGGAGAGCGGTCCCTCGATGTTCACGTCGCCCTTCACGGCGGGCCAGCCGTACATGCCGGTGCGGGCGTCGCCTGCCGCGAGTTCGAACATGTCCGGCCGCGCCGCGATCGGAGCCAGCGTCGATCCGTCGAACGAGCTCGCGTCGCCGTCGCGCGAGACGACAAGCCCGGCGATCCCGCCGAGGCCGCTTCCGACCGGCGAGGTCACGCCGAGGGCGAACGCGGTCGCGAGTGCCGCGTCCAGCGCGTTCCCGCCTTCGCGCAGGAGCTCGACGCCGGCCTCGGCCGCGCGCGGATCCGCGGTGATCATGCCTTCGGGCGCGACCGCCTCGGTCCGCGTGAAGATCCACTCGCTCCGCTCTGCCACGATCAACCGGGTACCGGGGCGCCCACGAAGATCAACTGGGGGCCGGGGGGCGTAGCCCCCGACGATGGGGGGCGGAGCCCCGACTTCTGTACTCTTCGCTGCCTGCCCATGGACGTGGCCGACCTCCTCGCCTTCAAGACCATCCCCGACGTCCAGCTCTCGCCCGACGGCCACCGCGTCGCCTTCGTCGTGAGCGAGATCGACGTGGAGCGTGACGAGTATCGCTCGGCGATCTGGGTCCTCGCCGCGGACGGCGGCCGCCCGCTCCGGTTCACGCGAGGCCCCAAGCGCGACAGCGCCCCGCGCTGGTCACCCGACGGCGAGCACCTTGCGTTCCTCTCCGATCGCGAGGATGAGAAGCCGCAGCTCTATGTCATGCCCGCGGCCGGCGGCGAGCCGCGCAAGCTCACGTCGCTCGACGCGGGCGCGAGCGCCGCCACGTGGTCGCCCGACTCGCGCCGCATCGCGTTCTCGGCACGCGTCTGGCTCGAGCCACCGCCCGCGGATCCGGAGGCGCGGAAGCGCTGGGAGCAGCGCCCGCGCCGCGTCACGCGGGCGCAGTACAAGGCCGACGGCCAGGGCTACACGTTCGACGGGCGCTGGCACCTCTTCGTCGTCGACCTTGCGGCCGGCGCGCCGCGCCAGGTGACCGACGGCGACTGCGAGGACCGCGGCGAGGCCTGGTCGCCCGACGGCGGCCGTCTCGCCTTCAGTCGGACGCGAACCGGGAAGAGCGACTACAGCTGGTCCGACCTCCACGTGCTCGACCTCGCGAGCGGCGAGGCGCGGCGGGTGAGCGACGCGATCCCGCGCGCCGTCTCTCCCACGTGGTCGCCCGACGGCACGACCCTCGCGTGCTACGGCTATGACCTGCAGGAGCACGGGCTCGGCGATCCGATGGTGCGCGTGTACGCGGTCGCGAGCCAGGGCGGCGCGCCGCGCAAGGTGACCGAGCGCTACGACCGGGGCGCCGTGCTGCTGCCCCCGCCCGCCGTGACGCCGGGACCGGTGTGGTCGCCGGACGGCAGCGGGCTGAGCTTCGTCGCCGCCGATCGCGGGAGCGCGCACCTCGTCCGCAGCGTTTTCGCGAGCGGCGACACTAGCGCGGTCGTCGGTGGCGAGCGTCAACTCACGTTCGCGAGCGCGGTGCCGGGCAAGCGGATCGCGTTCGTCGCCGGCGATTTGGCGAACCCCGCGGACGTGTACGTCTGCGACTGGGACGGCGGCTCCGAGCGCCGTCTCACCGAGCTCAACCGCGAGCTCCTCGCCCGCCTCGACTTGCCCCGCGCGGAGCGCCGAAGCTTCGCGAACCCGAACGGCGGCACGGTCGACGGTTGGCTACTCCTGCCGGCGGAGCGTCGCGGACCGGCGCCCCTCCTCGTCGACATCCATGGCGGGCCGGCAGGCTTCGCCGGGAACCTCCTGAGCCTTACCTACTTCTACCGCTACGTGCTCGCGGCACGCGGCTGGGCCGTGCTCGCGCTCAACCCGACCGGGTCGGGCTCCTACGGGCGCGAGTTCGCGCACGGCATCCGCGGCCGCTGGGGCGAGCGCGACCTCGCCGAGCACCTCGCCGCGGTCGACGCGCTCGTCGCCGCGGGCGTCGTCGATCCCGACCACCTCGCAGTCAGCGGCTACAGCTACGGCGGCTTCATGACGAGCTGGACGATCGGTCACACCGATCGCTTCAAAGCGGCGGTGGTCGGCGCGCCCGTTACGAACCAGGAGTCGTTCCACGGGACGAGCGACATCGGTATGTGGTTCGCGCCCTGGGAGCTGGGTGGCGACATCGCCGGCGCGCGCGAGACGTATCGGCGCCTTTCGCCGATGAATTACGTCGACCGGGTCTCCACCCCGACGCTCGTGCTGCACGGCGAGGCGGATGAGCGCTGTCCGATCGGCCAGGGCGAGGAGCTCTACGTCGGGCTCGTGGCCGCGGGGAAGGTCCCGACAGAGTTCGTCCGCTATCCCGGCGGCTCGCATCTCTTCCCGCTGAACGGCAGGCCGAGCCACCGCGTCGACTTCAATCGCCGCATAGTGGAGTGGGTCACGAAATACGCGTCCGGCGACTGAACGGAGGTCGCGATGAACAGGATCGTGCGTCTCGCTCCCGCGCTGCTGCTGGCCGCCGCCGCATGCGCCGCGCCGGCACCCACGGGCCAAGGCGGAACGCCCGCGAGCAAGGTCGGCGGCTCTGTGACCTTCGTCGCGACCACGGATCCCGACACGCTCGACCTGCATCAGACCTCGAACCCGGTCTCGTCGACGATCTTCGGGTGGATCTACGAGCCGCTCATCTACCAGGACCTCGACAACACGTACAAGGGCCTCCTCGCGGAAAGCTGGGCCGTCAGCTCGGACAACCGGGCGATCACGTTCAAGCTCCGTAAGGGCGTGACGTTCACCGACGGCTCGCCCTTCAACGCGGAGGCCGTGAAGTTCACCTTCGAGCGCCTGGTGCGCGTCGGCGCGAAGTCGCCCATCTTCGAGACGTTCAAGAACATCGCAAGCGCGGAGGCGAAGGACGAAACGACCTTCGTCCTCAACATGAAGGAGCCGTCCGCGCCGATCTTCCACGACCTCCAGACGGCGTACGCCGGGATCCTGTCCCCGTCGGCGGTGAAAGCGGCGAACGACAACATCGGACGCGCCGCTGTCGGCACCGGGCCGTACAAGCTCAAGGAGTTCCAGACCGGCCAGCAGATCACGCTCGAGCGCAACGCCGACTACAAATGGCCGCCGGCGCTCTTCGCCAACCGCGGCGCGCCCTACATCCAGGAGCTGCGCTACCGCGTGATCCCGGAGCCGGCCACGCAGCTCGCCGCGCTCGACGCCGGCGAGGTGGACGTCCTCGGCCTCGCGGCGAAGGACCTCGCGAGGTACTCGGCGGACGGCCGCTTCAAGATCTACGACAGCTTCACGTACGGCCTCACCTACCTCGGCTTCGACGCGAAGCGCCCGCCGTTCGACAACGCGAAGCTCCGCCAGGCGCTCTCGCGCGCCGTGAACAAGAGCGAGATCGTGCAGGTCGTCTTCGAGAACAAGCTCGCGAAGGTGTCGTGCTGTCCGATCGCCGAATCGATCCAGGGGTACGACCCCAAGCTCAAGGACTTCGAGCTCGGCTACGACGTCGCGAAGGCCAAGGCTGGTCTCGACGAGCTCGGCTACAAAGCCGGAGCGGACGGGCTCCGCGCCACGCCCGACGGCAAGCCCTTCAAGCCGGTGCTTTACACGAGCACCTCGGACACGCACGGAAAGATCTCGACGCTCTTGCAAGCGCAGTTCAAGGCCGTGGGCGTCGATCTGCAGATCAAGCAGCTCGAGGCCGGCGCGCTCCTCGCGGCGACGCCGAAGGCCGAGCACGACCTCTACCTCAACGGCTACTCGTGGAACGAGCCGGACATGTTCAGCCTCTTCCTCTCGTGCGATCGGATCGCGAGCTCCAATCGCGTCCTCTACTGCAACCCGGAGCTCGAGGCGCTCATCCGCGCCGGCCGCACCGAGCTCGATCAGGGCAAGCGCATGAAGATCTATTTCGACGCGCAGAAGCTGACGATGCAGGAGGCGCCCTGGCAACCGCTCTACATGCCCGTGTCGAAGACCGCGATCAACGTGAAGATCCAGGACCTGAAGCAGGGACAGGCCGGCGGCCTCTACTGGCACGACGCATGGGTGAAGCAGTAGCGGGCTGAGCTCGTGGGCCGCTACGTCCTGCGGCGTCTCGTCCTGGCGCTACCGGTCCTGCTCGGCGTATCGGTCGCGGTCTTCCTCATGATCGAGCTCGTCCCCGGCGATCCCGCGACGGTGCTCGCGGGAGACACGGCGTCGGCCGACCAGGTCGAGCGCATCCGCCACGAGCTCGGGCTCGACCAGCCGCTTCCGGTGCAGTACCTCCGCTTCGTCGAGCGCCTCGCGCACGGCAGCCTCGGCGAGTCGACTCGCACGCACCGTGAGGTGCTCCTCGAGATCGCGGAGCGTTTTCCCTACACGCTCGCTCTCGCGCTCGGCGCGGTCACGCTCTCGACCGTCGTCGGCGTAGGTCTCGGCATCCTTGCGGCGATCAACCGCGGACGCGCCGGCGATCACGTCACCATGGGCATCGCGATCGTCGGGCTCTCGGTGCCGACGTTCCTCCTCGCGATCGTCGGCATCATCGTGTTCTCCCTCGCGCTCCACTGGCTGCCGGTGACGGGCGCGCGCACCTGGCAGAGCTACATCCTGCCGATCGTCGCGCTGAGCCTGCATTCGGCCGCGGTGAAAGCGCGCATCACGCGCTCGAGCATGCTCGAGGTCCTCGGGCAGGAGTACCTGCGGACGGCGCGCGCGAAGGGACTGCGCGAGCGGCTCGTCATCCTCCGGCACGCGCTCAAGAACGCGCTCATCCCGGTGACGACGATCGTCGGACTCCAATTCGGCGCCCTGCTCGGCGGCGCGTTCATCATCGAGAACATCTTCGGCTGGCCCGGCGTGGGGCGCCTGGCGGTCCAGGCGATCTTCAACCGCGACTTCCCGCTGGTGCAGGGGACGGTCCTCCTCGTCGCGGTCGCGTACCTGCTGTCGAACCTCGTGGTCGACGTCCTTTACGCCTGGCTCGACCCGCGAATCCGCTATGGCTAGCGCCGTCCTCGCCGCCGCGGCCCGGCGCCGCCGCGTCACGCCGCTCCTGCGCCGCGTCCGGCGCTCGCCGCCGCTCGTCGTGGGGCTCGTCCTGTTCGGCGCGCTGCTCCTCATGGCCGCGTTCGCGCCGCTCATCGCGCCGGCGGACCCGATCGCGATCCAGGTGAGCGAGCGTCTCCAGCCGCCGTCGGCGGCGCACCTGTTCGGGACGGACGACTTCGGTCGCGACCTCTTCAGCCGCGTCGTCTGGGGATCCCGCCTCGCGGTGCGTCTGGGCACGCTGTCGGTGCTCGTCGCGGCGACCGGCGGCGTCGCGCTCGGACTCGTCGCCGGCTACTACCGCGGCTGGGTCGACAACCTCATCTCGCGCCTGCTCGAGGTCGTGCTCGCGTTCCCGGGCGAGCTCTTCGCGATCGCGATCATCGCCGTCCTCGGGCCGAGCCTCGACAACCTCATCGTCGCGCTCGGCCTTTTCGGCTGGCCTGGGTACGCGCGCCTCGTGCGCGGCTCGGTCCTTTCGGCCGGCCAGCGCGAGTACGTCGAGGCGGCGCGCGCGATCGGCGCACGGGCGAGCCGCGTCATGCTGCGGCACATCCTGCCGAACGTCGTCGCGCCGGTGATCATCCTGTCGGCGACGCGGTTCGGCGGCGCGCTCCTGGCCGGCAGCGGCCTGTCGTTCATCGGCCTCGGCGTGCCGATCCCGCAGCCCGAGTGGGGCGCGATCATGGCGACCGGCCGCGACTACATCGGGAGCGCCTGGTGGATCGTGGTGTTCCCGGGGGTGCTCATCGCCACGGCCGTCCTCGGGGTGAACCTCGTCGGGGACGGGCTCCGCGACGTCCTCGACCCACGCCTCGGCGATTAGGACCGGGGCGTTCGCCCCTCGAGGATCGCCGCGAGCACGGGCGAGTCGATGTTCCCGCCGGAGACGACGCACACGACCGTGCGCCCGCCGGCCTTCCCCGCGAGCGCCGCGGCGACCGGCGCGGCCCCGGCGCCCTCGGCCACGATGCGCGCGCGCTCGGCGAGGATCCGGACCGCGCCGGCGACTTCGTCCAGAGACGCGACGAGCGATCCCGCGAGTAGCTCGCGCGCGAGGGCGAACATCTCGGGGAACACGAAGGCGGCGCCGATGCCGTCCACGAAGCTCGGCGTCCGCGTGACCGTGGTCGGTCTGCCGGCCTCGAGCGAGGGCGCGAGCGGCGCGGCGGTCGCGACCTCGGCCGCGTACACGCGGACGCCGGGCGCGATCGCCCGCACGGCCGAGGCGATCCCGCAGGAAAGCCCGCCGCCGCCGAACGGGACGACGATCGCGTCGGCCTCCGGCAGGTCTTCGAGGATCTCGAGGCCGATCGTGCCGTTTCCCGCCATGACCTCGGCGTCGCTGAACGCGTGCACGAAGACGCCGTCGAGGCCCTCGTAGCGACGGGTGCGGAAGACCTCGAACCATTCGTCGTGTGGCACCGGCACGAGCCGGCCGCCCAGCCGCTCGATCGCCGCACGCTTCGTCGCCGGCGCCGTGTCCGGGACGACGACGCTGCACGGGATGCCGAGCCGGCGGGCCATGTAGGCGACGCCTTGGGCCATGTTCCCGGCGCTCGCCGTCCAGACCCCCTTCGCGAGCTCGCCCGGCCCGGCCTGGAGCAGACGGTTCGCCGCGCCGCGGATCTTGAACGAGCCGATCGGCTGGAGGTTCTCGAGCTTGAGCCAGACCTCGGCCGGAGAGTCGACCGGCAGGCGCATGAGCGGCGTGCGGACCGCGACGCCGGCGATGCGCTCGCGGGCTGCGCGTACCGAGTCGATCGCGATCCCGGTCGCGCTCGAGCGCACGGGGGTCTACCCGCCGATCGTCTTGATGACGCGCGCGGCCTCGGACTCGTCGAACGCGCGCATCGTCTGGGTTCGGCCGTTGCCGACGAGGCCGCTCTCGAGCGCCGTGCGGAGCGCCGCATCGTCGGTCGGCGCCTCCGTGATGGCGACCGCGTCGTACGGCCCGAGCGTGAGGTAGACCTCGACGAGCGCGCCTCCGGACTTCGCGAGACGCTCGCGGGTGGCGGCGATCCGCTTGTCCCAGTCCTTGATCGACTTGATGCCCTGATCGGTGAAGCTCATGAGCGAGATGTACCGCGGCACGGCTGAACCTCCCCTGACGCGCGCGCGAGTCTAGGCGCTGATTACCCTTACGCGCGTGCCTTTCGCCGCCGTCGGTTTCGACCTGCTCACCGCGCTGCTCGACAGCTGGTCCGTCTGGTCTGACGTCGCGGGCGGTCGCGACCTCGGGATGCGCTGGCACGGCGCGTCGCAGGAGCGTCTCCGCGGCAAGGCGTACCGGCCGTTCGAGGACGTCGTACGCGACTCGGCGCGCGACGTGGGCATCAGCTCCGAGCGCGCGGAGACACTCCTGCGCCGCTGGGGCGAGTCGGCGCCCTGGCCGGACGTGCCGCCGGTGCTGGAGAAGCTCGATCGGACAACCCGCTTCATCGTCACCAACTGCTCGCGCCGCCTTGGCACGCTCGCGGCGTCAAGGGCCGGCCGCTTCGACCTCGTGATGACGGCGGAGGAGGCGGGCGCATACAAGCCGGATCCGCGCCCCTACCGCGCCGCGCTCGACCGGCTCGGTCTGGACCCGTCGGAGGTCCTCTTCGTGGCCGGCTCGGCACACGACGTCGGCGGCGCCGCACGGCTGGGCATGCCGGTGTACTGGGCCAATCGCGGCGGCGCTCCCGCGCCCGCCGACGCGAGGGCGGACCGCGAGGAGCCCGACTTCCGCGCGCTGCTCGAAGTCGTGGGCGCGTGAGCGGGACGCTCGGCCGCGAGGCGATCACGCGGCGCGACGATGGAACGATCTGCGACCCCGCGAGCGACGCGGACTGGCTCGACTGGGTGCCGGCCGGCGCGCTGCGGAGCTGGTGCTCGGGCGACCTGGTCGTGGACTGGCTCGCCGAGTACGGCGAGCAGCACGGGTTCCGTCGCGACGATCAGCAGCCCGGTTACCAGCGCGCCTTCGATCTTCCCCGCTTCCTCATGCAGAAAGGCCGCGAGTTCGAGCGGGCGGTCCTCGCCGACCTCGGGACACGCTGGCCGATCGCGCGGATCGCCGAGCGGCCGGATCAGGCGCGCTCGCTCGCCGCGGCCGAGGCGACGCTCGACGCGATGGCCGCGGGCGCCCCCGTCATCGCGGCCGCCGTCCTCCGCGACCCGCAGGCACGGACCTACGGCGTCGCCGACCTCTTGCTGCGCTCGGACGTGCTCGGCGAGCTCTGCCCGGGGGCGCTCGCCGGCGACCAGCTCGAGCTGCCGATCTCGGCGTTCGCCCATGGCCGTCACTACCGCGTCATCGACCTCAAGTTCTCGACGCTCGCGCTCCTCAAGGACGGGGGGCTCGGCGCGAAGGATCTCGACGACATGGCGCAGGCCTGGATCTACAACCAGGCCCTCGGTCGGATCCAGCGCTACACGCCGCCCGCCGCGTACGTCGCCGGCCGAGGGTGGCGGCAGGGACCGGACCGCGGCGACCGCTGCTGGGAGCGCCTGGCGCGCGTCGGACGCGACGCGTTCGTGCGCTCGCGCGACCAGGACCTCGGCGACATCGTCGCCGACGGGCTCGCCTGGATCCGCCGCGTCCGCACGGAGGGCGCGGAGTGGCGCGTCCTGCCGGTCCCTTCGGTGCCAGAGCTCTGGCCGAACATGAAGGCGGAGGGGGATTTTCCCTGGCACCACGCGAAGGCGCAGATCGCCGCGCAGCTCGGCGACCTCACGATCCTCCCGCGGGTGAACGCGGAGCTGCGCGCGGCCGCGCACGCGCGAGGCGTGACGAGGTGGGACGACGGCCGCACGAGCGCGGGCTTCTTCGCGATCGACGGCGCGTACGCCGCGTCGCTCGACGCGATCATCTCCGTCAATCGGGACACGGGCGAGATCGTCCGGCCGGCGCGCGTCACGGCCGACGGCGGCGCATGGCGTACGGTCGCGGCCGGGGAAGCGTTCGTGGACTTCGAATTCGCCCACGACATGGACGACGACTTCCAGGCATTCCCGCGAAAGGGCGGGCAGCCGCTCATCTTCCAGATCGGCTGCGGCACCTATCGCGATCGCGAGTGGCGGTTCAGCCAGTTCACCGTCGAGGCCCTGACGGTCGCGGCCGAGGGCGCGATGGTCGATGGCTGGCTCGCCCACCTCCATCCCGACCGCCACTGGCCCCCGCTCCAGTGGTACGACCTCCTGAACCGCGTGTTCCGGGCGGAACCGGTCGTGGTGCGAGGCGCCTTCTCCTTCTCGCTCAAGCAGGTCGCCCGCGCGATGCACGCGGCCGGGCTCATCGAGACGGAATGGGGCGAGGGCCTGGCCGATGGCGCCGGGGCGATGGCGGGCGCGTGGGCCGCGGCGGCGGAGTCGCGCGCCCGAGGCCGCGGCCTGCGCGAGTCGCCGATCATGAGCGAGATCGCGCGCTACAACGAGGTCGACTGCCGCGTCATGGCAGAGATCCTCGAATACCTGCGCCGGGAGCGCTGACTAGCGGCGGACGCGTGCTCCGCGATATGGCGTGTCGAGGACCGACACCTTCCCGGCCCCCGGCGCGGTGAAGGCGAAGCTCGTCACGTACAGCCGACGCCCGAAGAAGGCGAGACCCGCAGGGAAGTCCAGCGCGTCCCCGTCCGCCTTCGCGTACCGCGCGACGAGCGCGCCGGCGGGCGAGAGCACCTGGATCTCGTTCGCCTGGTCCGCGGCGACCCAGAGCTGCCCGGTCACGTCGAACGCGAGGCCGTCCGCGCCGCGAAGGAGCTCGGGATCGGCGTCGGTCGCGCCGCGCGCGAAGACTTCGACGTCGCCCGGGCTGCCGTTCGGTCGCATCCCGATCCGGAGGATCGCGCTGTCACCCGGGTTCGCGACGTACAGGTAGGCCCCGCTCGGGTCGAACGCGAGCCCGCTCGCCCCGAGCGGTGGAAAGCCGCCGGTCGCGAGGCGCGGGTCGCGGGTCCAGAGGGCTCGCTGGCCGGTGTCCGGATTGACCTTGTAGATCATGCCGGCGAACGAATCGGCGACGAACAGCATCCGATCGCGGTCCTGCGCGATGCCGTTCGGCCCATCGAGGCCGCCCGTGAGCGTGCGGACGACGCCGGTGCGCGGGCTCACCACGAGCACGCGGCCCGCGTGCGACGCGCCATAGTCGGCCATGTCCGTCAGGTAGAGCGCCGAGCGGGACTCGTAGAGCGCGCCGAAGACGTTCGTCACGCCCGCCGGCCCCGGCGGTACCGGGATGACCCCCATGAGCTGGCCCCACGGGGCGATCCCGCAGACGTTGCCCGAGAGTCCGGCGGCGTAGATCCAGCCGGTCGAGCCGACGGCGAGCGCCCTCGGGTTGTGGCACGCCGCGAACGAGAGGTCGAGGAGCGTGTGGATCGCGGCGGGCTCCTCGGCAACGGCGGTCTGCGGCGCGACGGCGAGGATCAGCGCGAGGAGCAACGGAACGGAGCGCCGCATGCCTTCGATGCTACGAGGAGAAGGAAAGGGAGCGGCTCGCGCCGCTCCCTCGTCACCGCTAGTGGCCGATCGGTGCGCCGGGCGTCGGCACGCCGAGGACCGAAAGCTTGCCACCGCCGGGGGTGAAGAACGCGAGATTCGCGATGTAGAGCCCGCGCTCGTGGAAGATCGGGCTCGCCGGGAAGTCGAGCGGATCGTCGCCCGGGTTGTGTCCGTAGCTCGCGAAGAGCTCCGCGTCGGGCGAGAGCACCTGGATCTCGTTCGCCTGGTTCGCGCAGACCCAGAGGTTCCCGCGCACGTCGAACTGGATGCCGTCTGCGCCGTCGAGCGGGCGCGCCGTTCCGCTCGTGTTGTGGACGGTCGCGCCGTCCGCGAACACGGAGATGTCACCTGCGGAGCCGTCCTTGTTCACTGCGATGCGCAGGATCCGGTCGGTCGACGTGTTCGCCACGTAAAGGAAGCTCTCCGTACGGTCGAACGCGACGCCGTTCGCGCCGAACGGCGGGAAGCCGTTCGGAAGGAGCAGTGGGTCCGCCTTCCAGAGGGTCTTCCCGCCACCATTCGGGCTCACCGTGTAGATCGCGCCGGCGAACGAATCGGAGACGTACAGCGTGCTCTGGTGGTCTTGGGTGATCGCATTCGGCGCGCCGAAGCCGGTGGCGAGCGTCGTGACCGCGCCGCTGCGCGGATCGACCTTCAGAACGCGCCCGGTGCCGAAGTCGGTCACGTAGAGACCCTGGCCCGCGACGAAGAGGTCGCCCAGGAGCGCGGCCCCGACCGGCATGACGCGGACTCGTTCACCGGAGAGCGTGTAGACACAGACGTTCCCCGAGAGCCCCGAGGCATAGAGCAGTCCGTCCGGTGACGCTGCGATTCCCTCCGGGTTATTGCACGGCGGCGGCGTCGGGTTCACGAAGTCCTTGACGACGCCCTGCTCGGGCTGCGCGGCGAGGACCGGTTGTGCGGAGACGAGCATGAGGACCGCGACGAATGAGCTGAGCCAGCGCTGCATGTCATCCTCCCCGTCGACCTGTGTCGGCCGCGCGATCCTACCGAGGCGCGGCGACCGGCGTCGCCTTTCCGACCAGCGGGAACACCTCCTGGGCGAACCGGTCCATCTCTTCGCGCTGCGGGCTGCACTGGAGGAGCACCAGGTCGATGCCGACGCGCTCGAGCTCGCGGATCCGGTCCGCGACCTGCTCGGGCGTGCCGACCAAGCCGGTCCGCAGCCCGCGGTTCGACACGCTGTAGTCCTCGAGCGAGACCTGCGTCTCGAGGTGCGAGCCTTTGATGAAGTCGAGATAGCTCGCGTACCCGCGGGCGCTCGCGCGCACGTCGGTGATGCGCGCGAGCTCCTTCTTCACCTCGGCGTCGCTCGGGCGGACGATCGCGTATGCGGCGACGCCGAAGCGCAGCGGCGGGAGGGCGGCGTGCGCCGCGCGGCGCTCCCGCATGTCGGCGACCTTCGCGGCGAGCACATCGGGCGGATCGCCGTGCATGAGGTACGCGTCGCACTCGCGCGCGATCAGATCCTTCGCCGCGGGCGACTCGCCGCCCGCGTAGAGCGTGGGCCACGGTCGCTGCACCGGCTTCGGCGCGAGGCGAGCCGCCTTGATCGTGTAGTACCGGCCGTCGAGCGTGTACTCGTCGCGCGTCCACATGCCCTTGAGAACGGCGATGAACTCCTCCGTGCGCGCATACCGTTCGTCGTGTTCGACCCAGGCGCCGCCGTACATCGCGCTCTCGGTGGCCCACCATGCGCTGACGACGTTCAGCGTGAAGCGGCCGTTCGCGATGCGATCGATCGTCGCCGCCTCCTTTGCGACGAGCGCGGGAAGCCGGAAGTTCGGGCGGACCGCCGTCATGAGCTCGAGGCGCGTCGTGAGCGGGGCGAGCGCGGCCGCCGTCGTCCACGCCTCGAGGCAATCGGCCTCGGGGCCCTTGATGTCGTTGAGGTTCAGCTCGGCGACGAGCGTGACGTCCCAGCCCGCGTGGTCGGCGCGGACCGCGAGGTCGCGCTGGTAGTCGAACGTCGCGGGCATGCCCTCGTCCTCGACGTTGCGCAACCATCCGCCGAAGACCGGCATCCAGAAGCCGAAACGCACGGGCTACCTCGACCGCAGCAGGCGTTGCGGCGAGCCGCCCGAGCGCTCGATCTCGCCTATCGCCTCGAGGTGCAGCTTCACGACGCTCGTGTACCACCAGTTGTTGCCGCCCGCGAGCCTCGTACCGAGCCCGCGGTGCGCCGCGTCGCGCAGGTCGGTCCAGGCGATCCCCGGCCCACTCCGTGGCACCAGCGCGAGGATCTGCTTCCGCACGAGCTCGTACCTGGAGCGCTCGATGTTCGGCCCCGCTTTCGTGCGATCGGGGTGACGTAGCCGGATCCGCTCGGCAGGCATCATCCGGATGCTAGCGACGAGGGACGACGATCGACCCGAACGACTCGGTGCGTCCGCTCACGTGGAGCCAGGCGGTGTACGCCGCGCCGATCGCGTCGCGACCGTCCTGTCCGATGCGCGATGGGACGCTGCGGACGCGCAGCCTGGACAGGGCCGCGGCCGACCAGCCGGCACGGCGGCGGCTTCCGCGTGGCCCGGCGACTCGCGTCCACGTCGCCGTGGGAAAGCACTCGACCGCGCGAAGGCCTGCGTGGCGCAGCGCCGCGTACAGCTCGAGCCCGTGCCGCATCCACTCGTAGAACGGCCCCTCGACGGCCGCGGGCGTGTAGTACAGCCCGCAGATCGTCCGCGCGAGGTCGCGCTCGCACGCACGGGGGCCGAGCTCGATCGGCGCATCCACCGCGACCAGCAGTGGACGGTATTCCAGGAGCCACTCGATGGCGGAGCCGACGCTGCGAAGGGAGACGGGGCCCGCGAGCAGGAAGCGACGCTCGATGACCGCGGCATGAAAACCTTTGCGTCGACCGCCGACGTCGACGCCCGCGACCCGGAGAAGGCTCCGCTGGCTCACGCCACCAGTGAACTGCAAAACATCTAACGGAACGACCGAACTATGTCGCAGATCACGAATTTCGAGCGTCCTTGGGATGTTGAATAGGCAGACCCCGCGACAGGAGGACTCCCCTATGGCCTTGCCCTACCCCAACGTCGCGTCCGTGGCGATCGACCCCCGCACCCGGACGCAGATCGTGATCGCGGTCATGCTCGGACTGTTCCTCGCGGCGCTCGATCAAACGATCGTCGGGACGGCGCTTCCGCGCATCGTGACGGATCTTCACGGGAACGAGATCTACACCTGGGCCTTCACCGCCTACCTGCTGACGGCCACGATCAGCGGCCCGATCTACGGCAAGCTCTCTGACCTCTTCGGTCGACGTCCCGTACTCCTCTTCGCGGTCGGGGTCTTCCTCGTCGGCTCCGCGCTGTCGGGGTTCTCGCGTGAAATGTGGCAGCTCATCGGCTTTCGCGCGCTCCAGGGCCTCGGCGCCGGGGCGCTCTTCCCGGTCGCCCTTGCGGTCATCGGCGACCTGTTCGACCCGGCGGAGCGCGGCAAGTACCAGGGCCTCGTCGGCGCGGTCTTCGGGCTGAGCTCGCTCATCGGCCCGGCGATCGGCGGGGTCATCACCGACACCGTCGGCTGGCAGTGGGTGTTCTTCGTGAATCTGCCCGTCGGCGCCGTCGTCTTCGCCGTCATCTGGCGCGCGCTGCCCAGAGGTCGCCCGAGCGCGGAGGCGCCGCGTATCGACTATCTCGGTGCGACCGTCCTCGTCGCGGCGCTCGTCCCGATCCTCGTCGGACTCACCAACAAGCAAAGCGCGAGCTGGGGTGACCCATCGGTCGGCGGTCTCATCGCGCTGGGCCTGGTGATCGCGGCCGTCTTCGTGTGGATCGAGTCCCGTGCGATCGATCCGATCGTGCCGCTCGAGCTCTTCCGCAACCGCTCCTTCACGATCTCCGTGATCGCGATGTTCGTCGCGTCGATGGCCTTCTTCGCCCCGATCGTCTTCCTGCCCCGGTGGTTCCAGGTGGTGGGAGGCGCCAGCGCCACGCAATCGGGCTACCAGATCCTGGCGTTGCTCGGCGGTCTGATCCTGAGCGCGATCCTTTCGGGCCAGCTGGTCGCGCGGACCGGGCGCTACAAGCCCCTCGCGCTCGGTGCGTCGGTCGTGCTCGCGATCGGGCTGTTCCTGCTGTCGAACCTCCGCGCCGACACGCCGCTCCCGCTCCTCTGGTCGTGGATGTTCGTCACCGGCATCGGCGTCGGCCCGATCTTCTCGGTCTTCACGCTCGTCGTGCAGGGCGCCGTGCCGCTCCGACAGATCGGGACGGCGACGAGCAACCTCACCCTGTTCCAACAGGTCGGTGGGAGCGTCGGTCTCGCCGCCGCGGGCACCGTGTTCGGCTCCCGGTTGGTCGAGGAGCTCCCGCGACAGCTGGCGGCGTCGTCGCTACCCCCGCAGATCGTCGCCTCCTTCTCCGCGTCAGGAGCCGGATCGTTGAACCGTCTCACGGGCGTCGGCGACCTCGGGCAGGCCATCCTCGCCGGCGCCCCGGTCACGACGAGAGCGCAGCTCGAGCCATTCGTCCCGGACATCGTCGGCGCGATCCACCGAGCGTTCTCGCTCGCGACGGCCAGTACGTTCGACTTCGGGATCGTCGCCGCGCTCGTGGCGGTCGTCATGGTCGTGTTCCTGCGCGAGGCTCCGATGCGCGGGCCCGTACGAGAAGAGGCCACGGCCGCCCCGCCGTCGCCGGATCGGCAACCCTCGCCGCTCGCCGGCGAAGCGGGGAAATAGCCGCAGTCGACTGGGCGTGCGCGGTGTCTCACTCGCTCGCTCCGCTCGCTCGTGCGCGCAGTGTCTGCATCACGGCGCTTCGCGCCGACGCAGCTGCGCCCGCTAGCCGCTGTGCGGCTAGCAGGCGCAGTAGTACTTCCCGCCCGGTCCTTCGTTCGCGATGAGCTGCGCGAACGGACCCGGGTCGTCGGGGTCCCATACCGCGTTGACCACGTCGCCGGTCGCGGCGAAGAGCCGTCGCTCGCGCGAGAGCAGCGCGTAGTCGCGCTCGTAGATCCAGCGCAGCCCGTCGCGGATCGCGCCCGCGCTCGCCGGCTTCCCGATGGCTTCGCTGTACGCGAGCCACGGGAGGTCGACGCCGCTCGCGATCGGGAGCGCGATCCACTTCCACACGCGCGGGTTCACGTCGAGCAGCAGATGCTCGTTGCGCTCCGGATCGAAGATGAACTCGACCTCGCTGATCCCGTGATAGCCGAACTCGCGGAGGATGGCCGTCCCCCGCTCCACGATGTCGGCTACCTGGTCGCCGACGACGAGGCAGCCCGTGCCGAATCCCTCCGGATACTGCTCGAGCTTGCGGCCCACGAAGGCGCCGCGCACCTCGCCGTTCGGTCCGACGTAGGAGCACAGCGAGTAGAACCCGCCGGCCGGAACGTCCACGATCTCCTGCGCCACGCAGGTGAGGTCCGCGGCCTGGTGTGCGAAGCGGACGAGCTCGCTCGCGTTCTCGGCGCGGAAGACCTTCACGCCGAACCGGTCGTAGAAGCGGCGCTGCTCGGCGGGCTTCACGATCGCGGGGTAGCGGATCGCCCGTGCCGTGCCGGCTGGATCGGCGAGCGAGTAGGTGCGCGGGATCGGGATCCCCAGACGCTCCGCCTTGGCGTAGAGCTGACGCTTGTCGAGCACCGCGTCGACCGCTGCGAGCTCGCTGAACGGGATGCGGTAGCACTCGGCGAGACGCTTCCGGTTCCGGGCCACCGCGAGCACCCACTCGTCGTTGGTCGGAAAGAGCACGGCCCCGCGCCCGAGCTCGTCGGCGCGCTCGACGAGGAAGTCGGCGAACGCCGTCTCGGCTTCGAGCGGGTTCGGGCACGCGTAACGCCGTACGACCGCCTTGGAGGCCTGCCCGAGGCCGCGCGGGTCGGGATCGAGCGCGATCACCTCGACGCCGTGAGCGGCGAGCGAGCGCGCGACCGCGAGACCGGTGATGTGGCAGTTGAAGACCAACGCGCGGGGCCCCGGCACGAGTCGGCTCAGACGTGAGCTAGCGCTGCGTCGAGGTCGGCGACGATGTCGTCGGGCTCCTCGATCCCGACCGACATCCGGAGGAACCCATCGGTGATGCCCAGCCGCTTGCGCTCGGCCGCCGGCAGTCGGCGGTGCGACGAGATCGGCGGGTAGAGGACCTCGGTGAAGAGATCGCCGATCGTGGTCGCCGACGCCGCGAGCTCGAGCCCGTCGAGGAAGCGGAACGCGGCTTCGCGAGAGTCTTCCTTCAGCGCGAAGGAGACGACGCCGCCGAACCGTCCGCCGAACTGCCGCTTGGCGACTTCGTGCTGCGGGTGGTCGGGGAGGCCCGGATAGCGCACCCGCGCGATCTTCGGGTGCGCGGCGAGGTGGCGCGCGACGTGAAGCGCGCTCTCGCACTGGCGCGCGACGCGCAGCGCGAGCGTGCGCATGCCGCGGATCACGAGCCAGGCCTCGTGTGGCGGAAGGTAGCCGCCGTCGAGGATCGTCCGGTCGCGCATGGCGCGTGCGATCTCGGACGATCCGCCAACGGCGCCGCCCATGACGTCGCCGTGTCCGTTCACGTACTTGGTCAGCGAGTGGATGACGACGTCGGCGCCGAGCGTCGCTGGGCGGAACAGGATCGGGGTCGCGAAGGTCGCGTCCACGGCGAGACGCGCGCCGCTGCCGTGCGCGAGCGCCGCGAGCGCGGCGATGTCGTTCACGCGGAGGAGCGGATTTGCGATCGCCTCCGCGTAGAGCAGCGTGGTCGGCTTGGCGCGCAGCGCGCGCTCGACCGCGGCGTGATCCGTTGTGTCCACGAAGACGATGTCGACCCCCCGCTCGCGGCTCCAGCGCTCGAAGAGGGCGCGCGTCTGCCCGTAGCTGTCCTCCTGCGCGACGACCCGGCCACCCGACGAGACGGCGCACGCGTCGACGAACGCGGCGATCGCGGCCATGCCGGTGACGAAGCAGGTCACGGCCTCGACCGCGTCGAGCTCGGCGAGCGCGAGCTCGAGCGCGGCGACCGTGGGCGTGCCATACCGCCCGTAGACGTAGCCGGGCCGCTCGTTGCCGAAGACCGCGTCCTGCTCGGCGGCAGAGCCGTAGTCGAACGCGACGCTCTGGATCAGGGCCGGGACGACGGGGTGTCCGTCTCCCGATGGGAGCGAGCGGGCGGCACGTACGAGGCGCGTGCCCGTTCCGAGCTCCCTCTGGTCCATCAAGGACCAAAGTAGCGGGGGCTGTGCCCCCGCTGCCCGTCCTGCCCCGCGCTAGCCTGAGGCGGCCGGCTCTTCCTTCGGCGCGATCGGCTCCTCGAGCGTCTTCGCGCGCTCGATGAGATCGGCGACCTTCTGCCCGCCCTTGCGACCGATCCGCTCGAATCTTCCCGATCTTCTCGTAGAACTCCGGGCCGTACTTCTCGCTGACCAACCGGCCACCCATCCGGCCAGCCTCGGCAACGGTCATTCCGCCACCTGGTTTCCGTGCCATTGGCTTGCTCCTTTCCGAGTTGAGCGACCAATGTGCGGGCAGGAGACATGCCGAGCGGCCGATCGCGGAGGTCTCGCTTGTAACAGTTGGACAACGATCGCGGTCGGAGCGCTAGAGTTCGCGCCCGTGGAGCCGCCGCGGATCAAGCCGAAAGGGCTGGACGACTATCTCGAGCAGCTCGCGAGGGGCGTCTTCCAGGCCGGGATCAGCTGGCGCGTGGTGGATGCGAAGTGGCCCGGGATCCGTGCCGGCTTCCAAAACTTCAAGATCGAGCGCGTGGCGCGGCTCGGCGATCGGGAGATCGACAGGCTCGCGAAGGACGAACGCCTCATCCGAAGCCGCCCGAAGATCGCGGCCGTGGTGCACAACGCGCAGGCGATCCTCGACCTCGAGCGCGACGGCGGCTTTCGCAAGCACCTCCGCTCGTTCGACGAGTACGAGGATCTCGCGAAGGACCTCAAGAAGCGCTTCAAGTTCGTCGGCGACAGCGGCGCCTACCACTTCCTTTGGACGGTGAGCGAGCCGGTGCCCGACTGGCACGAGTGGTCGAACGCGCATGGCATGAGCTGGGGCGCGAAGGGCGCGGCTAAGCCGCCGGCGCGATCTCGAGGTCGAGCGGCTCCTCACGCACGAACACGGTGACGACGATCGCGGCGAGCAGCGCGGCGCCCATGCAGAAGACGCCGAGCGCCCAGAACCCGTAGCCGTCGATGAGCACGCCGCCGATCGCGGCGGCCGCGACCATGCTCGCGCTCGTCACGGCCGCCGATAGCGCGAGCAGCGTGCCCCGCGCTTCGGGGACCTGCTCGGTCAGAAGGGTCGTATTCGACGCGAAGCGCGCTCCGATGACGGCTGACAGCGCGAGATTCAGAAGGGCCGTGGCGAGCAGCGGCGGCGTCAGGTTCGTCTGGAGGAGCAGGAGCGCACCCGAGAGCAGCACGCTCCCGGCCACGACGGGCCGATGGCCGATACGGGCGCCGATCCGCCCTCCGAGCTGGCTCCCCACGAGCACGCCGAGGCCCTGCGTCAGCGCGAACGTCGACGCGAGACCCTCGGCGAGGCCGAAGGTGTGCTGGAAGAACACGACGATGTACGTGGCCCAGGTGAACCAGTAGAGCGAGCCGAGGAGGCTCGAGGCGATCGCCCCGAGCGCCGAGCGGTTCGTGAGGATCCGGCGGTAGAGCTCGCGCACGCGGGACTCGTTGATCGCGACCTGCGCGGGCCGCAGGAATCGGTGCAGCAGCATCGCCGCGACGATCGAGAGCACGCCCACGATCACGAGCGAGACGCGCCAGCTCGTCGCCTCGGCGACGATCCCCGCGAGGGGGACGCCGACGATCGAGGCCATCGTGTTCATGCCGATCACCGTTGAGATCGCGCGGCCGCGCTCGCGATACGGGAAGTTGTCGCCGAGCATCGCGTTGCTGTTCGGATAGATGACCGACGAGCCGACCCCGGCGACCATCCGGAGCGCGACGAGCAGCCCGAAGCTCGTCGCGAACGCCGCGAGGACCGTGAAGACGCCCATGACGACGGAGCCCGCCACGAGGAAGCGCTTGCGGCCGAACCGGTCGGAGTACGGGCCCGCGAGGAGGGCGACGAGGATCCCCGGCGCGCCGTACGCGGCGACCACGAGGCCCGCCGTCCCCGTGCTGATGTCGAATTCTGAGGCGATCGGCGTGAGGACCGGCGCGATGACGACGCCCACGTAGACCGCGGAGAAGGTGAGGTAGCCGAGGAGGAAGAGGAGGGTGCGCCGCTCGCGCGCGCTCAATCGCGCTCAATCCCGCTCAATCGAGGGGACGGCCGGCGAACGCGTGGAGGAATCGCCCGAACGCGCGGATATGGTCGACGTAATCGGCGATGGCGATGTTCTCGTTCGGCGCGTGATTCGCCGACGCCGCGTTGCCCGAGCCGAAACCGGCGACCGGTATGCCCAACCGGTCGCAGACCTGCGCCATCGGACCCGAGCCGACCATGAGCGGGTACACCACGGGGTCGGTGCCGTACGCCGAGCGGCAGGCGGCCACAGCGGCTCGGGCGGTGATCGAGTCGGCGGGCCAGCGCGATGGCGGCTCACCGTGGCTCGGCGCGATCTCGACGTCGGCGAAGCCGCGGCGGTCCAGGTGCCCGCGCAGGAGGCGCACGACCTTCTCCGGCGTGAGGTCGGGCACCAGACGGAAGTCGATCTTCGCGGTCGCGACCGCCGGCAGGACCGTCTTTGAGCCCGGCCCGGTGTACCCGGACACGATGCCGCAGATCGTGCACGTCGGCTCGAAGAAATGCTTCCTCTTGAGCTCGACCCCGGTGAGCCCTCGGTTGAAGCGCTCGATGCCGTGGATGCGGAGCGTCGCGGCCTCGTCGAAGGGCAGCCGCTCGAGCAGGGCCAGCTCGGCCGCGCTCGGCGGGCGGACCTCGTCCATGAAGCCATCGATCGTGATCTCGTCGCGCTCGTTCTTGAGCGTCGCGAGCGCCCACACCAGGCGCCACGCCGGATTCGGAACGATCGTCGCGACCGAGCTGTGCGCGTCCTTCTTCGCGCCGCGCGCGCGCAGCTCGACGTAGGCGATGCCCTTGAGCCCGCACGAGATCGTCGGCCTGCCGGCCGCGTCCTTGTACCCCGCCTCCCAGATGCAGCCGTCGGCCCGCAGGCGGTCGGCGTTCCGCTCGACGAAGGCGGCGAGGTGCTCCGACCCGATCTCTTCCTCGCCCTCGTACAGCACGCGCACGCGGAGCGGGAGCTCGCCGATCGTCGCGCGGTACGCCTCGATCGCCTGGAGCCGCGCCATGAGGTTGCCCTTGTTGTCGGAGACGCCGCGACCGAAGAGAAAGCCGTCGCGCTCGGTCGGCTCGAACGGCGGGGTCGACCACTCCTCGAGCGGCTCGGGGGGCTGGACGTCGTAGTGGTTGTAGACGAGCAGCGTGCGGTCGCCGGATCCGGTCTCGCCGACGATCGTGGGCGGTCCGCCGTCGACGCGCGCCGCCTCGGCGGCGATCCCGGCACGTCGCGCTCGCGCGAGGACGATGCGGGCGGTCTCCTCGATGCCGATCTTCTGGGCCGAGACCGTCGGCTGTCTGATGAGCGCCTTCAGCTCGTCGACGTACTCGGCGAGAACGGCGTCACTTCGATCCAGCGCTGCTGGCAGAGGTAGTGCACGATGCCGTCGAGGTCCTCGAGGGTCTCGCGCCGGTACACCTTGGCGCGTGGGAGCATGTACACGCAGTCGCCGCAGTTGTCGGGGAGCGCCGGCCGCGGCCGGTTCGCGTGGCGAGCGACGGCGAGCGCGAACGCGAAACCGGCAAGCGCGAGAATGACGACGATGAGGACGACCGCAAAGACAGCGAACGTGCCCATATCCGGGGGCACCTCCCGTGCGTACCCAAGGTATCAGGAGGTGGTGCCGTGTCGTCGCTGAGGATGATCGTTCTCATGCTCCTGCTCGCCGGCAGGCTCGCCGCGTGCGGCGGGGCGGGCTCGGGCGGCGCGAACACTCCCAGCCAGCGGTTCACGCCGGTACCGGGGACTCCCGCCGGTTCGCCCGAACCGACCTACGGCTACTGATCCGAGGCACTCCGATCAAGTTCGGCATCCACCTGGGCCAGCTCGGAGGACCGCTCGCCGAGATGCGCCGTCTCTGGCGCTTCGCCGACGACAACGGCTTCGACTGGTTCTCCGTCTCCGACCACTTCCAGGAATCGCCGCCGCAGGGCGGCGACGGCGACTGCTTCGAGGCGCTGACGAGCCTCACCGCACTCGCGCTCGAGACGTCGCGAGTTCGCGTGGGCTGTCTCGTCTTCTGCGTCGGCTACCGCCATCCCGGCGTGCTCGCCAAGGCCATGAGCACCATCGATCACCTCTCGCGCGGTCGTGCCGACTGCGGCCTCGGCGCCGGCTGGCACGAATCGGAGTTCGCGGCGTACGGCCTGCCGTTCCCCTCGATCCGCGAGCGCGAGGACCAGCTCGAGGAGTACGCGCAGGTCCTGCGGCTGCTCTTCGACGAGCGGCGCGCGGACTTCAGCGGCACGTACTACACGCTCCACGATGCGCCGAACAACCCCAAGCCGCTGCAGGCGCATCTGCCGATCTGGATCGGCGGCTCCGGCGAGAAGCGCACGCTCCGCGCGGCGGCGCGCCACGCTGACGGCTGGAACGCGCCGTACCTCGCACCGGACGAGTGGCGGCGGAAGAGCGCGGTCCTCGACGACTGGTGCGAGAAGGCACGACGCGATCCGGCGTCGATCGCGCGCACGATCAACGTCGGCTTCTACATGGGGGCCGACCCGGTCGGCGCGAAGCGCCACGAGGAGCTGTACCAGCGTCACTGGGGAAACGACCGCCGTGGCATGACCGGCTTCCTGCGCGGGACCGCCACCGAGGCCGCGGATGTCGTGGCGAAGTTCGCGGCCGCAGGTGCCCAGCGTCTCAACATCGCGCTGCGCGAGGGTCCCTACGACTTCGACGCGCTCGCGGCGTTCCGTGAGCGCGTGATGCCGCAGTTCGCGTGAGCGTCGAGGTCGCGCGGCTCGACGCGACGTCGTTCGCGCGCGCGGTCGGCGAGCTCGCCGACCTTCTCGTCGACGCCGTCGCCGGAGGCGCCTCGGTCGGGTTCCTGCCGCCTTTCGGGCACGCGCAGGCGTCCGCCTGGTGGCACACGCTCCAGCAGGACGTGGCGCGGGGATCGGTCGTGGTGCTCGCGGCGCGCGCCGGAGGCGGCATCGTCGGCACCGCCCAGCTCCGCCTCGCGCAGCTGCCGAACGCGCGCCACCGCGCCGAGGTCGCGAAGGTCCTGGTGCACCGCGCGTTCCGCCGCCGCGGGATCGCCCGCGCGCTCATGAACGAGCTGGACCGGGTCGCGCGCGCGGAGGCACGCAGCCTGCTCGTGCTCGACACGCTCACCGGCAGCGAAGGCGAGCGGCTCTACGAGGCCCTCGGCTGGACGAAGGCCGCGGTCATCCCCGATTACGCCATGTACCCCGACGAAGGACTCCGCCCGGGCGGTGGCGGGAGCCCGACCTCGAGCGGCACACCCGGGTATTAGCGAGCCCCGCCTTCGCGTCGACGCGACCGGCGCGTCGCGGGCCGGCGACGGCTGGGAGGTGCGCTGGCGCGTCGTCAACACGGGCGAGCGGCCGGTGCAGCTCCTCGCGGCGGTGCTGCCACACGCCGGATTCCGCGCGGCGGAGCGCCCGCTCGACGTCGGCCTCGGGCCGGGTGCGACGAGCGACCTCTCGCTCGCGGTGTCGTTCCGCGCGGCGCCCGGCGACGTCGTCGAGAATCCGTTCCTCATCCTGAGCGTCGAGACCGACGGCGAGCGGTGGCGTGTGCTCGCGCGGCTTCGCATCGTCGCAGGCCAGAACGGAGAGCCCCGACCCGAGACCCGGCTCATCACGACGCAGCGCGTGGGGTTCTCGACCGAGGCGGTCTAGGCTGGGCTCGTGAACGAGAGCGACCGCACCGTCATGCAGCGGATGAAGGGCTGACGCGGCAACTGAAGCCGCGGCTTCGAAGAGACCACGGGTATGGTCTCCAACGTGCTCGAGATCGATCAGGCCGAGCTTGTCCGCAAGCTGAAGACGTTCAAGAAGAAGTACGCGGCCGATGCCCAGTACAAGCGGCTCCGCGCCGAGCTGCCGCGCGACTGGCCCTTTTAGCTCAATCTCTGGCGTCGCCAGGAGACACGCTCAGGGCTGGCGGATTCGCTCAGTCCTTCGGCAGGCGCACCTCGGGATGGCGGAGCTGGAGCTTTCCCGTCTTCCCGCTCCAGTACACCGCGCGCTCGCCGGTCATCGCCTGCACGTGCCCGTCCCACTCGAAGTTGAACGCCTCGACCCCCAGGCGCACCGCGCGGCGCACCTTCTCGCGCGTCTCGTCGTCCGTCGCGTACTTGCGGAGCGCCTCGATCTGCCGGTCGCCGTGACCGGTGTCCTGCTCGGCGTGCAGCTCGTACGTCGCGGCGGCGCGGCGCGAGAAACCGTAGTGGCCGGTGAGCTCCTTGTACACGCGAGCGGCGGCGCCGTCGGGGCCGCCATGCATCGCCTCGACGAAGCCGAGGAGCGCGATGCCCTCGAGGGCGGAGCGGTTCTGGCAGCCTGAGCGGATCATCTCGATCGCGGCGAGCGTGCCAGGCGCGGGATCGGCCTTGTCCGCCTGCTCGCGCGAGATCCCGGCCTCGTCGAGCATCTGCAGCATGATGTCGACGTGCGTCTTCTCCCCGCCGAGCTCCTCCATGAAGTTCTCCATCACGATGTCCATGAGCGCGTAGTTCCGTTCGCTCGCGACGTTCGTGACGATGTAGCCGAAGAAGATGGGGTTCGTGCGCACGCGCAGGTAGTGCTGTATCTCGCCGAGGACGATCTGCTCGCGCGTCCAGCGGTGCTCGACGATCCCCTTGAACCACGGATGGTCCGGCATGAACAGGCCTCGCGCGACGCCCCAGAGCTCCTCGATGAAAGGTTCGTTCGGCACCGGTCTCAACTGTACCCGCGCCGTTCCATATCGCGCGCTACGTTCGCCCGCTGCTCCTAGCAGCGCTTCGACCTGAGCTCATTGACCCTGCGCTCGAACTCGCCCTTGCTGACGTAGTCGATGTCACCGCCAGCGTCCTCGAGCATGCTCGGCATGAAGAGGTGCGCCAGGTAGCTGCCGTCGGGTACGAACTCGCCGGTCTTCCAGTCGTACGCCAGCACCTGCATGCCGCCATCCGCGGTGCGCTCGGCCTTCACCGGGCGAAGGCCGACGATCGCATAGGTCGGCAGCTTGATGGAACCACCGGACGCCGGCGGGATCGCGCCGCCCCGGACGAGCAGTGAGCGAAGCCACAACGGGAGCCTCATCGGTCTCGACCTTGCGGAAGCGTACTCTCCGCCCATCGGGAAGGGATCGCCAGCGTTCGGCTCGCCGCGGCTCGTACGTGCGTTCGCCTGGGCGATGAAGCTGCACGCGCGCCAGCGGCGCAAGGGTTCCCGTATCCCGTATCTCGCGCATCCGCTCGGGGTCGCCTCGATCGTGCTCGAGCTCGGCGGCGGCGAGGATGAGGCGATCGCCGCGCTGCTCCACGACACGATCGAAGACTGCGGCGTCACGCGAGCGGAGATCGCGCGGCGTTTCGGACCTCGCGTCGCGGCGCTCGTCGCCGGCGCGAGCGACGCCGGAGCAGGCGAGGACCGTGGACCGGCGACCTCGGTCGCGCGGAAGGAGCGTACGGTCGAACGCCTTCGGAAGAAGGCTGGAGCCGCCCGCCGCCTCGCGCTCTCCGACAAGCTCCACAACGCGCGCGCTCTGGGGACCGACCACGCGCGCGTGGGCGACGACCTGTGGGAGCGGTTCAACGTGGGCCGCACTGAACAGCTGCGCTACTACCGGGGCCTCGTGGAGGCATTCGCGCTGGGCGGTGCCGAGCCGCAGGTCGCCGAGCTCGGGCGGATCGTGCGCGCGCTGGCAGGACCGAGCACCTGACCTGTGGGGCTGGGGGCGCCGAGCGCCCCCTTCGCCTCACTCAGCGCTTGACGGGCTGGCTCGGCCCGCGCGTGTGGTGCACGGGCGGCTTGCGCTGCGCGCCGTCGATCCTGAAGACGTTCGCCTGGAGGGCGACGCCGGTGTTGAGCTCGATGACCTCGGCGAGCGTGTGACGGTACGTGACCCCGAACGCCTGCTCGAGAGTGCCGAGGACGGGGTCGTTGAGGTAGAAGAAGCGGTCGCCGTCGCGCAGCGCCTCGAACTGTCTCTTCCAGATCGCGAGCTGGAGCTCGCCGAACTCGGTCCCGCGGACGTGGCGCTCGGAGACCATCCCGACGAACGCGTCGAGCCGGTCGACGTCGCCGTAGATCGCGCGCAGCCGCGCAGCGAGGGTCGTCCGGCGGATGCCGACGACGGCGTCCTCTTCCGCCGCGTCGCTGTCGAACGGGATCACGTTGCCGTCGGCGTCGAGGAGCTGGAGAAAGTCGAGGATGCTCGGGTCGTCGATCGGGTCGCGAGGGTCGATCGCGGCGTCGACCGGGAACCGGTCGGTGGACTCGCCGGTGATCTCGGTGAATGAGCGCCTGGGCGCGAGGCCGTAGGCGCGCCGGAGCTCGTTGTACGACGGCATCCCGTGGTCGCGACCCCGCTGGATGTCGATCGCCCCGAGGTCGCTGACGCCGGTGAAGCAGTCGGGGTTCACGACGGGGGTCCCGCACACCGTCGGGTCGGGGATCCCCGGTCTCGGGACCTGGAACAGGACGCTGCGCAGCGAGTTGTCGATCTGCTCGTCGTTCTTGTATTGCCGCTCCGCCGCGAGGCTGGCCAGGACCGGTCCGACGCCGAGGGCGTGGAGGAGGTCCGGGTTGCCGAACGCGACGTTGAGGGGAACGGCGAGCGCGACGGTGTCCGCCGACGTCTCGACCGCGATCCCCTGCGCGCGGAAGCCGTCGAGCTGCGCGGTCGTGTACGTGCCCGCCGGCACCGCGATGTCGAACTCTCCGTGGATCATGCTGTGGGCGCGGTAGCCCACGACCGCGAACTCGTTGGAGAGCCCCGGGTTCACGCGCGCGTCGTACCCGTGATACGGCTCGAGCCGCACGCCGACGGACGGGAGGAACTGCGTGTACGTGATGTACTGCAGCTCCGCTCCGACGACGCGCCGTGCGATCTGGAAGCGCTCCTCGTTCGTGAGCCAGGTCGGAAGCAGCGCGACGATCCGGTCGTGCTCGCGTGCGAACAGCGTGTGGAGCGCGGTGAGCGCGATGTTCTCGTTCGCGCGGACGTCGCCGGCCACGACCGCCTTGTCCGGCGTGGCGACGAGCGCGCCCATGAGGTCCATCGGCGGCGCCGTGGACGGATCGGCGCGCGCGTCCGCGCGCGGCAGGTAGCCGTCGCCTGTGAGCATGAGAAGAGCGCTGTTGTCGGCGAGATCGCCGTTCGCGGAGCCGGTCCGCAGCCACTCCAGCCGCGCGTCGCCTACGCCGTAGACGCCCGACCCGTCGATGAAGCTGCTGATCGTGTTGATCTGCTGCCGCAGCGAGCGGACGCCGGTCCCTGGCGCGGCGGGCGTCCGGTGGAAGCCGATCGCGCCGAAGTCGTTCGTGAACTCCTCGAGCGGGTCGAGGGCGTCGAAGGGGATCGCCGCGCTCTCGGCGGGAGTCTCGTCGCGAAGGCCGAAGTCGTGATCCATGAACTGGCCCCACGCCCAGGCCCACTGCGTGACGCCGTTCTCCGAGAACAGGTTCTGGCCCACGTCGTTGAAGACGCGGTCGCTGACGTACCGCGCCGGCGGGCCGCCGACCATGGCCGCGACGCCGTCCGCGTATCGCGGGTGGCCGACGCGCAGGTACTGCGTGCTCGCGCTGCCCCAATCGGGATGGCGCGCGTTGTTCCCGCTCCCATCCAACGTTCGAACGGCGATCGACATCGCGGCGCTCGGCTCGACGGGATGCGCGACGAGGATGATCGTGCAGAGGACGAGTGCATGAGCGATCGTGACGACGGGCTGACGCATTGCCATCACCTTCCTGACGTACCAATCGAAGGTGGCCGTCGCGGTTATGGCCGGTCGAGGGAGACAGGCGTACGGGTGAGCGGTACCGCGAGATCAGTCGCGAGCGGTCCGGGGTACTTCTTCGCCCGTCGTAACTGCGGGCCGTGCGCGATTCGAACGCGCCACCGCCTACTTAGAAGGTAGGAGCTCTATCCAACTGAGCTAACGGCCCGTGAACTGAAAGTCTAGGAGCGCGGCTGCGCGGTGTGAATGGCCCTGCCCGCCGCGACGAGCGCGGCCTCGCGGAACGTCTCGGCAAGGGTCGGGTGCGCATGGATCGTCGCGATGACGTCCTCGGTCGTCGCCTCGAGCTTCATCGCGAGCGTCGCCTCGGCGATGAGCTCGGACGCCTGCGGGCCGACGATGTGCACGCCGACGATCCGCTGGTCCTTCCCCGCGACGACGAGCTTGGTGAGCCCGTCCGTCTCGCCGAGCGCGAGGGCGCGGCCCGACGCCTTGAACGAGAAGCGGGCGACCTTTACCTCGCCGTGCCTCTCCTTCGCCTGAGCCTCGGTCAGCCCAACCTGCGCGACCTCCGGGTGGGTGTACACGACGTTCGGCACGACCTCGTAGTCCATGGCCGCGTCCTCCCCGAGGATCGTGTCGACGGCGACCTCGCCCTGGGTCGAAGCGACGTGCGCGAGCTTGGCGGCGCGCGGGTCGCCGATGCAGTCACCGATGGCGTACACGCCCTTCACGCTCGTGCGCATCCGCTCGTCGATGGTGATGCCGAGCTTGTTCGTCGCGAAGCCGGCTTGCTCGACGCCCGAGAGGTTCGCGACACGACCGGCGCCGAGCAGGACCTGGTCGCCCTCGAAGGTCTCCGGCTTGCCATCGATCTCCGCTGACACGCTCACAACCGCGCCCGTCCGCCGCACCTCAGTGACCTTGGCGTTCACGCGGACCCGTAGGCCGCGCGGCTCGAGGGCACGAAGGAGGATGCGGACGAGGTCGGCATCGGCGAACGCGATCGGCTGCGGCAGCATCTCGAGCACGGTCACCGCGCTCCCGACCTCGGCGAAGAACGTTCCGAGCTCGAGCCCGACGACGCCGCCGCCGATGACGATGAGCCGCTTCGGCGGCTCGGCGAGCGCGAGCGCGGAGGCGTTGTCGAGCGGCTTCGCGTCGGCGAGCCCGTTGATCGGCGGAAGGCCCACCTTCGATCCGGTCGCGACGATGATCGCCTTCGCGTCGATCGTCTGGTCGCCGCTCGCGGTCCGCACGCGGATCTGCGTCGGCGAGACGAGCGTACCCTCGCCTTTGACGAGCTCGGCCTTGCGGCCCTTGAGCAGAAGCTCGACGCCCGAAACGTTCTGCTTTACGACCGCGTCCTTGCGGGCGACCGCCTTCGCGAGATCGAAGCGCGCGCCGTCGACATGGACGCCGTGCTCCTCGCCGTGGGTCGCGATCCAGTAGGCGTGGCTCGAATCGAGCAGCGCCTTCGACGGGATGCAGCCCACCGTCACGCATGTTCCGCCCACGCGGTCACGCTCGACGAGCGCGACGCGCGCTCCCTTCGCGCCCGCGTGCAGCGCCGCGACATAGCCACCGGGACCGCCGCCGAGGATCGCGATGTCGTACTCGGCCACTAGGGAAAGAGCCTAGGTGCTTCAGCCGCGTCTCGCTCCAATGGATGGCGCGCGTACCCGCGCCTGAAGTGGAGCCAGAGGTACAGCGGAAGGAACGCGAGCCCGATCCGCTCGTACTGCGCGAGGTGCCGCAGCTCATGGCGCCAGATCGCCGGCGTCGGCTCGCGCGCGGAGACGATGACGTGACCGAACGTGATCGCCGAGAAGCCCCGTCGCGTCAGCACGAGCCGCGCGAGGCCGCCGTCGACGACGTAGAGGAAGCAGCCGTCCCGGAATCGGGGGCGGGCGCCGGAGAGGAATCCCAGCGCGTGGCCGAGAGGATCAGCGTGGTGCGCGACGAGGATCGCGCGGAAACTAGGGAATGCTGCCGACGACCGTCTCCACCGCCGCGACGACGCGCTCCTTGTTCGTCACCGCGCCATCGAACCGCAGGGTCATGGTCCGCGCGGCAAGGTCGACCGAGACCTCGGTGACGCCGGGGATCTTGCGGCAGCCCGCGGCGATCTCGCTGCGACAGGTGAGGCACATGAGCTCGGTGATCTCGACGGTGATCTCGCCTTCTGAAGCCGACGCGACGATGACGGCGCCCGGATCGGCCGAGGTGTCGGTCGCGGCGGCCGGTCCTGCACCCGGCGCGGCGGGGCTGCCGCAGGCCACGACGACCGCCAGCACGAGCGCGGACAGCAAAAGGCCCGGGCGCATCGGCGTAATTGTGCGCCCGGGCCCTAAACGTCCGAGCGGGACCTAGCGCTCCTCGTCGTCGTTCAGCTCTTCCTTGAGCTCACCCATGGCTTCCTTGACCTTGCCCTTGGCCTGATCGACCTTGCCGCCGACCTCGGTCGAGCGGTCGCCGCCGAGCTTGCCGGCCTCTTCCTTGACCTTGCCTTTGGCCTGATCGAGCTTGCCCTCAAGCTTGTCGTCCATCGATTCCTCCTTCGACCCGCCCTCGGCGGGCGAGACGAGATGGGGCAAGAGGGGTGCCAGGGAGGCGAAGCCCCGAGCCCGTCGTTCCCGACGCCAAGCGTAGGATTGCCGGCTTCGACGACAGACCGAAGGCGTGGGGGAGGTCCCTCTATGAGGCGGATCGTGGTTTTCGCCGGCGCGCTGTTCCTTTCGCTCGCGCTCGTACCCGCCATCGCGCTCGCAGGTGACGACAACGGTACTCAGCAGATCGGGCCGTTCGATTCGACCTCCACCGACAACGGGAGCTGCTCGCAGCCCTGGGCGATCGACATGTTCCAGCGGCTCTTCAAGGTTCACGACAACGGCGACGGAACGTTCGCCGTCCGTGAGGAGTTCAGGGAGGGACGCTTCGTCACGTCGGGTCCTGTCAGCCCCGGCGCCTGCGAAACGCAGGGTCAGCACGGCAGCACCGTCGCCGCGGGAGCGCAGGGGCACTTCCAGGGCTTCCTCGAGGGCACCGTCACGAGCGCGACGTTCAGCCCCGACGCGTGCACGCAGGCGACCTGCAGCACGCTGGCGGGGTTCCTCACCACCACGTTCGGCGCGGGCGGCGCGACCTTCACGTGCAACACCGGCAGCGGCAAGTGCACCTTCAACTTCGAGTACAACTCGCCCGACCAGAGCCTTCGCTATCACCACTGGACCGATCGAGGCGGCTACACGCAGGCACAGGACGGGACGTTCGTGTACGACGAGGTCTTCAGCGGCGACATCGCGAACGAATAGGTTCGCCGGCTAGCTCGCCGCGGCGGCGCCGACCGCCGCGGCCGAAAGTCGCGAGGGAACGAAGAGCAGGGCGACGCCGGCAAGCGCCGTCGCCGCGCTCGCGAGGTAGAGACCGAGCGCGAGATCGAGGTACTGCCAGAGCAGGGACGCCGCGATGGCCCCAGTGACCGTGCCGAGATTACCGACGGCGCTCACGACGCCGAACACGCGACCCCGCCGCGCGGCCGGCACCTGTTCGGTGAGAAGAGCGAACCACGACGCGTTGAACGCCGTCAGTCCAGAGCCGGTCACGAAGCTGACCGCGTAGACCACCAGACGCGGCATGCCGAGAACGAGCGCCAGGCCGAACGCGGTGATCGGGATCGTGGCGAGGATCCCGATCCGCCGGCGCCCGGTGCGGTCCGCGAGGTGCGCCAGCCAGGGGCCGAGGGTGATGTCGCCGATGCCGAAGATCGTGAAGATGATCCCCACGTCGAACGTCGTCCAGCCTAGCCGGGTCGTCGCGAAAGGCGCGTAGCTCGTGATCCACGCGCCGAAGGCGACGAGCAATCCGAAGTTCGCGAGCAGGAGCGCGACGACGCCACGGTTCAACGCCGATGCCGGCGCGGCGGCGTCCCTGGCGACGGCCCCCGCATGCGGTCGCGGCTTCGCGAGCAGAGTCGCCGCGAGAAACGCCAGACCGCTCGTCGCCGCGACGACTGCGAAGGGCGTGCGAAGGTCGCTCGCGACCGCGAGGAGCCCGCCGAACGCGGGACCGACGACGTTGCCGGCGGAGTTCGCTGCGGAGAGAACGCCGTTGACGAACGCCATCCGGGCGGGATCGGCGACCTCGGCGATGTACAGGCGGGTCGACACGAGGTTCGCCCCGGCGCCGAGACCCGCGAACGAGCGGTAGGCGATGAGCGCTACCGCGGAGGGGGCGGTCGCGATGAGCGCGTTCGCGACCGCGTACGTGCCCGTCCCGGCGAGGATCAGCCGACGCGAGCCGTACCGCTCGGTGACGAAGCCCGCGACGAGCTGAGCGACCGAGTTCGCGATCGCGAAGCCGCTGGTCATGAGGCCGAGGAGCACCGGACTCGCCCCAAGCGAGAGCCCGTACAGCGGTAGCAAGGGCAGCATGATCGAGATGCCCATCGCGGACACGAATGCGATGACCGCGAGGACGAGGAGCGGCCCGCGGAGCTCGAGGAGACCGCGCAGCGTCGCCACGGCCGGAGCGTAGGCTCTGACCGATGGGCCGGCTCGAGACCGTCGGCGATCCGCTCGCCGCGTTCCTCGTCCTCGGCGCGACCATTTGCGTCCTCGCCGCGGTCTACCTCGTCTGCTACACGTTCTTCATGGCGAACTGGGAAGGGTGGGAGTCGTGGCACGCGCGGACGGGCCTCGACGCCGACCGCGCGGAGGCGGCCCGCCGCGAGCGGCTCGGCGAATGAAATGAAAGGAGGGAGGCCTCACGGTCCTCCCTCCCTTCGCGGGCTCGGTCAGAACGCGCTAGTCCGCCGGCGTCGCCTCGGTCATGAGGCCCGGCTCTTCGCCGCCGACCTCTGACCAGATCTTGGCGCCGCGCGGCTCACGTAGGAAGAGCGTGCCGACGACCACCGTCATGACCGCGACGGTCATCACGTACGCGAGCCCCAGGTACGGGTTCCCGTTCGGATCGTTCGTCATGTTGAACTGGCGTAGGTCCCAGTTGGTCTTAATCGGCAGGCCGAAGAAGTTGGTCAGGAATGGCACGTACGACTTGCTGCCCTCCGGATAGGTCGCGCCGACGAGCGCGGTGAAGAGCAGCGGCAGCATGCCGCCGAACCAGCCGTTCCCGAAGTGGTACGGGATCGAGAGCGAGGTGTAGCGCACCTTCGCGCGGAAGTATTCGACGAGGAACGCCGCGATCGGGCCGTACACCATCGTCACGTAGATGACCTGGATCCACACCAGGGCGACGAGGAGCGGTGTGTTCGGGTCGGCACCGGTGATGAGCCCGGTCGCGTCCCGCTTCACGTTCGCGGCGTCGGTCATCGCGTGGTAGATCGGCAGGTAGGTGACCGCGGCGATGAGGCAGCCCGCGAGGATGATCACTTTGCGGCCGATCTTGTCGGAGAGCCAGCCGAAGACGAGGAAGAACGGCGTCCCGAGCGCGACCGCCCAGAGCATGATCGTGTAGGACTGCTGGAACGTGAGCTTGAGATACGTGGTCATGAAGAAGTTCGCCTGGAACTGACCCTGGTACCAGACGACGCCCTGGCCGGCGGTGAGGCCGATCAGGACCAGGAGGATCGTCCCGATCTTGCGGCCGCTGAACGCTTCGCTGGCCCAGTTGCCGGCGCCGGTGACGCTCTGCTTGGCCTGCTTGAGGCGCGCGAAGAGCGGCGTCTCCTGCAGCTTGATGCGGATGTAGAGCGCGAGCACCACGAGGACCGCCGAGATCCAGAAGGGATACCGCCAGCCCTGCGACGCGAAGTCCTGCGCGCTCATGTTGAGGCGGAAGAACAGGATGATCGCGAGCGCGAGGAAGAATCCGAGCGTCGCGGTCGTCTGGATCCACGACGTGTAGAGGCCGCGCTTGTTGTCCGGCGCGTGCTCGGCGACGTAGATCGCGGCGCCGCCGTACTCGCCGCCGAGCGCGAGGCCCTGCGCGAGGCGCAGGACGACGAGGATGATCGGGGCGATGACGCCGATCTGCGCGTACGTCGGCAGGAGGCCGACGAGGACCGTAGCGATGCCCATGACCGTGATCGTGACGAGGAACGTGTACTTGCGGCCGATGATGTCGCCGAGCGCACCGAAGACCACCGCGCCGAACGGACGCACCAGGAAGCCCGCCGCATACGCGGCGAACGCCGAGAGCGCCGAGGCGGTCGGGTTATCGCTCGGGAAGAAGATCGGCGCGAGGAACGGCGTAAGCGTCGCGTAGAGATAGAAGTCGTACCACTCGATGATCGTTCCTGCCGACGCGGCCGTGATCACGAACGGCAGACCGTACGTCGGCCGCGTCACCGTCCGCACGGCGGTCGTTGTCGTTGCCAAGTTCCCCCTCCAATCGCGACACGTCGAGCGATTCTCGGATCAGACACCCTGCTTGTTTGCTCGGCCCGCCACCTCCCACCACCTGGCGCTCTGGTCAGCGCGGTTGTCTAGGGCTTCGGCCGAGCGGCGTCAACTCGCGCGACTCCCTTGTTTTGTGGGGGAGTTATGCTCGAATGGCTACTCCTCCTTGCCCGCCGCGCTCGCCGTCCGGATCGTGTCGACCACCGTCGCGTCCGCGAGCGTCGTCGTATCGCCGAGTGATTGCCCGTTCGCGATGTCTCGCAGGAGCCGTCGCATGATCTTCCCGGAGCGTGTCTTCGGCAGCTCGGGCGTGAACATGATCGTCTTCGGACGCGCGATCGAGCCGATCTTCGCGACCACGTGCTCGCGCAGCTCCCTCGAGAGCGCTTCGCTGCTTTCATTCCCGGCGCGGAGCGTGACGAACGCGAAGATCGCTTGAGTCGTCACCGGGTCTTCGCGACCGATCACCGCCGCCTCCGCGACCTTAGGGTGCGATACGAGCGCGGACTCGACCTCGGTCGTCGAGATGCGGTGGCCCGAGATCTTCATCACGTCGTCGACGCGACCCATGAGCCAGAAGTAGCCGTCTTTGTCGCGCCGCGCGCCGTCGCCAGCGAGGAACTTGCCCGGGAACCGCGACCAGTACGTCTCCCGGTACCGCTGGTCATCCTTGTAGATGCCGCGGAGCATCGCGGGCCAGGGATTCGTGATGACGAGGTAGCCCGCGCCGCCCTTCGGCACGCTCTTGCCGTTCTCGTCGACGACGTCGGCCCGGACGCCAGGGAAGGGGAACGTCGCACTGCCCGGCTTGCACGTCGTGATCCCGGGGAGCGGCGTGATGAGGATCATCCCGGTCTCCGTCATCCACCACGTGTCGACGATCGGGCAGCGCGAGCCGCCGATGTGCTCGTGGTACCACAGCCAGGCTTCGGGGTTGATCGGCTCGCCGACCGTGCCGAGGAGTCGGAGCGAGCGAATGTCGTGCTTCTCCGGATACTCGGACCCCCACTTCATGAACGTGCGGATCGCGGTGGGCGCGCAGTACAGGACCCTGACCTTGTACTTCTCGATGATCGACCACCACCGGTCCTTGTCCGGGAAGTCGGGCGTCCCTTCGTAGATGACGCCGGTGGTCCCGTTCGCGAGCGGCGCGAACACGATGTAGCTGTGTCCGGTGACCCAGCCGATGTCGGCCGCGCACCAGTAGACGTCGTCGTCCTTGACGTCGAAGATGAGCTTGTGCGTCGCCATGATCCCGGTGAGGTAGCCCGCGGTCGTGTGCACGATCCCCTTCGGCTTCGCCGTGGTCCCGGAGGTGTAGAGCAGGTAGAGCATGTGCTCGCTGTCCAGTGACTCGGCCGGGCACTCCGGCTTCTGCCGGTCGACGATCTCGTGCCACCACACATCACGCTCGCTCGTCCACGGCACGTCCTGGTTCGTTCGCTTCACCACCAGGACCTTCTCGATCGTCTTCGTCTGCGCGATCGCGTCGTCGGAGTTCTTCTTCAGCGGCACGACGTTGCCTTTGCGGTAGCCGCCGTCGGCCGTGACGAGCACCTTCGCCTCGGAGTCGTTGATACGCCCGGCGAGCGCCTCTGGGCTGAAGCCTCCGAACACCACGGTGAACGGCGCGCCGATCCGCGCGCACGCGAGCATGGCGGCGGGCAGCTCCGGGATCATCGGCATGTAGATCGCCACGCGGTCCCCCTTGCGGACGCCGAGCTCCTTCAGGGCGTTCGCGCAGCGGGAGGTCATGTCGAGCAGCTCCTTGAAGGTCACGGCACGGGTGTCGCCCGGCTCGCCCTCCCAGTAGTAGGCGACCTTCGTCCCGCGGCCGGCCTTGACGTGGCGGTCGAGGCAGTTCTCGGAGATGTTCAGCTCTCCCCCCAGGAACCACTTCGCGTACGGGGCTTGCCATTCGAGGACCTTGGTGAACGGCCTGCGCCACTGGAGTGTGCGCGCGTGCTCCGCCCAGAAGCCCTCCACGTCCCGCTCGGCCCGCTCGTAGATCCCGGGGTCGCTGGCGTTCGCCTGGGCGGCGAACTCCCGGGGCGGCGGGAAGGTCCGGTCTTCCTGGGCGAAGGTCTCGAGCGCGGTGCCGCTCTTGGTCTCTGTCGCCATGTCGTCCTCCCCTAGAGCGCGCTTGGCCGACCGGCGCGGAGCGCCGCGAGATGACCTTTGTAGTGAATCGGGAGCATGAGGAGCCAGCCGAAACAATTCAAATCGCCGAAGTAGGGGTGCCGAGCGGTCCGCGCGGCGTCGGGCTCGCCTGGGAAGTCGGCGCGAAGGCGGTCGCAGGTCGCCGCGGCCCTGGCGGCAAGGGCGGCTATACCCGTGCGCGTCGTGGCGGACGCCGCCGGGCGGGGCTGGCCGGTCGGACCGGGCTCGGCGCAGCTCCGCCTCGGGGGCCGAATCGACGATGGCGAGGAGGTGAGCGCGCTCGTCCGTGGTGCTCTCGACCAAGAGGCGGATCGTCTCCCGCAGCCACTCGGGCCGGTCGGGCGGCTCGTCGGCGACCCTCAGCGTCACAGTGACGATGATGCGCCGTTGGGGGCCGAGGGGCCTTGCCCCTCGACATCTTGTGCGTTCGTGCAGAATGCGCGCGAAACAGGCCGGGTAGGCCGAACTGGAGGAATACGTGGCTGGGATCTCGAAGTCCGAGACCATGAATCGGCTCTCTGAGAAAATGGGGATGACCAAGAAGCAGGTCGCCTTGTTCCTCGACGAGCTCGCGGGCCTCGCGTACAAGGAAGCGCGCAACGGCTTCACCATCCCCGGTGTCGGCAAGCTCGTCGTCGTCGACCGCAAGGCCCGGATGGGCCGCAACCCCGCGACGGGTCAGCCGATCTCGATCCCCGCGAAGCGCGTGCTCAAGTTCCGGATCGCCAAGCAGGCCAAGGACGCGGTACTCGCGAAGCGCGGCAAATAGGCAGCTAGCCCCAGCACTCATCCGCGAGGTCCTTCACCGGCGGCGTGGGGAGCGACCGGTGGAGGGCCTCGCTCTCGTCTGGACGCGATGCGCCGGCGGCGACCATCCCTGCCCTTCACTACCCTCGGTCGCATGGACCGCCTGCGCCTTGCCGGCGAACGGCTGATGCCCGGACCCAACGTCCCGTTCCCGCCGATGGAGGCACAGCTCGTCGAACAGCTGCCCACTGGAGACCGCTGGCAGTACGAGCCGAAGTGGGATGGCTTCCGCGGCGTGTTGGAGAACGACGGCGGCGAGCTCGCCCTGTGGAGCCGCAACGGCCGTCCGCTGCTACGTTACTTCCCCGAGCTGCGGACGCTGGGCCCCATGCTCCCACCGCACTCGGCGCTCGACGGAGAGATCGTCATCGAGCTCGGCGGGCGTCTCGACTTCGACGCGATGCAGATGCGCCTGCACCCTGCGGAGTCGCGGATCCGCAAGCTCTCCGCGGAGACGCCGGCCACCTACATCGCGTTCGACATCCTCCTCTGGCGCGGCGAGGCCGTGCACGAGCGGCCGCTGGCCGAGCGCCGCGCGGAGCTCGAGCGCCATGCCAAGGGCTTCCGGCTCTCGCCGATCTCGCGCGACGCCGCGGTCGCGGCGCACTGGCTCGAGCGCCTGGAGGTCATCGGGCTCGACGGCGTGATCGCGAAGCGCCTCGACCTCCCGTACAGGCCCGGGTCGCGCGACGCGGTCTCGAAGGTCAAGCACCACAAGACCGCCGACTGTGTGATCGTGGGCTACCGGACGAGCGGTACGCGGATCGCCTCCCTGCTTCTCGGCCTCTTCCGTGACGACGGCACGCTCGACTTCGTCGGCCACACCTCGGGGATCGCGGGCCCGCTCCAGGCGCAGCTCCAGAAGCTGTTGCCGCCGCTCCGCGAGGAGGGGCATCTGGGGACGGAACAGGAGTGGGGCCGCACACCCGAGGGCGGCTCGCGCTGGTCGCAGGGCCGCGATCTTCCGTGGCACGAGGTGCGGCCCGAGATCGTCTGCGAGGTGCGCTTCGACAAGATGGAGGAGGAGCGCTTCCGCCACGGGACGCGGTTCCTACGGTTCCGCCCGGACAAGGATCCAAAGGACTGCACCTGGGATCAGGTCAGGGCGGCGCGTCGGCCGGGGGATCCCGAGCTGAGCGATCTCCTCGTGGGCGGCGCCTAGGACCGTACCGGTCCCGCGCTGGTACCTCCGGCGAGTGCACCGTTCGCGGGAGGGGGCCGTTCCCCTGGCAGGACCTCCGCTGGGTCCGGGTGGGAAGGAGCGCGCAATGCGGCTTCGCATGTCCTTTGTCCTGCGCGACGCTCTCGTCGTGGTGATGGCGGCGAGCGCGGCGACCATGACCGTCTCCGCGCATCACGATGACAATCCCGGCGACTTGTTCGCGGCCTGCCTCGACACGAAGGATCCCGACAGCGATGAGTGCCTTCGCGCCCTCGCCGCGGCCGAGCTCGGCTCCGACTTCTATGTCAAGCTCGCGGCGAACCGCGACGTCCAGCTTCAGGCCGCGAAACAGGAGCAAGACCTCTGGTCGCTCGTGAAGAGCTGCGTCGAGACGCACGACCTGCGCAGCGACGCGTGCCGCCGCGCGATCGAGACGAGCGGCCTCTCACCTGAGGAGTTCGCGCAGAAGGTGTCCCAGCTGCTGGGCCGCGACCGGTGCGCGAGCACCCGGAACGACGGACAGAACCCCTGCCCCGCGACCGGCGGCGAGCGTTGCGTGTCGGCGATGCACGACGGCCAGACCCCGTGCCCGCCGCCCTGCGCGAGCGTCCGCAACGAGAACGCCACGACGTGCCCGAAACGTGATGACAAGTCGACCGCGCCCGTCATGAGCGACGCGGTGAAGGCTTGCCTCGCCCTGCGTGCCTCCCTCGCGGGCATGGTGGCGAACGACATGGTGATCCAGGCGGACCGCGTGAGCACCGTCTGCGCGAAGGCGATCGCCGAGTCCGGCCTGAGCGCTGCGGAGTTCTGGGCGAAGTACCGAGCGCGTTAGCTCCAAGCTGGCAAGCACGGCGGCGCGGCCCTAGCGATGGCTGGGGCCGCGCTGCTGTCCCTTCGCCTTGCCGTAATACTCCGCGCGCCAATCGCGCGGCGGCCCTTTCCGCGGACTGCGCTTAGGAAGCGCCCGCTTCACCTTCAAGGTGTCGAACAGCGGATCCAGGCTCACCGCGCGCTCCCACATCCCCGCCGTGACCTCGCCGACGCGCGCGAGGCGATCGCGCATCGTCCGGAGCGTGAAGTCGCCAGGCTCGACGTCCGAGACCTCGTCCCAGCGGAGCGGCGCCGAGACGCGAGCGTCCTCGACGGGCCGCACCGAGTAGGCGGACGCGATGGTCCGGTCGAACGCGTTCTGGCCGTAGTCGACGAAGACGCCTGGGCGGCCCGCCACCTTCCACTGCGTCGTCGCGATCGTGGGCACGAGCTTGACGATCGCCTTCGCGATCGCGCGGGCGATCTCGCGCACGAGCGGGAACTCGAGCTCGCGCACGATCGGCACGAGGATGTGGAACCCCGTCGCGCCGCTCGTCTTGGGAAAGCTCGCGACGCCGAGCTCGTCGAGCACCTGTTTGCCGGCGAGCGCGATCTCGCGGACGTGCGACCAGGGGTTGCCTTCCGACGGATCGAGGTCGATGAGCAGGTAGTCCGGCTTCGTCACCGCGTCGACGCGCGAGTGCCAGGTGTGCAGCTCGATGCAGCCGAGGTTCGCGATCCAGGCGAGGCCGGCCGCGTCGGTGACCACGGGGAAGTCCGCTTCGTTCCCGCTCGGGTAGCTGATGTGGACGGTCTCGAGCCATTCGGGGTGCGGGTTTGGGACGCGCTTCTGGTAGAAGAAGTCACCCTCGACGCCGTTGGGATGCCGCTTCATCTGCATCGGCCGCCGCGCGACGTGATGGAGCACGGCGCCGGCCACGTCCACGTAGTACTGGACGAGGTCGCCTTTCGTGATGCCCGGCTTCGGAAAGAAGATCTTCTCGGCGTTCGTGACGGCGACTTCGCGGCCCGCGACGAGCATCGCCTACGCCCGACGGGCGGACGCGACGTCGTCGACGGCGACGATGAGCTCTTTCTCGCCCGCGCGCTCGCCGGCCATGTAGAACGCGGCGATGTTGATCCCCGCATCCGAGAGACGGCGCGCGTAGCGCCCGAGCTCGCCCGGCCGGTCGTCGAGGGAGACCACGAGCACCTCGCGTGTCGTGCGGACCTTCCACCCGGCGACCTTCAGCGTGGCGAGCGCGCGGTCGGCGTCGTCGACGACGAAGTGGAGGTAGCCGCGCCCGCCGTGCGCGAACGCGGCGGCCGCCTTGATGTTCAGGCGAGCATGGCCGAACACCTCGCCGATCTCGGCGATGATGCCGGGTCGATCGTCCGTCTCGACGACGATCTCCATGGGCACGCGCCCACTCTACTGGTCACGCTCCGGTGAAGAGGGTGCGGGCGTCGACGAAGCAGAGGAGATTGCCGAAGGGGTCCGCCGCGTAGAAGCTCCGCTCCCCCCATGGGCGCCTGGCGATCTCGCCCGCGGCCGACTCACCATGGATCGTGCCCTTGGCGAGCGCGCCCAGATCCTTCGCGCGGCGATGAACGGCTTCGAGGTCGCCGACCGCGAAGTAGAGATAGTCGGGCGTCGAGCGCGCATTCTCGCCCCTCGGCTGGAGCAGCGCGAGGATGACGTCGCCGCAGTCGAAGTAGTGGCGAGACGCGCCCTCGATACGGCGGCCGGCCACGCCAAAGAGTCGCTCGTAGAATCCGGCCGCGCGATCCAAGTCGGCGACCTGGACGATCACGCGGTAGAGTCGCGGAGCCTCAGTCATCGCACGACTCTACGACGCAGCCCGTGACGGCCGCCGGCCGCGGACCGGGTCCTAGAACGGGATCATTCGGACGAGCGTGCTCTTGAGGCCGAGCGTCGTGCGCAGGAAGCGGTCGCCCTTGAGGTCGACCCAGTCATGGGTGCCGCGGACGAGCACCGAGACCGGCCGGCCGCCGGGGCTCATGTTGAGCTCGAGCGAGACGAAATCGCCGATGTCGATCCCGTAGTCCTCGACGATCTGGCGGCGGATCTCGCCGCCGCTGAAGAACCGCGACCACAGCTGATGCGGGTTCTGGCCGCGCGCGTCGTACGCAGCGAGCTCGGCGGGATCGTCGACCACGGCGAGATAGGGCCAGCCGTCCGCGCAGCGCCAGGTCGTCCCGACCCGCTCGGCCTCGAGGAGGCAGCCCACGTTCTCGCTGATGCCGCCGTGGGCCGACGAGTACAGCGCGCGGATGGGCTTGCCCGCGTACGTGAGGATCTGCCCCGCGGTCGACTCGACCGCCGCGGACGTCCGCGGGCTCTCGAACGAGCGTCCGCCGTAGCACTGATCCGCGGTGTCGTCGCGAACGTCCCAGGTCCGGTCGCCCGCGGTCGACTGGCGCCAGGCGGCGTACGTCCGCGCCGTGATCGCCTGCGCGCGCAGCGCCTCGATCCGCCAGTCGTTCGGCATCTCGCCGGGGAGCGCGCCGCGCATGTAGTCGTCGGACGAGACGTAGTTCACGACGCGAAGGTTGCCCTCATCGCGCACCTGGACCTGCAGGTTCCCCCGGTACGCGAGGCCCTTCTGGTCGATGCCGATCGGATCCCACCACTGCTTCGGCACGAGGGTCACGGTGTCCTCGCCAACATAGACCTGACGGCCGGACCAGCCGTCCGTCGCGATGAGCGTCGAGCCGTACGTCGTGAAGCCCACGGGCTGGTTCGCCGCCGCGTCGAAGTACGTGACCGAGGGATCCGCGTCGTTCACCAGGCGCATGCCACCAGGCGACTGCATGCGCGCGACGTTCCAGATCGTGCGCGCGATGCAGGCGGTGGAAGGCGCCGAGAGGAGCACGCGGAACGGGAGCGAGATCGGCTGCCTCGAGAGCTGCGCGCCGGGGAAGTACTTCGCGACGATCTGTTCCCCGACCAGGCGAACGCCGGTGGCGCCCTCGGCCCAGCCCTGCGCGCCCCATTGCGAGAGCCCGATCCCGTGCCCCCAGCCCTTCCCGTAGAACGTGACCCCACGCTCCACGACGACCGTGTCTTCCTTCATCGGCACGGCGACGCGAGAGAACCAGGCGGTCCCTTCCTGCACCATGTCCCAGGCCAGCGCGTAGGCGCCTTCGCCCTGCGGCGCGCGCATGTCGACGGTGAAGGCGACCTCTTCGCCAGGCGCGACGTCGTGCGGCAGCGCGGTCCTCACGCCATCCCACACGACGGCGTTCGAGCTCATGTCGAACCAGTGGTAGCCGAGGTGGACGGGATGGTCGCCGCCCGCGGGCCAGGCGCGAAGGCCGGTGTTCTTGACGCGCACCTCGACGTTGACCTCGCCGCCGGGGACGATCGACGCAGGTGCGGTGGTCGCGCCGTACGTCGCGTCGAGGTCCGACGTCACCCGCAGCGGGAAGGCGCTCTGCGGTGTGCCGAGCGACGAAAACCAGGCCCGACCGTCACGGATGAGATCGGGCTTGATCGAATACGTGCCGGTCCGTGCCGGGAGCGCGACGCGGAGCGCCAGCGCGCCGTCGTAGCCCGGCGAGATGTCGAACGGCAGCGTCGTGCGAAGACCGTCCCAGGCGATGAGGTGGCCATCGGCGTCGTAGAGGTGGTACGAGAGCATCACCGGGTTGGCGCCGGTCGCCTGCCACAGCTCGTTCCCGTCGTTGCGGACCATCACCTCGACGGAGCGGATCTCGCCGGGAAGCGCCGGCAGCGCCGGACCGTCGGGATAGGCGATGTGGCCGGCCTCCTCGCCGGTCGCGATGCCGAGCAGCGGCGGCGCGTCGTCATGCGGCGGGCGGCCGCGGGCGACGGGAGCGGCGCGCGTCTCGGCCGCGGCGGTCGGTGCGGCCGCGCTCGCAGCGGGACGATCGATCCCCAGCGCGTCGGCACCGACGATGACGACCGCGCCGACGGAGAGGACAGCCACCAGCACGGGAACGAAAGCCGGGAGTCGCACCACCACCACCTGTAGCCTCGGCGAGCGAGGGAGCGAAGGACAGCCATGCCGCCCACATCGACCCCGAGCTGATCCAATCGCTGTCTGCGCGCTAGGCGATCGATCGAGCCCCCGGTCGAGCGGGGTTTCGACCCCTTCGTCGAGGGGGTTCGCCCCCGTCGGACCCCCATAGACTCCCCGCCGTGCCCGACAGCTGGTCGGCCGTGCGATCCCGCCGCACGGCGGAGCGGGCCTACCGGAGCTAGCCGCGGATCCATTCCCGGCGGTCGTCCTCGCGGCGTCCGTCGCGGCCGGAGCCATCTCGGCGGTCGCGGGATTCGGGATCGGCAGCGTCCTGACCCCCGTGGTCGCGACGCGCTACGACCTGCAGCTCGCGGTGGCGGCGGTGTCGCTGCCACACGTCGTCGGCACGGCCGTCCGCTTCGCGATGCTGCGCCGGCACATCGATCGCGACGTGCTCGTCCGCTTCGGCATCCCGAGCGCCCTCGGTGGTCTCGCCGGCGCCACGCTGCAATCGGTCGCGGGCGGTCCGCTCCTCGCGGTGGTCTTTGGCGGTTTGCTGCTGTTCGCGGGCCTCGGCGGCATCACCGGCTTCTCGCAGCGGATGCGGTTCGGAGCGCGCGTCGCCTGGTTCGGCGGTCTCGCCTCGGGCCTGCTCGGCGGGCTCGTGGGCAATCAGGGCGGGATCCGGTCCGCCGCGCTCCTCGGCTTCGACGTGGAGCGCGACGCGTTCGTCGCGACCGCGACGGCGGTGGCCCTCGTCGTCGACGGCGCGCGCATCCCGGTGTACCTCGCGACGCAGGGCGCGCGGCTCGGTCCGCTCGCGTTCCCGATCGTCCTCGCGACGGCCGGCGTGGTCGCCGGCACGATCGTCGGCGGCGTCCTGCTGCGCCGCCTGCCCGAGTCCGTGTTCCGGCGCGTCGTCGGCCTCCTGCTCCTCGCGCTCGGTCTCTACACGCTCGCGCGGCTCGGCTAGACGAGGCTGCGATAGCGCGGCACGTACGCCTGCGCGGCGACGTACGCCGCAAGATCGGGCGGGCGCGGGACCGCCGCGAGGCCCTGGTCGAACACGACCTCGGCCACGCGCACGGCGGCGTGCAGCTCGGTGCCCGCGATCGACGACGTCGGCGGGAAGATCAGGCCCACGTCGAGGTCGCTCTGCGTCACCTCCTCGGCGACGCCGCGGGCGGCCGCGACGAACATCTCGTCGCTCACGCGCCTCGCGCCCGTCGCGTAGACCGCCATGCCAATCGCGGGAAAGATGTAGACGTTGTTCCCCTGGCCCGGCACGAGCGTGCGGCCGCCGTGGCGGACCGGCGGGTACGGGCTCCCGCTCGCGAACACCGCGCGGCCGTCAGTCCAGGCGTACGCGTCCTCGGCCGAACACTCCGAGTGCGACGTGGGATTGGAGAACGGAAAGATCATCGGCCGCTCGTTCACTCTCGCCATCGCGCCCACGACGCGCCGGTCGAACGCGCCGCCTACGGTGCTGAGCCCGATGAGCGCGGTCGGGCGGAGCTCCTCGATCGCCGTGACCAGATCGGTCACGGCCGGTCGGGCCTGCGCGAAGGGCCGCTGGTATTCGGCGATCGTCTCGCGGTCGCGCGTGATGAGGCCGCGCCGGTCGACGAGGAAGATCCGCGAGCGCGCGTCCTCGTCGCGAAGGCCTTCGCGACGCAGCGCCTCGGAGAGGAGGCCCGCGATCCCGGTCGCCGCCGAGCCCGCGCCGAAGAAGAGGAAACGCTGATCCGCGAGACGGCCGCCCGTGATCCTGAGCGCAGCGAGGACCCCCGCGAGCGCGACCGCGGCCGTCCCCTGGATGTCGTCGTTGAAGCAGCACACGCGGTCGCGGTAGCGCGCCAGGAGCCGCACCGCATCCGGCCCGGCCCAGTCCTCGAACTGAATGCAGCACTTGGGGAACTCGGCCTGCACCGCCGTCACGAACTCCTCGACGAACGCGTCGAGCTCTTCGCGCGGCGCGCGAGGCCGGCGGAGACCGAGGTAGAGCGGATCGGCGAGGAGCGTCTCGTTGTTGGTTCCCGAGTCGACGAGCACGGGCAGCGTGTACTCGGGGGGCACGCCGCCCACCGCGGTGTAGAGCGAGAGCTTGCCGATCGGGATCCCCATACCGTTCGCGCCCAGGTCCCCGAGGCCCAAGATGCGCTCGCCGCTCGTCACGACGATGAAGCGGACGTCGCGCTCGGGCCAGTTTCGGAGGACCTCGCGGACCCGGCCGCGGCGCTCGACCGACAGGTAGAGCCCACGGGACCGCCGCATGATGTGGCCGAAGCGAAGGCAGGCCTCGCCCACCGTCGGCGTGTACACGAGCGGCAAGAACCGGGCGGGATCGGACACGAGGACCCGATAGAAGAGCGTCTCGTCGGTGTCCTGGAGCTGCGAGAGGTAGATGTACCGCTCGAGATCGGTCGTCTTCGCGTCGAGCTGCGCCATCGCGCGTCGCAGCTGCGTCTCAAGATCGTCGATGCCCTCGGGAAGCAGCCCGAGCAGGCCGAAAGCCTCGCGCTCGTCCTTGTTGAAAGCGGTGGACTTGTTCAGCCGGGGTTCGTGGAGCAGGGACGCGCCGCGAGGCGTGGACATGCGTTGATGATGTAGTAGGAAGTGATCGTGCGTCGCTGGGCTCCGCCCGACCATCCTGCTTCGCCCGGCTGCGCCGGGACGTAGTAGGAAGTGATCGGACGTCGCGCGTTCCTTCGGGCGGCCCTCGGCGCCGCGCTCGCGGCGTGCCGACCGGCGGCGCGGCCGACCCCGGCGCCGACGAGCGCCCGTCCGAGCGCGACGCTCCCGCCGACCGCGACGCCGACCGCGACGCCGACGCCCGCGCCGACGAGCGCGCAGCCGGACTGGGCGGCGCTCGGCCGCGACGTCAAAGGCGGCGTGATCCGTCCCGGCGATGCGCCGTACGACCGCGCGCGCGTGCTCTACAACACGCGCTTCGACGACGCGCGGCCACAGGGCATCGCGCGCTGCGCCTCCGCCGACGACGTCCGCGCCGCGGTGGCCTTCGCGCAGCGCTACAAGCTTCCGCTCGCCGTTCGCTCGGGCGGCCACAGCTACGGCGGGTGGTCGACCGGGCCCGGGCTCGTGATCGACACTGGTCCCCTGAACGGGGTGAACGTCCGCTCCGGCGACGTCGTGGTCGGCGCCGGAGCGCGTCTGGTCGACGTCTACGCGGCGCTCGCCGCGGCGGGCGTCGGGATCGCGGCGGGGTCGTGCCCGACCGTCGGCATCGCCGGGCTCACGCTCGGCGGCGGCGTCGGCGTGCTGTCGCGCGGCTGGGGCCTCACGTGCGACAGCCTGGCGAGCGCCGACATCATCACCGCTGACGGACGCGCCCGATCTCGTCGCTCGCGCTCGCGTTCCTCCAGTTCACCTGGTCACGCGCGCCCGACGTGATCCGCGCCTGGCAGTCCTGGCTCGCCGCCGCGCCGGAGACGCTCTGGTCGAACCTGCATCTCGAAGGGGTGCCGGGCACGACGCCGGCGATCCGCATCCACGCGACGTTCTTGGGCGACGTGAAGGATCTCGACGCCCAGGTCGACACGCTCCTGTCCGTCGCGGGAGCGCCGACCGATCGGTCTTCGACGAACGTCTCCTACGCCGCCGCGATGCTCCTCGAGGCCGGCTGCTTCGGGAAGACGCTCGCGCAGTGCCATCTCAAGGGCCAGACCCCGGAAGCGCAGCTCGATCGGGAGACGTACGCCGCGAAATCCCTCGTACTGCCTGCGGCGCTCGGCCCCGGCGGGATCGCCGCGCTCACGAGCGGGATGGATACGCTGCAGCGAAGCCAGGGCGCGGGGAGCGGCGCGGTCATCGTCGACGCGCTCGGCGGCGCGGTCTCCCGCGTGGCTCCCGACGCGACCGCGTTCCCGCATCGCGGGGCGTTCGCGGTCGCCCAGTTCATCGCGTCGTGGGATCCGGCCGCGCCGCAGGCGACCGTGGACGCGAACTTCGCCTGGCTTCGGCTCGCACATTCCAGCGTCCGGGGGGCGGCGGGCGGCGGCGCCTACGCGAACTACGCCGACCCGGAGCTCTCCGACTGGCCACAGGCCTACTACGGCGCCAATTACGCGCGCCTGCAGCGCGTGAAAGCGATGTACGACCCAGGCGAGGTCTTCACGTTCCCGCAGGCGATCCGCGCGCGCTGACCGCTAGCGTCTCTTCTTTCGCCGCTCCGCGATCTTGTCCGCGACGGACTTCGTCGGGTCGGGCTGGCCCTTGGGGAGGCGCATCTCGTCCTGACGCGGCTCGGGACGCGGCCTCGCAAGCGCGCCCTCGCGCTCGCTCTTCTCGCGCGCGACCTTGCCCTCGCCCGTGGGCTCGCCCTCGTTCACCGCTCACAGGTCCGCGACGGACGGGATGATCTCCCGGCCGATGACCTCGAGCGGCTTGATCTTCCACACGTCCCTCACGCCGCCGATCACGGTACCGAGCCTGGCGAGGCTACGTAAGTGCGCCACGACCTCGCGTGCATTGCCACCGTCCTCGCGGACGTCGAACGTGAACAGTGCGGTCTTCTCGATCGCGTCGTAGTCGCGCCCCTCTTTCTCGCAGTGCCGCCGCAGCACCTCGAGCTTGTGGGCAAGATCGGGCGTTGCGAAGAGATTGCACATCTGCGCGTACTTCGCGACGAGCCGGAGCGTCTTCCGCTCGCCCGAGCCGCCGATCATGATCGGCGGGTGCGGCCGCGAGAGGCTCTGCGGCGAGTTGAGCGGCCGCTCCAGCCGGTAGTGCTTCCCGGCGTACGGCGACTCATCCGCGCCCCACATCCGCAGGCAGATCTGGAGCGTCTCCTCGAGCCGCTCGAAACGCTCCGCGAGAGGCGGGAAGGGGATGCCCAGCGCCCGCGCCTCGTACTCGTTCCAGGCGGCGCCGATGCCGAGGATCGCGCGCCCGCCCGAGAGCACGTCGAGCGTCGTGATCGTCTTGGCGAGGACTCCCGGGTGCCGGTAGACCGCGCCCGTGACCACGGCGAAGATCTTCGCTCGCGTGGTGTTCGCGGCGATGAAGCCAAGTGCGGCGTAGGCCTCGAGCATCTCGTTCTCGGGCGGCCCGAGGCCGCGGATCTGGAAGAAGTGGTCCATGACGCCGACATGGGCGAAGCCGTTCGCGTCGGCGGTGCGGGCGATCTCAGCGAGCGTCGGACCGATCCGCTCGGCGCCACCGGGCCAGGTGAAGTTCGGGATCTGAAGGCCGACGCGCATACGCCTCCCAACACGGGCGCAGCGCGATCTCTTCCCTAGAGCGTGAGCCACCAGTCCTGGCTGACGAGGTCGTGGCCGAACGCGCGGTGCCCGTGCTCCTCGGCGAGGACGAAGCCCGCGCGCTCGTAGATCCTGCGGGCGTCGACGAGAACGTCGTTGGTCCACAGCATCATCCGCTCGTACCCTGCGCGGCGCGCGAAGCCGACGCACTCGTTCACGAGCGCCGCGCCGATCCCCCTCCCGCGCGCGGTCGGCTCGACGAGCAGGAGTCGCAGCTGCGCCACCGCCGCCTCGCGCTTCACGCAGAAGACGCAGCCCGCGGGCGAACCTCCCAGGTCCGCGATCCAGGCGGCCTCTCGGCTCGCGTCGCGTTCGTCGATGAAGTCCGCGACGATCCGCGCGACCAGGCCCTCGAACGTCTCGTCCCAGCCGTACTCCGCCGCGTAGATCGCGCCGTGGCGCTCGACGACCCAGCCGTAGTCACCGGAACGCGGCGCGCGCAGGGTCGCCGGAGGGAGCGCGACCTCGTCGCCGAGGATGCCGCTGATGGTGCGCATCGCGTCCACGAGCCGGCGCTGCTCGTCGGGATCGTGCCTGCCGAGGAGCGCGCCGGTCTCCTTCGCCGAGCGCGAGTCGAGCATCTTGAACGCCGAGCGTCCGCGGCGCGCGAGTCGTATCACTTGCCGACGCGCGTCGCGCTCCGAGCGCTCGCGCGTCACGAGACCGGCCCGCTCGAAGCGCGCGAGGATGCGGCTGAGGTAGCCCGCGTCGATGTCGAGCGAGCGGCGCAGGTCGACCACGTCCATCCGCTCGACCTGCGCGAGCTCGAAGATCAGCCGCGCTTCGGTGAGCGAGTACGGCGAGTCGAGCAGCCCCTCGCGGAGCGCGCCGATGGCGTTCGTGTAGAAACGGTTGAAGCCGCGTACCGCGGCCACGCGCTCGGGGGGGACGGACACGACCCTCGCGCCCATTCGTTGACTCAGTCAAGCATACAGTCGCCCGGTGATGAGCGGGCCGGCGCTCGCGCCCCCGCCCGGAAGCGTCGTCCTCGTGACGGGCGGCGCGCACGGGATCGGTCGCGAGTACTGCGGGGCCTTCGCGCGGGCGGGGGCCCGCGTCGTCGTCGCGGACCTCGACGGCGGCGCCGCGCGAAAGGCCGCGGTCGAGCTGGGCGGCGAGGCGCTCGCCGTCGCCGTGGATGTCGCGGAGGAGCAGCGCGTCGGAACGATGATCGACGTCGTGACCGCGCGGCTTGGCGGGGTCGACGTCCTCGTGAACAACGCGGCGGTCTACGCGACCATCCCGATCCGGCGCGCGCCGCTCGAGTCGCTCACCGTCGCCGAGTGGGACGAGGTGATGGCCACCAACCTCCGCGGCATGTTCCTCTGCACGCGGGCGGTCGTGCCCTCGATGAAGGCGCGTGGCGGGGGGCGCGTGGTCAACATCGCGTCGGGGACGCTGTTCAACGGGACCGGCGCGCTCCACTACGCCACGTCGAAAGCGGGCGTGATCGGCTTCACGCGCAATCTCGCGCGCGAGCTCGGACCGCACGGCATCACGGTGAACACGCTCGCGCCTGGCGCGACCGTCACCGAGACGACCGCGGAGGAGGACCGCGCGCGGCACGAGTCCGGCGCGGGCGCTCGTGCGATCGGGCGCGTCGGCGTGCCGAGCGATCTCGTCGGTGCCGCACTGTTCCTCGCGTCGCCCGCGGCTGCGTTCATCACGGGTCAGACGCTCGTCGTCGACGGCGGCCGGGTGATGTTCTAGGTGAGGACGACCGGGTAGCTCTCCCAGCCGCGAAGGTCGGCGTACGCGATGCCCGGGCGATATCGCGCCGGCCGGTCCGCGTCCTTCCGCACGCCCGCCTCGAGAAGCCGCTTCACGACGAGCACGAGGCTCCCGTCGGTCCCTTCGTCGCCCATCGCGACCGGAACGCCGTAGCACATGTGCGGTCCGGCGCCGAACGCGAGGCCGTAGCGCGAGACGCCCGGCGGGATCGTCCGGCGCGGATCGAACTCGGCGGCGTCGCGACCGAAGACACTCGCGTCGCGGTTCGCGACGCCCGTTCGCAGCGCGACGTACTGCCCGGCACGGATCGTGGTCCCGCCCGACAGCCGGACATCCTCGACCGCGCGCCGGACCTCGGCCGGGTTCGCCGAGTGGAGTCGGAGCGTCTCGTTCACCACGGCGTGCAGGAACTCGACGTCGCCGGCGCGCGCGCGGTCCTCGGGACGGCGTTCGAACCACAGGGCGAGATGCTCCATCGCGTGCACGATCGCCCCCACGCTCGTCCCGGTACCCGCGTGAAGGAAATCGGTGACCGCCTCGCGGAGCGGCAGGTCGCCGTCCTCGTCGAAGCCGGGCTCGAGGTGCAGGGCGACGAGCGTGAGGAGGTCGTTCGGGAGATCGCTCTCGGCGATCTCGCCCGCCTCATGGCGCGCGATCGCCCGCCGGCGGTCGGCGAGGGCGGGGCGGAAGAAGCGCTCGGCGAACTCGCGCTTCCCGACCTCGAGGCGCGCGATCGCCCGCCGGAGCCCGGCGTCGCCGTCGGGCAACGGAGGCGCGGCGGCCTTCAGCTGGGTTCCCAGCCGAAGGAACCCCTCGACGTCGGCCTGCAGGCGGGCGAGCTCGTCGATCCGCTCGCGCGTGACAACGGGATCGAGGCCGATGAGCGCCGCCACGTGCTCGAGCAACGACCGCATGCAGAGCTCGACAAGGTCCGCCCGCGCCAGCCCATCCGGCGCGCGCGGCGCCGCGGCGAGGTGCCGCTCGAGCGCGGGGCCGAGGATCGCTCGGCGGAAGCGCGCGTGCTCGCCGCGGAAGACGAGGCGGTTGAGGAGCCGGCGCCGCCTGGTGTGCTCTTTGCCGTCGAGGCGCAGGACGGTCCCGGC
>VBDU01000129.1 GCA_005883625.1 Chloroflexota bacterium | reverse complement strand
CATTCATCCCGATGATCTCGAAGGGCTTCCAGCATCAGTTCTGGCAGGCCGTGAAGCAGGGAGCGGAGAAGGCCGCGGTCCAGTACAACGTGAACATCACGTTCGAGGGTCCCGAGAACGAGTCCCAGGTCGACAAGCAGATGGAGATGCTGCAGGCGGCGATCAACAAGAAGCCGCAGGCCCTCTGCTTCGCCGCGCTCGACAGCAAGGCGGCGATCCCGCTGCTCCAGAAGGCGAAGGACCAGAACATCCCGGTCATCGGCTTCGACTCGGGAGTCGACAGCGACATCCCGCTCGCGACGGCGGCGACCGACAACATCAAGGCGGCCGCGGCTGCGGCGGACAAGATGGCCTCGCTCATCGGCATGTCCGGCGACGTCGCGATCATCGCCCACGACCAGACGAGCCGGACCGGCATCGACCGGGTCAAGGGCTTCACCGACCAGAGCAAGGCCAAGTACGCGAACATCAAGATCGTCGCCACGCAGTACGGCGGCGGCGACCAGCTCAAGTCGACCGACCTCGCGAAGGCCATCCTTCAGGCAAACCCGAATCTCAAGGGCATGTTCGGCGCGAACGAGGGCTCGGCGATCGGCGTGCTGAACGGCGTGAAGGAATCGGGCAAGACCGGCAAGGTGGTCGTGATCGGCTACGACTCGGGCCAGCAGCAGCTGGACGCGATCCGCAGCGGCGCCGAGTCCGGGGCGATCACGCAGGACCCGATCGGCATCGGCTTCAAGTGCGTCGAGGCGGCCTACAAGGCGATCAAGGGCGAGAAGCTCGACAAGAACATCGACACCGGGTTCAAGTACTACGACAAGACGAGGGCGTGGCGGAGGCGGTGGGCGGTCTGCTCGTCGAGATGGAGGCCATCTCCAAGGATTTTCCCGGCGTGCACGCCCTCAGGGACACCCGCTTCGAGCTGCGCGCCGGCGAAGTCCATGCCCTCGTCGGCGAGAACGGGGCCGGCAAGTCCACGCTCATGAAGATCCTGGCCGGCGTCTACCGGCGCGACGCCGGGCGCATCCGCGTCAAGGGCACAGAGGTCGAGCTCGCGAGCCCGCGCGCGGCGCAGCTCCTCGGCATCAGCATCATCCATCAAGAGCTGAGCCTCATGCCCAACCTCACGGTCGCGCAGAACATCTTCATCGGGCGCGAGCCGCACGGCCGGCTGCCGTTCCTGCTCAACGAGCGCGCGCTCAACAAGCAGGCCCGCGCGCTGTTCGAGAGCATGCACCTCAAGCTCGACCCCGAGACGAAGGTCGCGCACCTCACCGTCGCGCGGCAGCAGATGGTCGAGATCGCGAAGGCCCTCTCCTACAAGGCCGAGGTCGTCATCATGGACGAGCCGACCGCGGCCCTCACCGAGACCGAGATCGACGAGCTCTTCCGGATCATCCGCAAGCTGCGCGAGGACGGCGTCGGCGTGGTGCACATCTCGCACCGCCTCGAGGAGCTCAAGCGCATCTCCGACCGCGTGACCGTGATGCGCGACGGCCAGTACATCGCCACCCTCGAGACCAAGGACGCGTCGCTCGACCGGATCATCAGCCTCATGGTCGGCCGCACGATCTACGAGGCCGCCCCCGAGATCCCCGCGACCGCCCACCCCGAGGTCGTGCTCGAGGTGCGCGACCTCAACCGCGGCCGGATGGTCCGCGACGTGAGCTTCAGCCTGCGGCGCGGCGAGATCCTCGGTCTCGCCGGGCTCGTCGGGGCCGGCCGCACCGAGGTCGCGCGGGCGATCTTCGGCGCGGACCGCGCCGACTCGGGGACGATCCTCGTGCATGGGCGGCCGGCCCACATCAACAGCCCGGCCGACGCGGTGCGCTACGGGATCGGCTACCTGTCCGAGGACC
>VBDU01000105.1 GCA_005883625.1 Chloroflexota bacterium | reverse complement strand
TGGTGCACGACCCGAACGGCGACCCCGATCTCGGGGCAGGCTGGGCGGGGTCGGTCGTCGTGAGGTCGTTCGGCGCCCCGATCGTCGCGGTCGTGAACGAGCACCAGAACGTGCGCGATGCCGTTCGCCAGGAGGCGCTCTCGTACAGCGGCATCAGCGCCGGCTCGACGATGCTCTTCCTCCCGTACCTCACGCGGTCCGCCGGCGGCTGGCTCACCACGTTCATCGTCCAGAACATGGGCGCGAGCGTCGCGACCGCGACGGTCCAGTTCCAGACCTTCGAGGGCCCGCCGATGCTGAGCCTGCCGCTCTCGATGGCGCCGGGCCGCTCGCAGTTCGTGGATCTGCGCTTCACCGGCGGGCTCGCCGATGGCCTCGAGTACTCGGCGGTGATCACGTCCGACCAGCCGATCGGCGCGGTCGTGAACGCGCACCACGACGCGCCGGGGACTGCGGATCCCATGGGCTTCAGCTACAACGGGATCCCCGCGTCCAGCGCGCGCGAGGCGGACCTTCCGTACTTCGCGCGCAGGGTGGACGGACGAAGCAGCAGGATCGTCGTCCAGAACGCGGGCACCTCGGCGGCCACCCCGACGGTCTCCTTCTACCCGCTCGGCAGCCCGGCGGCTCTCACCGTCGTGTCGCTCCAGGCGCTCCAGCCCGGCATGGCGCTCGTCTACAGCTACGCCGCGCCCGAGGCGGCGGGCGAGTACTCGGTCCGCGTGACCGGTGGGCAGTTCGCCGCGGTGAGCTCGACGATCGGCAGCGGCTCGGCGATGGGCTACGCCTCGCGGGCCGGCGTCGAGACGCGGCTCTTCCTCCCGAACATCACGCGGCGGCTCGGCGGCCCCGCCGGCTGGTCGACCCCGATCTACCTGCAGTCCACGGGCGCGCGCTCCGCGACCGTGAGCTGGTACCGCTTCGCCGACGGCGCGCTCGTCTTCAGCGTCACCTACGCGACGCTCCGCCAGGGGATGAGCCTGCGCATCGATCCGCGCGACCTCAGCGTGCTCGCCGACGACACGCAGTACGCGGTCGTGATCGAGAGCGACCCCGGGGGCGTCGCGGCGATCGTGAACGAGCTCAACACGGTGGGCGGCGACGGCGCGATGCAGTACGAGGCGTTCCCGCCGCCGCGCGGTGCGTTCGGCGCGTCGGGCTGCTCGCCGGCGATCGCGCCTGCCGGAACGACGTACACCTGCCGCGTTTACGGGCTCAACCCGGGCTCCACGGTGACGTTCACGATGATCGCCGCGGCGCCGCCCTTCACCGACACGAGCCCCGATGCCGTCGCGGCCGACGGCAGCTGGACGCTCTACTGGCCGGCGATCGTCGAGGGCCGCCGCACGATCACCGTGACCGCCGCCGGCGTCTCCAAGACGGTCGACTTCACCGTGACCGCGCCCACGTTCGCCATCACGATCACGCAGTCGCGCTACGGCTTCGTCGCGGCGACGACGCTCCCCGGTCTCGCCTGCTCGGCGGGTGCGAAGCTTCCCACGGGAACCTTCAGCACCGCGGCCGGGCTCGACGAGATCAAGATCGCCGACGGATCGGGCCAGGTCTCCTGGTCCTACGCGACGACGCCGGGGACGCAGAACGGGACCGGGCATCACTTCGTCGTCTGCACGAAGGGCAGCCTCTCGCCGGAGGCGGAGGCGGCCTTCAGCGTGCCCTGAGCCGGGAATGGGTCCTGGACTGCTCGCGTCGCTCGACCTGGGCGGCCAGATCGCGTTCGTCGTCGCAACGCTCGCCGGCGTGGCGTACGTGTACGTGTCGATTCTCTGGAAGCCGCGCCACGCGAGCCACCGCCGCGACCACGACTGCCGCACCCTCGGCTGCCCCTGGCTAAAGGACCGTTCCTACTAGCGGACCCGTCGTGTGAGACGCACAGTTGAGCCGCCGCCTTAGCGCTATTTCCCTCGCAGCCCTGACGTATCACGGTGAGTTACGATGTAATACAATCATCGCGTGGCTCGTAAGGCGATGTTGCCAGCCCGGATCGACGCCGAGACGTTCCGCCGACTGGACCGGCACGCGAAGCGGCTCGGCAAGCCGCGGTCGAACCTCGTAGAGAGATACGTCGCGGAGGGCCTTCGCATGGACGAGCACCCGGGGATCGTTTTCGTTGAGGGACCTGCTGGCCGCCGCCCCGCCGTTCGCCGCGGCCCCGATGTCTGGGAGGTCATCGCCACGCTGCACGACAACGCTGGCGATGTGGCGGAGACAGCCAAGGTCCTGGATATCACCGAAGGCGACGTGCGCCTCGCGCTGGCGTACTACGCCGACCATCGCGCCGAGATCGACGACTGGATCCGAGCAAATGACGAGGAAGGGAAGCGGATAGCGTCGGCGATCAAGCGGCAGGCGGAGGCCTCCCGCCGTTGAAGCTGCTGCTCGATGAGCAGCAGAGCCGCCACCTGGCAGAGGTGCTCCGGAACGAAGGCCACGACGTCGTCGCCGTCACCGAGCGCGCAGAGCTGCGCGGACAGAGCGACGACGCCATACTCGCGGCGGCTGTATCCGACCGCCGCGCCATCATGACCGAGAACATCCGTGACTTTGCCGTTCTCCATCGCCGATCGGTCGACGAAGGTCGGACGCACTACGGCATCGTCCTGGCCTCCCGAGAGCGCTTCCCCCAGCGCGGGCGGGCCAGTGCGCGGCTGCTGACCGCACTGCGGGGCTTGCTCCGAGCGAATCCATCAGTCGATGCGCTGCGCGACCAGTTGATCTGGCTCGGGTGAGGTCGAAGGGTTGCCGAGCTCGCTCGGGCGATCGCGAGGAAGAGCCGAGCCGACCGGGCTGGCTACCTCAGGGCCACGTTCTCCGGTACCGTCCCCCGCGATGTTCGGACCGATCCTGCGCGGCACGCGCGTGACGCTGCGCCCACCGCGCAAGGAAGACCTCGAGACCTACCTCGCGTGGTTCGCGGATCCCGAGGTCACGCGCTACCAGCCGCGCTCGACACCGTTCTCGCCGGCGCAGGAGGAGGCCTGGTTCACGAAGACGGGCGAGGACCCGAACAGCGTGGTGTGGGCGATCGAGGTCGACGGCAAGGCGGTCGGCACGACGGGCATCGGCCAGATCGACTGGCTGCACCGCCACGGCACCACCGGCATCACGATCGGCGAGAAGTCGCTCTGGCGGCAGGGGCTCGCGAGCGAGGCCATGGCCCTGCGCACCCGCCACGCCTTCCGCGAGCTCAACCTCCACAAGCTCAAGACGCAGGCGTACATGGAGAACGAAGGCTCGCGGCGCGCGCTGGCGAAGACCGGCTACACCCAGGCCGGGATCCAGCGGCAGGAGTTCTATAAGGACGGCCGCTGGCACGACGTGTGGGAGGGCGAGCTCCTGCGCGAGGACTGGGAGAAGGCGCAGCCCGCCTAAGGCGCTCCGGCGAACCGTCCCACGAGCGAGAGCAGCTCGTCCAGCTCGAACGGCTTCAGCAGATACGCCTGCGCGCCGATCGCCGCGGCGCGCTGCGGCGTGTCCTGCGCGGCCGCCACGACGACGACCGGCGCCCGGGGCCCCGCGCCCTGGCGGTACCGGTCCGCGAACTCCTCGCCGCCCATCCCCGGCATCTTGAGGTCGAGGAGGATCACGTCCGGCGTCGCGTCGCGCACCGCGTCGAGCCCGGCCGCGCCGTCGGCGGCGGTCACGACCTCGTAGCCCTCGGCCGAGAGCGCGAGGTCGAGCATCTCGCGGATGTCCGGGTCGTCGTCGACGACGAGCACGCGCTTCATGCCCGCGTCGGCAGGCTCAGCACAAAACGCGTCCCGCCGTCCGACGGGAAGTCGGCCCGGATGGTGCCGCCGTGCTGCTCGACGATCCGGCGGCTCACGTAGAGGCCGAGGCCGAGACCGGAGCGCTCGGTCCCGGGATGGGCTTGGTAGTACGGCTCGAACATGCGCGCGCGGCGTTCCACCGGGATGCCGATCCCGCGGTCGCGCAGCACCAGCTGGAGCGTCCCGTTCGCCGCCGAGAGGTCGACGTCGATCCGCCCGCCGCTGGGGCTGAACTTGATCGCGTTCTCGAGCAGGTTCGTGACGACCTCCTCGAAGCGCACCTCGTCGATCCGCGCCTGGACCGGCGGCCCCGAGAGGACGAGCTCGTGCTGGGCCGTCGTGGCCTGCGCCTGCGCGACGACGCTCGCGACGAGCGCGGTGACGTCGTGCAGCCGGAGATCGAGGTCGGGACGGTCGGCGCGGACACGGACGGACTCGAGGAGCACGGTGATGAGCTGGCCGAGCTTCGCCGTCCGATCCTCCACCGTCGCGAGCGCCTGGCGGAGCTGCTCCGTATCGACGGCGCCGCGCTCGGCCTGCCGCCTGAGAAACTGCACCGCCGCGTGAAGGCTCGTCAGCGGGGTGCGGAGCTCGTGCGCCGCGATCGAGATGAACTCGTCGCGCGCGGCCACCTCTCGCCGCTCGACCTCGCGCAGTCGCGCCTCGGCTGCGGCGAGCGCGAGGGTGGTGAGCGCGGTGACCGCCGTGAACGCCTGTAGCAGGAGCAGCGCTTCGTTCTGCGGCCGTCCGCCGAACGGACCGTACTGCTGGAGCGTGCCCCAGATCGCGATCGCCGAGAGCACGACGATCGCGGTCGCCGACTCGCGCGGGCCGAAGCGGAACGCCACCCACACGAGGACCG
>VBDU01000104.1 GCA_005883625.1 Chloroflexota bacterium | reverse complement strand
GGTACTCCGCGCCGGACGCGCGGCCGGCCTCGAAGCCCGCGATGGTGTTCTCGGGCGCGGTGTCGCGAGCGCCGCGATGCCCGCCGATCCGTAGCCCGCCGCCTCGCGAGCGCCAGTCCATCAGCGCACCGCCGCCACGGGGCCGCCGTGCCCGCCGGATCGGTCGGTGGCCGCGGGTGCGAGGGGCTCGACTCGGTCGCCGCTCTCCGCGTCGAAGAAATGCCAGCGCTGCGGGTGGACGCTGACCGCCACGGCGGCGCCGGTGCGCAACCGGCTCGCGTCGGCGGGAGTGACGAGCGCACGGACGCTGCTCCCGGCGACGTCGGCGTGCAGCAGGATGTCGCGGCCGAGCGTCTCGACGAGCGCGACGGTGCCCGGCACTCCTCTGGGATCGAGCCGAACGTCCTCCGGCCGCACCCCCACGACGACGCCGCGTGCGGAGCGCCGAACATCGGCGAGCGCTCCACCGAGCGCGACGCGCGCGAACTCGGATGCCGCCTCGGCGAGGTCCCAGGTGTTCATCTGTGGCGATCCCACGAACCGCGCCGCCAGGAGCGAAGCGGGGCGATCGTAGATCGCGCCGGGCGAGGCGAGGGCCACAACGCGTCCGGCCCACATCACCGCGACCCGATCCGCGATCGCAAGCGCTTCGGACTGATCGTGCGTGACGAGGATCGTGGTCATGCCGAGCTCCAGCTGCAAGCGCCGGATCTCAGCACGGGTCTGGACGCGCAGGTGCGCGTCGAGGTTGGAGAGCGGCTCGTCGAGCAGCAGCACGCCGGGGCGCTTCACGAGAGCACGCGCCAGCGCGACGCGCTGCCGCTGCCCGCCCGAGAGCTGATGCGGACGGCGCGGCATCAGATCGCTGACGCCGACGAGCTCGGCGACGTCGGCGACGGCGCGCCGCATGTCGCCGCGTGCCATTCGCGCCACCTCGAGCGGGAACCGGATGTTCTCGGCGACGGTCATGTGCGGGTAGATCGCGTAGTCCTGGAAGACGTAGCCGATGCGCCGGCGTTCCGGCGGCACCGCGGTGACGTCGCGGTCGTCGAACGACAGTCGTCCGGCCGCGGTCTTCACGAATCCCGCGACGAACCCGAGCGTCGTGGTCTTGCCACATCCCGAGGGACCGACGAGGGCGAGGAGCTCGCGATCGCGGATCTCGAGGGCGAGACCGTCGACGGCCGTCACCGGGCCGAACCGGACGGTGAGTCCGTCGATGGCGACGCGCACGGCTAGCCCCGCACCGCGCCGCTGAAGCCGCCCGACGTGATGAGGCGCCGCTGCAGGAGCGCGAACGCGGTCAGCACCGGGATCAGGGCGAGCAGGCTGCCAGCGGCGAGGAGATTCCAGTTGATGCCGACGTCCGCCTGCACGTACTTCTGCAGGACCACGGTGTAGGACTGAGCGTCCGCGCGCTGCATCAGGATGAGCGGCAGCGAGAACGAGTTCCAGCCGTCGACGAAGGCGAGCGTCGCGACCACGAGCACCCCCGGCATCGCCAGCGGCAGCAAGATCCGGCGTGCCATCGTCGCGGACCCGGCACCCCGAGCTGCGTGTCGTAGAGCCCGAGCTGCACGTACAGCAGGAACAGCGGGATGAGCCGCGCGGCCGCGGGAAGGAAGTTCAACGCGAGGAAGACGAGCAGCAGCGCCCGTCCGAACGCGAGGTCGTAGCGCACGAGCGCATAGCCGCCCATGAGCGAGATGATCGCGGTGATCACACCGCAGGAGATGCCGTAGAACGCCGCGTTCAGGTAGGGACGTGGACCGATGCCCAGATCGGTGAACAGGATCGTACGCAGGTTCTCGAGCGTCAGGCTGGGCGGCAGGAGCGATACCGGGAAGGTCACGGCGCCCGCCGGACGAAGAGCGAGCGACGCGACCCACAGGACCGGGACGAGCGTGAAGGCGAGTCCGCCGGCGAGCGCCACGAAACGCACGGCGCGTCCGAGGGGCCCGAGCGGGATCACCTCCACTTGCGCGCCTCGCGTTGCCAGCTCCAGACGTACACGATCGCAAGGGCCAGACTGAAGCAGAACAGCATCACCGTGACGGCCGCACCCTCGCCGATGTCGCCCCGACGGAACGTGAGCCGGTACATCGTCAGCGCGAGCGTCTCCGTCTGGTAGGTCGGCCCCCCGCCGGTCATCACGAAGATCAGGTCGAACACGTTGAGCCCGCTGACCACGGCGACGAGCGCGGCGAGCAGGAACGCACGCCGGATGTTGGGCAGGACGATCCGCCGGATGATCGTCAACGTGCCGGCACCGTCGACCTGTCCCGCAAGGATGAGGCTCTGCGGCACGTTCGTCAGCGCCGAGCTGACGACGAGCAGCACGACGCCGTACGCCGCCCACACGTTCGCGACGACGAGCGCGGCGATCGCGGGCCAGCGCTCCAGCAGCCAGGCGACACGGCCGACACCCAGCGGCACGAGCATCGCGTTCGCCAAGCCGATCTGCGGGTCGTAGACGAGCTTCCAGGTGTAGCCCACGACCACGCCGGCGATGATCCATGGGACGAGAAGGAGCGCGAGCAGGGGGCCGCGGAGCTTCGGGCGCAGCGAGGTCACCGCCAGCCCGAGCAGCGTGCCAAGACCGAGCGACCCCACGAGTGTGCCGAGCGTGAACACGGCGGACGCGGCGACCACCAGCCCGAACTCCGGACCGGTGGAGCTGACGACCTTCTCGAAGTTGGAAAGACCCACCAGCCGCGGCAGGGTCCCGATCGTGATGAGCCGCCCGTCGGTCACCGAGAAGAGCAATGCACCGGCGTACGGCAGCAGCACGAGCACGCAGAGCAAGATCAGCGCTGGGGTCAGCAGAAGCCAGGGCGCCGCCCAGCCCGGAAGCCTGGGACGCGAGACCAGGCGGCGCCCGGCAGTCAGATCCGCGGTCAGTCCTCTGTTCTCACTTGACCAGCTTGTCCACCTCGGCGGCGGCATTGTCGAGGGCATCCTTCACCGGCACCGTTCCTTGGACAGCCTTTTGGATCGCGGTGTAGATGTGCTCGACGACCTTGTAGTACGCGGGCACCCACGGCGCGAACTGCGAAACGCCCGCCGCCTGCACCGTGACCGCGTTGTACGGATCGGCCTTGAACGCCTCGGCCTGGGCGAGCCCGGACTTGCGCACCGGGACACGCACGAGCTTGACCTCGAACGGCGTGATGTTCGGGGTGGCCGTCGCGGTGGTCATGTACTCCCAGACGAGGTCCTTGTACGCGCTCTTGGAGTTCATCATGAAGAGCCAGCCGCCGGCGGCCGAGGCAGGCTTGCAGCCGTCGCAGAGCGGCGGCATGGCGGCGCCCATCTTCGTTTTGTACGCGGGGCCATCGAGCTTCGAGTCGGCCCAACCGTCGCCGACCGTCGCGAGCATCATCCCGTACCGGCCGGCGAGCACCGCATCGTAGACGGCGTCCGCGTCCTGCGTCAGGACCTCGGCCGGCGTCACCTTGTACTTGCGAACGAGGTCGACGAGGAACTGCACCGACTTGACGCCGGCTGCCGAATTGAACAGGGACTTGTTCTGCTCCTTGTTGAGGATGCTTCCTCCGCCCATGAACAGGTACGGATACCAGCGGTCGGCCGTGCCCTCCTGTGCCGCCGCGGGGAAGCCCACGCCCGCGACGCCCGGGACCTTGGCCTGGATCTGCTGCGCGAAGGAGACGACCTCGTCCCACGTGGCCGGGGGCTTCTCCGGATCGAGGCCGGCCTTTCGGAAGATGTCCTTGTTCCAGATGAACGTGCGGGTGTCGGAATACGCCCAGAGACCGTAGTAGGAGCCCTTCCATTTCGAGGACTCGAGGAACGAATCCGGGACGTCCGAACGGTCGGCCCATTTGGCGTAATACGAATCGAGGTTCGCGGCGAGGCCCTGGTCCGCCATCTCGCCGAGCCAGATCGTGTCGATCTGGAACATGTCGGGCTGCACGCCGCCGGCCTTGCTGAGCAGGATGCGCTGGTGCTGCTCGTCATACGGCGCGGGCGAGAGATCGATCGTGACGTTCGGGTGCTTCTTCTCGAAATCGGCCTTCGCCGTCTTCAGCGGCGAGTCCTGGTTGAGCATGTAGTTGCGGATGAACATGTGCAGGGTGACCGGCCCGGTCGGCTCGGTCGCCGTCGCCGCCGCAGCCGAGGCTGACGGCGCGGGCTGGGCACCACCGGTGCACGCGGAGATGATGAACGCGAGCGTCGCGACGACCGCGACTGGTCTGATCCTCATTGATCTTCCTCCCCCATATGGTCCGAACGACGGTGGCTTCCTACGCGGCCGACATGCCTCCCTGCATGTCCGCTATGCGATCGCCTGAGCCCTCGCGTCGGAGCGGCGCGCGAGCTCAGCGACCGCCGGCGCGAATGCGTCGACATCCGACTCGGTGCCCACGAGCACGTGGACGACTGGAGACGAACCGTACCACCAACGCGCGCGGTGTCCGGCTTCCTGAGCGAGCACAACGCCCGCGGCGACGTCCCAGAGGCGCAGTCCGAGCCCGACGAAGCAACCGCCCTCCAGCGCGACCGACAGGAGCGCGAAGGCCGCGCCACCGATGAGCCGCGGCACGATCGGGCGTACGCGCGCAAGCGTCCCCAGCATGTCGACCTCGAAGTCGCCCATCCGTTCCGAGCCCCATTCGAGGAACAGACGCGCTCGGCCGGCCGCGGTGTGCTGAGAGGTCCGCGGGCCGTCGTCCGAAACGACACCGCCGCCGACGCGCGCTCGGAAGACCACTCCTGAGGTGAGATCGACTACGGCGCCGACGCGCAGCTCTGTACCACGTCGCAGCGCTATCGAGCACGCGGCCCCCGGCAGATTGGTGAAGTAGTTGAAGGTGCCGTCGATCGGATCCAGTACCCACTGCCAGTCATGCGGACCGTCGCTGCTTCCCTGCTCCTCGCCGATGACGGCGTGCGTCGGAAACGCCCGGGCGATGCGCTCTCGCAGCCGGCGCTCGATCGCAGCGTCAGCGGGCGTGGTGAGATCGAAAGCGTCGGCCTTCGTCTCCACGGCGCGCGGGGAGACGCCCTTTAGCTCACGCGACAGAGAGAGCGCCTCGCGACCCCAGACGGCAACGCTCTCGAATGCGGCGGCCTCTACCTGCCTGTCGTCCGTCGCGTCGGCTGACTTGGAGACGCCAGCTCCTCCGCCTGTACGTGGTTCCGACGCCGGCATGCTGCGCCGGAGTATGAACGGGACGCGCGCTTGCCCTCGCGGATCCAGGCTCCTCGCCGTGCTGCTGAAAGGAATAAGCCAATTGGTTTGAGGCGTCGAGCGGCCAAGTCAGGACCGGTCGCTCGCCGCCCGCTTCGCGATCATCTTCGAACCTCTCGCGGTCGCCTTCGACCCCTTTGTGGCGTCGCCCAGCGCGCACCATTCCTTGACCATCGACCTCAGCTCCGATGCCCGCGCGCTCGCCTCCCGCCCGTCGGCGATGCGCATGCGCTTCACCGTCGTTCCCTCGAGGTGCGGGTAGCGCCCGTGCAGGCGCCTGCCGCGCATGAGCCTGAGGTTCACGCCGGGCTCGCTGTACCGGACGAACGCGGCGAAGTCACCGCTTTTGGTCGACGAGAACGTGATGCCGTACTGGATCCGCTCGCGCATGCTGGCGTCCGCGCCCAAGATAATGTCGCGCACCCGTCGCAGCACGACCTCGGACGGTGGCTTCGTTGACGCGAACCAGCGTTCGACCCCGGCCGACTTCACCATGAAGGGATGCTATCGAGGCCGTGCCTTTCAGCGTCACGACGCTCGCTGCCGAGCGCCTTATTCAGAATGGTCGCGTGGAAAAGGAACTTGCTGCCTCGCTCGCTCGCAGGCTGGGTCTCACGTTCGACGAAGGAGTGGTGCTTGGAGAAGGGATGAACGTTCTGGTTCATCTCCGCCCCACACCGGTCGTCGCGCGGGTGACTCGTCTGGCTCACCTGGTTCGGCCGCCCGAGTCGCTGGCGGGTGGCGTCGCGCTCGCCAGGGCGCTCGGCGAGCGCGCCGTACCTCCGTCCGCGCTCATCGACCCTGGCCCGCATCTCGAGGCGGGGCGATACGTCACCTTCTGGACCTATCGCACCGGGCGGCCAGCTTCAGCTTCGGAGGCGGGAGCCGCGCTGCGCGCCCTCCATGAGAGCGCCGAGCACTACCTCGGTTTCCTCCGCAGTTTTGATCCGCGTCCGGAGGCTCTGCGCGTCGCGGATCTCGTGGGTGGCGAAGCCGGCCAGATCCTGCGCGATGCGGCAAGCCGCCTCACGCCTCCGGCGCTGCCGCAGCAAGCGATTCACGGTGACGCGCACTTCGAGAACGTCCTCGCCGGCGGCGTCTGGCAGGACTTCGACGAAGCGTGCTTCGGCCCCCGGGAATGGGACATCGCCTGCATGATCCACAGATGGGCGGTCTTCGGTGAGCTCGAGCGAGAGATGCAAACCGCGCTCGCGGCCTACGGTGCATACGACCTCGAGGCCGTCGAGGCGCTCCAGCCGCTCGTGGTCCTGGGCATCGCCGCATGGGGTTCGCTCGCGCCACTCATCGGCGAGTCTTCTCCTCGCACCGCGCACCGTCTCGAGTGGCTACGTCGCCACTAGGTGACCGGCTTCGGGCCGGTCGTTCGCGGTCGGACTGGATCTGTGAGGGCCGCGCAACGTGAACGATCAGATCGCGGCGAGCGCTCCCGCGAGCTCGCTCAACGAAGCGATCTCCACCGCGGGATCAACGCCAGCGGCCGTGGCCACCGCGGATCGGTTGAGCCAGATCCCGGAGATCGCGAGCCGGCGTGCGCCGTGAATGTCCCGCTCCAGATGGTCGCCGACCATCACCGCCTCATCGGCCGATACGCCGAGCGCCTCGAGCGCGGCGGCGAAGATCCGCTCGTGCGGCTTGCCGAATCCGACCTCGCCTGAGGTCACGACGATCGGAAAGAACCGCTCGATGCCGGCGACCCGCAGCTTGAGGCGCTGCACGTCCATGGGGCCGTTGCTGATCACCGCAAGCGCGTAGGCCCCGCGGAGCGCTTCGAGCGCGCCGACCACGTCGTCGAAAGGCGGGCACTGAGCGGCGAGGCGCGCGCGGAACGCCTCGGCAAGCTG
>VBDU01000128.1 GCA_005883625.1 Chloroflexota bacterium | reverse complement strand
CCACCAGGATCGTTCTCTGTGGCACTTTCTGTACGGTTCCTTCCCACAAGACCTACGCAGAGGCCCAGTTGGCGCCTCTCTGCGTGATGACCGCGAGATTGTGTGCCATCTACCGTACACCGTCAAACGGCCCGCCGAGCGGCGTTTCGGCGTACGCCTGCCGGTCAGGGGACGTCGCGGACAGCGGGAATGAAGGCTCCGGCGATGGCAGTCACCAGCGTCACCGCGCCCGCGATCGCAATCAGCGGCGTCACTCCTATGACATCCCCGAGGGCTCCGCTGACGAAGATTACGGGCAGCCAGGTCAAGTTCAGCAGCGCGATGCGGGCACCAAAAACTCGGGCACGGTACGTCGGCGGCGTGATCTCCTGTGCGATCGTCACATTCGGAATGAAAGACAGCATGTTCGCGACGCCCGCAATGACAAGGAGAAGCACGAGCGTCGCGAAGTCATTTGCGCGAGCGATCACCAGAAGGACCAGACCGAACGCAGCGAACCCGAGAACTACAAGCCGACCCTTGTGCATGCTCTGGAAAGCAGCAGGCAGCAATAGCCCCGCAGCCACCGCGCCTAATGCGAACGCACCCTCTGCAATTCCGTACTCGGTCGCACCCCCAAACGCTTTGAATATCAGTACAGGCATGAGGCTGTTGAAGACTGGGATGGACAACTGAGCGATAAGAGAAAAGACGGTGTTCGTCCACAACGCAGAAACATTCCTAATCACGCGCAAGCCATCGCGGGCGTCTTTCCAGATCGCCGCCGCGGAGAGCGTGGATCGCGGCTCGCGACTCATGCCGATCTGCATCAGCAGAAAGGCCGACAGAAGAAAGGAAGCAGCGTCGACGTAGAACGCGAGTACCGTGACGGCCTGGACCAGGACACCGGCGAGAAGAGATCCTGCGACATCGACGACCCGATCTGACGCGATCAGTAGGGCGTTGCCCCGGCCCAACTCATCGTGCTCCAAAAGGTCAGGTGTTAGGGCAAGGCGCGCGGGGTTGAATACTGCCGAGAAAGAAGTAGCCGCAAACACGAGCGCATACATCACGCCCAGCGGGAGACCAAGCCAAAACGCTGCTGGCAGGGCGGCGACGACGATCGCGCGCCCAACGTCGCAAACGACCATCGCGCGACGTCTCCCGTACGCATCCGCAAAGGAACCTGCGAAGAGCCCGAAGATTGCGTGAGGCACTGTGGAAACGACAACCGCTAGAGCGGTGACGAGAGTCGATCCGGTCACGACCCAGCTCAGATAGGCGAGGCCAATCAGCGTGATCCGGTCGCCGAAGCCGCTGACGACCTGAGAAGTCCAGAGAAGAGCGAAGCCTCGGCGGCGGAGGGGCTGCCACACCGATGCGTCAGACGAACTGGGATTACATCTGCGAGAAACGGAAACATTGTTTGGTCGGTCAACTCAACGTGCAGTCCGGGAGTAGGCGAGGCCGCGGCGATCGCAAGTGCTCCGCGGTCTACGGGCATACCTCCGTTCGCCGCGACGACTAGCCCGTTCATAAGAGCACCGGCCGCCAAAAAGGCGGAGCCAGGGACGCGTCTGACGTTGCGCAATGCGACTACGGCTATCGATGAAAAGGCCACGACCAGGAGAGCCGCGTCCGCGCGGATGAATTCGGCGACTAACCGGAGCGCAACGCCGACCAGAAGCAGCGGCCACCATTTGACCCCAAGTGTCGCGAGCCTTCGGACGTCGCCGCGTAGGAGCCAACCGAAAATGATCCCAGCTGCTAGCGCGCTAGCCAGCATGAGAGTCGCGCAACATGGGTTCCCGGGCTAGCCGACGGCGAAGTTCCGCCAGGGTTTCGTAGTTGATCGCGGGCAAGTCACTAACTTCGAATGCCTCGGCGCCGCGACGCTGCAGCAATTGCTCAAGTGCTCGAACGACCTTTGGATCGAACTGGACTCCTTTGTATCGGTTGAGTTGTTCGAGTGCGCGTTCGTGCCCGATCGACTTGCGATAAACACGATCGGACGTCATGGCTTCGTACGCGTCCGCCACGATGATGATTCGGGCTCCCAGTGGAATTTCTTCGCCTTTAAGACCCTCCGGATAGCCGGTGCCATCGAAGTTCTCGTGGTGGTGCAAGATCATCGGAACAAGCGGTCTCAGTGCTGACGAGGGCTCCAAGATCGATGCGCCGTAGATCGGATGTCTTTGCATGAGCTCCTTTTCGTTCGGATCAAGCCGCGTCGGCTTCATGAGAACCTGATCCTCGACGCCAATCTTCCCGATGTCGTGCAGTAGACCGGCGAGCTCCACCTGCTCAATGGTCTTCTCCGGGAGGCCCATCTCGCGGGCGACAGCCCCCGCGATTCTCGAGACCCGATCCGCGTGTCCTCGGGTGAACCCGTCCTTTGCGTCAATTGCTTGAGACAAGGCACTGACCGTGCCAAAGAAGAGCTT
>VBDU01000046.1 GCA_005883625.1 Chloroflexota bacterium | reverse complement strand
GACCTGGAGCAGAAGCCCGTCGGCGAACCGACGATCTGGTTGCCGAATCCCCAGGCGTCGCTGCACCTGAACGTCGCCCCGTTCATCGACGCCGAGCGTGTCGGCGGCCCCACCGCGGCATATGGACTCTTCAAGCAGTCCTCGCGGTTGGACCAGTCGGGATGGCGAGCGGTTGTCGAGCAGCATTGCGGTCGATAACCGGGCCGAACAAGACGAACGTTCCTGCCCGCTGCACTCTCGCTGTGCTCTGCGAACGGCTGTCTTGCCAGCCGGGTTTAGAGCTTGATCGCGAAAGACGCGCTCGGCGTCACGGTCGGCGTCGCGGTCGGTGTCGGGAGCGCGCTCGGAAGAGGCGATAGCGTCGGGGAAGCCTGCGGCGTCGTCGACGATGTCGCTGAAGGCGCCGGCGTTATGGACGGCGTCGGCACCACCGTGGTCGACGGCAGCGTCGTCGTCGAGGGCAGCGGTGTCGGGAGCACGCTCGGGACCGGCGATAGCGTCGGAGAAGGCTGAGGTGTCGTCGACGATGTCGGTGAAGGCGTCGGAGTCACCGATATGGTCGGCAGCGCTGTCGCCGTCGGGAGCGCTGTCGTCGTGGGCAGCACCGTCGTCGTCGGCGGCAGCGGAGTGGGACTGGGCGACGGAGCTGGCGTCGACGACGGCCCGGGCGTGGGTGCCGGTGTCCCCGTTGGAGCAGGCGTCGGCGTCGGCGCAGGCGTCGCCGATGGCTGGGGCGTCGGGTTCGGCGTGTGGGTCGGGAGCGGAGCCCCCGGTGCACCGCCCGGGCCACTTCCGCCCCCGCGCGTGGCGTTACCGCCCGAGGCTCCGCGCGAGTCGGCTGTCGGCGTGGGCGTCGCGGTGGCGAAGGCCGTTGCCCGCGGTGTCGGCTTCGCAGCGGGAGGCGTGGGTGCGACGCCGGGCACCGGTGAAGACGGCGGAGAGCCAGCGACGACCCTCGTGGTCGTCCCCGCGGGCAGGGTGACGCTCACGCCGCCCGCATCGGCCTGCACGCTCCCTTCCGTGGCGACGATGGTCGTTTCGCCGTTCGCATCCACCGCCACGAACGAGCCGGAGCCGGCCCGGATCACCGCCGCCAGCGCGGCGCTGCGTACCTCGTAGCGGCTCTCCGCCGATAGCGCCCGTGACACGGAGTACCACGCGCGGCCGAGCGTCTGTCGCATGCGCACGACGACGTCACCGTTCTCGGACCCGACGAACTCGATGACCAACTCACTGTCCACGTCGAGAAGCACCGTCGAGCCATCGCGGTACATGACGAGCGCGCGTCCGGTGGAGTCAGTCCGGATCGCATCGCCGCTCAGCACCACACGCTCCGCGGCGACCTCGAGCTTTTCCCGCTCCCGTGTCACGGTCACGCGTAGCGCCAAGGGGTTCACGAGCGCGGACTGCGCTTCGGCCGGCGAGGCCAGGATCGCCGCGAGCGCCGCAAGGACCAGGCCCCCGCAGCCGATGGCAACGACGAGCCGTATCGGTCGCGACACGAGCACAAAGCCTGCGTGCCAGCGCACGAGTGGCGTTCACCCGACCGGGGGAGCCGCGCTGTCGTGGCGGTATCTCGCCGCGGCGGTCCAACCGTGTACTTGCGGAGAGATCGCGAGCACCGAGCCAAGCACTCAGTCGATACCCGTCTTTGATACTCCTGCCGGTCAATCGAAGGAGAGGAGCACGCCATGAACACGAGACTCTTGGGACCGCTCGTCGTCGCTGCCGCCGTCATCCTCGCCGGCAGCTCCGCTAGGCCGGCGCTGGCCGACAACACCGCTGCGACATACCACCAGATCGCCCTCATCTCGATCCCCGGCAGTCCATTGACGAGCTTCGACATCAGCTTCGTGGAGCGCTCGAGCCAGACGTATTACCTCGCCGATCGCTCCAACAAGGCCGTGGACATCATCAACGCGGCCTCGAACACCTTCGAGACGCGCGTCGCTGGCTTCGTTGGGTTCACCGGCAACAACGACACCTCGGGCCCGAACGGCGTCGTCGTCGTGCACGACCGCGACGAGGTCTGGGCAGGCGACGGCGACAGCACGGTGAAGGTCATCGACCTGCGGACCGACTCGATCGTGAAGTCGATCTCGACGGGCGGGACGGCTCGTGCCGACGAGCTCGCGTACGACCAAAGGGACAAGCTCATCCTCGTCGCCAACGACGCCGACACCCCACCGTTCGCGACGCTGATCGACACGCAGACCCGGACCATCGTCGCAAAGATCACCTTCGACGACGCGACGGCCGGGCTCGAGCAGCCGGTCTGGGATCCCGAGACGCAGCTCTTCTACATGTCGGTGCCTCAGACCATCGCCGACACCGGCGGCGCGGTCGCGGTCATCGATCCGCGCACGCACTCTCGCGTCGGCCTGTTCGCGGTCCAGAACTGCGAGCCCGCCGGGCTCGCGCTCGGCCCGAATCAGCATCTGCTCCTCGGCTGCGGCGACCCGACCGCGGTCCAAGTGATGGACGCGCGGACCGGCGCCGTCGTCGCGACCATCAGCCAGGTCAGCGGCGCGGACGAGGTCTGGTACAACCCCGGCGACAAGCACTACTACGTGGCCGCGCGCAACAATCCGACCGGCCCGGTGCTCGGGATCATCGACGCGATGACCGACACCTGGATCCAGAACGTGCCCACGGGAGTGGGCGCGCATTCGGTCGCGGCCAACCCGATCAACGACGAGATCTTCGTCCCGCTGCGCGGGATGGGGGTCGGCGTGTACCACCAGTAGCCGATCGAGCTCGACAGCTCTAGGGGTGACGGGGCGAGCACGGGCTGCCGCTGACGAGCGACGGCCGATGTATGCTCGCCCCCGATTCGAGAGGGGAGGAATGGTGCGATGAAGCTCTCCACCATGACCCGGCGCGATCTCCTTCGTGCTGCTGGCGCAGCAACACTCGTCGCCGCGTGCGCGCCTGCCGCGCAGACGGGCGCTTCCGCGAAACCCGCGGGCCCCACCGGCACGCTCACGTTCCTCTGGGGCGGTGACACTGACAAGCTCGACCCGCCGGCGATGACGACCCAGGAAGGCTTCATCGCGACGACCGCGATCTACGAAGGGCTGGTCCGCTATAAGGCGAACAGCACCGACGTTGAGCCCGCGCTCGCGGAGCGCTGGGACGTGTCGTCGGCCGGCCTCGCCTACACCTTCCACCTGAAGTCGGGCGTCAAGTTCCACGACGGCACGCCGCTCACCGCGGAGGCCGTCGCGTTCACCTTCGACCGCAGCATCAACAAGGACAACCCGCTCTTCAAAGAGGCGCAGTCGGCGGGCGGCTTCCCGTTCATCGACGACTACATCGGGAACGTCGTCGCGAAGGTCGAGGCGACCGGCCCGCTCGACGTCCGCTTCACGCTGCGGCGCAAGTTCTCGCCGCTCCTCTCGAACCTCGCGATCCCGCCCGCCTACGTGATCTCGATGGACGCGCTGAAGAAGTTCGGCAGCAAGATCAATGAGAACCCGGTCGGCACCGGCCCGTTCAAGTTCACCGAGTGGAAGAAGGACGACCACATCACGGTCGAGAACTTCGATGGGTACTGGGGTCAGCGGGCGAAGCTGCAGAAGGTCATCTTCCAGCCCGTGCCCGAAGCTTCGGTGCGCGCGCTGAAGATCCAGCGCGGCGAGGCGGACATCGCCTGGCCGTTCGACCCGAAGGACGCGCCGTCGCTGAAAGGCAAGGCCGACACCGACGTGCTCGAGCAGGCCGGCCTCAACGTGAACATGGCGGAGTTCAACCTGAAGAAGCCGCAGTTCCAGAACAAGTCGCTGCGCCAGGCCTTGAACTACGCGATCAACAAGCAGGAGCTCGCGGAGAAGCTCTACAGCGGCGCGGGCGTCGCCGCGGTCGGCGCGCTGCCCCCGACCTCGTGGGGCTTCGACAGCACGCTCAAGGGCTACCCGTACGACCCCGAGAAGGCGAAGTCGCTCCTCAAGGACGCCGGGTACACCGGCGACACGATCACCCTCGACTCATACACGATCCCGCGCGGCTACAACCCGCAGGGCGCGAAGCTCGCGGAAGCCATCCAGCAGTACTTCCAGGCCGTCGGCGTGAAGAGCGAGATCAAGACGACCGAGTGGACCGAGTACCGCAAGATCCGGCGCCAGGGCCAGCTGAACATCGCGTTCGGCGGCTGGCAGGCCGACACGGGCGACCCCGAGAACTTCCTCGGCGTCTTCTTCTACAGCAAGAACCAGGGTGGCGTGAACACCTCGTTCTACGGGACGCCAGAGGTCGACAAGCTCCTCGAGCAGGCGAACGAGGAGACCGACGTCCCCAAGCGCAAGGCGCTGTTCAACCAGGCCGAGCGAAAGATCGTCGACGACGCGCCCTGGCTCTTCATCAGCCACATGAAGCAGCAGGTCGCGATCCGCAAGCGCGTGCAGGGGTTCGTCCTACAGCCGACCTACATCTACTACTTCAACAACGTCAGCGTGAGCTAAGGGGGTGCGTCGCCGCTCGCGCGGCTAGAACGTGCGCGGTTACGTCCTGCGGCGCATCGCGTACGTGCTCCCGGTGCTGCTGGGCGTGGTCACGGTCGTGTTCCTGGCGCTGCGGCTCATCCCGGGCGATCCCGCGGTGGCGCTCGCCGGCGAGAAGGCGAGCGCCGCGCAGATCGAGCAGATGCGCGAGGCGCTCGGGCTCAACCGGCCGCTGCCCGTCCAGTACGTCGAGTTCCTCGGCCGCCTTCATCGCCCTCCTCGTCGGCCTTCCCGCCGGGATCCTCGCTGCGCTGCGGCGGCGCACGGCCATCGAGTACGGGACGATGCTGAGCTCCCGCGTGGGCATCTCGATGCCGGTCTACTGGATCGGCCTGATGCTCATCTACTGGCTCGGGGCGCGCGGGGGCTGGTTCCCGCTCTCCGGCACCGTGACGCCCGGCCTCGAGATCCCTTCGCGCACGCACTTCTACACGATCGACAGCGCCCTCACGGGCGACGTCGCCATCTTCGGCGACGTTCTGTGGCACCTCGTGCTCCCGGCGATCACGCTGAGCACGATCACGATGGCGATCGTCTCGCGGATGGCGCGGTCGAGCATGCTCGAGGTGCTCGGCAACGACTACCTCGTCACCGCGCGCGCGAAAGGGCTCGCCGAGGCCGCTGTGCTGCTCCGCCACGCGCTGAAGAACGCGCTCATCCCGGTCGTGACCGTTGTCGGCCTGCAGCTCGGCGCGCTGCTCAGCGGCGCAGTCCTCACGGAGACGGTCTTCGGTCGCGTCGGCGTCGGCCGCTACGTGCTGAACGCGATCACCGCGCGCGATTACCCGGTCGTCCAGGGGACGGTCATCATCGTCGCGCTCTTCGTCGCGCTCATCAGCCTCGTCGTCGATCTCGTGTACGCGATGCTCGATCCTCGCATCCGGTACAGCTGAGGTGGCCGGGGCGAGCGCGACCACGATCCGGTCGCCCCTCGACGGCCGCGGCCGCGCCGCGCCGTCGCAGTGGGCCGCGGCGCGGCGACGCTTCCTGCGCTCGGGCACAGGGATGTTCGGAGCGGGCCTCCTCGTGCTCTTCGCCCTGCTCGCGGTCTTCGCGGGGCAGGTGAGCCCCTACGACCCGATACACCAGGACTTCCGCATCGAGCGCGAGGCGCCCAGCTCGACACATCTGATGGGGACCGACGAGTTCGGCCGCGACGTCTTCAGCCGCGTCGTATGGGGCGCGCGTGTGTCGCTGCAGGCCGGCGCGGTCGCCGCGAGCATCGCGCTGGTCGCCGGCCTGTTCCTCGGCATGATCGCGGCGTACTACCGCGGCCGCACCGACGCGCTCGTCATGCGCCTGATGGACGTTCTCCTCGCGTTCCCGTACCTGCTGCTCGCGATCGGTATCGTGGCGATCCTCGGCCCGGGGCTGCTCACGGCGATGATCGCGATCGGCATCGTCTACATCCCGAACTACGCGCGCGTGGTCCGCGGCGCCGTGCTCTCGGTGGGCGCGCGCGATTTCGTCGAGGCGGCGCGCGCGGTCGGCGCGCGCGACCGGCGCGTCATGTGGCAGCACGTCCTCCCCAACGTCCTCGCGCCGATCATCGTGCAGGCGACGCTCAACGTCGGCACCGCGATCATCGACACCGCGGGCCTCAGCTTCCTCGGTCTCGGGACGCAGCCTCCGACGCCGGACTGGGGCAACATGCTGTCGGCGGGCCGCAGCTACATCATCGATTCGCCGTGGATCGCGACGTTCCCCGGTGTCGCGATTCTCGCCACGGTGCTTGCTTTCAACCTCGTCGGCGACGCGCTCCGCGACGCGTTCGATCCCCGGCTCTCGTAGCGGCGCCTCGACGCGACCGAAGCGAGACCGCTCGTCCCCCGACCGGGTGACCCGCGCGGCACCCGCGCCACGGACTCTGTCGTCGCGAGGCCGCGGCGGGCTGGTGGGTAGGGGCCGCGGCCTCGCACCATGTCAAGCCGCCGCTGGATTGCGGCCCGCCCCTCAGAGTCGGTAGCCTTATGCAGAGGGAGCGCGCTCCTCCGCTTTCGTCCCCGGCGTTCCGCCGAGGTAGCTCAGTTGGTAGAGCAACGGTCTGAAGAACCGTGTGTCGCCAGTTCGATTCTGGCCCTCGGCACAGCGCATTGCGATCCCGCGCTACCCTCAGGGCATGGCCGAATCGACCTCGCTCGGCGTCCGCTCGCTGCGCGTCGGCGCGGGTCTGTCCACGCGCAGCTCCGCCCTCGGCGCGACCGAGGAAGCGCTGCGCGCCGCGCTGCTGCCGCTGCGCGGCGAGGCCCCGGACCTCGCGTTCCTGTTCGTCGCGCCGCAGTTCGAGGACGAGCTCGAGGCGATCGTCGAGAGCGCGAACGCGAGCCTTGGTGGTGGCCTGCTGCTCGGCTGCGTCGCCGGCGGAGTGATCGGCGGACGCACCGAGGTCGAGGACGCGCCGGCCGTCGCGGCGTGGGCGGCGACGCTCCCCGGCGTGAACATCCGGCCGTTCGAGCTCACGTATGCGGAGGAGCCCGAGCACGGCGTCTTCGAAGGCCTCGAAGAAGTCCCAACGCGCGAGCCGGCGAGCGTCCTCGTCATGCTCGCGGATCCGTACACGTTCCCCGCGCACCTACTCCTCGATCACCTGAACGAGCACGCGCCGAACCTCCCCATCGTTGGCGGGATGGCGTCGGGCGGGGTCGTCGAGGGCCGCACGCGGCTCATCCTCGGCGACGAGCCGCTGAGCGAGGGCGCCGTCGGCGCGATCCTCGAGGGTGCGCGCGGCGCGAGCGCGGTCGTGTCGCAGGGCTGCCGGCCGGTCGGCGAGACGTTCGCCGTGACGCGCGCCGAGAAGAACGTCGTCTTCGAGCTCGGCGGCCAGTCCGCGATCAAACGGATCGAGGAGCTCTACGGCGCGGCGAGCGAGCGAGACCAGCTCCTCATGCGGCGCGGCCTCCACGTCGGGCAGGCCGCGACCGAGCTGAAGTCCGAGCTGCGCCGCGGCGACTTCGTCATCCGCAACCTCGTCGGCATAGACCGCGACACCGGCGCGATCGCGATCAGCGACATGGTGGAGGTGGGGCAGACGATCCAGTTCCAGGTCCGCGACGCCGAGTCCGCGCGCGAGGACCTTCGCGAGACGCTCGAGCACGAGCGCGACGGCGCGAAGGGCCCGGTCGCCGGCGCGCTGCTCTTCTCGTGCAACGGACGCGGCGAAGCGCTCTTCGGGCGGCCGGACCACGACGTCGACGCCGTCCGGTTGGCGTTCGGGGACATCCCGGTCGCCGGATTCTTCGCGGCGGGCGAGCTCGGCCCCGTCGGCGGCCGCAACTTCGTGCACGGCTTCACGGCCTCGCTGCTGCTGCTGCGGAACCCCTCCTATAATTGACGCGTCGGGAGGAATCCCGGCGCATGCGGAAGTGGCTCAGTTGGTAGAGCACAACCTTGCCAAGGTTGGGGTCGCGGGTTCGAGTCCCGTCTTCCGCTCAGGTTGAACCCCGCACGGTCCGCATGAACGGTACCGGCCTCATCCAAGTCCGCGCGGGTGGGGATCCGCTTCTCCCGATCGGCGATCAGTAGTTGACGGATGCGATGCTGAAGAAGGCCTGTCCGCCGGTCGCGCGGCGGAGCTCTGTTTCGCCGCTGCCATCGCGTTTCCAGACATGAAGCGCCGAGCCGAAACTCAAACCCGGGCTCTTCGCGAGGTAGGCGATAGCCGAACCGTCCCAGATCCAGGTCGCCTCATACGCAGAGATCGGGAGCCGGGTGTCCTTTCCGGTCCTGATGTTCACCACATGGGTCTCGAAGAAGTCCGCCCGCTCCGCGACGTAGAGGAGCTCGTCGGCGACGGCCGGATTCCAGCGCGGGTCGCGCAGCTGGACCTGCTCGGCCACATCTACAAGGGTTCTCACGTTACCGGTGCCCTCATCGATGCCGACGATCATCGAGTTCGACCCGGAGGTCAGGTCGCTTACACTGACGGACCGGGTCGCGATCGCGAGCTCGGGCGAGCCGGCGCGCCAGTGCGCATACGACGGGGCCAGGGAAACCCACCCGATCCGCGTGCCGATCCGTCCGGTCGCGACCTCCATCGTGGCATGGTCTGGACATACGTCCGCACAGTCGCCAGGGGGGTAGTGGTTGACCGAGAAGATCCGCGAACCGTCCGGCGACCACTCGATGGAAGCGTCGTCGTAGCTGATGCACGGGAAGACACAGACCAGGACCGCGACCATCACAGTCGAGCTGCTGTACGGAAGGCGCGAGGCGCGGAGCTCCCTGGGACTTCCTCCGGCCGCCGGCACGACGCCGATCGGGAACGCGGTGGCGCCGGTGTCCGCGACGGGCTTCTCTAAGACGAACGCGATCTGTGATCCATCCCGGCTCCAAGACGGGTAGTAGCCTCGGACGCCGAGCGGCTTAGCCTGACCGCTCACGAGGTCGACCACCACGAGTTGGCCGTCGATCGACAAGACCATCCGCCGACCATCTGGTGAGAACCGTCGGCGCAAGTACGGCGCGTTGTCGGAGATGTCGAAAGTACCGCTGTTCGTTCGCGTTGTGATGTGGGCATCAAACGCGACCACGATCGTCGCGGCGCCCCCGCCCACGGGCACCGCGGCGATCTGGACCTCGATCCGGTCGGGCTCGGGCCGCGGGATCCGCACGCCGTAGAAGAGCCAGTTGCCGGTGACCTGACCGAGCGCCGTCGTGCGAACGATTGGCAGGCCCGAAGCGGACGACGCGGACGCGGTGGGCGCGGGTGTCGACGACACCGCGGCCGTCGGACCGGGGCTCGCAGACAACGAGACCGTCGCAGGCGGGCTCGGTATCTCCGACGGACCCACCGTGCATGAGCTGACGACGAGCGCGATGGCCGCGACTTCCAGACCGAAGCCCCGCCTCATGCCGGAGATGCTAGAGGCGCGATTGGGGGACAGGATTAGGGGCGGCGCCGCGGGTCGTGATGGCGACCAATGCGATCGACCGGGCGGACGCGCATCGCCGTCCCGATTCCTATCCACTGCCACACGCGGCTGTCGCGTGGTCGCCCATGAGCCTCCGGTTGGCGGAAAGGATGAATACGTGGCCCCGAGAGCGGGCCGGTGCCTCGCAAACTCGATGGGCTTAGCTTGCCAGTCGGAGCCACCCGCGGTCGTCCTGGACGAGCCGAGCTGTTATCACTTCCGTGTGTTTGACCCCCGTCTTCCGCTCCGAGTACGCCCTTAAACCGCGTCGAACTACGGCTGCCAACTAGGCCAGGGTCATGGGATCGGCGCTGCCTCCGAGGGAGCGCTCGAGGCGTCAAGCGCGAACGCGAATGATCGTCTTCCCCGGGCGTCGTTCGGTTGGGTTGAGGGCCGCGACGGCATCGTCGAGGGGCGCGATGTTGCCGATGTTCGTC
>VBDU01000045.1 GCA_005883625.1 Chloroflexota bacterium | reverse complement strand
GCGCACGAGCGGATCCCGGCGATGCGGCTCCTCGTCGCGCCAGGGCTCGTGCTCCAGCGCCTCACGACGCGCCGGCCGGACGAGCGGATGATCGAGGTCGCGGTGGCGTCGCTCGAGGAGGCGCTCGCCGGCGATCGCGAGGCCGAGGCGGAGGCGGCGTGAGCGGCAACGGGGCGCTCACGCCCGGCCTGCGCGGACGGCTCGCGAAGATCGAGGAGCGGTACGACGAGCTCGGCCGCCTGATGGCCGATCCCGCGACGACCGCCGATCCCGCACGCATCCGCAGCGTGGGCAAGGAGCTCGCGGACCTGGGGCCGGTCGTCGAGACGGTGCGAGCGCTCCGCCAGGCCGAGCGCAAGCAGCGCGAGGCCAAAGAGCTCACCGACGGCGGTGACGCCGACCTGCGCGACCTCGCGCGCGAGGAGGTCGTCGAGGCGACGGAGGCGATCGCGCGGCTCGGCGCGCGGCTGCGCTCGCAGCTCGTGCCCCGCGACCCGCTCGACGAAAAGAGCGTCATCGTGGAGCTCCGCGCGGGCGAAGGCGGCGAGGAGGCCGCGCTCTTCGCGCTCGACCTCTACCGCATGTACTCGCGCTACGCGGAGCGGCATCGCTGGAAGACCGAGATCCTCTCGCAGAGCAGCTCGGAGAAGGGCGGCTTCAAAGAGGTCATCTTCCGCGTGAGCGGCAAGGGCGCGTACTCGAAGCTGAAGTTCGAGTCCGGCGTGCACCGCGTGCAGCGCGTCCCGTCGACCGAGGCGCAGGGGCGGATCCACACGTCGACCGCGACCGTGGCGGTGCTGCCCGAGGCCGAGGAGGTCGATCTCGAGATCCGCGACGAGGACCTGAAGATCGACGTGTATCGCGCGGCCGGCCACGGTGGGCAGGGCGTGAACACGACGGACTCCGCGGTCCGCATCACGCACCTGCCGACGGGCGAGGTCGTCATCTGCCAGGACGAACGGAGTCAGCTGAAGAACAAGGCGAAAGCGATGACGGTGCTTCGCGCGCGCCTCCTCGCGCGGATGCGTGAGGAGCGCGACGCCGAGGAGTCGTCGGCGCGCCGGGCGCAGATCGGCCGCGGCGAGCGCGCCGAGAAGATGCGCACGTACAACTTCCCCCAGGACCGGCTCACCGACAAGCGGCTCGGCTACAACCTCTCGAACCTCGAGCGGCGGATGGACGGCGAGATCGACGAGCTCATCGACGCCCTCTCGCAGCAGGACGAGGCCGACCGCCTGTCGCGTCTCGAAGAGGACGGCGCCTGAGCACGACCCTCGCGATCCGCGGCGGCACGGTCGTGACGCCGGACGGCGAACGGCGCGCCGACCTCGCGATCGACGACGAGCGGATCTCCGCGATCGGCGACGTCCCGCGCGCCTCGCGCGAGATCGACGCGCGCGGCAAGCTCGTGCTGCCAGGCTGCGTCGATCTGCACACGCATCTCGCGAGCACGCCCACGTTCACGCCGCTCGACGACTTCGAGCACGGCACGCGCGCCGCCGTGGCGGGCGGCGTGACGACGGTGTGCTCGATGGTCTATCAGGAAGGCTCGCTCCGGGCCGGCGCGGAGCGCGGCCTTCGCGATGCCGCGCGATCGTGCGCGGACTTCGCGTTCCACGTGGTCGTCACCGACCCGAGCCCCGCCGCGATCGACGAGGTGGCGGCGCTCGCCCGCGAGGGCCACGGCCTGAAGGTCTTCATGGTCTCGCCGCACTTCGTCGAGCGGACCGCGGACTACCTCGACCTGTACCGCGCCGCGGCCGCGGCCGGCGTCGTCGTCGCGGTGCATGCGGAGGACCGCGCGGTGATCGACAGGGCCACCGCCCAGCTGCATGCCGCCGGCCGGACCGGCGCCGAATGGTTCCCCGAGAGCCGGCCGGTGCAGGCGGAGATCGTCGCGGTGCGCGCGGCCCTCGCGCATGCCGAGCTCAGCGGCGCCGCTCTCTACCTCGTGCATCTCTCGTCGCGTGGGGCGCTGGACGGCCTCCGCGAGGGGAAGGAACGGGGCGCGCGGCTCCTGGGCGAGACGCGCCCGCTCTACCTCTATCTCACGCGCGAGCGCTTTACGCGGCCGGACGCGGCGCTCTGGGTCGGGCAGCCGCCGCTCCGCGAGCGCGAGGATGTCGAGGCGCTCTGGGCGGCGCTTCGCGACGGCCCGCTCGACACGGTCGGGACCGATCACATCCCGCACCGGCGCGCGGCGAAGCTCGATCCGTCGCTGACCTTCGACACGGTGCCGCCCGGCGTCGCGAACCTCGAGACGCTGCTCCCGATGCTCTATTCGGAGGGCGTGCGCAGGGGTCGCCTGACGCTCGCGCGACTGGTCGAGGTCCTCGCGACGGTACCCGCACGCATCGCGGGGCTCCATCCGCGCAAAGGCGTGCTCGCCCCGGGCTCCGATGCGGACGTCGTCGTGTTCGATCCGAACGCGCGGCGCACGATCCGCTCTTCGGAGATGCACTCGGCCTGCGACTACGACCCGTACGAAGGCTGGGACGTGACCGGCTGGCCCGAGGTCGTGCTCTCTCGCGGCGAGGTGGTGTTCGAACGGGGCACGATCACGGCCCGACCCGGTCGGGGCCGGTTCGTGCCGCGCGGGCGATACGGCGAGTCTTAGCGCGAGGCCGAGGCGCCCGTGCCGTACCCTCGGGGCATGACGGACCTCCTGCGGTACGACGAGGACACCGCATTCGCCCTGGCCGACGACGCGGCGACGGTCTCGGCCATCGTCCGCCGCACGCCGGTCGACCGGCTGCGTGCCACCCGGCTCGGCGAGTGGACGGCCGTCGAGGTCATCGGGCACCTCGCGGACGCCGCGGAGATCTTCGCCGAGCGCGTGCGGCGCTGCCTCGAGGAGGACCGGCCGCGACTCGAGCCCTACGACCAGGACGCGCTCGCGGCGGAGCGGCGGAACGGAGAGCGCGATCCGCTGGAGCTCTCCCGGCGGCTCCAGAGCGCGCACTCCCGGATCGTCCAGCTCATGCAGCGACCCGGCGCGGCCGCGCGGCCGGCGGTGCATGGTGCGTGGGGCGAGACCGACGCCGGCCACGTCGCCGCGTACCAGGCCAAGCACTCGCATGACCACGTCGCCGAGCTCCAGGGACGCTTCCCACCGGTCTCTTCGCAGGGGGAGAGCCCCCTGCAACCCCCCTTCTAACGCTCGCTTCGCGAGCGAGCCTCACGAAGCAGGCGCAGAGCCCCCTGCAACCCCCCTTCTAACGCTCGCTTCGCGAGCGAGTCAGCCAACTCCTAGCCGTGGCGTAATACATATGTGGCGACCATCCGCGAGCAGGCTCTGGCCCCGCTCTCCCGTGGCGACGCCGAGCGACTGCTGCCCGACCTCGCGAGCGGCCGGCAGAGCATCGAGCGGCGCGTCCTGCGCGCGCGCTGCCTCAAGTACCTCGAGTCGTTCGATCTCGCGTGGGCCGAGCTGTCGGACGTGTACCCGCACATCCGGGACCCGCTCATGCAGGCGCGCGTCGCGGTCGACCTGCTCCACCTCTCCTATTACCTGGTCCGGCGCGAGGACGCGCAGCGCTACGACAGGGTTGCCCAGCACCAGGCAGCGCTCGACCCGCACCTCCTCGGAGAGATGCTGCTCGGCGAATCGATCGTGCTCACCGCGCAGAACGAGGTCACCCAGGCGCTCGTGCGTGCCCGCCGCGCGCTCGACGCGCTCTCGGGCGCTCCCCGCGGCCGGTCGCGCGACCTCGTGGAGACGCGGGTGCAGCGCCAGCTCGCGCACCTGCTGTCGCACTCGGCGGATTACGTCGACGCGACGCTCGCGGCCGAGGCCACGGCACGCCTCGCGTCGCGCGTGAACGATCCCTCGGAGGTCGCGTGGGCGACCTACACCATGGGCTTCGTCGACTGGTACGCGGGCCGGATCGACAAGGCCGTCGACGCGCTGACGAAGGCCGAGGCCGAGCTCCGGGCGTACGGCACCTCGGTCTGGCGCTACACGCTCCTCTGCCTCGCGCGCGCGCGGATGGAGCGCGGCGAGATCGTCGACGGCGACCGTCTCGCGCGGCAGAGCGCGACCGGCGCGCCGGAGGACCTCGGGCACCTCGCGCTGCTGCGCGGCGAGGCGGAGGTCGCCGAGCGCATCCTCACCCGCGCGCCGAAGGGCTTTCCCGAGGACGAGCACTTCCGCGACACCGTGCGCGGCATCGTGAAGGCGCACCGGGGCGACCCGCGCGGCGGGATACGCATGCTCGACGAGGCCGCGAAGGAGTTCGAAGCGCGCGGGATGGCCCACTGGGCGCTCGGCGCGGCCGTGCACGCCGCGTACTGGCGCGAGACGCTCGTGCGCGGCGGCGGTGCGTCGCGCGCCGCCGGGCTCGTGCGCGACATCGGCGTCCGCGGCGGCGAAGGGTTCGCCTACTACCTGCCGGACGCCGCGGCGTGGCTGGCCCGCGCCGCCGAGCGCGACGCCGCGGCGCGCCCGCTCGCGCGCATCATCCGCGCGCGCGCCGAGGCCGCGCTCAGGCGCGCGAAGACCGACGAGGCCGCCGCGGTCGGCGCGTCCGCGCTCGACGAGGCGACCTTCTATCTCCGCACGGTGGGGCTCACCTGGCGCGAGCTCGGGATCCTGCGAGAGATGGAGCTCCTGTCGCGCGAGGGCAAGCGCCTCGAGCGCGCGGACCTCGCGACGCGCCTCGCCATCTCGCCGAACACGCTCCGCGTGCACCTCACGCGCATCCGCGCCAAGCTCGACGTTGGCGACAAGCGCGGCGACGAGGTGCTCCTCGCCGCCGCGCTCACGCAGCGCCCGATCGCCTAGTCCAGCGTCACCGTCTCGCGCCATTGCGCGACGTGCGTCGCGAATCCGAGCGCGCGGACCTTCGGCTCGAGCGCGGTCTCGGCGGGCGGGTCGCCGTGCGTGATGAAGACCGTGCGCGGGAAGCCCGCGTCGCCGGCGCGCTTCCCGTTCGCCGCGGAAACGAGCGAGCGCCGACATGACGTCGGCCTCGGTGTAGAGCGGCTCCTCGTGCGCGGTCTCGACCCAGGGACCCTGCGCGCGCAGCTCGGCCTCCGGATCGCTCGTCGGCGGGTGCTGCCGCCGGGCGCGCCGCTCCGACCGCTTCGCGAACTCCAGCTTCGCCGCGTCGAGGAGGACGAGGCCCGCGAGCTCCACGGTCCCGGCGGTCGCGTAGATCGGGCCCGCGAAGCCGTCCGCGACCAGCGCGGGGATGAGGCCGCAGTGATCGAGGTGCGCGTGCGTGAGGAGGAGCGCATCGACCTCGCGCGGCGCGAACGCGAAGGGCAGCCGGTTCCGCGTGACCTCGTTCGGGCTGCCCTGGAACATGCCGCAGTCGACGAG
>VBDU01000068.1 GCA_005883625.1 Chloroflexota bacterium | reverse complement strand
ACGAGCACGTTCAACGAGCCGGTCGCCGCGGATGGCAGCACCACGCTCTATACGCAGCTCACGACCCAGGGAAACCGGACGATCACCGCGAGCGCCGGCTCCGTTTCCGTTCCTGCGACCGCGCTCGTTGGCCCGGCGAACTTCTCGCTCACGACGACGACTGCCAGGAACGGATCGGTCTCGCTGCAGACGAAGGCTGCGATCGCGTGTGCGCTGTATGCGCTCCAGCCGGACAACAGCGTGTAGCAGGCGATCCCGGGCGTGGTCATGACCGGGATCACCGACGTGACC
>VBDU01000067.1 GCA_005883625.1 Chloroflexota bacterium | reverse complement strand
ACCGGATTCCATTGGGCTCCTTCATGCAGTTCCTCGGCGTGCCCCCACGGATCACGTGGACGCGGAACCCCCGTTGTGTCGTGGCAGGACGGCGGTTTGACGAACTCGATCGTCGCGAGCGGTAATGCCGTTCGTTCGGCCCGCCCGGACATTCGCGCAGACGTTGGACGAGATCGCGAAGAGGCTGGCCAGGTACGGCGACGTCGAGGCGGCGGATGAGGGAACCGGCATACGCCGGCGCGACCTCTCCTTTGTCGTGACGGCGCCCGGTTATGGCATGCCTGTAGTCGCGACGTTCGAATTCCGCGAAAGGTATCGGCGCATGGCCGCTGGATGGCTTCGCGAGGCGTACGTCTTCGAATATCGACCGCTCAGCCCGAAGAGCCGACGGGCTCATCACGAACATGGCACCTGGGGGATCCATCAGCATTGCGAGCCTCCCGGCAAGAGCTCGGACGAGCACTATCAGGACGTCGAGCGTCTCCTTGAGCCCACGGCCGAGGAGCTTGGAGGCCTCTACGACCGCGGTGAGCAGATACGTTGCCTCGGCCTCCGGCGGAAGCTTCACCGGTGAGGCTTCGCAGCGCGCCTCAGTTCCACGCGACCCTCGCGTATGGCGACGCGGTCGGGAACGACTGCTTCGAGCTGCAGCGTCTCATGTGGCACGACGGCGTCCGGTCCGAGCTCTTCGCGGAGGAGAGCAAGCCCGAGGTGCGCGCGCTGGCCCGGCCCTGGCGCGACCTCGAGAAGGAGCCGACCGAGCGCACCGCGCTCTTCGTCCACGTGTCGATGGGGAACGACGCGCTCGACGGCGTGACCGCGCTCCCGCACCGCAAGGTCGTGGTCCACCACAACATCACGCCGGCGAGCTACTTCAGCGGCCTCAACGAGCACGCCGAGCGTTACGCCGCCCGGGGCCGCGAGCAGCTGAAGGCGCTCGCGTCGGTGGCGGAGCTCGGCATCGCGGACAGCGACTTCAACCGCGGGGAGCTCGACGCCCTCGGCTTCGCGCGCACGGCCACCGTGCCGATCCTCGTCGACTGGGACGCGTACGACGTCACGCCCGATCCCGACGTCGCGCGCACGCTCGCCGACGAGCGGACGTCGATCCTCGTCGTCGGGCAGATCCTCCCGCAGAAGGCGATCCACGACGTCATCCCGGCGTTCGCGCGTTACCGCGAGAGCGACCCCGGTGCGCGGCTCGTCCTCGTCGGCTCGAGCGCGATGTCGGGCAAGTACCTCGCGGATCTGCACTGGGACGTCGCGCGGCGCGGCCTCGAGGGCGCGGTGCTCTTCGCCGGCAGCGTTCCGATGGAGCAGCTCGTCGCGTACTACCGCGGCGCGACCGCGCTTCTCACGCTCTCCGACCACGAGGGCTTCTGCGTGCCGCTCCTCGAGGCGATGCGCGCGGACCTACCGATCGTCGCCCACGCGGCGGGCGCGATCCCCGGGACGCTCGGCGACGCCGGTCTGCTCCTCGAGGACAAGTCGCCCGACGCGGTGGCCGCGGCGCTCGAGCGCGCCGTCCACGACACGGGCCTGCGCCGCGACCTCGTCGAGCGCGGACGCAGGCGCCTGGCGGAGTTCTCCCGCGAGCGGGTCGAAGAGAGGCTCCGTGCCGCGCTCGCCCTCGCCGGCTGGGAGCTGCCGGAGCACCGCAAGCGGCGGATCGTCGTCCTGTCGAGCGACCAGCGCTGCGGCATCCACCACTACGCCCTGTCGGTCGCGGACGGGTTCCGCGCGGGCGGCCACGACGTCACGTTCGTGGGCGTGCGCCATCTCGACAACGCGGACCTCGCGAAGAAGACCGCCCACGTGAGCGGCGACACCGACGTCGTCCTCGTCGAGCACGAGGCCGGGATCTTCTCGGACGTCCCGTTCGTCCGCGCGCTCGTCCGCTTCTGGCGCCGACGGATCCCCGTGGTCCTCTCGCTGCACGAGCTCGAGCCCGAGAAGTTCCACCACTACCGCCTCGTCTCGAACGCGCTCCATTACCGGCCGCGCTATTCGGGGCCGCTCGAGGTCGCGCGCGCTCCCTGGGTCGCGCTACGCATCGCGAACTGGTTCCTGCGCTACCGCGCGGTGCTCGCGCTCATCGGCGGGCTGCCACGCAAGCTCGTGGTCCACTCGCATCGCTCGAACCACTGGTTCGACCTGCTCTCGAACGACGAGCGCAAGAAGGAGCACTTCCCGCTGGTCACCATGCCCCTCGAGGACACCGCGCTGCCGGCCGACGCCGCCGCGAAACGGGCGCTCCGCGAGCGGCTCGGACTCCCGGTGGACCGCTTCATCTTCGTCTCGCCCGGCTTCTTCTTCCGCCGCAAGCGCCTCATCGACGTGATCTCGGCCGCGCCGGAGGACGCGGTCGTCGTCCTCTCGGGGACGCGGCACGCGAACGAGCCCGAGTACTTCGACGAGGTCGTCGACTACGCGAAAGGCCGCGACAACGTCGTCATCAACACCGACTACGACGCGATGGGCAGCTACGTCGCCGCGGCGGACTGCGTCGTCCTCTTCTACGAGGACGTCTTCCAGAGCGCGGTCGCGGCGCAGGCGATCCACGCCGGGCTACCGTGCATCTTCTCGGACGCGCGGGGCTTCGCCGTCTACCACGGGGCGGGCCTCGTCGCCCGCGACTCGCGCGAGCTCGGTGAGGCCATGCGCGAGATCCGCAAGCCCGCGACGTATCGGACGCTTCTTGCGCACGTGCGCTTCCTGCGTCGGATGCTCTCGCCGGAGCGCAACGCGGAGCGCTACCTGTCGGGCGTAGACCTGTCGGAGGGCTCTGCCCCCCAGTCGTCGGAGGGCTCCGCGCCTCGCCCCGCGAGGTGAGGAGGCGAGTTCTCGTCGTCGTACAGCGATACGGCGAGGAGGTGGTCGGAGGGTCCGAGCAGCACGCCAGGCTCGCCGCGCGCCGGCTCGCCGAGCGCCATGACGTGGAGGTCGCGACTACGACCGCGCTCGACTACTGGACCTGGGCGCCCCACTTCGCGGTCGGGACGACGGCGGTCGACGGCATCCCTGTCCACCGGTTCGCCGTCGCGTCCGGCCGGGCGCCAGACTTCAAGGCCTTCGAGCGGCGTGTCCTGTTCGAGCCGCACGACGCCGCGGACGAGGACGCCTGGACGACGAAGCAGGGCCCGCATGCACCGGAGCTGCTCGAGTTCCTGCATCGGGAGGGCGGCGGGTATGACGCGCTCCTCTTCTGGACCTACCTCTACGAGCCGGCGGCCCGTGGCGTCCCGCTCGCTCCCGAGCGCTCCGGCCTCGTGTCCACCGCGCACGACGAGCTGCCGCTGCGGCTCGCGCCGTATCGCTCGCTGTTCCACCTTCCGCGCGCGATCGGCTACCTCACGCCCGAGGAGCGCGCCCTCGTCCATCGCGAGTTCCGCAATGAAGAGGTCCCCGACGTCATTCTCGGCACCGGCCTCGAACCGCCGCGGCCCCACGACGCCGTGGAATTCCGCCGAGCCCGCGGTCTCGCCGGACCGCTCGTCCTCTATCTCGGGCAGGTGAGCGAGGGGAAGGCCTGCGACGAGCTCTTCGCCGCGTGGGCCGCGTTCCGCGACCGGCCCGGCGCGCCCGCGGCCACGCTCGTCCTCTGCGGCACCGTGCGCATGGAGATCCCGGTGCGCGACGACGTGCTCGCGCTCGGCCGCGTATCGGACGAGGAGAAGCTCGGCGCGCTCGCCGCGGCCGACGCGCTCGTCCTGCCTTCGCGCCTCGAGAGCCTGGGCATCGTGCTGCTCGAGGCGTGGCAGGTGGGCACGCCGGTGCTCGTCGCGGCGGTGAACCCGGTCACCGCGGGACAGGTCAGACGCGCCGGAGGCGGGCTCGCGTACGGGACGCCCGACGAATTCGCGGCGCGGCTGACGGCGCTGCTGACGGATCGCGCGACCGCGCGCCAGCTCGGCGCGCGGGGCCGCGCATGGGTCGAGCGCGAGTGCACGCTCGGCGCGTTCGACCGCCGGCTCGACGAGCTCGTCGATCTGGTCGCGCTTCAGTGAGCGACCGTCCGAGCCTCCTGGTCGTGGTGCAGCGCTACGGAGACGTTGCCGGAGGCGCCGAGGCGCACGCGCGCGCGCTGGTGAACCATCTCGCGCCGCACGCCGCGATCGAGGTCGCCACGACGACCGCGCGCGACTACTGGACCTGGGAGAACGCGTACACCGCGGGACTCACCTGGGTGGATGGCGTTCCCGTGCGACGCTTTCCCGTGGACCGAGGTCGCGCGCGCGACTTCCGGTTCCGCGAGCATCGCGCGTTCGCGGCGGGGCACTCGCTCGCGGACGAGCTCGCGTTCGTCGACGCGCAGGGCCCGGTCGCGCCGGACCTGCGCGATCACCTCCTCGCGCACGGTCGCGACTTCGACCACGTCCTCTTCTTCACCTACATCTACTGGCCGACGCTCACGGGGCTGCCGCTCGTGCCCGAGCGCGCCGTGCTCGTACCGACCGCGCACGACGAGCCCGCCATCGGCCTCGGCGTCTACCGGCCCGTGTTCCACGCGCCGCGCGCGATCGCCTACAACACCGAGGAGGAGCGGCGTATGGTGCATCGGCGTTTCAACAACGAGCGCGTCCCCGGCGAGATCGTCGGCGTGGGCGTCGATGCCCTCGCCGGCGAGGCGATGCGCTTCCGCCAGCGCCACGCGCTCGCCGGCCCGCTCTTCCTCTACGTCGGCCGCATCGTCGAGAGCAAAGGCTGCCGCGAGCTGTTCGAGCGATGGGCGCGCTGGCAGGACGGCTCCCCGCAGAAGGCCACGCTTGTCCTCATCGGCCACCGCGAGATGACGATCCCCGAGCGGCCGGACATCGTGCACCTTGGGACCGTCGCCGAGCAGGAGAAGTGGGACGCGCTCGCGGCGTGCACGGCCCTGCTTGTGCCGAGCGTCCTCGAGAGCCTCTCGCTGGTGACGCTCGAGGCCTGGGCCGCGTCGCGGCCGATCGTCTGCGATGCCTCGTCGCCCGTCGTCGCGTCGATGGCGCGGCGCGCCGGCGCGGGGCTCGCGCATCGCGACGCCGCGGAGTTCGCCGCGATCTGCGAGCTGCTCATGGAGCGGCGCGAGATCGGCGAAGGGCTCGGGCGCGCGGGCGCGGCCTTCGTCGCGCGCACGTACACCTGGCCGTCGGTGGTGGAGAAGTACCTCGATCTCTTTGCCGAGGTCCGTGCCCGCAACGCCTGATCGCTGAAAAGAAAAGCGCCCCGCTTCTGCGGGGCGCCTGGTCCGTACCTAGGGGGTGCGGGGGCCCGCCCCTGCGATGATCAGGCGGCGAAGCCCCTTCGACTAGATCTGGAAGTTGACGATCGTCGGGCCGTTCACGATGACGCCGAGTCGCTCGGCCTTCACCACGCCGCCGACGAGCGCGCGGACGTCCCAGGCGATGCCGGGCGGCGCGCTCTCGAGCGAGATGAAGTACTTGCCGTCCGCGCCGGTCATCGCGGCACAGCGGATGGGCGGGCCGATCGTGATACACGCGCCGTTCACGGGAGCGCCACCGCTCGTCACCGTGCCGCTGATCGAGAGCCCGTTCGGGTTCGGCGTCGGCGTCGGCGCGGGCTGGGGCGTGGGCGGAGGCGGCGTCGGCTGCGGTGTGGGCGGAGGCGTCGGCTGCGGCGTCGGCACGGGCGTCGCGGGACGCTGCGTCGGCGGGGGCGTCGGAACGGGCGTGGGCGCCGGGGTCGCCGGCGCAGGCGTTGGAGAGGCGGTCGGTGCGGTCGATGCGCTCTGCGAGGGCGACGCTGAGGGGCTCTCCGACGCCGCCACGACCGCCGACGCCGCGACCTGCGGCGACGCCGAGTCGCTCGAGAGCGGTACGTTCGACGGCTGGCACGCCAGCAACGTCAGATAGACCGCGAAGCTTGTCGCGATGAAGCTGGCGAGACGCGACTTCACTGAAAGACCACCAACCCTTTTCCCTATAACGCCGCACGCGCGAGCGATGTCTCGGCAGTGTAGAGAGCGCAAGACGCGCGGTGATAGCGTGACACCGAACTGATCGACCTCACCTTCGATCCCGTTCTCTCACTCGGTCTCCTTCACATCGCCTGGCACAGCGTGTTCGCGCTGCTCGGCATCATCGCGGGCTCCGCGCTTGGCATGCGATTGGTACTTGTCGGAGGGGGACGTGGCTCAGCGATGAACCTCTTCCCCGGAGGGGGAAGTGGATCGTCCGCGATCCACTTCCCCCGAGTGGGGGATGCCGACGCGTACGCAGTCGCGATCGCGGGCGTCCTCGGCGGCCTCGTCTGCTCGCGTGTGTTCCACGTCATCGACGCGTGGTCGTACTACGCGGCGCACCCCGAGCAGATCGTCGCCGTGTGGAACGGCGGCGCGGCGGTGACCGGCGGCATCGTGGGCGGCATCGTCGGTGGCTTTGCGATGGCGCGCGCTCGCGAGCTCCCGATCGCGCACGTCCTCGATCGCGGCGTCGCCGGTCTCGCACTGGGCATGGCGATCGGCCGCATCGGCGACGTCATCAACGGCGAGCATCACGCGACCGCGTGCGCGGGCGTGCCGTGGTGCGTCCGCTACACGAGCCCGAGCACGCTCGGGCAGCGCGACTTCGTGCATCCCGCGGTGGCCTATGAGCTCGTCGCCGATCTTCTCATCCTGCTTGCCCTTCTCGCGCTCCTCCGTCGCGACCCGCCGCCGCTCGTGCCGATGCTCGCGTTCGTCGGCCTCTACGGCCTCGTCCGCCTCGCCCTGTCGCCGTTCCGCCTCGACCCCGCGTGGCTCGGAGCGATCACCGAAGCGCAGGCGGTCTCCGCGGCTTTTGTGGTGATCGCGGCAGTGGGCATCCCGCTACTGGTGCGCTCTCGGGGGCCGGGGGGCGAAGCCCCCCGACGAATGGGGGGCAGCGTCCCCCAACCTCATACTCCAGGCTGATGCGCGACCGCGGGCGCGGCGGGAACGGCGGGCGGGACTGGGGAAGCATCGACTGGTCGAACATCGACCTCTCGAACTTCGGCCGCGGGACGCGCGTGCGCGGCCCATCGCGGCGGGCCGTCGCGCTCGTCATCTTGCTTGTCGCCCTCCTCCTGTTCCCCCTCTTCATCAGCCCGCTCGTCGCCTTCGTGACCGATCTCCTCTGGTTCCGCAGCCTCGGCCTCGAAGACGTGTATCTGCGCCGCTACACCGCCGCGTTCTGGGCCTTCGTCGCCTTCTTCCTGATCTTCTTCGTCCTCGCGCTGCCGAACCTGTACTTCGCGCTGCGCCCGCAGGTGCCGCGCGTGGTCGTCGACGTCGACCGCCGCCGCCGCGGCGGCGCGCTCGGGCTCACGCTTCGCCTCATGCCGCTTCTCCTCATCCCCGCGCTGTTCTTCGGCCTCGCTGGCGGCGACCAGTGGGACGCTTTGCTGCGCTGGCTCAACGGCGTCCCGTTCGGCGTGGCCGATCCCGTCTTCGGCCGCGACATCGGCTTCTACTTCTTCACGCTGCCGGTCCTCGAGTTCGTGCGCGGGTGGCTGCTCGCCGCGGTCGTCGTCATCGCTGCCGGCGTCGTCGGCATCTATCTCATCCGCGGCGCCATCGGGGTCGCGACCGGGCCTCTCGCGAGCGCCGACCTCAGCGTCGCGGGCCGCGCCGCGCTCGCGCTCGCGCGGCCGGCGCGCGCACACCTCTCGATCCTCGGCGGCCTGTTCCTGCTCCTCATCGCCGGCGGCTACGTGATCGACCAGTTCGCGCTGCTCTTCCGCAACGAGGCCGTCCTCACCGGCGCGGGGTACACGAGCATCAACGCGCGCCTGCCCGCGCTCCAGATCCTCAGCGTCATCGTCGGCGTCGCGGCGCTCGCATGCCTCCTCAACGCGTTCGCCCGGACGATCTGGATCCTCGTCGGCGCGATCGTGCTCTGGTTCGCGGCGAGCATCCTCGTGGTCGGCGTCTACCCGGGGCTCATCGAGAGCTTCATCGGCCGGCCGGACCAGCTGAACAAGGAGCGGCCGTACATCACGCGCAATATCGAGGCGACACGTGCCGCGTACTCGCTCGACACGGTCGAGGAGTCGATCTTCAACGTCGCCGACACGCCGACCGCCGCCGAAGCTCGTGGTGAGCTCTCGAATACGGCGAGCGTCCGGCTCTGGGACTACCGGCCGCTTCTGACGGTCTTCGACCAGCTGCAGGCGCTCCGCCAGCAGTACACCTTCAACGATGTCGACATCGACCGCTACCAGATCGGGGGCGTCGAAACGCCGGTCATGCTCTCCGCGCGCGAGCTCTCGACCAGCCGGCTGCCGCAGCAGACCTGGGTGAACCGCCACCTCGTCTTCACGCACGGCTCCGGTGCGGTCGTGACGGCGGTGGGCGCGGTGGGCGCCGAGGGCCGGCCCTCGTTCGCGGTGCGCGACATGCCGCCGCAGGGCGAGCCGAAGATCGAGCAGCCCCGCATCTACTACGGCGAGGTCACGACCGACTACGTCATCGTCGGCACGAGCCAGGACGAGTTCGACGAGACCGGCAACGTCACCACGCGCTTTTCAGGACGCGGAGGCGTGGGCGTCGGCGCGCTGTGGGATCGCATCCTCTTCACCATCCGGCTGGGCGACTTCCCCAACCTTCTCGTGTCGAACCAGATCCGCTCCGACAGCCGTCTCCTGTTCCACCGCCGCATCTCCGAGCGCCAGCAGCTCATCGCGCCATTCCTGGCGTACGACGGCGATCCCTACCTGGTGATCGCGGACGGCAAGCTCTGGTGGATCAACGACGCCTACACCACAGGTGACCACTACCCCTACAGCGAGAGCTTCGCCGCTCTCGGCGGGAGCTCGACACGTGTCGCCGCGAGCCGGCTCAACTACATCCGCAACAGCGTGAAGGTCGTGACCGACGCCTACGACGGCACGATCTCGTACTACGTCGTCGACGAGAAGGACCCCGTCGTGCGCACGCTCCGCGGCATCTACCCGAGCCTGTTCAAACCGATCTCCGACATGCCACCGAGCCTGCGCGCGCACATCCGCTACCCCGAGGGCCTCTTCAGCGTGCAGACGCAGGTCTTCGCGCTCTACCACATGACGGACCCCGACGAGTTCTATAACCGCGCCGACGCGTGGCGCATCGCCACCGAGGTGCTGTCCTCGGGCGGGAACAAGGTCCCGATCGAGCCGTACTACGTCGCCACACGCCTCCCGGGGTCGGATCGGCGCGAGTTCCTCCTCTTCGTCCCGATGACGCCGGCGGGCGGCGAGCGCGACAACATGGTCGCCTGGATCGCCGGTCGCGCCGACGCACCCGAATACGGCAAGCTGCGCATCCTTCGCTTCGCGCGCGACCGGCTCATCTTCGGACCGTTCCAGATCGAGAACCGGATCCGGGCCGACCCCACGATCGCGCAGCAGCTCACGCTGCTCGGCGGCGGCGGCGCAAGCGTCATCCCCGGCAACCTGCTCGTGCTCCCGGTGGGGAACAGCTTCGTGTACGTGGAGCCGCTCTTCGTGCTGGCGCCGCAGGGCCGCATCCCTGAGCTGCAGCGCGTGGTGCTCGCGACGCAGGACCGCGTCGTCATGGCCGAGTCGTTCGAGAAATCCCTCGACCAGCTGTTCGGCAGCGTCGCGCAGCCCACGCCGACGCCCACCCCGACACCGTCGCCCTCGCCCCGGCCGTCGCCGCAACCGTCGCCCGGACCCTCGGCCTCCCCGGCGCCCGCGGGATCGGTCGCCGACCTCGTCCGCTCGGCGAGCCAGCACTACGAGCAGGCTCAGGACGCGCTGCGGCTCGGCGACTTCGCCGAATATGGTCGGCTCATCAAGCTGCTCGAAGACGACCTCGCGAGGCTGCGCGCCGCCACCGGGCAGTGACCTGAGCTCCCGCGCTCGGGAGCTTCTGGCGTCATGTGCTGCCGCTCTTGTCGGTGCCGCCATCGGTGCCGGGTATGGCTTCCTGGCTCTGGAGACGATGGGCCTCATCGCGCTGGCGTTGGTCATCCTGCTGTCGCCATTCCTGGTCCTGACCGCGAGCTCAAGAGTTCACCTGGGAGGATCGACGCTGGCGCTCGGGCTGGGGACCGGTTCGGATTCCTGGCGCTGCCGTTCATCCTCATCGCCGCGGCCGTTTCCCTGCGCCCGCCACGCTCGCCGCAACCGATCCTTCTCGCTGTGTCCACCTTCGCGATCGGCATGGCTGTGCTCGCTGGGACGAGAGCTCTGAGCCAGGAGAGTCCGACGAACCGAGGCGGCTTCTCGGCGGGAGCGCCATCTCCCACGCCGGTCGTTCCCGCCGGTTTCTACCTCCCGCTCAAGTGCCGGCTCGTCGGAGTCCCGGTGATCGCATCCGATGGCACGACGTGGCGTTTCGACTGTGGGGCGGAGAACGCGAATGCCGCGGCGGCTCTCGCGCCAGCGCTCAAGGAGCAGGGCTGGACGTTCTGCGGCGACCTTGCTGGCCGGTCGGCGTGGGGCAAGGGCGCCATGACCATCTTCATCGAAGAAGGCGCGGCGGGCGGCCTCCCGACCTTGCGCCAAATCCCAGAGCGCGCCGCTCCCTGCCCGTAGACCCCCCCGATCGCCCTACGGGACATCGGGGAATTCCGCCGCATGCGTACGCCTGCGAGTATTAGTTCGTATGGCTCGCCTCGTCCGGATCCGCGACGTACCGGAGCCCGTGTATCGGATCTTGAAGTCGCGCGCGACACGATCGGGGATGTCCCTGTCGGCGTATCTGCGCCGTGAGCTGGCGCGCATCGCCTCGCTGCCTACACCTGAGGAGCTCGCCGCATTGAGTGCGCCGAGAGCTCCTGAGTTGAGCCAGCGGAGCCAGAACAAGCCCTAGAATCGACGTTTCTTGAGCCACACCGTCGTGGTGGGTGGCGGCATCTGCGGACTGGCCGCCGGCCTCCAGCTCGCCGAGCACGGCGACCGCGTCACGCTCATCGAGGCACAGCATTTCGTGGGCGGTCTGGCCACGACGCTGCGCAGTGAGACGGGCGCGGGATTCGACTTCGGGCCGCACGCGTATCACGCGCGGAACCAGCGTGTCCTCGACCTCTTCAAGGACATCGCCGCCGACGGCTTCCCGGCGCAGGGCAAGCGCGTGCGCATCAAGTTCCGCGGCAAGTACTACAAGTACCCGCTCGAGGCGCTCGACATCGCGCGCAGCATGTCGCCGTTCCTCGCCGCGCGCGCCTTCCTCGACTACCTCCTCGAGGTCGTGAGGCGAAAGATCCGGCCGCGAAAGCTCGTCTCCTCCGAGGACTGGGTGAAGCAGGCGATGGGCAACACGCTGTACGGGCTCTTCTTCGGCCCGTACACGACGAAGGTCTGGGGCATGCCGCCCTCGCGGCTCGCCGCGTCGTTCGCCCAGCACCGGATCCCGCACATCTCGCTCGCCAAGGTCATCCAGTCGTCGCTGCACAAAGGGCGCGCGAAGATCACCGGCACCGAGCATCGCTACGCCCCGCTCGTCGTCGAGCTCTTCTATCCGCCGAAGGGCGCGGGGCTCATCTCGCGGCGGATGGCCGATCGCATCACCGCCGCGTCGGCGGAGAACGAGATCTGCACCGGCACGCAGGTCACCGCCATCGAGGCGCGGGACGGGCGCATCGTCGCGGTCCGCCACCGGCCGGTCGCGCCGACCGCGAAGGACGGCCAGCTCTGCGTTCTCGCGTCGGGCACCGAGCCCGAGCGGCACCTCGACCCGACCGGCCCGGAGCAGCGCCTCGAGTGCGACCGCCTCGTGAGCTCGGTCCCGCTGCCCGCGCTCATCGATCTGCTCGGCGACGCGGTCTCCGCCGAGGCGAAGACGGCCGCGCGGTATCTTCGCTTTCGCGCGATCACGATCGTCGGCCTGCGCGTGAAGCGGCCGCTCGCGCTGCCCGCGCAATCGATCTATTTCACGAACAAGACGTTCAACCGCCTCAGCGAGACGCGCAACTACGGCGGGAGCGAGGTCTGCGCCCCCGACGAGACCGTGCTCCTCTGCGATATCACGTGCGACGTCGGCGACCGTGTCTGGACCGCGTCGGCCGACGAGCTCGGACGGATCTGCGCGCGCGAGATCGCGGAAGAGGGCTTCATGAAAGAGGACGAGCTCGCGGAGTCCGTCGTGCTCCGCTCGACGTTCGGCTATCCCGTGTACATGGTCGGCTACGAGGGCGCGATCGACACGCTCATGAAGGAGCTCATGCGTTTCGAGAACCTCGTCACCGGCGGCCGGCAAGGGCTGTATAAGTACGTCGACATGGACATCGCGTCCGAGATGGGGCTCGCGATGGCGGACCACTTCCTCTCCGGCAAGACGAAGGCGGAAGCGATCGGGAGCGTCCCGTACGAGGACCGGGTGTTCGCGTGACGGTCGCGAGCCACATCGAGATCCGCACACTGGGCCCGGAGACGCTCGGCGACCTTCTCGCGTTCTTCGATGGCCCGGGTTTCGCGGACAACGAACACTGGGCCGGCTGTGCGGACGAGTTCTATCACACGCGCGGCGACGCCTGGGATGCCACGCTCGCCGCGCGCGACGCGCATCGCGCCGCGAAGATCGCCGGCGTCAAGGCGGGCACGCGGCCGGGCTTCCTCGCGTACCGTGACGGCGCGGTCGTCGGCTGGCTGAACGCCGCGCGCTTCGATCGCTACGAGAACCCGCGCGGCTTCGACACCGCGTACGGCGGCGATCTCGGCGAGGCGGGAGCGTTCATGTGCTTCGTCGTCCATCCGGAGCACCGGGGCGAAGGGATCGCGAGCGCGCTCCTCGAGGCAGCGTGCGCGGACCTGAAGGCGCAGGGCCTGCGCTACGCGGTCGGCTTCGCGCGCACGGGCGCGCCCACGCAGAGCTGGCACACCTTTGCCACCTTCAACTACCACGGCCCGCTCAGCATGTACGAGAAGGCCGGCTTCACGAAGCTCCGCGAAGGCGATGGGTGGGCCGTCATGCGGAAGGAGCTATGACCGAGAGCAACCTGCGCGTCGCCGTCCTCGGCGCGGGCTACTGGGGCCCGAACCTCGTCCGCAACCTGAGCGAGGCGCCCGGCGCCGAGCCCGTGGCGGTCGCGGACCTCTCGCCCGAGCGGCTCGAGGCGATCCGCAAACGGTTCCCCGCGCTGAAGACGACCACCGACCATCGCGCGCTCTTCGCCGACCGCGCGATCGACGCCGTGTGCATCGCGACGCCGGTCGGCACGCACCGCACGCTCGCCGAGGAAGCCTTCGCCGCCGGCAAGCACGTCTTCGTCGAGAAACCACTCGCCCCGAACGTCGCCGATGCCGAGGCGATCCTGCGCGCGTCCGAGAAGGCCGGCCGCACGCTCATGGTCGGCCACACCTTCGTGTACAACCCCGCGGTCGTCGCGGTGAAGGAGATCCTCGCCAAGGGCGGCATCGGGCGCGTCCAGTACATCGACAGCCAGCGCGTCAACCTCGGGCTCCACCAATTCGACATCAACGTCCTGTGGGACCTCGGTCCGCACGACGTCTCGATCACGCTGTACTGGCTCGACGAGGAGCCGGCGTGGATCCAGGCCACCGGCGCGTGCTTCGTGCAGCCGGAGATCGAGGATGTGGTCTTCCTCATGATCGGCTTCCCATCGGGCGCGATCGCGCACGCGCATCTTTCCTGGCTCGCGCCGAGCAAGCTGCGCACGATGACGGTCATCGGCTCCGGAAAGATGATCGTGTACGACGACGTCCAGACGGTCGAGAAGGTGAAGCTGTACGACCAGGGCGTGGACAAGCTCTCGGGCGAGGAGCTGCGCCGCAGCTACCGAGCCGGCGACATCCACAGCCCGCGCGTCGACGTCACCGAGGCGCTCCAGCTCGAGATGCGGCATTTCATCGAATGCATCCGCGACGGCAAGAAGCCGCGCAGCGACGGCGAGGCCGGACTCCGGGTCGTGCGCGTGCTCGAGGCCGGGATGCGCTCGCTCCGCTCGGGCGGCGCGCGTGTCGCGTATCGCCCGGAGGCCGTGCGCGCATGACGGCGACGAAGCCGGAGGCGCGTGCGGCAACGATCGCCGACACCGCCGTCGTCGCGCGCGACGCTCGCATCGCGGCCGGGACGCGGGTGTGGCATCACGCCCAGGTCCGCGAGGGCGCGCGCATCGGCCGCGAGTGCAACATCGGCAAGGGCGTCTACGTGGGCGCGGGCGTCGTGATCGGCGACCGGTGCAAGGTCGAGAACAACGCCTCGCTCTTCGAAGGGCTGACGGTGGAGGACGGCGTGTTCGTCGGCCCGCACGTGGTCTTCACGAACGACCGGCGGCCGCGCGCGACGAACCCGGACGGCTCGCTCCAGACCGCCGCCGACTGGGAGCTCGGCCACACGACCGTGCGGCGCGGGGCGTCGATCGGCGCCGGCGCCATCGTGCTGCCGGACCTCGAGATCGGCCGGTACGCGATGATCGGTGCGGGCGCGGTCGTCACGCGCGACGTACCGGCGCACGCGCTCGTCGTCGGCAACCCCGCGCGCCGGATCGCCTGGATCTGCGTCTGCGGGCGCGAGCGCTCTGACACCGGTCCCGCGGCGGGTGGCGAGCTTCGCTGCACGCGCTGCGGAGAGAGCGGATGACCGCGACGACCGGCGTGACCTCACAGCAGGAGGCGCTCGCGCTCTTCGACTCCGAGTACGCGCAGGCGATCGCGCGGTTGCGCGGGCTCTCGCGCGAGGATCTGGGCCGCCCGTTCTTCGGCGAGGGGGCAGGCTGGCGGATCCGCGACCTCATCGCGCACTGGGCCATGTGGCAGCGCCTCGCGGCGAACGCCGCGGAGAAGATCGCCGCCGGCACGCCCTGGCCGGCCGAGGGCAGCAACCTCAGGCAGTTCAACGGCGTGGCCGTGTCGCTCGACGAGCTGAACGCCGAGCGCCAGCGCGAGTTCGACGCCCGGCCGCTCGACGAATGCTTCGCCGAGCTCGAGAGCGCTCATCGCGCGCTCATGGCGGGCCTCGCGAAGCTCCCCGAGCGCGACCTCCTCGCGCCGGACGGCCCCGAGGGGATCCGCAAGCATTTCTTCATGCCGGGCATCCACCATTTCCGCTTCCACCGCGAGCACATCGAGGCGGCACTGAAAGAAGGAGCGACGACAACATGACCAGGATGACCGTGCAATGACCACAGTCGTCACGCAGGAGATCCCGCTCGTCGACCTCAAGGCGCAGTACGCGACGATCCGCGACGAGGTCCGCGCCGCGATCGACGAGGTCCTCGAGAGCATGCAGCTCACCATCGGGCCGAACGTCCGCGCGTTCGACCAGGAGTTCGCGAGCTACATCGGCACGAAGCACTCGATCGGCGTCGGCTCGGGGACCGACGCGCTACAGCTCGCGATCCGCGCCTGCGGCGTGTCGCCCGGGGACGAGGTCATAACCGTGTCGCACACGTTCTTCGCGACGGTGGAGGCGATCCTCTACGCGAGCGCGCGGCCGATCCTCGTGGACGTCGACGAGCGGTCCATGCTCATGGACCCCGCCGCCGTCGCGAACGCGATCACGGCGCGGACCAAGGCGATCATCCCGGTGCACCTCTACGGCAGGACCGTCGACCTCAAGCCGCTGCGCCAGATCGCGCAGGACCGGAACATCGCGGTCATCGAGGACGCCGCGCAGGCGCACGGCGCGCTGCTCGACGACGGGACCAAGGCGGGCGCGGGCGGCCGCGTCGGCTGCTTCTCCTTCTATTGCAGCAAGAACCTCGGGGCGTATGGAGAGGCGGGGAGCATCACGACGAATGACGACCGCCTCGCCGACGAGCTCCGCGCGCTCCGCGAGCACGGCCAATCGACGCGCTACTACCACCCGGTGGTCGGCTACAACGCGCGGCTCGACGAGATCCAGGCCGCGATCCTCCGGATCAAGCTCCGGCGGCTCGAGCGCTGGAACGACCGGCGCCGCGCGCTCGCCCGCATGTACAACGAGCGCCTCGCGGGCTCGGGGATCGTCACGCCGGAGATCCCCGCGGACGCGCGCCGTCACGTCTTCTACACGTACACCGTCCGCGTGCCCGGCGGCCGGCGCGACGCGCTGCGTAAGTACCTCGGCGATCGCGGCATCGGGACGCAGATCCACTACCCCGTCCCGATCCATCTCCAGCAGTCCGCGGAGTTCCTCGGCTACCGGCAGGGCGACTTCCCGGTCACGGAGCGCGTCGCGGAAGAGGTGCTCTCCCTGCCGATGTTCGCGGAGCTCACCGACGAGCAGCTCGAGCGTGTCGCGGGTGCGGTCCGTGACTTCATGAAGGCGATGTGACCACCGGGCGAACCGTCAAGGCCGTCCATGGCGTCCAGCAGGTCGCGCGAGACGACGACGCGGAGATCGCGGAGTCCGCGCGCCTCCGCGAGGCCCATACGCGCGAGGAGCTCCTCGAGCGCTACTCCGGAGCGCTGTGGCGTGACAGCGCGGCCGGCGCGCGCGAGCGGCGACTTCTCCTGCGCGCCCTCTGCCGCTCGTTCGGCCACGGCGTCCGCGTCGGCCTCGGCGTCCTCGTGCTCCACCCGCACACCTTCGAGATCGGCGACGTACTCGGCGAGTACGTCGGCTGGGGTCCCGGCGCGAAGGTCCTGGGCAGCGAGCACACCGGCGACCCGATCGACGTGCCGATCATCCAGACGGACCTCGTGATCAAGCCGGTGCGCGTCGGCCGGTGGGCCGACATCGGCGTGAACGCGGTGCTCCTCCCGGGCGTCACCGTGGGCACCGGCGCGATCGTCGGCGCGAGCGCGGTGGTGACGCACGACGTGCCCGACCGCGCGATCGTCGCGGGCGTGCCCGCGACGCTCCTGCGCTACCGGGCCGATCCGGAGGGGCGCGCCTAAGCGGCAATCTGACTCTTGCTTAGGGATCAGAATCCCGCTAACTTAGACAGATGGGCAAGCCGGCCAGCCCCTCCGCCAGGGCCGTACCGCTCACGGTCGACATCGAGGTCAGGCTTCGCGACCGCAATCAGCTGACCCTCCCCGACCGGATCGTGGAGCGGATGCACCTCGCGCCGGGAGACCGGCTGGTCGCCGCGTTCGACGTCGCCGATCCGGAAGTCGTCCGCCTGCGCAAGATTCGCGGCAGCTACGCGGGGATCGGCGCGACTCTCTGGAAGGACGAGGCGGACGTCCGGACGTACCTCGAGAAGGAGCGCCAAGACTGGGAGCCCTTCCCTCGTTATGCCGAGGACGGCACGCGCTTGCTGACGTTCGAGGATTCGAAGCGCGCGTATCCGCAGACCGAAGTGACCTGGGACCGCTACGTGAGCGAACCGAAGCTGCGCTGGCCGAAGTGCGACATCTGCGGGCGGTCGCTCGCGCTCATGGGGCGCCACACCGACGCGCATCGATCGGGGCTGCTCGACGAGCGCGGCGTGCGGACCGACCCGGGGCAGAAAGCTCGGTCTCGCCGACGAGTCGCGAAATGGCGACGGTCCGTCTCCGCGCGGAAAAGACGCTGAAGGACGGTCTCGCGGCTCGCATCCGACCCGGGGCGGCCCTCCTTCTGGACTCGTCGACCCTGATCGAGTATCTGTACCAGGGCAGTCCGGTCGGTGTTGTCGCCGCGTCGATCGTCGATGACCTCGTCGCTACCGGCCGGAATCGGGCCTTCGTGTCGGCGATATCGGCGACCGAGATCCTGGTCCGCCCGTTCGAACAACCCCGAACGGAGATCGCGACGGAGATCGTCGGCTTCCTCGAGCACTTTCCAAATCTGACCGTACTGAGCCTGGACCTCGCGACGGCGATCGTCGCGGCCGGGTTGCGCGCCGATCACCGCTTGTCCTCGGTCGATGCGCTGATCGTCGCGACCGGATTGACCGCAGGAGTCGCCGGACTCGTCACGAACGACGCCGACTGGAAAAAGCGACTCGCGCCGATCACCGACCGGGTCGAGGTCCTGTACCTCGGCGCGATGACGCCATCGTGAGGCTCTAGGCTGCGCGCGATGGACCTCTTCGGCCAGAAGCCGCAGGCCGCGAAGCGGTCGCTCCGCGTCGTTCCGCGGGCGCCCGGCGACCTGACGCCGCTCGATCCCGCGATCGCCGAGGCGCTCCGCAGGGCCGGCCTCGATCCCGAGAAGTTCTCGGTCGCTCCCGGCGACGCGGAGACGGCGATCGCGGACGCCGTCGCCGGCGTCGGTCCCGCGGGCGCGCAGGTCGCGCACGCGTTCCGCTTCCTGCGGCTCGCCGACGCGCTGCGCGCGATCGAGCAGCTCGTCGACGCCGACGTGGCCGCGCACATCAGCAAGGCCGCGGACGGCTGGCTCGTCGCGTTCGAGGCGAAGGCCGATCCGTCGGTCGACGAGGCCACCAGGCACGCGCGCTTCGCGACCGTCGCGGCCGCGCTTGGCGCGGAGGACCGCGGCACGATCCGCAGGACGCTCGCCGTGAACGTGAAGCGGACCGTCAGGTGAGCGCGCTCTCCGGCGCGCGCGTCGTCGTGACCGGCGGCGCCGGGACGGTCGGCTCGCACATCGTCGACGCTGCGATCGGAGCCGGGGCGCGCGAGGTCGTCGCGCTCGACGCGCTCGTGCGCGGCGTTCCCACGAACCTCGCGCCCGCGCTCAAGACCGGCCGCGCGCGGCTCGTGGAGATCGACATCCGCGACCGCGAGGCGGTGCACGCGAACCTCGCGGGCACCGACGTCGTGTTCCACCAGGCGGCGCTCCGGTGGACGCGCTGCCAGGAAGCGCCGCGCGAATGCCAGGAGGTCATGGTCGACGGCACGTTCAACGTGCTCGAGGCCGCGGCCGACGCGAAGGTGTCGCGCGTGGTGCTCGCGTCTAGTGCGGTCGTGTACGGCGAGCCGCGCCGCCTGCCGATCGACGAAGACCATCCGCTCGAGGGCACGACGGTGTACGGCGCCGCGAAGGCGGCGAACGAGCAGCTGGCGCGCGCCTTCGGGCAGCTGCGTGGCCTGCACACGACGGCGCTGCGGTACTTCAACGTCTACGGGCCCCGGATGGACATCCGCTCGAATTACGTCGAGGTCCTCGTTCGCTGGCTCGATCGCATCGACGCCGGCGAGCCGCTCGTGATCTACGGCGACGGCTCCGCATCCGCCGACTTCGTCCACGTCGCCGACGTCGCCCGGGCCAACCTCCTCGCGTGCGCGGACGGTGCTCCCGACGCTATCGTCAACGTCTGCACCGGCGTCGAGACGCGGATGCAGCGCCTCGCCGAGCTCCTCCTCCGCCTCACCGGCAGCAGCGTCGGCATCGAGCGGCAGCCCCAGCCGGCGGGCGGGCTACCGGCGCGGCGCTTCGGCGATCCCCGGCGCGCGGAGGAGCTCCTCGGGTTCCGCGCGCGGACGAGTCTCGAGGAGGGTCTGCGGACGCTCATCGCCTGGCGGCGTGGGCAGCTCGCGGCGGTCGATCAACGAGCGGAGGCGGCGCCATGACGGTCGAAGCAGGAAAGAAGATGAGCATCCCGATCACCAAGCCGGCCCTCGGCGAGGAGGAAGCCCGGGCCCCGTTCGACTCGATCAAGAGCGGCTGGGTCACGCAGGGTCCGAAGGTCGCGGAGTTCGAGAAAGCGGTCGCGGCCTACGTCGGCGCGAGGCACGGCGTCGCGACGACCTCGTGCACGACCGGACTGCACCTCGCGCTCGCGTCGCTCGGCGTGGGTCCGGGAGACGAGGTGATCGTCCCGTCGTTCACGTTCATCGCGTCGGCGAACGCGATCCTCTACACCGGCGCGACCGTCGTCTTCTGCGAGATCGACCCGCGAACGTACAACGCCGATCCCGCCGACATCGAAAAGCGCATCACGAAGCGCACGAAGGCGATCATGCCGGTCGACCAGATCGGTCTGCCCTGCGACATCGACGCCATCAACGAGGTCGCCAAGCGTCACGGCGTCGACGTCGTCGAGGACGCCGCGCCGGCGATCGGCGGCGCGTACAAGGGCCGCAAGGTCGGGTCGAACGCTCACCAGACCGTCTTCAGCTTCCACCCGCGCAAGGTCATCACCACCGGCGAAGGCGGGATGATCACGACCGACGACGACGCGCTCGCCGACAAGGCGCGCAAGCTCCGGGCGCATGCGATGAGCGTCTCGGACCTCGACCGCCACAAGGCCGACCGACCGATCATCGAGGAGTACCACGAGCTCGGCTTCAACTACCGCATGACAGACATCCAGGCCTCGATCGGCCTCGTCCAGATCCGCCGGCTCGACGAGCTCCTGCGCATCCGCGTCGAGAAGGCCAACCGCTACGACCGGGAGCTCGGCCGCATCGGGGGGCTCGCGGTGCCCTCCGTACCTCCGTACGCCACCCATACGTACCAGTCGTACTGCCTCCGGCTCACCAAGGACGCCCACGTCGAGCGCGACGAGCTCATGGCTCGGCTGCTGCGGCGCGGCATCGCCACGCGGCGGGGCGTCATGGCCTCACATCTCGAGCAGGTCTACCGGGACCGTGTCGGCCGCGTCGCTCTGCCGGTCACCGAGGACGCCTCGCGAACGACGATGCTCATCCCGCTGTTCGCGGCGATGACAGACGACGAGCAGACCTACGTGATTGAGTCGCTGCGCGAGGAGCTCGATCCGGCTTCGTAACGCCCGCTGCGTAGTGGGCGACATAGGCTCCCGTCGATGGAGTACCTGCTCGTGCTCCAGGTACCCGGCTCGTCGATCCGGAGCTACCAGGAGATGGCCGCGATCGAGCGTCGCGTCGCCGCGACGCTCGGCGAGCTCGGCAAGGTCGACGGCCACGAGGCCGGCTGGGGGGAGATGCGGATCTTCATCCTGACGCCGAAGCCGATCGAGGCCGTCGACCGGCTCCGAGAGGTGCCCGAGATCGCCGAGGTGATGGCGGAGCTGAAAGCCGCGTACCGCAAGCTCGGGAGCGACGATTTCGAGGTCCTGCAGCTGGAGGGGCGGAACCGCTTCCGGATCCGCTAAGCCCGCTAGCCCGGGTCACGATCCTGCACGCAGGTTCGGCGTGCGATTCGACGGGCTGACCCGCGGCGAGATTTTCGGTCGGCTCTTCGGCCTCTTCTATGGGCCTTCGTTCGTGATCTTCGTGCTCACACGATTCGCACGCCTCTTCCCGGCTGAGCCGTGGTCGTCGATCGCGGCCGCGCTCGGGTTCGTTCTCGTGTTCGTGACCATCGGTTATGACGCGCTCACCGCGAAGCTGCCGGTCGTGCGCTGGGCGTTGATCGGCTCGCTCCCCTTCCTCGGGTGGTGGCTGTACGCACGCGTACGTGGGCCGGCGGTAGCGGCTGAGCCTCCGCTCGACAGTCCCGGACGCGTGCTCGCCTTAGTGAACATCTTCTCGAGCCGGCGGTACCGGCTCAGCACGCCGCTGGGTCTCGAAGAATGCGTCGCACGTCTGCGTCGACGCAGCGCATCGAGATGGTCGCCGCTGACATGGTTCGCTCGGTCCGCGGAGAGGCCGCTGCTCGGACGGGTCTCTCAGAAGGGATTCGCCCTGAAGGTCCGGCACGTACTCACGCGGCCGACGATGCTCGACGAGGCACGAGGTCGTTTCTCGGCTGACGCCACCGGCACGGCCATCGACGTTCGGATCGGCGTGAGCATGTTCGACCGCGTCTTCGCCTGCTCCTGGATCGGCCTGGCCCTGCTCGGGTCTCTGATTTTCCTGAGCGTGCCGGAATCTTCGTGGCGTCCCGCGCCGCCGCCACGGGCGCTGCTCATCTTGCTTCCGTTCGGCGCGCCGGCATTTTTCCTCGTGGTACTCGCTCTCGTGCGTGCGATCGGCCGCACCGCCCCCAATTGCCGCAGGTACAGCACGACCTCGCGCCGACCGAACTTCGACGCGCCGAGCTCACGATCGCGGAACGTGTACGGAAGCTCCACGACCGTGCGGTAACGGCCGCGCGCGATCACCTCGAAGCCGATCTTGAAGCCGATCGCGTTGATCCTCACGCCCTCGACGACGCTGCGCCGCAGCGCGAAGAACCCCGACGTGCAGTCGCGCACCGGGACGAGCGCGTTCCCGATGAGGCAGGCGACGCGCGAGACGATCCGGCGCCGGAGCGGCCAGTCCATCGTCCCCCCGCCCCGCACGTAGCGGCTGCCGACCGCGAGCTCGGCGCCGGCCGCGACGGCGTCGACGAGCGCGGGGACCCTTTCGGGCGGGTGCGAGAGGTCCGCATCCATCACGACGAGGACGTCGCCCGTCGCGGCCGCGAATCCGGCGAGCACGGCCGAGGCGAGGCCGGCCTTCCCCGGGCGGCGCACCACACGCACGGGGTGCGCCGCCGCGAGCGACTCGGCGACGTCGGCGGTGCCGTCGGGCGACCCGTCGTCGACGACCACGAGCTCCCAGTCGCGACCGTTCATGGCCTTCGCGAGCCGGGCGACGAGCAGCGGAAGCGATCCGGCTTCGTTGTAGGTCGGGACGACGACCGAGACCACGAGCGCCGATAGTCTAGGGACGTGCGCGTCGCGTTCGACGCACGCCATCTCCAGACGGTGGCGCGCGTGCGTGGGATCGGCCGCTATTCGCGCAACCTTCTGGGAGCGTTCGCCCGCCGCGCGCCGCGCGACGTGGAGTGGGTCCTGCTGCGCCTGCGGAACTTCGCGCCCGCCGATGGCGCGCTCCTCCCGCCGCACCGCGACCTCGCGACGTACCGGCTGCGCCGCCCGGAGCTCTCGATGCTCGCGTTCGATCCGGTCCTGCTCTCGTTCGAGCTCGCGGGGACGAGGGCGGACGTCTATCACTCCGTGCAGCTTTCGCTGCCCGCGCGGCGGAGGATGCCCGCGGTCATCACGATCCACGACCTCGCGCCGCTCATCTGGCCCGAGCACTACCTTCGCCTGCCCTACGCGCGCCTGGGGCACGCCTGGCAGTACGCGCTCGCGCGCCGCGCGGACGCGATCGTCGCCGTGTCGGAGGCGACGAAGGGCGACGTCGTCGAGCGGCTCGGCGTGCCCGAGGAGCGTGTGACCGTCATCACCGAGGCCGTCGACGCGGACTTCGCGCCGCCGTCACGCGAGGCCGGGCGGCGGCTGGCGCGAGAGCGCTTCGGCGTTCCGTCGCGCTACGTCCTCTACGTGGGCCAGTTCGATCCGCGCAAGAACGTCGGCGGCCTGCTGCGCGCCTTCGCCCGCGCGGCCGACGCGGATCGCGACCTGCGTCTCGTCGTCGTCGGTGACCTCGGGAAGCTCGCGTCCGCGCTCCGCGACGCGCTCGCGGATCCGCGCGTGCCGCGGGACCGCGTGATCGTCACCGGCTACGTCGACGACGCGACGCTCGCGGCGCTCTACGCGGGCGCCGAGTGCCTCCTCCACGCGGCGCTCCTCGAGGGGTTCGGCCTCACCGCGCTCGAGTCGCTCGCCGCGGGGACGCCGGTCGTGGGCTACGCGGGCGGCGCGGTCGCCGAGGTCGTCGCGGACGCCGGGCTGCTCGTGCGCAGCGGCGACGAGGCCTCGCTCGGCGACTCGCGGTGTACCGAAGGATCGCGGGGGGTACGTAGGGGCCGCAGCCGCCTACCAGGTGGGGGGTTTGTAGGGGGCTCCGCCCCCTACAATTGAGGTCTCCAGATGGCCCGCCGGATCCCACTTCCACGCCTCACCCAGCGGCAGCGCACGGCGCGGTGGCAGCGCGAGCGTCGGCAGCAGGCGATCATCGTGGTCGCCTTCTCGGCGATCCTCTTCTTCGTGCTCGGCCTTATGGCCTGGGGCGCGACCGATCGGTATTACCGCGAGAACCTGAAAGCCGCCGCGACGATCGATGGACGAGCGATCGCGCTCCGCGACTGGCGGCGCGAGGTGAAGTACCAGCAGACCAAGTTCTACGTCGACTTCGGCGTCCCGATCGGGCTCGAGAACGACCCACGGATCGCGCAGCAGAAGTCGGAGTACGAACGGAGCGCGCTCGACACGGTCGTGGAGTACGCGATCCTCGATGCGTCCGCGAACAGCGAGGGCGTGAGCCTCGGCGACGACGCCGTCCAGACGCGCTACCTGTCGGACTTCAGCCAGTTCCGCAGCCGTCACATCCTGGTGATGCCGGACAAGGACGCCAAGGACAAGGACGTCGCGGACAAGGCGGCCCTCGAGAAGGCGACCGGCATCGCGAAGCAGCTCAAGGAGAAGCCGAACGACCAGGACCTCTGGAACAAGCTCGCGAAGGAATCCTCGGACGACCCGGGCTCCAAGGACTCAGGGGGCGAGCTCGGCTGGGTCGGCAAGGGCCAGTTCGTGAAGGAGTTCGAGGATGCCGCGACCCCCATGCAGCTCGGGCAGGTGTCCGACCCGGTGAAGTCGCAGTTCGGCTACCACATCATCCAGGTCGAGGAGCGCCGCGGCCCGGAGGCGAGCGACGCCATCCAGCGCTGGCTCGGCGCGGGGTTCACGGTGGCCGACATCACGGCCCACACGCGGCACGACATGATCCGCGAGGACCTCACGAAGCGCCGCCAGGAGGCCGCGGCCGCCAGCCCGGTCGCGCAGGTCCACGTCGCGCACATCCTCGTCTCCGCGCCGGTCCCGACCGGCGGCGACTTCACCCAGTTCAGCGCGCAGCTCAAGAAGATCTCCGACATCAACGCGGCGCTCGACAAGGGGACCGATTTCGCCGAGGTCGCGAAGCAGTTCTCCGAGGACAGCGACACCAAGGACAAGGGCGGCGACGTGGGCTGGATCGCGCGCGGGATGTTCACCGACATCGGTGCCGAGAACGAGCTGTTCTCGCTCGACGCCGGGACGCGGAGCAAGCAGCACAACGACCGCACGCAGACCGTCTGGTACAAGGTGCTCGAAAAGAACGACGCGCGGGCGCTTGATGACGAGCAGAAGAAGAAGATCAAGGACAACGCGTACGCGTACTGGCTGAATCAGCAGAAGAAGGCGCACGACGTCACGCGGCTCGTCCCTGGCCTCGAGTTCGAGTAGCTCGTCGAAGGGGGCTTCGCCCCCTTCGGATCCCCCGGGCGCCGCGGCGGCGCTCGAGGTCGCCCTCGCCCGGTGGCCGGCCGGCGTTGACCTCGTGCCCGCGACCGCCCTCGATCGCCACGCCTTCTCGTCGCTCCGGGCGGTCGCCATCGCGCTCGACGCGGCGCCCGATCTCGCGTTCCTGCGCGCGCGGTATCCGGCGGCGCACCCGGTGACGCTCATCGGCGAGCGCGAGACGCGCACGACCCTCGCCGACGTCGATCCTCGCGGCGCGCGCTGGCTCGTGCTGGACCCGCAGGATCCCTTCACGGATCTCGCGTCGCTCGCGACGGTCACGCGCATCGCCGAGCGTCTGCGCGCCCCGGACGGCTGCCCCTGGGACCGCGAGCAGACGCACGCGTCGCTGCGCCCCCACCTGCTCGAGGAGGCATACGAGGTGCTCGCCGCGCTCGACTCCGGCGATCTCGAGCGGCTGCGCGACGAGCTCGGCGACCTCCTCTTCCAGATCGCCATCCATGCCCAGCTCGCCCGCGAGGAGGGCTCGTTCGATGCCGGCGAGGTCGCCCGGCGCCTCAACGAGAAGCTCATCCGCCGGCACCCCCACGTCTTCGCCGGGACCGAGATCCCCGGCGGCGATCTCCTCGCCCAGTGGGAGCGGATCAAGCGTCAGGAGAAGGCCGTCCGGGGGGCTTCGCCCCCCGAGGACCCCCCGGGTCTCCTCAGCGGGCTGCCGCCGGAGCTCCCCGCGCTCTTTGCCGCCGAGCGCCTCCAGGAGCGTGCGGCGCGCGTGCGGCTCACCCCTCCGCGCCTGGAGCTGCCGCTCGACGTCGACGACGAGGAGTTCCTCGGCGATCTTCTCTTCGACGTCGTCGGGGAGGCGCGCGACGCGGGCTTCGACGCCGAGACCGCGCTGCGCGAGGCGAACGCGCGCTTCGCCGCGCACGTCGCCCGCGTCGAGGCGAAGGCGCGCGAAGCCGGCCGCGCGCTCGAGTCGTACGCTCCCGACGAGATGCGCGACCTCTGGGAGCGGACGGCGTGAGCTTCGCGCGACCGGACGGCCGCAGGCCGCGCGCGCTGCGGCCGATCGGGATCGAGCTCGGCGTCTCGAAGTTCGCCGAGGGCTCGGCGCGCATCTCCTTCGGCGACACGCAGGTGCTCTGCCTCGCGACGCTCCAGGAGAGCGTCCCGAAGCACCTCGAGGGCAAGGGCACGGGGTGGGTGACCGCGGAGTACGCGATGCTGCCGCGCAGCACTCCCGAGCGAAGCCAGCGCGAGAGCATCGCGGGACGACCCGGCGGCCGGACCTTCGAGATCCAGCGCCTCGTCGGGCGCGCGCTCCGCGCCGCGGTGGATCTCAAGGCGCTCGGTCCGCGGAGCGTCATCGTCGACTGCGAGGTCATCCAGGCCGACGGCGGGACGCGCACGGCCGCGATCACCGGCGGCTTCGTCGCGCTCGCGCACGCGCTACGCAAGATGAAGCCCTCGCCGATCGCCCGTCATGTCGCCGCGGTGTCGGCGGGATTCATCGGCGGCGAGCTCCTCCTCGACCTCGCCTACGCCGAAGATTCGATCGCGGACGCCGACGTGAACGTCGTCGCGACGAGCGACGGCGAGGGAGCTCGTCACCGCGCAACGCGCCGCGCTCGCGTGAGCGAGGACCGGCACCGGCTCCTCATCGGCTCCGCCAATCCCGGCAAGCTGCGCGAGTACCGCGAGATCCTCCAGGGCCTCGACCTCGAGCTCGTCGCACCGCAGGATCTCGTGCCCGTGCCACCCGAGCCCGACGAGACCGGAGCCACGTTCGCGGAGAACGGGGAGGCGAAGGCGCGCGCGTACGCCCGGTCGAGCGGCCTCGTCACGGTCGCGGACGATTCCGGCCTCGAGGTGTTCGCCCTGCGGGGTGCGCCCGGTGTCCGTAGCCGGCGGTTCTTTGGCGAGCACGCTTCGGCCGAGGAGCGCAACGCCAAGCTCCTCGCGCTGCTCGACGGCGTGACGGACCGGCGCGCGCGGTTCGTGTGCGTCACGGCGCTCTGCCGGCCGGATGGCGCCTGCGAGCTGTTCGACGGCGAGGTGCTCGGCGAGATCGGCTACGCGCCGCGCGGCGAGCAGGGCTTCGGGTACGACCCGGTCTTCGTCATCGCGGGCGACGGGCGGACGATGGCCGATCTCCCGAGCGGGGAGAAGCACCGCATCTCACACCGTGGCCTCGCGGGCGCGAAGCTCCGCGCCCGCTTGGCGGCGGGCGCGTGACCATCCTCGGGCCCTCCGTGACGACGGAGGCCAAGCGGTCTTCTAGCGCGCCAGGAGCTCTCGAAGCGTCCGCACCTCGTGTTCGAACTCGTCCGCCGGAAGCAGCGGTCCTTTGGTACGTGCGCTCATGAATGCGGCCGGAACGCCGGGGCTCTCGTCGTCAACGTAGCGCGGTACGAGGTGCGTGTGAAGGTGCGGGACCGTGTTCCCGAGCATCTCGAGGTTCAGCTTCGCCGGCCGGTAGTGACGCTCGAGCGCGCGCCCGACCCGGAGGACCTCGCGAAAGTACGCGGCGGCCTCGTCGTCCGACAGCTCGGTCGGATCCGCCACGTGACGCCCCCGCCAGATCGCGTGCGTGTAGCCGCGCTGGCCCACGTCTTCGCGCACGAGGTAGGCGTCGAGCGTCTCGCCCGTGAAGATGCGCTCGTTGCGGCCCACGCGCTCGGGGCGGCCTTCCGCGCACATCGAGCAGCCGTTGCCAGCTTTCCGCGCCTGCCAGTCGGCCGGCCAGGTTCGCCTCACGCGCGGGACAGTAGCGTCCCCGCGTCGTACACCAGCCGCCCATCCACGACCCGCGCGGCGTCCCACAGCACGTGCGGCTCGCTCCTGCCGGGCGCGAGCAGGTGCACCACCTCCCAGCCGTCGACCGTGAACCGGTCCGCGAGGATCCGCCGGTGGCACCGCCACCAGAGGGTCTCCGCGCACATGAACGCGACGCGCTTCGTCGACGCGAGCTCGGTGAGGCGCGCGTAGTCGGTCGCGAACTCGCTCGTCGCGAGGTGGTCGGCGTAGGCGCGGAACGCCGCGACCCGCAGCGCCACGTGCGCGGACTCGCCACGCTCGCTGCGGCGGCCGCCGAGCCCCGGGAGGTGCGCGTAGGCGATGCCGCTGTCGGCGAGCGACGCGGCGAGCGTCGTCGCGCCGAACTGTGGGTGGCGCCGCGAGCCGGGGAAGCTGCGCACGTCGGCGACGAGCTCGATCCGCGCGTCGGCGAGCGTGGCGACGAAGTCGGCGAGCGGGCGCGCGCCGTGCCCGACCGACCAGATGCGACCCATCGCGACCATTGTCATAGTCATGGCGTGAGCGACGTCACGGTCCGGGCGATCTCTCCGGCTCAGCACGACGCCGTCATGCATTTCTTCGACCTCGTCGCCTACGCGGACAACCCGAACTGGTCGAAGTGTTATTGCTGCGAGCGCGTCGTCCCGGACTACGACGACCGCACGAAGGCGCAGAACCGCGCGACGCGCAGCGGGCTCATCCGGTCCGCCAAGGCGAACGGGCTCGTCGCCTACCGGCTCGGCCGCGTCGTCGGCTGGTGCCACGCGGCGCCCAAGAGCGAGCTCCTGAACGTCCCCGGCGAGCGCTCCGGCGACGTGGGCGCGGTCGTCTGCTTCGTCGTCGCGCCGGATCAGCGACGCCTGGGCATCGCCACGACGCTGCTCGACGCCGCGCTCGACCACCTGCGGCAGCGCGGCCTGCGCGCCGTCGAGGCCTACCCCTGGCTCGGCGAGGTCGAGTCGGCGCGCTGGGTGTGGACCCAGTACGTGGGTCCGCTCTCGATGTATGCGAAGGCGGGTTTCGCGGTCGCCGAGACCCACGGCGATTTCTGTATCGTTCGCCGAGAGCTATGAACGGCCGGGTCGTCGCGCTGCACGTCCGCCCGCAGAAGGGCGACGACCCGCACCCCGTCGCGAGCGTCACGGGACGCGTGGGCGGAGGGCTCGAGGGCGACCGCCACGGCCACCGCGAGACCCGCGCCGTCCTCGTCATCGACCGGGCGACGCACGATGAGCTCGGCCTCGCGCCGGGGGATCTGCGCGAGCAGATCACGATCGAGGGCCTGCCCGAGGTGACGCGGCTCGCGCCGGAGACCGACGTGCGCATCGGCGGCGTCACCCTTCGCGTCAACGGCGAGTGCGATCCCTGCACCCATATCGGCGGGCTCCTTGGGCAGGCGGACGTGGAAGCGTTCCGCGTGTCGCTCGAGGGGCGCCGGGGTGCGCTCTGCACAGTGGTCGCGGCCGACGGTCCGATCCGGGTCGGCGACCCCGTCGAGGTGCTCGTAAAGGCCTGACTTGTCAGAGGGGGCGGACTCCCTGCCACCCTCTCGCTGGTTTCGCCAGCGAGCCGCGCCGGCGAAAAACAACACCGTAGGAGCGCTGTATCGCAACCTTCCGCTCCCGTATCGTCACCGCGTGAGCATCCGTAACGCGACGGCAGCCGCAATCACCTCGGAGGACGGGGCCTAGTCGCGTTCGGCAAACCGCGAAAGCGACGAAAGCCTCCCGAGACCGGGAGGTTTTTTGTTAGGAGGACGCGTGGCGATCGAGCACGACGCCTGCGCGCTCGTGGCGGTGGCGCGGAAGGACGCGCGGCCGGCGCGCGAGGTCGTCGACACGGTCCTCCACGGGATGGCCTGCCTGGCGCACCGCTCAGGCCTGGTCGACGGCGAGGGTGACGGCGCCGGCGTCCTGACCGACGTCCCGCGGGCGCTCTGGGCGCGCCACCTCGAGCGCGCCGGGCGCGACCCGGCGCTGGTGCGGACGGACCGCTTCGCCGTCGGTCATCTCTTCGTGCCGCCCGACGCGGACCGGCACACGATCCCGGCGATCCTCGCGCGCCACGGCGTCGCGATCGCGCTGACCCGCGAGGACGAGACCGCCGCGAGCGCCCTCGGCCCGCGCGGCCGGACGGAGGCGCCGCGCTTCCTGCAGCTCGCGCTCCTGCTACGGCGCGGTGGGCGCGTCGGCTCGCGCGATCTCTACGATGCCGCCGTCGACATCGAGCGCGAGACCGAAGCGACCGTGGTCTCCCTCTCGCGACACACCGCGGTGTACAAGCTCCGGGGCGCGGGTCACCAGCTCGTGCCCTATTTCGCCGACCTCGCGGACCCACTCTTCGCGACGTCGGCCGCGTTCGGGCACAACCGCTACGCGACCAACACGACGACGAGCTTCGTGCGCGTCCAACCCTTCCCGGTCTTCGCGCACAACGGCGAGATCAACACGATCAGCCGGCTGCGCGACGAGGCGCGCTCGCTCGGCCTGCCGCTTTCACGCGAGGGCAGCGACTCGCAGGACGTGGACGCGGTCATCCGTGGGCTTGTCATGCGCTTCCGGCTTCGTCCGATCGAGGCGCTCGAGCTCCTCTTCCCGCCGATCGTGAACGAGATCAAGCGGATGACCCCGCCGGAGCAGGACGCGTATGTCCAGGCGCGTGCCGCGCTCGGACCGCTCGCGCAGGGTCCGGCGGCGATCCTGTCGCGCGTCGGCGACACGTGCGTTTTCGGCGTCGACGCGCTCGGCCTGCGGCCGCTCTGGCACGTCGAGACCGCGGACACGCACGTGTTCGCGAGCGAACGGGGCTTCATCCCGCTCGAGCGCTACGTCGCCGACCCCGTGCCGCTCGGACCGGGCGAGCGCGTCGCGCTCGAGCGCCGCGACGGCGGCTGGCGCTTCCTCGACCAGGCCGCGGTGCGTGCGCGGTTCGTCCGGATGCGGCGCGATCGCGGCGTGGTCGTGGACGGCCTGCGCGAGCGCCTCGCCTGCGGCGGGCCCTCGCTGGCGCCGCAGACCGTCGAGCGCCCCGGCGCTCGCGTCGAGCCGCAGCGACGGTGGGAGGTCGGCGTTCCGCCCGACGAGCTCGAGGACGTCGCGCTTCGCCGCGAGCAGCAGTTCGCGGCGCTCGGCTTCGAGCCGGACGATCTCAAGCAGGCCGCGTTCATGGCGGAGACCGGCAACGAGCTGATCGGCTCGCTCGGCTACGACGGCCCGCTCGCCGCGCTCGCGCCGCGTGCGAACCTCGCCGACTACCTCCACGAGACGGTCGCCGTCGTGACGAACCCCGCGATCGACCGCGAGCGCGAGATCGAGCACTTCTCGACGCGCGCGCTGCTCGGCCCGCGCCCCACACCGCGCGCGCAACGCGCACGGCCGTGGATCGAGCTGCTGACGCCGATCCTGCTCGGCGGGCACGCCCCCGAGACCGGCCTTTCGAGCGACGACTTTCGCAAGCTGGCGCGCGAGCGCGGCACCTGGCTCGTCGAGGACGTCGTCGCGCGCTTCACCGCCGAGGCGCCACGCGTGCCCGTCGTGCTCGAGGCCGACCGCGACTGGGAGGAGCACCCGCGCGACGCGCTCGCGCGCCTCGGCGCGCAGGCGTGCAGAGGCGTACGCGCCGGCGCGCGCCTCGTGGTCGTGCAGGACAAGCATGTCTTCACGGAGGGCCGCGCCTGGCTCGATCCGCTTCTGGTCGTCGCGGCCGCGCACCGCGCGCTCGGCGCGCAGCGCTCCGGCGCAGGGTCTCTGCGGCGTCAATGCGCGCTCATCGTGACCGCCGGGAGCCTGCGCAACCTCCACGACCTCATGGTCGCGCTCGGCCTCGGCGCCGACGCGGTGAACCCGTACCTGCTCCTCGAGTACGCGATCGCCACGAGCGATCCCGATGCGCTCCCGAATCTCGTCGAGGCGCTGCGCAAGGGCATCGAGAAGGTCTGCTCCACGCTCGGCATCCACGAGCTGCGGGGCTACGGGCGGCAGCTGAGCGCCATCGGGCTCGCGCCGGACGTGGCGAAGTTCCTCGACCTCGAGACCTTCTACGGCGACGCCGGTCTCGGCTGGGAGCGGATCGCGGAGGAGGGATTTGTGCGGGCGTCGAAGCTCCGCGAGCGCACTGAGGCGCGCATCGAGCCGGCGTTCCGCATCTGGCCGCGCGCGTGGAAAGCGGCGCTCTCGGTGGCGAACGGCGAGGCCGCGTACTCGACCTACGCCGAGCGGCTCCGCGAGCTCGAGACCGCGCACCCGGTCTCGCTGCGCCACCTCCTCGACTTCACGCGGCCGCTCGACGGCGAGCCCGCCCCGCCCGCGGACACGAGGGCCGGCGAGCACGCCGCGCCCTTCTACATCTCGTCGATGTCGTTCGGCTCGCAGGGCGAGACCGCGTACCGCGCGTACGCCGAGGCCATGGCGCGTCTCGACCTGCTCTGCGTGAACGGCGAGGGCGGCGAGCTGCCCGACCTCATCGGCCGCTACCCGCACAACCGCGGGCAGCAGATCGCGTCGGGGCGGTTCGGCGTGTCGGCGATGCTCGCGAACTCGTCGAACTACCTCGAGATCAAGATCGGCCAGGGCGCGAAGCCCGGCGAGGGCGGGCATCTCCCCGCGCGCAAGGTCTCGGCGAAGGTCGCGCTCGCGCGGAACGCGCAGCCGGGCGTGGACCTCATCTCGCCGTCGAACAACCACGACATCTACTCCATCGAGGATCTCGCGCAGGTCGTGCACGAGCTCAAGACGGTGAACCCGCGCGCGCGGGTCTCGGTGAAAGTGCCGGTCGTGCCGGACATCGGGATCATCGCGGTCGGGATCGCGAAGGCCGGCGCGGACATCGTGACCCTCTCGGGATACGACGGGGGCACCGGCGCGGCGCGCCAGCACGCGCTCCGGCGCGCCGGGCTTCCCGCGGAGATCGGCGTCGCGCAGGCGCATCGCGCGCTCGTCGCGTCGGGCCTGCGTGACCTCGTCGAGATCTGGTGCGACGGCGGCATGAAGGGCGCGCACGACGTGGCGAAGATGCTCTGCCTCGGCGCGGATCGCGTTGGCTTCGGCACGCTCGCCATGGTCGCGATCGGCTGCACGATCTGCCGCGGCTGCCAGCTCGACACCTGCCACGTCGGGATCGCGACACAGCTCGACTCCGTCGCGGAGGCGACCGAGCGCGGCGTAAAGCGGTTCGAGCCGCGCGAATTCGAGCGCGCGGTCGACAACCTCTGCCGCTTCTTCACCGCGCTGCGCGAGGAGCTCGCCCGGATCTCCGCGCTGCTCGGCGTCGGCTCCACCGCGGATCTGGTCGGGCGCACCGATCTGCTCGCGCAGGTGCGCGGGCTCGATCGGGTCGACCTCGCGGAGATGTTGGTCCCCGTGCCCTGGACGCGGCCGGGCCGGCGCGACGTCCGCGTGTTCGCCGGCGTCGCCGCGACCGAGACCGCGGCGAGCGACGCGGAGCGGCGGCTGCGCGCCGACGATCGCTTCGTCGCGACGGACACCTCGGGCGCGCTCGCACGGATGCGGATCGCCGGGGTCGCGGTGGAGGACGTCGCGGCGAGCTTCCGCGAAGGCTCGATCGCCGGGAACGGCTTCGCGGCGTACGCGACGCACGGCGTCGCGCTCACGCTCCTGGGCGGCGCGCAGGACGGCGCCGCGAAGACGGCGCTCGGCGGAGCGGTCGCGGTGCTCAAGGCGCGCAACGCGGAGGGCCGCTTCGTCGACGGCTCGGTGGGGAAGTGCTTCGGGTACGGCGCGCAGCGTGGACGCTTCCTCGTCCAAGGCGGCGCGGACGCCCGCGCCGGCATCCGTCTCTCCGGCGCGGAGGTCGTGTTCGGCGGCGACCTGCGCGGCTTCGCGTTCGAGTACATGACCGGTGGCCGCGCCGTCGTCCTCGGCGATCCGGGACGCTGGATCTGCTCGGGTATGAGCGGCGGCGTCGTCTTCCTGCGGCACGACCCCTCGCGCGGGCTCGACGACGCCGGCATCCGCGATCGGCTCGCGAAGGGCGCGAAGGTGACCCTGCGGGCGCCGAAGGACGACGACGTGCCCCTGCTCGCGGAGCTCGTGAACGCCTACGCCGACGCGCTCGCCGCGAGCGGTCAGCTCGAGGGAGCGGACCACGCGCGTGCGCTTCTTGCCGAGCCGGCCGCGCATTTCCGCGTCATCCGCCCCGGCGTGGAGATCGTGGACCAGTCGATCTCGACCGAGTAACCCGCCCCTGGCACGTGGCATGGGGGGTTCGGTGCGTCACTTGTGTTACACCCTTTGCCGATGCCCGCGAAGAACCCCCGCGTGAACGTCGTGCTGGAACGGCCGCTCTATGACGCCCTCGGCAGGCTTGCACGCCGCGAGGGCTCATCCCTGTCGACGAAGGCCCGCGACCTGCTACGCGACGCGCTCGAGACGCACGAAGACCTGGCGCTCGCGGAGATCGCCGAGGTTCGCGAGCGCGCGCTGGACCGCTCCAGAGCATTGAGCCACGCTGCGGTGTGGCGGGCACGACGCGCCAAACGCCGCTAGGTGGCGTACACCCTCCGCTATCACCCGAGGGTGGCCGACCAAGACCTGAGGAAGATCCCGGCCGTGGCACGTGGGCGCATCGCACGAGCCATCGAGTCTCGGCTGGCGACGGATCCGGCGCGCTTCGGTGCCCCACTCACGGGCTCGCTTCGCGGCTACTGGAAGCTCCGCGTCGAGGACCGTCGGGTCGTCTTTCAGGCCACCGCAGACGCCGTCTGGATCCTCGCCATCGTTCACCGAAGGGACGTCTACGAAAGGGCGGCGCGGCGACTGACGTGAGCGCGCAGCCCGCCGACACGAGCCGCCTAGTATCGCGAGCGATGCGGGTCGCCGGCGCGCTCCTGCTGGGCGCGATCATCCTTCTCACGACCGCGACACCCGCTGCGGCGGCCGTCGTGCGGCAGGGCGAGACCGTCACCGTCGGCCCGGACGAGACGATCGAGGACGACCTCTACGCGTTCGCCGCCAACGTCAACATCGCCGGCACGGTCCGCGGCGACGTCATCGCCGCGGGCGCGAACATCAGCGTCGACGGCACCGTCACCGGGAACCTCATGGCCGCGGGCAGCACGGTGGTCGTGCGCGGCGAGGTGGGCGGGAGCGTGCGCGCGGCGGGCGCCACGGTGACGGTCCACGGGAAGGTCGGAGGCGACATCCTCGCCACCACCGGCGATCTCACGATCCTCGGCACCGGCCGCGTCGGCCGGGACGTGTTCGTGCAGAGCGGCACGCTCACCATGGCGGGCGCGATCGGACGGGATCTTCAGGCCGGGGGCGGCACGGCGACGCTCGACGGCCGCGTCGGCCACGACGTCTACGCCGAGCTCGCGTCGCTGCGGCTCACGGACCGCGCCGTCGTCGACGGGTCGGTCTTCTACACGAGCGAGCGGGAGGCGACGGTCGCGGCCGGGGCGCGCATCGGCGGATCGGTGCAGCGCCGCCCGCCGGAGCGGGCACAGCCGCAGGTCCCGCCGGGGCCGACCGCGCTCTTCGTCGACTGGCTGCGCGGGCTCGTCGGCCTGCTCCTGCTCGGGCTGCTCATCGTCATCTTCTTCCCGGGGTTCTCTCGCCGCGCCGGCGAGGCGCTCGTGCATCGGCCCTGGGTGAGCCTCGGGGTCGGCGTTGGCGTGCTCATCGGCCTGCCGCTCCTGGCGGTCCTGCTCTTCATCCTCGGCAGCCTCGTCGGCGGCTGGTGGCTGGGGCTCGTCGCGCTCGCCGCCTACGCCGTCCTGCTCGCGGTCGGCGTTCCGGTGGCCGCCGTCGGCGTCGGCGGCGCGATCCTCCGCGTCTTCGGCCGGCCGGTGCACGTCGCCCTCGCGCTCTTCGTGGGGCTGGTCGTGCTGCTGCTCGTCGCTCTGGTGCCGATCCTCGGCGCGATCGTCATCCTGCTCGCGCTCCTCTTCGGTCTCGGCGCGAGCACTCTCGCGATCGTCCGTGGCCGCCGCCCCGAGCCGGCTCCCGCCTGATCCCGCGCGGTCAGCGCCCGGGCTTCACCGCTCGCACCGCCCAGCTCGTCCACGCCGCCTTGATGAACGTGATCGCGAGCCCTTCGGACCGGCACCAGCGCCGGATGTCGTCTTCGGTGTGATGGAAGGCGAACTGCGGGTGGTACCAGTCGAAGGTGTTGTGTTGATTCGTCTCGAAGTCGAGGTCGGGGTTCCAGTACGCCTTCAGGATGTGGTCGTACACGAGGCGCTGCAGGTCGTATTCGCCGGCCGGCAGCTCGAGGTACGGGATGTCCTCAGGGACCGTGACGGTGACCCTCGCCTCATTGAGTGCGCGGCCGAGCTTCGTGAGGGGCTCGAGCATCTTCCACGCCTCGGCGGGCGGCAGCTTCGAGAGGTAGGCGCGGATGTGGTCGTCCGTGAACTCGCGGATCGGACCGAGCTTCCGGTAGATCAGGAAAGTGAGCTCGCCGCCGGGTCGGAGAACTCGGACGCACGCGCGGAACGCCTTCTCGGTCGAGGGCGTGTGATGGAGCACGCCCCGCGCGAACACGTGGTCGACGCTCTCGGCCGCGAACGGCATCTGCAGGATGTCCCCCTGCACGAAGTCGCTGCGCTCCCTGAGCGGCCGGATGCGCTCGCGGGCGATGTCGATGGCGGACGACAGATCCATCCCGATCCACTCGACGTCGCGCGCGAGATGCGGGACGTAGAGCGACGCGAAGTGCGCGCTCCCGCAGCCGACCTCGAGCACGATGCCGCTCCTGGGGAAGAAGTCGTAGAACTCGGACATCGCGCGCAGTCCCCACCGGACGACCTCGTCGCGCTCGATGAGCCTCAGGTACCCCTCGGACTCGTAGGCGTCCTGCTTCTGCCACTTGTAGCCGAAGCTCTCCTGCGTCTGCGCCTGGTCGTCGGGAGGGACGAAGCGCGGGATCCCGCCGCGTATCGGGTAGGTGCGACCGTCGTTGCCGGCGAGAGCGCCGGCGACCGTCTCGTCGGTGCCTGCGGGCTGGACCAGGCGGACGCGTTCGCCGCTGGCGGGATCGACGAGGAGCGCGAGCGTCGATCTCCGCACGCGGTCAGCGCGACTCTCGTATGGACTGGAACGCTTCGGCGTAGCGCACGCCCGCGGCCGCACCGCGGACCTGCGCGAGCGCGCGAACGGTCTCAGGCGACCGCGGGAACGGCGCGGTGGCGATCTCGCTCTCGTAGAGCGCGAGGATGCGCAGCTTCTCGTCGATGAAGGCACCGATGTCGGTGAACACGTTCGGGCGGAACGCCGGGGCTGACGGGGAGGCCAGATCCGTCGACGAGATCGTCTCGTACGTCAGCAGGCTCCGCACCGCCGACCGGAACGGCTTGAACGCCGATGCCGCGGCGGCGAAGAGCGCCTGATGATCCTGGTGGATGTCCTCCCCGGCGACGCAGTAGACCGTGTCAGCCTTGGCTTCGGCCGCGACTTCGCGTAGCTGCGAGATGACGATGGATCGGTCGACCTCGGCGAGCCGGGTGGCCGGATGCCCGAGGCGATGCACGCGCGCGAACCCGTAGGCGGCGGCGACCTGCTCGATCTCTCGCTCTTTTGCCTTGATGACGGTCTCGCTCCACGTCGGCGCGGTCGGCCTGGTCCCGATGCACCAGGTCAGCGTGTCCCCCAGGGAGCGATGACGCAGCAGCGTGCCACCGCAGCCCAGCGTTTCGTCATCGGGATGGCTCGCCAGCACGAGGACGGAGCTCACCGAGCTGAGAATACCCATGGCTGGAGGTAGGCTTCGGTCATCGCTCGTCGTGATGCTCGGCCTCTCCGCGTCGTCGTCGCGAGCGCGGTCGAGCTCGGGGTCGCCGGACTGGAAGCGATCCTTGAGTCCGGCGCCGTGGTGGTCGGTGTCGTCGCGCTCGATCCCAGCCGGGCGTCATTCACCAGCGACTACCGCGACCTCGCGGCCGTCGCCGCGGCGCGTGGCATACCGGCGCTGCGCGTGACCGACGTCAACGCGAGCGCGACGGTCGCGCAGCTGCGCGTATGGGCGCCCGATGTCATGTTCGTCCTCGGCTGGCCACAGCTCGTTCACCGCGAGGCGCGCGATGTCCCGCGGCTCGGCGCCATCGGAACGCACCCGACGCTCCTGCCGGAGCACCGCGGTCGCCACCCGCTGATCTGGGCGCTCGTCGAGGGACGCACCCGCGGCGGACTCACGTTCTTCCGCCTCGCTGACGGGGCCGACAGCGGCGATGTGGTGTGGCAACGCTCCTTCGACATCGGGATCCTCGACGACGCAGGTGACCTCTATCGGCGCGTGGAGGCGCTCGAACGCGCCGGCATCGCCGAGCTCGTCCCCGCCCTCGAGAGCGGAACGCTCACGAGCAGACCGCAGGACGCGACGCGCGCGAGCTACCGGCGCCGGCGCCGCGAGGCCGACGGACTGATCGACTGGAGCGCCCCGACGCTGGTGTCCTACAACCTCATCCGCGCGCTCGCGCGTCCGTACCCGGGTGCCCACACGTATCACCGCGGTCGCAAGGTGATCGTCTGGCGGAGCCTCCTGCCGGTCGCCTCGGCGCCACCATCCGCGCTCGGCGCGATCGCCGGCACGGTGATCGCCAAGGTCGCGGGCGAGCTGCACGTCCGGACCGGCGATGGCCACCTGCGGCTCGTCGAGATCGAGACGGGAGGCGCGACCGCGATCGAGGTCGGCGATCAGCTCGGGGACCCTCCTCTATAGTCACGCGGTCACTCGCGATCTCGACGCACCGTTGCGTCGACCCGCTTGAGAGGTCGATGGCCGGCGAGGGCACGAGGACGCACGAGGACGAGGTCAAGGGCTACTACGAAGACCAGGTCGAGCGGTTCGGCCTGAGTCCCGAGTCCACGCTTGCCGACCAGGTCATCCGAGCGAAAGAGATCGAGGCGCTGCTCGCGACCGTCGCGGCGATCGCCGCGGCCCTCGGTCGCCAGCCACGGATCCTCGAGGTCGGCTGCGGCAACGGGACGTTGCTCGAACGGCTCCGGGATGCCGGCTACACGGACGTCGTCGGGACGGACTACCTCGAGGAGTTCATCGCGCTCGCGTCATCGCGGAAGCTCCCGTTCGAGATCCGTCAGGCCGACGTGCGCAAGCTTCCGTTCGGCGCGGGCGAGTTCGACGTCGTCCTGTCCGAGCGCGTCGTCATCAACCTCAAGGACCCCGCCCACCAGCGGGAGGCCCTCCGGGAGATCCGTCGAGTGCTTCGACCAGGCGGCCACGCCGTGCTGATCGAGGCATTCGAGGACGGCTGGCAGAACCTGAACGAAGCCCGCGGCGAGCTGGGCCTGGCCCCGATCCCGATCCCCCGGCAGAACCGCTGGTTCAAGCAGGGCGAGCTCGACGCGTTCGCGAAGGGCGCCTTCGTCGTGGTCGCGGAGATCGCCGGCCGGCCGCTTCCCGCCCGGAACTTCCTCAGCACGCACTACTTCGTCGCTCGGGTCGTGCACGCCCTTCTGCTCGAGCTGCGCGAGGCGCTTCCGGATGGATTCAAGGGACCGGTCCGCAACACACACTTCGTGCGCATGCTCGGCTCGACGCTGCCCGTCACGGGAAATTACGCACCCCTTCAGTACGTCTGCCTGCGAGCGCTCTGATGCTCGGTGTTACGTTGGAGGTACAGAGATGAGCCTGATCAAGTTCCTCATCCGGGCGAGCGGGCTCACCGGCGCAGGCGGCACGCTGCCGTTCGAGCCGACGCCCGAGCAGTACGCGCAGCTGCAGAAGTGGCCGATGGTCCGCGATCCGTACGCCGCGGAGAAGGACTACCACCCGATCCAGCGCTGGCTCCGGTGGCTCAAGCCCGCCCAGATCCAGGCCTACCGCAAGTACAACACGGTGCGTAATAACCAGATCAAGGCCGGAGAGATCGACTTCCAGAAGTACTTCGAGACCGTGCCGCGCCCCATCTCGCGCGAGAAATGGGAATACCTCAAGCTGCGCAAGTCGTGGTACATCATCGTGAACTGGCCGCGCTTCGCCGGCGAGGACTGCCGGCGGATCCTCGACTGCGCCTGCGGCGATGGCGACGTCACGCAGCGTCTGGTCGACTACGTCGCCGACGAGTGGAAGAAGACCGGCAAGGGCCACGAGCTCGAGGTGGTCGGTATCGACCTCGGCCCATCGCGCATCGAGAACGCGCAGCGGCTGACCACGGCGCCCGACCCGCGCATCACGATGAAGTTCTTCACCGGCAACGCGGTGAAGGAGATCGCGTATCCGGACAACTACTTCGACTACGCCGAGCTGACCGGGGTATTCGCGATCCTCGACGATGTCTCGGCAGACGCGCTGGTGAAGAACCTCTCTCGCGTCGTTCGGAAGGGCATCTACATCGAGGATCCGTACGACCGGCACTTCGGCGGCTTCCCGCGGAAGCACCTGGCGAAGCTGTTCGAGCCGTACGGGTTCCGCGTGGAGAAGCGCTTCATCTGCCTGCAGGAGCCGTTCTCGCTCTTCAAGGTGCCGGATCCGTGTCGTGTCTTCTCCATGGGCCGGATCCAGAACCTCTGGCTCGTCCGGGACTAGCCCCGGTCGACCGCGCGACGGCCCCCTAGCCGTGGCCCGGCGGCGCATCGCGGTCGTCACGACAAGTCGCGCGGACTACGGCCTGCTGTACTGGGTCCTTCGCGAGCTCGAGCGTGATCCCCGCGTGCGGCTCCAGCTGGTCGTCACCGGGATGCACTTCTCGCGAGAGCACGGCTCGACGTACCGACGGATTAGAGCGGACGGCTTCGTCCCCGCCGCCGAGGTCCGTGTCGACGTCGGCGCCGGCACCGAGGAGGACATCGCTCGTAGCACGGGCCGGATGACGTCGGGCCTGGCCCGGGCGTTCGCCCGCCTCCGGCCGGAGCTCGTGGTCGTCCTCGGCGATCGCTACGAGCTGCTTCCGGTCGCGTCCGTCGCCACGCTGTTCCGGGTGCCGATCGCGCACCTCCACGGCGGCGAAGCGACCGAAGGCCTCATCGACGAGGCGGTCCGGCACGCCGTGACGAAGCTGAGCCACCTCCACCTCGTCGCGGCGCGTCCCTACGCGGAGCGCGTGCGAGCGATGGGCGAGGAGCCGTGGCGCATCCGCGTCGTCGGGACGCCGGGGCTCGACCACCTGCGACGCACGCCGCTGCCGCCGCTCGCCGAAACGCTCGCGCGGATCGGCCTCCCGATCCACGACCGCAGGCCGCTCGTCCTCGTGACCTACCACCCGGTCACCCTGCAGGCGGGACAGGCAGCGCGCCAGGCGCGTGCGCTCGCGCGTGCGCTCGCGGCGGTCCCAGCCCGCGTCGTGGTGACCGCGCCGAATGCGGATCCGGAGTACCGGCCGATCATCCGCGCGCTTTCGACGCTCACGCGCTCGCGTTCCGAGGTCCGATTCGTCGCGGATCTCGGCAGCGCCGGCTACCTGAGTCTGCTCAAGCACGCCGATGTCATGGTCGGGAACTCGTCGAGCGGACTCACCGAAGCGCCGTCCTTCGGCCTCCCCGTGGTGAACGTCGGAGATCGCCAGCGCGGCCGGCTCCGCGCCGCGAACGTCATCGACGTGGAGCCGACCGCCGCGTCCATAGGTCGCGGGGTCCGGCGAGCGCTCTCGCCGGCGTTCCGGCGTCGCGCACGCGCAGCGAAGAATCCCTACGGCGGGCCGGGCGCCAGCGTGCGCATCGCGAAGCTGCTCGCGTCCGTCCCGCTGGACGAGCGCCTGCTCACGAAGCGCCTCGTGGTGCCGGCGTCACGGCGCCGGCGACTCTGATCAGCCGGGCGCGGAGCGGCGCGCGATACGGACGCGCCGACCCTCGCCGGCACTGTCGTCGATCGCCGTGAGGACCCGAAGGACGTCTCGCTCCTCTTCGAGCCCGTACGCGTACGGCGCGTCGCCCCGACACGCGCCGAGGAAGTCCCGCATTTCACTCAAGTACATGGATTCCCGACCCGCCGTGTCCGGCTCGAGCCCCGCGGACTGCTCCGTCTCGGACTGCCACGCCGCGCTCGCCACGTCGTAGCGCCGGAGCGATCCCGAACCGGCGTCCCATTCGATCGTGCCACCCTCGGCGCACATCCGGAAGAAGCGCACCGCGGGACGGGCGATCGCGTCCACCAGCACGTGCCCGAGCACTCTTGAGCGGAACTCGAGGATGACCTGATAGACGTCGTCGATGTCCGCGTCCAGTGAGCTCAGCTTCGCGCGCTGCGCCTGCACGGCGTCGACCGGCCCAAAGAGCCACACGAGCCACGACAGCTCGATCGCGAGGATCTCACGGCATGCGCCGGTAGCGGCCCGCGACGCGAAGAAGTCCCGGTAGTCCTCCCACGGATGCCAGTCCGGCAGCCACTGGCCGGTGTGGTAGGTGAAGAGCAGCGCCGGCCCGAACGCGCGCCCTTCGAGCAGCGACCGCATACGCACGATCGCCGGATGGAGACGCATCGTGGCGGACGGTGCGATCACGATGCCCGGCCCCCGGTGCGCCGCGATGAGCGCGTCGACGACGCTTGGATCGAGGTTCAGCTCGGTGAACGTATGGAGGCCCCGAGACACGGATGCGAGCGCGTACTCCTTGTGGCGATCCGGCGGCGTCGAGACCACGACCGCGTCGGGCTCGTGCCTCGTGAGCGCCTCGTCGAAGTCCGTGTAGACGTCGATCCCGTATCGCTCGCGGGCTTCAGTCCGCCGATCTTCGCGTGGATCGAACCCCGCGACAGGCCCGGCTTCGAGGCGTACAAGGTCCCGGACCCGCCGCTTGCCCATCGAGCCCAGCCCGACGACGAGGACCCTCATGATCTCGGCTCTCCGCGGGCCCTGGAACGCATCGGACGGGCTTCCTCCGGCCACGACGTCGAGCGAGCGGCTGGCGGCGCGAGAGGCCAGTATGTCATCGGTGCCGCGAGCGCTCTTCGTCACGTACGGCGGCGGCCACGCGAAGATGCTCATTCCCGTCATCCGCGACCTGCAGCGGAGAGGCTGGGACGATCTCGTCGTCCTCGGCGCGACGACCGCCGGACCGGAGCTGCGAGCAGCGGGCATCGCGACCGTCGGCTATCGCGACCTCGTGCGGCCAGGCGACGACGACGCGCTCCGGTACGGCGTCGAGCTTCTCGCCGGTTCACACGATCCGCGGACCGGAATCTCCAAGGAGGAGTCGACCGCGTACCTCGGCTTGTCCTTCGAGGACCTCGTCGACCGGCTGGGCGAGTCCGAGGCCAGGGATCGCTATGCGCGATACGGACGTCACGCCTTCCTGCAGCTCGGTCCGATGCGCCGCGCTATCGAGCTGTGGCGGCCCGACGTCGTCGTCGCCACGACGTCGCCGAAATCCGAGCGCGCCGCCCTGCGCGTGGCGCAGGAGATGGGCATCCCGACGGTCCGGATCGAGGATGTGCTCGGGCTGCACCCTCGGATCCACCCCGCGTTCGTGCCGGATGTCATCGCGGACGTCGTGTGTGTCGGAAGCAGGATCGCCGCGACCAACGTGGTCGCCGCCGGCGTGCCGGAGAGCCACGTGCGTCTCACCGGTAACCCCTCCTTCGATCGGCTCGCGGCCCTGGCTCCGTCCGCCGGCGTGGCGCTCCGACGGCGGATCGGGCTCGACGACGAGGGATCGCTCGTCCTCTTCACGGCCGAAGAGGATGAAGCCCCGGCGCTGCGGGACCTCGTGGCCGCGATCGAGGCCGCGGTGCCGCGCGCACGCATCGCGGTGCGCCGGCATCCCAACTTCCGGCACGCCGAGCCGGACGTGTACCTCGGCGTCCCGAAGGCGCGGGTGACCCTGCTCGACGAGGAGCCCCTCGACGTCGTGCTGTCGGCCGCCGACGTCGTGCTCAGCGTCAGCTCCACCACGGCCATCGAGGCGATCCTCCGCGGCCGGCCGCTCATCCAGCTCGGTCCGGGCACGGGCATCTACGACACCGCGCTCCTGAGCGTCGACGACCTCCCGCTCTACCGCCACGGGGCTGCGCTGCTCGCAACCGACACCGATTCGCTCGGCCACGCCGTGAAGCGCGCGCTGACGGACGGCCCCGCGCTCGCCGCTCGTGCCCGGGAGCTTTTCGTCCCGCCTGGCGACTCCGCGCGGCGCGTCGCCGACGAGATCGTTGCGATCGCGCGACAAGCCTGACGCCGGAGGGCCGCAGCGGCAGGTGCGGGAATATCCTGAGCCCATGAAGCGGACTCTCACGACGGGTCCATCGGCCAGCGCGAACGAGCTCCGCGAGCGCGCCCACCGCCTCATTCCGGCCGGCGCCCATACCTACAGCAAGGGGGACGACCAGTTCTCCTCGAACACCCCCGCGTTCATCGAGTCGGGATCGGGTTGCGTCGTCGTGGACTCGGACGGGCGCGAATTCCTCGATTGGGGCATGGGGCTGCGCTCCGTCATCCTGGGTCACGCCTACGAGGGTGTCATCGAGGCAGTGGCGGCGGAGCTGCCGAAGGGCTCGAACTTCACGCGGCCTTCGCCGATCGAGCTGCGGCTCGCGGAGCGCATCGTCGAGCTCATCCCGAGCGCGGAGATGGTCAAGCTCGCGAAGAACGGATCCGACGTCACGACCGCGGCGGTGCGCCTCGCGCGGGCGGCCACCGGCCGTGACTTGGTCGCGTGCGCCGATCAACCGTTCTTCAGCGTCGACGATTGGTTCATCGCCACGACCCCGGTCAATGCCGGGATCCCGCAGGCGACCCGTGATCTCACGCTCACGTTCCCTTACAACTCGCTGGACGGGCTCCGCTCGCTGTTCGCGGCGCACGCCGGCCGGATCGCGGCCGTCATCCTCGAGCCGATGGCCCTCGACTGGCCGGCTCCCGGATTTCTCGAGGGCGTCCGGGCGCTCTGCACCCGGAACGGTGCCGTGCTGATCTTCGACGAGATCATCACCGGCTTCCGGTTCGGGCTCCGCGGTGCCCAGCACCGATTCGGAGTGATGCCGGATCTGGCGACGTTCGGCAAGTCGATGGCGAACGGCTTCTCGGTGTCAGCGCTCGTGGGCCGGCGCGACCTCATGGAGCAAGGTGGCCTTCGGCACGACAAGGAGAGGGTCTTCCTGCTGTCCACGACCCACGGCGGCGAGACGCATCAGATC
>VBDU01000066.1 GCA_005883625.1 Chloroflexota bacterium | reverse complement strand
GTCGACCTCACCGCCGGCGTCGCGCGGACCGGACTGCCGACGATCATGTCGACCGGGATGTCGACCCTCCCCGAGGTCGCGGCCGCCGTCGAGCGCCACCGGCGCGAGAACGGCGGTCCACTCGCGCTGCTGCACTGCGTGTCGAGCTACCCGGCGCCGCTCTCGGAGATGAACCTGCGGGCGATGGAGACGCTCCGGACCGAGTTCGGCGTACCGGTGGGCCTGAGCGACCACAGCCAAGGGATCGAGACCGACATCATCGCGGTCGCGCTCGGCGCGGTCATCATCGAGAAGCACTTCACCCTCGATCGCCGACTTCCGGGCCCGGACCACGCGATGTCCACCGAGCCCGCTGAGTTCACAGAGCTCGTCAGGGCGGTCGAGCGCACGCGCGCGGCGCTGGGGAACGGGATCAAGACGCCGGTACCGTCGGAGATCGAGCTCCGGCGCATCTCGCGTCGAAGCATCGTGACGGCGCGGGCCATCCCGGCAGGCACGGTCCTCACGCGCGAGCTGATCGCGTTCAAGCGTCCTGGCGGAGGCATCGACCCGACCGAGCTGGCATCGGTCCTCGGCCGCCGTGCGAGTCGCGACCTCGCACCGGACGTGGCGATCAGCCGGGACGACCTCCGCTAGCGACCGTCGTTCGTATCATCCGGCCATGCCTCGACGAGCACGATCGCGCCCTGCGCCGAGGCGTCGTTCGATCACGATCGCGGTCATTCCCGCACGAGCCGGCTCGAAAGGCCTTCCGGGCAAGAATCGAAAGCGCATCGGCGGCGCCTCGCTGGTGCAGCTCGCGATCGCCATCGCCAAGCGCAGCGGGGTCTGCGATCTCTGCGTCGTCACGAGCGACGATCCGGTCCTGTTGGCGCAGGCCCGGCGAGCCGGCGTCGTGGCGATCCAACGACCCAGGCGCCTCGCCACCGACCGGGCGCGGACGGTCGACGCGCTCCGCCACGCGGTCGCGGAGGTCGAGCGCACGTCGGACGCGCGTTGCGACCCGATCATCGTGCTCGAGCCGACCGCACCGCTCCGCCGGCCGGACGACGTGCGGGCCGCGCTGAAGCTGAATCTGGCCACGGGCCGGCCGAGCGTCTTCAGCGCGTCGTACGTGCAGGACGCCGACTGGTTGTTCCGGATCGGGGTGGGCGGCAAGGCGCGGTGGCTGCGCACGGGAACGATGAGCGAGCGCCGCCAGGACCAAGGCGACCTGTACGTGCCGAACCCGGTCGTCTATGTGATCACGCGCGCAAGATTGGATCGGCCGTGGCTCCAAGGAGCAGTGGCGTACCCCACTCCTCCCGAGCGATCGGTCGAGGTCGACGACGCGCGCGATCTCTGGGTCGCTCGCGCCCTGGCGGCAGCGGGCGCTCGCCCGCGACGATCGCCCAGGCGGGCGACCCATTAGATCGACGACCGCTCGGTACACTGACCGCGTGCCGGAAGAGCGGAACGTGCTGGCCGGCCGCCGCACGCTCGTCACCGGTGCGGGCGGATTCATCGGAAGCCACCTCGTCGAGGCCCTCGTCGCCGCCGGCGCTTCGACGCGAGCTTTTGTCCGTTACGACTCTCGCGGCACCCACGGACATCTCGACGATCTCGATCGATCCGTCCTGTCGGAGATCGAGCTCTTCCCTGGTGACCTCCGCGACGGACCGACCGTCGCGCGAGCCGTCGCGGGACGCGACACGGTCTTCCATCTCGCCGCGCTCATCGCGATCCCGTACTCGTACATCGCGCCCGAGGCGTACGTCGCCACGAACGTGAGCGGGACGCTGAACGTGCTCGACGCCAGCCGGAAGGCGGACGTGCAGCACGTGGTGCACACCTCGACGAGCGAGGTGTACGGGACGGCGCAGCACGTGCCGATCACCGAGGAGCATCCGATCCGCCCGCAGTCGCCGTACGCGGCCTCCAAAGCGGCGGCCGACCATCTCGCGCTCGCGTACCACGCGTCGTTCGGCACCCCGGTCGTCGTCGTGCGGCCCTTCAACACCTACGGACCGCGACAGTCACTGCGTGCGGTCATCCCCACGATCGCCGCGCAGCTGATCCGCGGCGGTCCGGTGCGCCTCGGCTCCCTGTCGCCGACCCGCGACTTCACGTTCGTCAGTGACACCGTCGCCGGCTTCGTTCGCGCGGGGACCATTCCACAGGTGGTCGGCCGGACCGTGCAGCTCGGTACGGGTGTTGAGATCGCCATCGGAGAGCTCGCCTCGCTCATCGCCGAGATCGCCGACGTGCCCCTCCGCATCGAGGAGGACCAGACGCGCGTGCGGCCCGCGTCAAGCGAGGTCGAACGGCTCATCGCGGATCCCACGCTCGCTCGTGAGCTGCTCGGCTGGGCGCCGCGGGTCTCGCTCCGCGATGGCCTCGAGCGGACCGTGGCTTGGCTCCGCGAGCGTCCGCTTGCCGAGCGCGCCGCCGAGTACGTCCTGTGACGATCGCGCGGCTCGCCGGGCTCGATCTCGTCGCTGTCGCCGTCGCGTACCTCGTTGCCGTCGCGTTCCGGGTCGGCGGCCGCGTCGAGATAGCCGAGCCCGAGCAGGCGGTCGCGCTCGCGGCGCTCGCGGCCGCGGTCCAGGTCGGCGGCAACGCGGCGCTCGGCGTCTACCGGAAGAGCTGGTACCTCAGCCGCTCGCGCGATCTCGTCGACCTCGGCGCCCCGGCGCTCGCGGCGGCGCTCGTCGTCGCCGCGCTCAACGTCTCGACCGGCCTGCACGGGGTCCCCTTCGCGGCGCTGCCGGTCGCCGCCGTGCTCGCCTTCGCTCTCCTCGTCGCGCGCCGGCTGCGACGGCGGTGGCGGACCATCATCCGCGCGATCCTCGGTCAGCGCGAGGTGCCGCTCTCTCCGTTCGTCCCCCTCGGCGCCGCGCCGGATCCGGCGCGCGCGATCATCCCGAGCACCGCGTCGATCCGCGCGGCGATGGAGGCGATCGACCGCGACGTGTCGCGCATCGCGCTCCTCGTCGGAGCGGGCGGCGAGCTCGTCGGCACCGTGACCGACGGCGATGCGCGCCGCGCCATCCTCGCCGGAACGAGCCTCGACAGCCCCGCGAGCTCGATCATGAAGGCCCAGCCGGTCGTCGCCGAGCGGGACATGACCGACGACGAGATCGTCGCGCTCATGCTCACGCGGTCGGTCCGTCAGGTACCCGTCGTCGACGAGAGTGGCCGCGTCCTCGACATCAAGCTCCTCGACCGGATGACGCGGACCGCCGAGGAGCCTGTCCCGGTCCTCATCATGGCGGGCGGTCTCGGCCGCAGGCTGGGCGACATCACCCGCTACATCCCGAAGCCGCTCGTCGAGGTCGCCGGCCGGCCGATCCTCGCCACCCTGATACAGGACCTCGCGGCGCAGGGCTTCCGCAGGGTCATCCTCTCGGTCGGTCACAAGGCGGAGCTGATCGAGCGCTACTTCGGCGACGGGCGGCGCTTTGGCGTGACCATCAGCTACGTGCGCGACGGGCGTCCGCTCGGGACCGCGGGCGCGATCGCCGCCGCGCTTCCGCAGCTGGAGCGCGAGTTCATCGTCACGAACGCGGATCTCCTCACGCGGGTGAACTTCGGCGAGCTGGTCGCCTTCCACCGCGCCGAGCGGGACGACCTGACGATCGGCATCATCGAGTCCACCTACGAGCTCCGCTACGGCCTCGTCGAGATCGACGGAACGCGCGTCACCGGGATCCGCGAAAAACCCGAGCTCCGTCACTTCGTGAACGGCGGCATCTACGTCTTAGAGCCCAAGCTCGGCAGGCTCGTGCCCGCCGACACGCGATTCGACATGGACCAGCTCATCCGCGCGGCGCTCGCGCAAGGCTTCCGCGTGGGCTGCTTCCCGATCCACGAGTTCTGGGCCGACATCGGCGAGCCCGCCGACCTGAAGCAAGCCTCGACCACGTACGACCGGCGCGCGACGGACCCGAAGACCTAGCTCAGGCTCGTCGAGAACTCCTCGGTCCACACCGCGAGCGCGAGCAGCGCGCGCAGCTTTCGCGTGTGGTCGGCCGCCGCCGAGCGGTGCTCCTCGAGGAGCCGAGCCACGCCGCGCGGGTCGATCCATTCATCGAGCCGCCGTGGCCGGTCCACCGACAGGAGGCGGAGCAGCGGGTGCTCGCTCGAGCGGAACCAGTCGCGTAGCGGCACGCCGAACATCCGCTTGGGGCGCGAGGCCGCGCTCGGCAGCACCGGCGCCAGCGTCTCGCGCAGCGGACGTTTGCCCTCGCCGTTCGCGATCCGGTCGCTGCCGGGGATCGTGAACGCGAGCTCGACGAGGCGGTAGTCGAGGAACGGGCAGCGCAGCTCGAGGCCGCAGGCCATGCCCATGCGGTCCGCCTTCACGAGGTTGTTCCCCGGGAGCAGCAGCGTCGTGTCCACGAAGAGCGTCTGCGAGATCGGATCCGTCCCGCGCGCGCGCTCGAGCCGGTCGCGGACCGCGGTCGCGGAGTCGCGGTCCCGTCCGGCGCTAAGCAGGGCGCCGTGCTCGAGCGCGGTCTTCTCGCCGTGGCGGAACACGGCGTGGCCCTCGAACCGTTCGCGGACCGCGTCCCAGGGGTCGCGCGTGTTGTACGGCGCCGCCGCGTGCCAGCCGTAGCCGCCGAGCGTCTCGTCCGCCCCCTCGCCGGTGAGCACCACCTTGAGGAAGCGGCTCGCTTCGCCCGCGAGCGCGAGCATCGGCAGGAAGGACGCGTCGCCGTGCGGCTGTTCGGCATGGCGGATCGCGCGGGGGAGCTCCGAAAGGAGCTCGTCGCCCGACCGCAGGACGTGCAGGGGGAGCCCGAGCTCGCGCGCGACCTCCGTCGCGCCCGGCGTCTCGTCGAACTCGGCGCTGTCGAAACCGATCGCGAAGGCGTCGGTCGGCCCGTGCTTCCGTTCGGCCACGGCCCAAGCGACCGCGGAGGAGTCGACGCCGCCGGAGAGGTACAGACCGACCGGAACGTCGGCGCGGAGCCGGAGCGCCACCGCGTCGCGGAAGAGCGCGCGGAACTCGTCGGCACGCGAGCGGTCCCACGGCCGCTCCTGGCCGACGCGCAGCTCCCAGTAGCGCTCCTCTTGGACCGCGCCGTCCTCGACCACGAGCATCGCGCCGGGAGCGACCTCGCGGATCGCGTCGAAGATCGTCGCCGGCGGCGGGACGAAGTTGAAGCTCAGGTAGTCGTGGAGCGCGCCCAGGTCCACGCCGGTCCGGAAGAGCCTGGTTCGGAGGAGACTCTTCATCTCGGAGCCGAAGACGACGCGCTCGCCGTCCGCGTGGACGAAGAGCGGCTTCTTCCCGAGGCGATCGCGCGCGAGGACGAGCCGCCGGCGCTTGCGATCGAACAGGGCGATCGCGAACATGCCGTTCAGCGACCGCGCGAAGTCCGTCCCGGCGTCCTCGTAGAGATGCGCGATGACCTCGGTGTCGGACTCGGTCGCGAACCGGTGACCTCTCCGAAGGAGAGCGGCGCGCAGCTCGCGGTAGTTGTAGATCTCCCCGTTCTGCATCACGACGACGTCGCCGGACTCGTCGCAGAGCGGCTGCTTTCCACCGGCGACGTCGATGATCGAGAGGCGGCACATTCCGAGACCGATGCCGTCGGCGAAGAAGAACCCGTCGTCGTCGGGTCCGCGGTGACGCACGGCATCGACCATCGACCCGACGACCTCTCGCGAGACCGGTCGGCGCGGGTCGAGCTCGAAGACGCCGGCGATGCCGCACATCCGCTAGGCGCTCCTCTTCGCCACCGCGACGAGCGAGCGCCGCACGGCCGCGATGACGCGTTCCTGGTCCTCCGCGGCGAGGTCGACCGAGGAGGGGAGGCTCACCGCGCGCGCGTGGATCGTGCCGCTGTGCTCGAGGCCGAAGGTCCGCGCGTCGCGGTACGGACGCTGTTCGTGGAGCGGCGCCCAGACCGGCCGCGCCTCGATGTCCTCGGCCTCGAGCGCGTCGATGAGCTCGCGGCTGGTCCGCGCCGCGGGCGGCGCGACGAGGATCGTGTAGAGCCAGAACGTCGACCGTGCCCACGGGGCCTCGCCGGGCAGGGTCACGCCGGGCACGTCCGCGAGCCCCTTCGCGTAGCGGGACGCGATCTCGCGCTTGCGCGCCACGTGTGCGTCGAGCTGCTCGAGCTGGGCGAGCCCCACCGCGGCCTGCAGGTTCGTGAGCCGGTAGTTGAAGCCGACGGACTCGTGGACGTACTCGCGCCGGTCGTCGCGCGCCTGGGTCGAGAGGTAGCGCGCGCGCTCCGCGATGTCGTGCGAGGCCGTCGTGATCATCCCGCCGCCGCCGCTCGTGATGATCTTGTTCCCGTTGAAGCTGAAGCAGCCGCAGATCCCGAACGTCCCCGGGGCACGGCCCTTGTACGAGCTGCCGAGCGACTCGGTCGCGTCCTCGACGATGGCCAGGCGATGGCGCTCGGCGAGCGCGATGAGCGGGTCGAGGTCCACCGGGTGCCCGAGCAGGTGGACCGGGATGATCGCCGCGAGCCGCCTTCCCGTGGTCCGGTCGCGTGTGCCGTCCGCGCCGCGCTCGCACTCCTGTTCGAGGAAACGCCCGACCTTGTCGACGTCGAGCTGCCAGCGATCGGGCGTGACGTCGACGAAGACGGGGTCGGCGCCGCAGTAGCGGGCCGCGTTCGCGGGGGCGATGAAGGTGAGGTCGGGGACGATGACCAGGTCGTCGCGGCCGACTCCCGCCGCGAGGAGCGCGACGTGCAGGGCGGCCGTGCCGCTCTGCATCGCGACGGCGTACGGGGCGCTCACCGCCTGGGCGAACGCGGTCTCGAATCGCTCCACGAACGGGCCGACATACGAGACCCAGTTCGTGTCGATGCACTCCTGGAGGTAGCGCCCCTCGTTCCCGCGCATGACGGGCACGCTCAAGGGGATGCGTCGCATCGTTTTGAGTATGGCGGTCAAAACATCCAGCTCCGGAGCGGCGTGCGGCCGTAGGTGACGAGCAGCGCGCCCGCGATGCCCGCGATCGATCCCGCCGCCGCGACCGCGACGGCCGGCGCCGGCGAGAGCGCGACCATCGTGAGGACGAGGACGAACGGCAGGACGACCGCGGCGCCGACCAGAGCGGCCGTGGCGATGCCCGGCAACGCGTCGCTCGCGAGCGCGAGGCCTCGCGCGCGCCGCAGGTCGACGATGTAGACGAGCGCGAGCGTCCAGTGGAGCGCGACGTAGGCGGCGGCGATGCCGCGCGGACCGGCTCGTTCTCCAGCGACGAGCGCGACGACCGCGAAGGCAATGAGGCCGAGCGCGTTGATGACGAAGGCCGTGCCGAGCCGCCGGTCCGCGACGTACACGGCGGTGAACGCCGCGTTCGCGCCCTGCGCGGGCAGGCTCAGCAGGGCCACCGCCGCGAGGCTCCCGATCTGCTCGACCGCCGCGGGACCGGCGGCACCGCGCCCGTACAGGAGCGCAGCGAGCGGCCCGGCCGCCGCCACGAGCGCCACGGTCACCGGAACGGTCAGCGCGGCGGTCACGCGGAGGAGGTCGGCGAGGAGCAGGGCAGCTTCCCCGCGGCGGTGCGCGACGACGAGCTCCGCGAGATGCGGGAGCGCCGCGACCGATCCCACCGTGATGAACGAGCCGAGCGGGAAGTCGACGATGCGGAGTGCGTAGGTCAGCGACGCAACGTCCCCTGTCGCTCCGAACGATGCGATCGTGCGCGCGGCGAACGGGACGAGGACGATCGCGCTCGTCGCCCCGAGCGCCTCGGGGTAGCGGCGGGCGAGGCCCGCGAGGTCCCGTGCGCGGCGCGGGAGCGCTCCCGGTGCGTCCCGGATGCGCAGTGCAGCGACGGGCTGCGAGAGCCAGCGCAGCGACGCGCCGGCGAGCGCGCCCGCCGCGACGGCGGCAAGAGCGCCCGGCCGGACGAACAGCCCGACCGCGGCGACGAGCGTCGCGTTGAAGATCAGCGTGCCTGCGGCGGGCACGCCGAAACGGCCGGTCGCCTGGAGGTATCCGGTCGTGACGGCGGCGAGCGCGGTGAGAGGGAAGACCGCGGCGGCGAGCGCGAAGAGCGGGACGGCACGCGCCGCGGTGCTCTCGGCAAGGCCGGGACCGAGGGCGCGGACGAACAGGGGCGCCCCGACCGCGGCCGCGAGCGCGACAAGTCCCGTCGCTGCGCCGACGAGGACGATCATCCTGACGAAGAGCCGGCGCGCGCCGCCCGCGGCCTGAGCCGCCTTGAAGTCGGGTATGACGACCGCGGAGACCGCGCCGCCGACGAGGACCGTCGTGAGGAGGTCGGGGAAGCTCAGGACGAGGACCGCGACGTCGGCGTCCGGTCCGATCCCGAGCGTCCGCGCGAGCACGACGTCGCGCGCGACCCCGGCGATACGGCCGGCGATGATGCCGACGCTGATGATCGCGGAGGCGCCGAGGACCGCCCCCAGGCGCGCAGTGCTCAGTTCGTGCCTTTCCGACCGAGCACCGCGCCGGCCGTGCGCACGAGGATCCGCAGATCGGTCCCGACGCTCGCGTGCGTCGCGTACCAGAGGTCGAACGCCACGGAGTCCTCGTTGCCCAGCGAGCTGCGCCCCGAGACCTGAGCGAGGCCGGTGATCCCCGGGCGCACGCTCGCGCGGATCCGTCGCTGCTCCGCGGTGTAATCGCCGAGCTGGGCGGGCGCGGCCGGCCGCGGCCCCACCAGGCCCATGTCGCCGCGGAGCACGTTCCAGAGCTGAGGGAGCTCGTCGAGGCTGGTCGCGCGGAGGAACCGCCCGATCGGCGTGATGCGTGGATCGCCCGTGGCCGTGCGGAAGCCGGCCGCGTCCGCGCCGACGCGCATGGTCCGTAGCTTGTACTGCCGGAAGGTGCGCTCGCCTCGCCCGATGCGGTCCGCGGCGTAGAACGCCGGTCCGGGCGAGCCGAGCTTCACCGCCATCGCGCAGACCGCGATGATCGGGGCCGCGACGACCAAGGCGGCCGCTCCGAGGACGAGATCCAGGGCCCGCTTCACGCGCGTGCGACGGCCTGGTCGGCGACTCGCCAGATCAGCTCGCGTATCCGCAGCCGGTCGCGCTCCGTCTCGTCCGCCGTGCGGGCCCGCGCCGCCGCGACGGCCTGCCGGATCTTCGCGATCTCGGCGGGGAGATCGACCCGTGCCGCGAGCTCGGCCTCGTTCGTGGCGTCGCCGGTGAACGTACGCGAGAGGATGATCATCCGCGAGCCGAGGCGCACGTGCTCGCGGAGGACGTCTCGCGGGGGCACGGGATGCGGTGCATCGAGCAGCGCTCCGCCGCCGAAACCGAAGCGGATCGCGGGCGCGACGGCGCGGATGCGTGACGCGAGCTCGTCGAGGACGCCGCCGGCCAGCAGCTCGTGCATGAACGCGAGACCCATCGAGGGCGACCGCGGCGACGAACGCCGCCACCTGCTGGGAGCTCTGGAAGTAGGGGAGCATGACGACGTCAGCGCCGGCGCGGACGACCGCGTCGACCTCACCGGGCGTGCCCGCGCTCGGCGGGTTCACGCGGGCGAGCACCTCGGCGTCGGGGACCGCGGCGCGGACGCGCTCCAGGTCCGCGAGCGTGTGGCCGCTGATGATGGTGTTGCGGCCCCTCTGGCGCTCCGCCTTGCCCGCGATCTCGAGGTCGAGGAAGATCCGATCCACCCCGGCGCGGACCGCGGCGCGCGCGACACCCCCGTCGCGGGTCATGAGCATGAGCGTGAAGTCGTGAGCGTCGGGACGCGGCGGGGGTCGGGTGGTCAAGGGGTCCGGGCGCGTCGGATCGGAACGTCATCCAGATCGTCCACCGAGCGCAATCGCGGGCGATGGGACGGAAGGATGGCGGGGTCGATCGCGTAGGGGAACCGATGGTTGAGGTAGCGCTCGTCGTGGTGATCGACCTCCGGATGTGCTTTGAGGAAGTCGCCGATCTCCCGACTCCCGTCCTCAACGGTCCGGCGGGTCGCGAAACCGAGATGGTGCGCGAGCTTGTCGAAGGACACGCGGTAGTTGCGAAGATCGTCGGCCGAGGGAGGCCGGGTCTCGAGGTCGACGCCGAAGACCCCAGCGATCCGCTCGCCGAGCTCCCGGATGCGGACGTTCTGGTCGTTCGAGCCGACGTTGAAGACCTCGCCGCCCACGAGCTCCGCGGGGGCCTCGAGCGCGTGAACGAAGGCCTGCGCGGCGTCCGCGACGTGTACGAGCGGCCGCCACTGCGCTCCGCCGAAGACGGTCACGATGCGCTCGCGGACGGCTCGCGCCGCCATGATGTTGACCACGAGGTCGAAGCGCATGCGCGTGGAGAGGCCGTAGAGGGTCGCCATCCGCAGACACGAGGTCACGAAGCGCGGGCCGTTCGCCGTGAGGCACACGAGCTCCGAATCGATGCGGGTCTGCGCGTAGAGCGAGACCGGCTGGAGGATGCTTCCCTCGTTCAGCAGGAGGTCGTCGCTCGCGCCGTACACGCTGCACGTCGACGCGAACAGCAGGCGCGGGATCTCGTAGTGCCGGCACGCTTCGATGACGAGCTTCGTCGCCTGCAGATTCGTGGTCCAGGTCACGTCCGGATCGACCTGGCAGGCCACGTCGCCGACGATGGCGGCGAGGTGGATGACCGCCTCGGCGCCGCGGAACGCGCGCGACAGGTCCGCGATGCTGCGTACGTCGCCGCGGATCACCTCGAGGCGCTCCTCGTGCGCGAGGTCCCCGAGGCCGCTGCCGAAGAGCTCCGCGTCCAGGACGCAGACGCGGTAGCCGCGATCGAGGAGAAGCCGGGTGAGTGCCGAGCCGAGGTAGCCCGCGCCGCCGGTGACGATGATCCTCGGCTCCAGTGGATCCCTCCTCGCCCGATCTGGCGCGAGTCTAGGCGGGCGCTGGTACGAAAGTGCTATCAGATGCGGTGCGAACGCGACGTGCCGCAGGATGGCGCCGCATGAGCGGCTCGCGTACCCGGCCGGTCCTCGTCGTCAGCGTCGCGTTGGTCTGCGTGCTGTTCGCGTTCCCGGCGATCCTCGCGGTCCTCGCACGGGGGCCCCTCTTCTATTACCACGTCCTGCTGCTGCTCTCCGACGTCCCGCTCGCGGTCCTCGGCGTCGCGGTGCTCGTCGACGCCCTCGTCGTTCGCGAACGGCCCGACCGCGCGGTCCTGACAGCGCTCGGCTTCGTCGCGGCGCTCGTCGTCGCGCTCGCGTTCCATCCGTCGCCGCAAGGGATCCAGCTCGTGGTCCGGCTTCTGGCCGCGATCGCGCTGGCGGTCGCGATCGTGCGGGTGCGCGGGCTCGGTGCGTGGCCGCTCGTCGCCGGCGCGTTCGGGGCGGCCGCGATCGCGCAGACCGGGCTCGCGGTCGCACAGCTGATCAAAGGCGGACCGCTCGGCCTTCCCGGCCTCGGCGAGTTCGCCGATCCGCTGTATGCGGTGGGAACGGCGCTCGCGCCGCGCGGCACGATGTATCAGCAGTACGTCCTCGCGGGGTTCGCCTTGATCGCCGCCATGGTCCTCGTCGCCGAAGGCCTGCGCCGCGCGCGTCCGGCCTGGTGGCTCGTGGCTGCGGCCGTCGCGGTCGTTCCCGTCGGACTCACGTATTCGCGCGCCGCGCTCGGCGGCCTCGCGATCGGTTGCCTCGCGCTCGCGATCGGCGGCCGCGCCCGTCCTCGCGCTCATACCGCCGCGATCGCCGCGCTCCTCGTGGGCGCCGGCATCCCGGCGCTGCTCACCTTCGACGCCTGGGCCACGCAGTCCGCCAAATCGCTCGACCCCAACAGCCGCGACATCCTGCTTCGCGAAGGGCTGGAGCTGTACGAGACCTCGCCTCTCGTCGGGATCGGCCCGGGACGCATGGTCGTGGCGCTCGCCGAGAAGGAGGCCGCCCACCCCGGCTCGGTCGAGCTCCTGCAGCCGACGCACGGCGTCCCGATCCTGGCCCTCGTCGAGGGTGGGATCCAGGCCGGCGTCCTCTGCGCCGCGGTCGTCCTGTTGATGGCCTGGCGCGCGCGGCGGAGCTGGGTCGGCCTCGCGCTCTTCGGCGTGTACCTCCCGTTCATCCTTTTCGACCACTACCCCTACACGCATGCGCAGGGGATCGTGCTCTCCGCGGTCTGGCTCGGGGCGGTCGAGCTCTGCGCCCGCGACGTGGCCGCGCGGGTGTCGGCAGCGCCGACGGACGAAGCGACCGCACCCTCGGGAACCCGCGCACCGCTCCTGCTGTAACGGTCAGGGACATGTCGAAGCGGCTCGCGCGCGCGCTGCTGGGCCTCGCCGCGGTGAGCGCGTGCGCGCCGCAGAGCGCGCAGCAGTCGCCGGTTGTCGCGCCGTCCCCGTCCGTCGCCCCGACGCCGAACGCGACCGCCACGGCGCGGCCGCCGAATCGCAGCGACGACCTCCTGCTCATCCGCGCGGCTCAGAAGCTTCGCCTCGTGAGCGCGAAGACCGGCGATCAGCTCCGTGAATGGCCTGACGGGATCCTCGTCGACGAGGCGAAGGCGGTCTACGTCGCGGTGCCGCTGGCCGGCGCGACGAAGGTCGCCAGGATCGACCTCGCGACCGGGCAGGAGCTCCGCGCGATCACCTTCGACGGCCACTACGTCCTCCGCTACCTGTACGACGGGCCGGGCGGCCTCTCGCCGAACGGCCGGTGGCTGACCCTCGTGGACCCCAACGTCTGCCAGCAGAGCTTCGGCTCCGCACCGCCTCCCACACCGCAGCCCTGCGTGAGCCGGTACACCATCCTCGACACGGCTCTCGATCGGCAGCCGCGGCGCGTCGAGCTGCAAGGCAACCTCTGGATCGAGGCGATCAGCACAGACGGCCGGAGCCTGTACCTGCGCGAGAACCTGCCCCCGCAGCAGCCAAGCGATCAGCACCTGCGCATCTACGACCTCGAGAGAAGGACGCTCGTCCCTGGGGACGTGCCGACCGCGGGCGGGGCGCCTCCGACATACACGTACGGTCACACCGGGCCCGAGGTCTTCTCGCCCGACGGGAAGGTCCGCTACACGCTGTACCCGTTCTCGGGCGACGTCTCGGCGCCGATGGTGCACGTCCTCGATCTCGACGGTCGCAGCGTCCGGCGCATCACGTTGCCGACCTGGTCATTCACCCCGAACGAGGAGGCCAGCGCCTGGACACAGCTCCTGTCTCTCGACGGCGCCACCCTCTACGCGGTGAACGGGATGATCGGCGCCTTCATCGCGATCGACACCGCGACGAATACGATCCGGCGCGCGACGAAGCTCGACTCCAAGGCCGCGAACGAGGATGGCTTCGTCGCGGCGCTCCTTCGCTGGTTCTTCCCGATCGCGGAGGCAAAACGTTTCATCCGCGGGGCGGCGCAGCTGAGCCCGGATGGCAGGACGATCTACGCCCTCGCGGACACGGGGATCGTCGTGGTCGACGCGGAGACCTTCGCGCTGACCAGGCGTCTCGGCGCGGCATGCCAGGCGCTTCCGTGCTCGCGGGACGAGCTGCGGTTCGATGGCCTCGCGCTGAGCGGGGACGGAGCACGCCTGTACGCGGTGAGCGACCTGTTCCTCAAGGTCGCGATCCTCGACACGACATCCGGTGCGTCCCTCGGCGAGCTTCGTATGGCGGACTACCCCGTCATCGTCGGCATCGAGCAGCCCTAGGATCGATCTCGCGGTCCAGCGTCCGAACAACGCAGCGGCGTAGACTCCCGGTCGACACGGGAGGGGGTCCCAATGCAGCTGTTGCCGATGTCATTCCGTCCGTCCGCGCTCATCCTGGTCGCCGCGCTCGCGGTGTCGGCGTGCACCGGTGCGGGCCAGCCGGCGGCGTCGGGCGCGCCGTCCGCACAGGGTCAGCCTGTCGCCGGCGGCACCGTCACGATCCCGATCGGGGCCGATCCCACGCTCAATCCGTGGAGCCCGAACGCCTTCGTGGAGTCGCTCTTCATCAACCGCGTGATCTTCGAGGGCCTCACCAAGCCCGGGAAGGACCTCGCGCCGGCGCCGGACCTCGCGACGAGCTGGACGATCGCGCCGGACGGCCTGAGCTGGACCTTCAAGCTGCGCGACGGCGTGAAGTGGACCGACGGGAAGCCGTTCTCCGCCGACGACGTCGCGTTCACGTTCAACGACATCGTGCTCAAGAAGGAGCTCGGCGCGCAGAACGCGGCGAGCTACGCCGCCGTGAAGAGCGTCACGGTCGTCGACCCGACCACGGTCCGCTTCGACCTGTCGCGCAAGTTCGCGGCGCTGGCGTCATTCCTCGCGTACAACTCCGGGATCGTGCCGAAGCACGTGCTCTCGGCCGACCCGCTCAAGACCACGTCGTTCAACAAGGGGACGCCGGTCAGCACCGGCCCGTTCAAGGTCGAGAAGTACACGTCCGGGCAGAGCGTCTCGCTCGTGCGGAACGACAGCTACTTCGGCCCGAAGCCGTACCTCGACAAGGTGGTCTTCACCGTCGTGCCGGACCCGAACACGCAGATCGCTCAGGCGCTCTCGGGCGATCTCACGATCATGATCCTGGACAACAAGGCGGCCGTTGACCGCGTGAAGAACGCCAGCGGCCTCACGGTCGTCTCGCGACCGCTCGTGCAGTACTACTGGCTGGCGCTGAACCAGACCGACTCGCGCTTCACGGACGTGCGCGTGCGCCAGGCGTTCGTCCACGCGATCGACCGCAAGGCGATCATCAAGTCCGTCGAGCTCGGCTACGGCCAGGTGGCGAACTCGCCGATCACGCCGGCGCTCAAGGCGTACTTCGACCCGTCGCTGTCGGAGAAGTACCCGTACGACCCGCCGAAGGCCAAGGAGCTCCTCGCCTCGGCGGGCTGGACGCCCGGAGCGAACGGCGTCCTGCAGAAGGACGGCAAGTCGTTCCAGTTCACGATGGACGTGGGGCAGCGCGGCGTGCTCGAGCCGGTGAACGCGCTCATCCAGCAGGACCTCAAGAACGTCGGCGTCATCGCGGACCTCAACACGATGGAGTGGAACGCGTACATCCAGAAGGACGTCGTGCGCCGCGACTACACGGCGACGGTGAACTGGTGGACCTACCCGAGCGACCCCGACGTCTTCCCGTACTACCACTCGAGCGCGGCGGGCAAGGGCTTCAACATCCCGGGCTACCAGGATCCGAAGCTCGACGACCTGCTCGTCCAGGGCCAGAGCGCGAGCGACCTCGAGCAGCGCAAGGCCGTGTACAAGCAGCTGCAGGCCTACACGTCCGAGACGCTGCCGTACCTCTTCCTCTGGTACCCGCAGGAGATCGACGTCCTGAGCAGCTCGCTCCAGGGCGTGCCCGAGCTGGGCCTGCGTGATGCGGTCCAGTACATCGGCGAATGGTGGTTGGCCAAGAAGTGACCTCCGCTTCGCTCAGGCAGTAATCCGCTTCCTCGCGCAACGCATCGCGCTGGGGGCGCTCGTGGTCGTGTTCGCGAGCGCCCTCACCTTCTTCTTCGTGAACCTCGCGCCCGGCGGGCCGGCGTCGGTCATGCGATTCGACGTGAGCGCCGAGCAGCGCGAGGCCCTCATCCACCGGATGGGCCTTGACCGCCCGGTGCCCGAGCGCTACGTCGAGTGGCTCGCGGCGGCCGTGCGCGGCGATCTCGGCAGCTCGCTCCTGACCGACGAGCCGGTCGCTCAGCGGATCGGCGAGCGGCTGCCGAACACGCTCGCGCTCGCGGGCTCCGCGCTTCTGCTCTCCGTCGGCGCGGGTATCCCCATCGGCGTCGTCCAGGCGCTGCGCCGCGGGCGCGCGGTCGACCACGTGCTCAGCCTGCTCAGCGCGGTCGGCCTGGCCGTCCCGGTGTTCTGGCTCGGCATCGTGCTCATCCTCGTGTTCGCCGTGTCGCTCCACGTGCTGCCGTCCGCGGGCGTGACCGGCGTGGCCTCCGATTCGCTCGGTGACCGGCTCGCGCACCTCGTCCTCCCGGCCGTCGCGCTGGCCACGACGATCCTGCCGACGATCGTGCGCTTCGTGCGCTCGTCCACGATCGAGGTGCTCGACGAGGACTACATCCGCACGGCGACGTCCAAGGGCCTCTCGCCGCGGACGGTCATCACCCGGCATGCGCTCCGGAACGCGCTCATCCCGGTGGTGAGCGCGATCGGCGCCCTCGTCCCGCGCCTGCTCGGCGGGACGGTGGTGACAGAGGCGGTCTTCGGCTGGCCCGGGATGGGGCGGTTGGCGCTCGAGGCGGCGCAGGGGCGCGACTACCCGCTCGTCACCGGCCTCACCGTCGTCGTCGCGGCGATCGCCGTCGCGGCGAGCCTCGCCGTCGACCTCGCGTACACGCGGATCGACCCGCGGATCCGCCTGACGTGAGCCGGCTGGGCGTCGCCGCGCTCGCGATCCTCGTCGCCGTCGGGGCGCTCGCGCTCGCGGGACCGTTCCTCTGGACCATCCCGCCGGAGGCGACGGATCCGGCGCACGGCCTCGCCGGCCTGAGCGCCGCGCACCCGCTCGGCACGGACGAGCTCGGGCGCGACGTCTTGAGCCGGCTCCTGCACGGCAGCCGCGTGACGCTCCTCGTCGGCGTGGCCGCGATGCTCGCCGCGCTCATCATCGGCGTCGTCGTCGGCGCGATCGCGGGCTACAGCGGCGGCTGGCTCGACGCGGTGCTCATGCGCTTCACCGACGCGATGCTCGCGGTCCCGGCGTTCTTCTTCATCCTCGTGGTCATCACCGTGAGCGGCACCGGCCTCGCGACGCTCGTGCTCGTCATCGGCGGCCTCTCGTGGATGCCGGTCGCGCGGGTCGTGTACGGCGAGACGCTGCGCTGGAAGACCGCCGAGTTCGTCATCGCCGCGACGTCGCTCGGCGTGCCCGCGCGCCGGCTGCTGGCGTCTCACATCCTGCCGCAGGCGATCCCCTCGCTCGTGGTCTCGGCGACGCTCGGCGTCGCCTTCGCGATCCTCACCGAATCCGCGCTGAGCTACCTTGGACTCGGCGTGCAGCCGCCGATCCCGTCGTGGGGGAACATGCTCCAGCGCGCGCAGCAGTACGTCTTCACGGCGCCGGCGCTCGCGATCTACCCCGGCCTCGCGATCACGGTCGTGGTGCTCGCGTTCAACTTCCTCGGTGACGGGCTGCGCGACGCGCTCGATCCGCGGCGCCGTCGCTAGTATCGCAGCGCACCCACTCCACTCGTCGCCCTCACGGGGAGGGCGACGAGTGTCCGGAGGATGACGATGAAGACCACCGAGACCCGCAAGGGCGCGAAGTACGCGGGCTACCGCAGCTTCCAGTACCTCGAGCCGGGGACCGATTACCGCGAGTTCGAGCTCGCGAAAGAGCTCGATCGCGTGCCCTCGCGCACGGTCGAGGTCAGCGCGAGCCAGGAGGACCGCGTCCAGCGGATCCTCGACGAGCACGTGGCCGTGTCGCTCCACGACCATTGCTTCGTCGTCCCGCAGGACTTCGGCGATCTCGCCGAGTACCGCCGTCAGGGCCGCGACTTCACCGGCTACGCAGGCATGGCGCAGTCCGGGCTCGACGCGGTGTTCGACTGCCTCATGGACGGCACCGCGACCATCACCTCCAAGGCCGGCTGGAAGTGGGACGACATCATCTACGACCTCGGGATGCGCCTTTCCGACATCGCCCATCAGGACTTCATCGTGCGCGGCGAGACGCTTGCCGACATCAAGCGCGCGAAGGAGAACGGACAGATCGCGTTCATCGCATCGCTCGAAGCGGCGACCGCGATCGAGAACGAGGTCGATCGCCTCGACATCCTCTACGGCCTCGGCATCCGCTCGTCGGGGATCGCCTACAGCGAGGCCAACACGCTCGGCAGCGGCCTCAAGGAGGCCCGCGACGGTGGCCTCACCGAATTCGGACGCCAGGCCGTGCGCCGGATGAACAAGCTCGGCATCGCGATCGACGTCTCGCACTCGGGCGATCAGACCTCGCTCGACACGATCGAGGTGAGCGAGAGACCGATCTTCATCACGCATGCCGGCGCACGCTCGCTCTGGGACACCAGGCGCATGAAGCCGGACGAGGTCCTCAGGGCGATGGCCGCCAAGGGCGGCGTCATCGGGATCGAGGCCGCACCGCACACGACGTTGACGAAGAAGCACCCGAAGCACTCCATCGAGAGCTACATGGAGCATTTCGAGTACTGCGCCGACCTCATCGGGATCGATCACGTCGCATTCGGGCCGGACACGCTCTTCGGCGACCACGTGGGCCTGCACCACTACTTCGCGAAGCAGCTCTCGATCCGCTCGGCGCACGGCACGCAGCAGTTCGAGGAGGTCGAATTCGTCGACGGGATCGAGAACCCGGCCGAGGCGTTCCCGAACATCGTCCGCTGGCTGGTGAAGCACGACTACTCCGACGGGGACATCGCCAAGGCCATCGGCGGCAACGTGATGCGAGTCCTCGACGAGGTGTGGTTCCCCTGAAGGTGAGGTGAGGCCGTGACCGCGGGTCTCATCCCGGCCCCGGCGAAGCTCACAGCACGCGACGGCACGTTCACGCTCACGCCATCGACGCACATACAGACGTCGGCGGGGCTGCACGCGCTCGGCGAGCTCGCGCGCCAGTATCTGCGGCCCGCCACGGGACTCCCGCTCAAGGTCGTCGAGTCCGCGACCCACTCGCGCATCGTGCTCTCGCTCGATCCGCGGCTGGGCCACTTCGGCGACGAGGGCTATCGCCTCACGGTCGCGAAGGACGAGGTCCTCATCCGCGCGCCGCATCCGCCCGGCGTGTTCTGGGGCCTCCAGACCCTCCGGCAGCTCTTGCCGTCCGCGGGCTTCCGTCGCGCCTTCGTCCCGGACGCCGCCTGGGCCGTCCCGTGCGTCGAGATCGACGATCGGCCACGGTTCGCCTGGCGCGGCAGCCATCTCGACGTCGGACGCCATTTCATGCCGAAGGACTGGATCCTCAAGCACCTCGACCTCATGGCGCTCCACAAGCTGAACGTCTTCCACTGGCATCTCACCGAGGACCAGGGCTGGCGCATCGAGATCCGCCGCTATCCCAAGCTCACCGCGGTCGGCGCGTGGCGCGCGGACAGCCAGCTCGGGCTCTCGGATGGCGACGGAGCGAACCGCCGCTTCGAGGGAAAGCCGCACGGTGGCTATTACACGCAGGCCGACGTCCGCGAGGTCGTACGGTACGCGGCGGATCGCTCGATCACCGTCGTGCCGGAGATCGAGATGCCCGGTCACGCGCGCGCGGCACTCGCCGCGTATCCCGAGCTCGGCAACACCGGGCAGCCGCTCGAGGTCGCGACCTGGTGGGGCGTGCACGACGGCGTCTTCGGCGTGCATGACGAGGTCTTCGAGTTCCTCCAGAACGTGCTCGACGAGGTGCTCGAGCTCTTCCCGTCGCGGTTCATCCACATCGGCGGCGACGAGGTGCCGAAACAGGAATGGCGCGACAGCGAGCGCGCCCGGGCGCGTGGGACGGAGCTGGGGTTGCGCGACGAGGACGAGCTCCAGAGCTGGTTCGTCGGGCGCATGGATTCCTGGTTGTCCGAGCGCGGCCGTCGCCTGGTGGGCTGGGACGAGATCCTCGAAGGCGGCCTCGCGCCGGGCGCGACCGTCATGAGCTGGCGCGGCGAGGCGGGCGGGATCGCCGCCGCGAAGGCCGGGCACGACGTCGTGATGGCGCCGGAGGAGCCGACCTATCTCGACCACTATCAGTCAGCCGATCCCGCCGAGCCGCTCGCGCACCGCGGGGTCAACACGCTCGCCGACGTCTATGCGTACGAGCCGGTCCCGAACGAGCTCTCGGCCGACGAGGCCGCGCACGTCCTGGGCGCGCAGGGCCAGCTCTGGACCGAGTTCATGCCCGACCAGCGGCACGTCGAGTACATGGCCTGGCCGCGTCTTTGCGCGCTCTCCGAGGTCCTCTGGTCGCCTCGCGAGGCACGGGACTGGGCGGATTTCGAGCGGCGCTTCGCCACGCACCGCGAGCGCCTCGACGCGCTCGACGTGAACTACCGCGGCCGCGCGACCACGGCGCCACGTCCGGCCGGCTAGCACCCCACGGCACCACGTGACGGCGTTCGCCCTCGGCCTCGTGCTCGTGTCCGCGGTCACGCACGCGACCTGGAACCTCCTCGCCAAACGCGCGAACGCGGACGTGCCGTTCCTCTTCCTCGCCTACGTCGTGGGCGCGGTCACGTACGCGCCGTTCGCGCTCGCGATCGTGGTGCTCGGTCGGCCGGCGCTCGGGCCGATCGCCCTCGCGTTCGTCGCCGTGGCGGTGCTCCTGCAGACGGTCTACTTCGCCACGCTCACCGCGGGCTACCGCGTGGGGGACCTGTCCCTCGTCTACCCCATCGCCCGCGCCACCGGCCCGCTCCTCGCCACGGCCGGCGCCATCGCGCTCTTCGGTGAGCGGCCGACCCCGGTCGCGCTCGCCGGCGCGCTCGCGATCGCGGCCGGCGCGCTCGTCCTCACCGGCGATCCGCGGGCGCTCGGCGGCGGAGACGCGGGCCGCGCGGTCGCCTTCGCGCTCGCGACCGGCGCCGTCATCGCGCTCTACACGCTGTGGGACAAGACCGCGGTCGCGACGCTGCTCCTGCCGCCGCTGCTCTACGACTGGGCAACGATCGTGGGGCAGGCGCTGGTGATCGCGCCCGTCGCGCTGCGGCGCGGCGGCGAGCTGCGTTCGACCTGGAACGCGCGGCGGGGGGCGGTCGTCGGCGTCGGGCTGCTCTCGCGCTTCTCGTACATCCTCGCCCTGACCGCGCTCGCGATCAGCCCCGTCTCGTACGTCGCACCGGCGCGGGAGATCGGGATCCTCATCGGCGCGCTGCTCGGTGCGCGACTGCTCGCGGAGGGCCACACGCTGCGGCGCGGGCTCGGTGCGGCGGCGATGGTGCTTGGCGTGGTCGCGCTCGCGCTCGGGTAGGGAACCGCACGAGCGGAGGGGTTGTAATGAGGATGTGGGCCGTCACAGGCGCCTCGGCGTTCTGGCGCTCGCCTTCCTGGTCGCCGGCTGCGGCGCGGAGGCCGTCGCGCCCCGGGCGAGCTCCACGCCGGCACCCGCCTCGAGCGCCACCGCTACGCCACGTCCGACGAGCGCCGCCCGCGACGTCGTCTACGTCCGTTCGAACGGCGGGGCGAGCCCGGTGATCCTCGCGATCGACGCGCGGACCGGCGAGACGCTGCGGACGCTCAATGACGGCGCGATCTCCGCCGACAGCGCGACGGTCTACTGGTCCGAGTCCGTGAGCGGCGGGACCAAGACGACGATCCACGCGAGCGATCTCGCGACCGGCAAGGAGACCCGCGCGTTCACGGTCGACGGAGACCTCCGGCCCGCGGGAAATCCCGAAACGTTCAGTCCGCTGGCCGGCGACGGTCGGCTGACGCGAGACGGGCGGTCTCTCGCGCTCATGAACTCTCCGTACAAGCTCGACGGTGAATGGATCACGCGGCTCGTGATCGCGAATACGGTGACGGGCACCGTCGAAAGCGCGGCCGATTTCCGAGGTCAGACGACGTACGGATTCATCACGTTCTCTCCGGATGGCCGATCCGCCTTCCTCGAGCAGTACGGCGACGGCGCGACGCGCATGCGCGTTCTCGACGTCGCGACCCGAAAGCTGGCGGACCTGTCGGGGGCCGGGCTCACCACCACCGGCTTCCGGACCGCGGCCGTGCTCTCGCCGGACGGGCGCTGGCTGTTCCGCATCGACAGCGGGGCGTCGACGACGAACTGCACATCGACCGACGGGCCAAGATGCACGCCGAACGGGACGCCGCCGTACGTCGTTGCCCTCGATCTCCTCGCACGACGAGCGACGCAGATCATGCTGCCGGCGAGCCAGCTGACCGACGATTTCGAGAAGTACATGCTCTGGTCGCTCGCCATCACGCCCGACGGCGCGACGCTCTACGCGACCAATCCCGCGCTCGGCGCGATCGACGAGCTCGACGCCCGCCAGCTGAGCCTTCGCCGCACCGCGCAGATCCCCGTCGCACGAGCCGGCGACGACGCGCTGGCGGCGATCTGGCGCGCGCTCCTTCCGGTGGCGGACGCGAAGCGCTACCTCATCGGTGGCGCGGCGCTGTCGCCCGACGGCGGGACCCTCTACGCCGCGGCGCACGACGGCATCGTGACGATCGACACGGCGTCGCTCACGTCACGCGGAGCGTTCTGGCAGCGCTCCCACCAGTTCGACACGCTGCGGTTGACCTCGGACGGGCGGCGCCTCTACGCGATGGACAACCAGGCGGGCACGCTCGTGATCATGGACACGAGCTCCGGCGCGAGCCTCGGAGAGGTGAAGCTGCGGTACGCGCCCGCGATCCTGCGGATCGACCCGGCCTAGCTCTCTTTCCGCGTGAGCCGCCGCTCGAGGTTCGCTCGGGCCTCGAAGTCGAGCGGCGTCCCGCGCTCGGCGAGCTTCTCCGAGATCGCGCGCCGATGCTCCGCCGTGCGGTTGCCGCCGAACTTGAACTTCGCGCGCACGCCGGTGACGTGCAGGCGCAGGCCGCGGATCGCGGGGAGCAGCTTGCCGTAGCGGTTGTCGCCGGGCTCGACCGGCGCGTGCTTGCCCTCCGGCTGGAAATGGCCGAGCTGGCGCTCGAGGATCGCGGTTAGGGCCGTGGGGTCGTCGACCGGCTCGACGTCGCAGGCAAGCTGCACCGCGGCGTAGTAGCTCGTCGGCACGCCGTACTCGTCCTGATTCCAGTGACCGGGGATGTACGCGTACGCGCCGAACACCGAGAGGATCGCGCGCGGCCGCTCGGCGATCGCCTCCCACACCGGGTTGTCGCGGGTGAGGTGAAGCAGCACCGTGTGGTCGCCGTCGTAGAGGAAGTGGGTCGGCACGACAACGGGCAGGTCTCGGCCGGCGCCTGGCGCGATGAGCTCCCCGAAGTCGTGCGTCTTGAGGAACTCGCGCCACTCCGCGTCGTCGAGCGCGGCGTCGTGCTTGCGGATCAGCATGCGCGAATGATGCCTGGGCCGTGGTCTCCCTTGGACCTCGGTCGATCCGTCAAGCGGCGGCGTGTCGCTCTCGGCTGCGTGCGCCCAGCAGTGGCAGAGCGCAGGCGATGCCGACGGCGCCGGCCACGACGAACGGCCCCAGCCAGCCGGTGCCGAGGTCGAGCGCCGCGCCGGCGACGACCGGACCGAGCGAGCCGATCCCAAAGCCCGCGACCGCCTGGATCGCCTGGGCGGATCCGATGCGACCCGCCGGCGCGAGCTCGGTGACCGCGGTCGAGTACACGGCCGAGTCCGCGCCGATGAGCCCTCCGTAGACCGCGCCGACGAGGAGGACGAGCGTCCAGGGCGCGTCAAAGAGGGCGCCAAAGGTGAGCGAGATCGCGCCACTCGCGAGCGCGATCGCGAACGCGCTCCGCGCGCGTCCGAAGCGATCGGACGCCCAGCCGCCCAGGAACACCGCGACGACGCCGAGCGCGAGCAGGACCGCCGCCCACTGGCTCGCGGTCGCTGACGCGTCGGTGATCTCACTCCCACGCGCTACAAGCGCCGCGGCAAGGAAGGCGGCAAGCCAGGCGCGGACCACGAAGAGCTCCCAGGAGTGGCCGCCGTACGCGACGATGGTCCGCAGAAGCGGACCGTGGCGCAGGACGCGAATGTCCAGGTGCGCGCGAGTGCCCTGCATCTCCGTAAGGCCGCGTGTGCTCATGATGGCCAGCGGCAGCGCGACCAGCGCGATAAGTGCGAGGGCAAGCGCTGCGCCGCGCCAGCCGAACGGCTCGAGCAGGAGCCCGGTCGCGAAGAGCGAGAGCGAGCCGCCGAGATAGAACGCCGCGACGTAGGCGCCCACGGCGAAGCCCCGTCGGCCCGGCGCGGCATGCTGCGCGACGAGCCGGACGCCGGGCATGTACACGCCGGCCAGCCCGAAGCCGGAGAGGATCCGCAGCAGCGATCCACTGATGACATCGGTCGCGCCGAACGCGAAGGCAACGTTCGCGAGCGAGGTGGCAAGCGCGCCGGCGGCGATGACTCGCGATGAGCGAACACGATCGGTGAGCGGCAGCACCGCGATGACGGCGAGCGCGTAACCGAGCTGATACGCCGCGACGATCCAGCCGGCTTCGGCGGCGGACGCGGACCAGTCGGTGCGAATGAGCGGCAGCGCGGCGGCGGGGAGCTGCGAAGGGAGGAGGACGAGCGCGAGGGTGCCCGCGAGCAGGAACGAACGAGAGCTCACATGGTCAGGCTACTGATCGCCCGGTCGGGGCGGCCAGCCTCGAACTAGGGGACAGGCCTGGTGCACGACCTCGTTCGCGTGGCCCCAAGTGCGAGAATGAGGTGAGTTACGGGGTGTGGCGCAGCCCGGTAGCGCGCGTGATCTGGGATCACGAAGTCGAGAGTTCAAATCTCTCCACCCCGACAGCTGGACACGGAAACGCGCAGACCAGCCGGTGCTATCGCACCGCGCGGCCGGCGGATCGTACGCAGAACGTGGCAATTGGCACACACGAGCTCGCACTTCTTGACCTCTTCCAATACAGCGTCCCGGGATCGGCTCCGGACCATCGAACTCACGTCCGCGACCTTCTCGAAGCCGGGTAAGTGGTCCCAATGCATCACGTAAACGGGGAATACCTCGCGGCAGTCTGCGCATGGAACGCCGTTCTTGATGCTGACCATCCAAGCGCGAGCTGCGTCCATCGCAGCGCGCTGACGGGCTAAGCGCGTAGCCCTTCCACGTTCGTTGTAGTACCGCCGGTCGTAGGCGTTTCGACAGTCCCGGCAATAAGAGAACTGACCTGTGCGTGTGTTGTGGTATTCCGCACGAGGCTTCCAATCGAGGCACCTTGCGCATAGCCTCAGGTCTCTGCTTGAGCGGCGATCCGCATCGCCCTCAGACCTTGCTGGCTCACTCACATGGCTAAGCAGCCACGGTCGAGGATGATGAGTCGTACGGCTCGAATTCTTCTCTGAGCCACCTGAGACCCCAAGGGGCCCGGGCGAAGGTGCGAACTGCGTGGCAGTTCGCGCACACGAGATCACATTTCGCGATCTCCGCAAGGACCTCATCGCGCGTGCGTCCCCAAAAGTCGACGCTGATCTCGCCGAGCTTTTCAAAGCCCGGTTTGTAGTCCCATTGCATGACCTGGCGGGGAAAGACCCGTCCGCAGTCGGTACATGGTCGACGCTCTTTGAGTGAGCGAAGCCACGCCTTACGACCGCGCTCGGACCTCTGGAACGAACGTGGAACTTGCCGGCCGACACGTCGCTCGTACCGTTCGTGGTCGATCGTTCCGCGGCACTCCTTGCAATAGGGCTGAAGCCCGTCCACCCGGCCCGCGTGTTGAGCGAAGGCAGGCCGTGGTTTCACTTCGCGGCAGCCTGGGCAGTACTTCATTTCTCCTAGATAGTACATATGTTCGAGTCCAAATTCAAGAGCAGCACGCGAGATTTGGTAGGTGATCATCGTGGTCGAAGGTCCTTGCGGCGCGGGCAAGACCACCTGGTGCCGCACGCACGGTGGATCCCATGCGCTTCTCGAATCGCTCCCCGACGGCTCCGTCGTTCCGACCGATGGAGAGGCCGCTGCCCACTTCTGGGTCGAACGCAACCTCGCCGCCGAAGTTCATGAGCGCGAGCAGCGCAACGGCCTCGTCGTTGTCGGCACCGATCGCGTTCAAGCTGCACTTCAGCTGGGCGCTCCATCAGAGCGGGTAGACGACACGGCGCACCTGGCTCATGCGTGACGTCGCTCGCGAGGACACGACCTTCCACGTGCCCAGCGACGGTCCGTGCCACATCTCAAATTGGCACACGAGTTCGCACGTCTTCAGCTCTTCCACTGCGGCGGTCCCGCGGGCGCCCGCTTCCCCGGCTTATTCAGCCCGATGGTCCTGAACGACCGGCTGGCGGGGAAGTACGCTGCCGCGACCGTGTCGACGGTGTCTCTGTGGAAGCACTCGGATTTCCTCAAGCTGTGGACCGGTCAGACCGTGTCGCGGCTGGGGTCTGTTGTCACGCGCACGGCGCTGCCGCTCGTCGCATTGCTCACGCTCGGCGCCGGACCGCCCGAGCTCGCTTTCCTCGTCATCTCGTCCAGCGCGGGAACGCTTCTCGTCGGTCTCGTCGCGGGAGCCTGGGTCGACCGGCTACGGCGCCGTCCGGTCCTCGTCTGGACCGACGTCATCCGCGCGGCGCTGCTGTTCTGGATCCCGATCGCCTATGCGATCGGCGCGCTCCGGATCGAGCAGCTGTACGCCGTCGCCTTCATCGAAGCGTGCCTCGCGTCGCTGTTCAATGCGGCGTATCCCGCGTACGTGCCCTCGCTCATCGGCACGGAGCGCGTCGTCGAGGGCAACAGCAAGCTCGCGACGAGCTCGTCGATCGCGGAGATCGGCGGTCCGGGTCTCGCGGGATTGCTCGTGCAGATCGCGAGCGCGCCGTTCGCGATCTTCGTCGACGCGTTCTCCTTCGTCATCTCGGCGGTCTCTCTCGTGATGATCCGCACTCACGAGCCCGCGCGGCCGCCGCGCGAGATCGCGACACACATCCGACAGGAGATCGCTGAGGGCCTTCGGATCGCGCTCCGACACGCGATCCTGTTCCCCCTTGCAGTGAGATCGATCCTCGGCCACGTCTTCGGGGCGTTCTATGGCGTCCTCTACTCGATCTACCTGCTGCAGGAGCTGCACCTCGATCCGTTCCTGCTCGGCATCGTGATCTCTGCCGGCGGCGTCGGATCTCTCGTCGGGTCTCTCTTCGCGTCGCGCGCCGTGAACGCCCTGGGCATCGGGCCCACGATCATCTGGATGGCGATCGGCGCGTCGATCGTCGGCATCCTCACGCCGCTCGCACAGGGACCGGTCGCGATCGCGACGCTCATGGTGTTCCTACCGCAGCTCATTGGCGACGGTCTGCAGACCATCGAGGGCGTGGGCGAGATCTCGCTCGTCCAGGGCCTCATCCCGGACCGGGTCCTGGGCCGTGTCAACGCCACGCTCGAGGTCGTCTCGCACGGCGTCGGCTATCCCGCCGGTGCCCTGGTCGCCGCGTTCATCGCGGAGCTGATCGGCGTACGCGGCGCGATCGCCATCGGCTGGGCCGGAATGGCCGCGTCGATCCTCTTCCTCGTCGTGTCGCCGCTGCCGCGGGTCAGGACAGCGGCGTCCTGGCGAGCTCAGGAGAGCACGCCGACGCCTGCGGCGTGAACCGCTCCACCGAGCGGCGGTCGGGCCGGCGTGAGCACATCAGGCGTGCCGTGCGACCAGACGACGACGGTCTGCTACGTGTTCCGGGCCTTCTCCAGTCCCGCGACGAGCACATCGAGTCCGAACTCGAACGCCTTGTCGCAGTCCTGCTCCGTCAATTCGTTCCAGTGCTCGACGAGGTACGAGTTCGCGTCCGGTGGGATCGGCGGCGGGGCGGAGCGTCCCTCGCGTAGGTTCGCCGTACCGGCCTCCCAGTAGGCGAAGCCGATGACGAAGGACTCCCCGGTCGCGAGGACGTAGAGGCTCGTGCGCGGATCGAAGCCGGCGGCGCTGAAGAGCGCCATGACCGCGCCCGCGACGGCGAGCGATCCGGGATTGCTGAGCTCGAGCGTCGCGAGGAGCGGGATCGCGTTGGGATGCCGTGTGAGGAGGACGCGGTATGCACGCGCGAGCGCACGGAACGCGTCCTGCCACCGGGCGGCCGTCGGTGCGGGCACGGGCAGCTCCGCGAGCAGGCGCGCGACGACGGCCTCCAGCAGCGCCGCTTTGGAGGGGAAGTGCCGGTAGAGCGACATCGCCTCGACACCGAGCTCCGCGCCGAGGCGCCGCATGCTCAGCGCATCGAGACCTTCGCCGTCGATGAGCGCGACCGCCGCCGCGGCGATCCGC
>VBDU01000065.1 GCA_005883625.1 Chloroflexota bacterium | reverse complement strand
CGGTCCGTAGCCGGTCCGCAGCTCGAACCGCACGGTACGGGCGTCGACGGCGTCGACGCGCGCGATCACCGATTCGTCGTCGAACCCGCCGAAGAGAGCGCGATACGAAACGAAGGCACCCGGTCCGCGGCGGCCGTCGCGGGTGCTCCGCGCGCGCTCGAAGCTCGCGACGACCGACGCGGCGTCGAGCGGAGCGCCGTCGTGGAAGCGGACGCCCACTCGGAGCGTGAACGTCCAGCGAAGCCCGTCCGGCGAGCTCTGCCACGCCTCCGCGAGCCCGGGAACGAGCTGGTAGCCGCCCGGCGCGAACGCGACGAGGGTCTCGAACACCTGCCGGGTGGCCACGAGGGCGGCCGCGTCCGCGTTCCAGGGATCCAGCGTGGTCACCTCGCCCGGGATCGCGACGCGCAGCACCCCCCCGAGAGACGCCGGGCTGGGCGAGGGCGCGGTCACGCCGGGCCGGCAGCCTGCGAGTACGACGGAGGCGATGAGCAGCGCGGCGATCCGCCGCATAGGCGCTTAGTGCGTCTTCAGGCGAGGATCGAGCGCGTCACGCAGGCCGTCGCCAACGAGGTAGAGGCAGAGGACCGTCATGAAGATGAGGAAGCCGGGCGTGACGACGAGGTGCCCGCCACGGAAGAAGTACTGCGTGGCATTCGTGAGCATGTTGCCCCAGCTCGGGATGGGCGGTTGGATCCCGAGGCCGAGGAACGAGAGGGCGGCCTCGAGCAGCATGATCGTCCCGACGTCGATCGCGGCGAGAACGATGATGAGCGGCATCACGTTCGGCAGCAGGTGCCGGAAGAGGACGCGCGGCGTGGTCGCGCCGACCGTCTTCGCCGCGGTGATGAACTCACGCTCGCGGAGGGACAGGGTCTGCCCGCGGACGAAGTTCGTGATCTGCGTCCAGCCGAGGACCGAGATGATCCCGATGAGCGGCAGCGGACCCGGCGCGAAGAGGGAGGCGACGATGAGCAGCAGGAAGATCTGCGGGATCGAGTTCAGGACGGTGATCACGAAGATGACGAGCTCGTCGATCCGTCCGCGCAGGTACCCTGCGGCGAGGCCGAGACCCACGCCGATGGTGAGCTGCAGCGACGCCGCCGCGAAGCCGACGCCCAGCGAGACCCGGCCGCCGTAGAGGAGTCGGACGGCCTGGCTTCGACCGATCTCGTCCGCGCCGAAGATGTAGTAGATCGGGTCGAGCGTCGGCGGGTTGTACGCGTGGAGGAGATCCTGCTGGTCGAACTTGTAGCGGAACACGAGCTCCTCGAAGATCGGTGCGGCGAGCGACACGAGGATGAGCAGGACGATGACGGCGAGGGCGGCCATGGTGACCCGGTCGCGCCGCAGCCGGTACCACGCGTCCGACCAGAGCCCCGCCGCGGTCCGACGGAGCGGCACGACCTCGCGGCGCTCGAGGGTGACCTCGGCGGTGGCGGTCACGACGCCTTGATCCGCGGATCGACGACGGAGTAGGCGATGTCGCGGATGATGTAGCTCAGCACGAGGAGCGTGCTCGCGAACATGACGCCGGCCATGACGATCGGATAGTCCTTCGAGCGCACGGCGGCGTACGTGAACTGCCCGACGCCCGGCCACGTGAAGACCTGCTCCACGATGAGCGCGCCCGACACGAGGACCGCCAGGATGCCGCCGAGGGCGGTCACAACAGGGATGAGTGCGTTGCGGAAGGCGTGGCTCACGATGACCGTACGCTCGCGGAGCCCCTTCGCGTGCGCGGTGCGGATGAAGTCCTGGCTGATGACCTCGAGCGTCTCCGTTCGGAGGTACCGCGAGTAGTTCGCGATGCCCGCGAGGGCGAGCACGAAGGCGGGCATGAGGATATGGCGGAGGCGGTCGGGGATGTCCCACTGGTCGTGCCCGATCGTGAGGAGCCCCTGGCTCGGCAGGAGGCGCAGGTTCACCGAGACGAGGTAGATGAGCATGAGACCGAGCCAGAAGGTGGGCAGCGCGTGGCCGGAGACCGCGAAGATGCGGACGAATTTGTCCGTGAGCGAGCCGCGCTTGAACGCCGCGATGACGCCGAGCGGCACGCCGATGAGGAGCTGGAGCAGGAGCGCGGCGAGGGCGAGCTGGAGCGTGTTACCGAGCCGCTCGAAGAGGAGGCCCGCCGCCGGACGGTGATAGAGGATCGATTGGCTCGCGAGGGACGGCGGCCGGCCGACGTCGAAGAAGACCGCCGACCAAAGCCAGTCGCCGTACTGGACCGGCGCCGGCTGGTCGAGGCCGTAGGTGTGGCGCAGCGCCTCGATGTCCTGCTGGGTGAGGTCCGTCGCGCCGAAGGTGAACAAGCGCACCGGGTCGCCGGGAGCGAGGCGCGAGAGCGCGAACGTGAGGATCGAGATCGCCAGGAGCGTCGGGATCGCGTAGAGCAGGCGCCGAAGGATGTACTTCAGGCTGCGCATCGCGGTCCTCCAGGAACGCCGTGGCGGGGCGCCCTCGCGGACGCCCCGCCGCATCGCGTTACGCGGCTACTGCTTGAACCACCACTTCTCGATGTTCCAGTAGGTCGAGAAGGGACCCGGATCGAAGTTGCGCATGCTCTTGGGCGTGACGGCGATCCGGTTGTCGGAGAAGCCGAAGTTGTACGGCTGCTCGTCGTTCAGGGTCTTGTTGAAGGTCTCGTAGTTCTTCTTCCGCGCCGCCTGGCTGCAGTCGCCATTCGCCGGGGAACGACCGTCCTCCATGGCCTTGTCGAAGCCTGGAGCGGTGAACGCGCCGAAGTTGAAGCCCGTCGTCTTCTTCGCCGGGTCGGGGATCTGGCTCGAGTGCCAGATGCCGTACGGGTCGGGCTCGATGCCAAGCGACCAGCCGATGATCCAGCCCTGGATCTCCTGGTTCCCGTTCGTGAGCTTGTCGACCATGGTCTCGAAGGCCTCGAGCTTTGGGTTCACCTTGACGCCGATGCCCTTGTACTGCTCCGTCGCGACCTGGAGCAGCGTTTCGCGGACCTTGTTGCCCGAGTTCGCGACGATCGAGAACTCGAGCGTCTTGCCTTCCTTGGCGTAGAACCCGTCGGACCCCTTGGCGTAGCCCGCCTGCTTGATGAGGTCCTCTGCCTTCGCCTTGTCGAGCGGGTACTGATTGAGGGTCTTGGGGTCCGGTGCGGCCCACGAGACCGGCGGGTGGTGCTGGACCATCTTCGTGCCGTGCCCGAAGAGGATCTGCTTGACCACCAGGTCCATGTCGAGGCCGTACGCGAGCGCCTGGCGCACGCGCTTGTCGGCGAGCGCCGGCGCGCCCGCGCTCTTGGTGTTCCAGCCGATGTAGGTGTACCCGAGGTTCTGGTACTCGCTGATCTTCAGGTTCTCCTGTCGCGCGATGTCGTCAAAGTCCTTCGCCTCGATCGTGCCGTAGTTGATCTCGCCCGTCTTCAGCTGCGCGGCGAGAACGGTGGAGTCGGCGACGACCTTGAAGATGTACTGGTCGGCGAACGCGGGCCCCTTCCAGTAGGTGTCGTTCCGCTCGAGGATGACCTGGTCGCCCTTGCGCCACTCCTTGAACTTGAATGGGCCGCTGGCGACCGTGGGCGCCGTGTTCTCAGGCGCCGCGTCGATGTTCTTCGTCGGATCGTTGTCGACGGTGTACTTGCCGAAGATGTGCGTCGGCAGCGGCCCCGCGGTCGTCCCGAACGCGTTCACGAGCGCCGGGCAGAAGGCCTTCGTGAACTTCACGCTGAACTTCTTGGGATTCGACTTGTCGACCTGGATGCCCGAGATCGCGGTCGCGGTGCCCTTGCACGTCGCCGGACCGACGCAGTAGTCGTTGAAGCCCTCGATGAGCTCGTAATTGCTCTTGCGGACCGTGGCCTTGCTGCGGGCGATGGCCTTCACGTCGGTGAGGTAGTCCTCCCCGGTGATCGGCTTTCCATCGGACCAGCTGGCGTTCGCGTCGATCTCCCAGTTGTAGGTGAGCCCATCAGAGGAGATCGTCCATTTGCCGAGGTTCGGCTTCACCTCACCCGTCTTTGGGTCCGGAAGATAGAGCGGCTCGTAGATCCGGCCGGTCACGTTCGACGAAGGAACGTCGTTGGTGAGCATGGGGTTGAGCGTCTTGATGTCGGCGAACGAGCCCTCGATGATGCGGCCGCCCTTCTGGGGCGTCTCCGCAGAGGCCGCGGGCTCAGGGCCTCCGCCCGGTTGGCCCGCGCAGGCCGTCGCGACGATCGATGCGACCGCGATACCTGCGATGAGGCGAGACGTCGTGCGCGCGAATCGGTGCATGCCCCACTCGCTCCTTTCGCTCTCCGTGCGGGTCAGAGTCTAGGGCGGCACGCAGCCGCGCGACCTCGACCCCCTCGTTGCGAAGTACGGCAGCGCCGAGATTCTGGTTCAGAAGCAGGACTGAGCGACGAGCGGTTCATCCGCGAGAAGCGAATCCACCAGCCTTGAGCCCGGCCGGCGAGGCTAAGCAGCGAGGCTGCCTGAGCGAGGTGCTTGAGCGGGATGCCGAGCGCAGCGAGGCGTTGAACGACGGCGCCGAAGGAGGATTCATTCCGACCGAGACGCCGTCCACCAGCCTTGAGCGCCGCACCGAGGTCAGGCAGCGAGGCTGCCTGAGCGAGGTGCTTGAGCAGGAAGGGCGCGTCTGCCGCGCCGCAGGCGTGGCTACGCGCCCGGGAAGTGGCAGGCCGCCCAGTGTCGCGGTTCGTGCTCGATGAACTCGGGATCGACCTCGGAGCAGATCTGCTGCGCCTTCCAGCACCGCGTGTGGAAGCGGCAGCCCGAGGGCGGGTTCACCGGCGAGGGCACGTCGCCGGTCAGGATGATCCGCTTGCGCTTCGACTCGACGGCTGGGTCGGGGATCGGCACGGCCGAGAGGAGCGCCTGGCTGTACGGGTGCAGCGGCTTCTCGTAGAGGTCGACACGGTCCGCGAGCTCGACGATCTTCCCGAGATACATCACCGCGACGCGGTCGCTGATGTGCCGCACGACCGAGAGGTCGTGCGCGATGAAGAGGTACGTGAGCTTGAACCGGTCCTGGAGCTCCTCGAGGAGGTTGATGATCTGCGCCTGGATCGAGACGTCGAGGGCGCTGATCGGCTCGTCCGCGACGATGAACTCCGGCTCCACGGCGAGCGCCCGTGCCACACCGATACGCTGCCGCTGGCCACCCGAGAACTCATGCGGGTAGCGGTTCGTGAAGTACGGGTTGAGGCCGACGACGCGCAGGAGCTCCTGCACGCGCTCGGTCTTCTCCTTCCCCCTCGCGAGGTTGTGCACCTCGAGGGGCTCGCCGATGATGTTCCCCACCGTCATCCGCGGGTTCAGCGACGCGTACGGGTCCTGGAAGATCATCTGCATCCGCCTGCGCATACGGCGCATCTGCTCGCCGCCGAGCGTGGTGAGCTCGATGTTGTCGAACTTCACTTCACCCGCGGTGGGCTTGTAGAGCTGGAGGATCGCGCGGCCGGTCGTGGACTTCCCGCAGCCGGACTCGCCGACGAGTCCGAGCGTCTCGCCCTTCTCGACGAAGAAGTCGATCCCGTCGACGGCGCGCACGGCGCCGACCTGGCGCTGGAAGATGATCCCCTGCGTCAGCGGGAAGTGCATCTTGAGCGCCTTCACGTCGAGAAGGTTCCGTCCGCTGCCCACGGTCGCGGTGCTGCGGGTGCGGACGTACTCGGTATCGGTCGGCGTCACCGCCATCTCATCACCTCACGCTCACGGCGTCGGAGGCGGAGGCGGCGTCTCGGCCTCCGCGGCGCGGACGGCCTCGGCCGGCAGCTGCGCCACCTCTTGCTTGATCTCCTCGAGGACGCGCGTGTCGCCGATCTCGCGGCGCCAGTCCGTGGCCACGAGCCAGCCGCCTTCCTGGGTGCCCCAGCAACGGGCCTCGTGGTCCGCCTTCGCGTTCGGGATGTGCTTGAGCTCGGGCTCCTGCTCGCGGCAGATGTCGCGCCGGTACTGGCAGCGCGGCTCGAAGCGGCACCCGGGCGGCGGCGCGATGAGGTCCGGCGGGAGTCCCTCGATCGGCAGGAGCTTGCTCTTGCGGTGCTCGTCGAGGCGCGGGATCGAGCGCAGCAGGCCCCACGTGTACGGCATCTTCGGGTTGGCGAAGAGCTCCCCGGTGTCCGCCTTCTCCACGATCTTGCCGCCGTACATCACGTGGATGCGCTGGGTCATGCCGGCGACGACGCCGAGGTCGTGCGTGATGAGGATGAACGCGGTGCGGAACTCCTTGGCGAGGCCCTTGAGGAGCTCGAGGATCTGCGCCTGGATGGTCACGTCGAGCGCGGTCGTGGGCTCGTCGGCGAGGATGAGCTTGGGGTTGCACGAGAGCGCCATCGCGATCATGACGCGCTGGCGCATACCGCCCGAGAACTGATGCGGGTAATCGTCGACCCGCTTCTTCGCGCTGGGGATGCCGACGAGCTCGAGCAGCTCGATCGTCCGCTTCCGCGCCTCGCTCCTGTCCATCTTCAGGTGGAGCTCGAGCGCCTCGGAGATCTGACGGCTGATCGTGAGCACCGGATTCAGGCTCGTCATCGGGTCCTGGAAGATCATCGCGATGTTGTTGCCGCGGATCCCGCGGACCTCGTCGTCGTCCATCTTCAGGACGTCCTGACCGTCGAACATGATCGCGCCCTTCACGATCCTGCCCGGTGGCATCGGGATGAGCCGCATGAGCGAGAGGGCGGTGACGGTCTTGCCGCAGCCGGACTCGCCCACGAGCCCCAGCGTCTCGCCGGCCGCGAGCTCGAAGGACACGCCGTCCACCGCGCGCACGACGCCGTCGCGCGTGAAGAACTGCGTGTGCAGGTCCCTGACCGCTAGAAGCTCAGGCACGCCCCTCCCCTTCCCGTCGAAGGCCGCAGAGTCTACCGGGCAATGCCTAGGTCTTCATCCGCGGGTCGAGCGCGTCGCGAAGGCCGTCGCCGACGAAGGTGAAGGCCAGCATGACGATCGAGATGCAGAGCGCTGGAAGCAGGACCGGCCAGGGCGTGGTCGAGAAGACCACGAATCCCTCGTTGATCATCACGCCCCAGGTCGGCGTCGGTGGCTTGATCCCGATACCGAAGAACGAGAGCGTCGCCTCGGCGAGCATCGCGCTAGGGATGCCGAACGCGACGGAGACGATGACGGGCGCGAGCACGTTCGGAAAGAGGTGCCGGACCATGATGCGCCGCGGCTTGGCACCGATCGCACGCGCGGCCTCGATGAACTCGCGTTCCTTCAAGGAGAGCACCTGGCCGCGGACCAGCCGCGCCATGCCGACCCAGTTCACCAGGGCGATGGCGACGAACATGAGCACGAGGCCTCCGCCGAGATTGCCGGCCGCGGTGTTCCGCAGCATCGCCATGATGATGAAGAGGAAGAGCAGGTCGGGGAACGCGTAGATCACGTCGGTGATGCGCATGAGCAGGTTGTCGACCCAACCGCCGTTGTAGCCGGCGAGCATCCCGACGCTGACGCCGATCAGGAAGATCAGCGAGACCGGGATAAAGCCCACCCACAACGAGACCCGCGTCGACCAGATGAGCCGGCTGAGGATGTCGCGTCCGAGCTGATCGCTCCCCAGCGGGTACTCCGGATTTGTGTACTGCGGGCTGCCCCAGAACGGATCGGCGAGGGCGTTCGCCGTCGTCTGTTGGATCGGGTCGCGTGGCGCGAGGAAGGGAGCGAGGATCGCGATCACCACGAAGACGGCCACGACGCCGAGCCCGACCATCGCGGCCTTGTTGCGGCGCAGCCGGAACCAGGCGTCCCGCCACAGCGAGCGCTGCTTCCGCGCGAGGATGTTGAGCTCCAACGCACGCGTCTGGCCGGGCGAAGTGGTGATCGTCGCCATCAGCGGTCGAACCTGATGCGCGGGTCGACGATGCCATACGTAAGATCAACGACAAGATTCGCGACGGCGATGAGGACGGCGTACAGCATGTACGTGCCCATGATGAGTGGATAGTCGCGCTGGATGATGCTCGTGAGGAAGAGACGCCCGATCCCCGGGATGCTGAAGAGACCCTCGATGATGATCGACCCCGTGATGAGCCCGGCCGTCGCCGGGCCGACGATCGTCACGACGGGGATCATCGCGTTCTTCATGACGTGGGCGACGATGACCACCTGCTCGCCAAGGCCCTTGCTCCGAGCTGTTCGCACGTAGTCCTGGCGGATCGCCTCCAGCATGCTCGCGCGCGTGATGCGCGTGAGGAACGCCATCGCGCCGAGGGACAGGATCGCGGTCGGCAGTATCCAGTGCGATGGCGTGCTCCAGCCGACGAACGGCAGCAGGTGGAGCGTCACCCCGAAGATGTAGATGGCGAAGATCCCGATGACGAACGACGGAATGGTCGTGCCGACCGTCGCAAACAGCAGGCTGGCGTAGTCGACGATGGAGTTCTGGCGGAGCGCGCTGATCACGCCCAGAGGCAGCGAGAACATGAGGGCGACCAGGAGCGCCTGGACGCCGAGCTGGGCGCTATAGGGAAAGCCCTGGCCGATGATCTCGATGACCGGCCTGTCGCGGACGAAGCTCGATCCGAAGTCGAACCGGATCGCATTGCTCAGATAGAGGGCGAATTGCTCCCACACCGGCTTGTCGATGCCGTAGAGGTGATTGAGCCGCTCGATGGTCGCCTGCGGTAGCGGCTTGTTCTCGTTGCTCTTCGCATCGAAGGGGGAGCCCGGCGCGGCGTGCGCCAGCGAGAAGACGATGAGGGCGACAAAGAACAGGGTCGGGATGAGCAGCAGCAGTCGCCGGATCGTGTATTTCAGCATCCTGCCGCGGTCATCCCTCCGTCTCGTGCCTTCTCGCGAGTGTATACCGCGTTACATTCGAGGTCGTTCGGTAATGAAGAGAGGCCGGCTCGTGCAGCCGGCCTCTCTCAAGGCGTTGCGAACGGTCGTTAGCTCTTCTTCGTGACGAAGATGTCGACGATGCGGAAGATCCCGATCTCGAAGTCGAGTGAGGAGTCGGTCACTCCCTTGAACCACGGCTTCCGTAGGTACTTCGTCGCGCTGTAGACGTAGAACGCGACCGGCGCGTCCTGGCTCAGGAGGCGCGAGGCCTGGACGTAGAGGTCGTCACGCTTCTTGGGGTCGGGCTCCTTGTCCGCGTCCTTCACGAGCTTGTCGAACTGCGGGTTCTTGTAGCCCGTCCGCGTGACGGTCGAGGACGAGTGGAACACCGTCGTCAGCCAGTCCTGCTGGTCCGGGTAGTCCTCGCACCAGCCGAGGGCGAAGAGCTGCGGCGTCGTCTCGGCCTTCTTCACGAGCTGCGAGAAGGTCGTCGCGTCGACAGGGTCGAGCGCGACCTCGATGCCGAGATTGGTCTTCCACTGCTGCTGGACCCACTCGACGCGCGTCTTGGTCCGCGCCGAGGTGCGGTACGTGAACTTGATGGTGCTGAGCTCGGGCTTGCCGGCGAAGCTCGACGATGCGAGAAGCGACTTCGCCATGGTGACGTCGTACTTCTGGAACGTGTCGTCCTTGTCATAGCCGGGACGGCCCGGCGGGATGAAGGACGTTGCCGACGCGCCGATCTTGATGACGTCCTTGATGAACGCGTCGCGGTCGAACGACTTGGCGAACGCCTGACGGACCTTCACGTCGGTGAACGGCGCGCGCGCTGTGTTGAAGCCGTAGTACGACGTGCACGAGCCGGGCACGTCGACGACCTGGGCCTTCAGGTCCGCGTCGCCATCGACCGTGCGGAGGTCCTCGGCGGCGACGCCGACGGCGTCCAGCTCGTTGTTGCGATACGCGGCGAAGGCGACGGCGCCTTCGTTGATCATGACCTTGGTCCACCGCTTCAGCTTGGCGGCGCCGCCCGTCTGCGGATCTTTGTAGCTGTCGTTGCGCTCGAAGACGAGCTTCTCGTTGTGCTTCCATTCGGTCAGCTTGAAGGGACCGTTGCCGATGAACGTCGCCGGCTCGGTCCACTTGTCGCCGCCCTTCTCGACCATGTCCTGGCGAGAAGGAACGCCGACCCAGGTGGCGGCGATCGCCTTGAAATAGGGAGCGGGCTCGGTGAGGGTGAACTCGATCGTCTTGTCGTTGACGACCTTGATGCCGAGCTTGCCCTTCGCGGCGTCGAGTTCCGCCTTCGTCGCCTTCTTCGTGTCCATGTTGTTCCACGCCTCGCACCCGACGATGACGTAGCCGGTGAACGAGTACTGGCCCTCGACGGCCGGGTCGCACAGGCGCGTGAAGCCGTAGGCGAAGTCCTTCGCAGTCACGGGCTGGCCGTCCGAGTACTTCATGTCACGGAGCGTGAACGTGTACTTGAGGCCGTCGGACGAGACGTCGGGGTCCTTCGCCGCCGAGCCCGGGATCGGCTTGAGGGTCTTCGCGTCGAGCCGCATGAGGCCCTCGAAGACCATCATGGTCTGGGCGACCTCGTTGACGAACGATTCCTTCTGCGGGTCGATGGTGTCCGGCTCGGAACCGGTGTTCGTGGTCAGCTCGCCGTTCGGGTCCGCCGCCCCCGCTTGCGGGCCGCCCTGCTGACCCGGCTGCGTGCACGCCGTGGCAAGAAGCCCAGCGATCACGAGCAGCGCCAGGACGGACCAGATACCGCCTCTGCGTTGCATGCACTTCCTCCTCGCTGTTCTTTGGTCGCGTCCGTGTGAAGCTGCGTGGTCCAGGAACAGGGGTGTCCCGCCTCCCTTTGACGGCGCCCGCTGCTGGCCGGGCGGCCAGCGGAGCGAGCGGACCGTGTCATTCTGAGGTCCGCTCGCACGCAGCGTCAATCGACAGCGCACGATGAACCCTTTCCGACCCCTACCGGTAGCGCTGCGGCAAGGTTCAGGGAGCCGCGAAACGCCAGTCGCGCGCGCTCCATGTGAGCGCGTCCCCGGCCGGCGATGGCTGGACCCCCGTCAGTGCCCGCGGCGCCACGTCCACCTGGAGATGCTGGTACAGCGGAAGGGCCGGCAGCTCGCTGCTCCAGACGCGCTGCATCTCGGCGTAGAGCGAGCGCTTCTCGCCGCGGTCGGCGGTGCTCCGGACGGCCGCCGCGAGGGCGTCGAACCACGGCCCAGCGAGCCCTCGGTAGACCTCTGTGGCGACGTCCGGGTCGTCGGCGCGCTGAGGCATGAGCGCGAGGTCGAACTCGCCGCGCGCGACGAGGCCGAGGACATCGGCGATGGGCCGCTCGCGGACCTCCGCGGCGATGCCGACGGCGGCGAGGTCGCCCGCGACACGGCGCGCCGCATCGGTCCGGCCGACCGAGCCGGAGGCGACGAGGAGCGCCACGGTCATGCGCTCGCCGCCGCGCTCGAGGATCCCGAAGTTCCCGCGAGCAAAACCCGCGGCCGCAAGCAGCGCCCGTGCGGCGTCACGATCGGGTCGCGCCGGTGGCGTGTTCTCCGCCGCGGCCCAGAGCGGCGGGACGAGGTACGAGGCCGGGATGCGGGCGCGTCCCGCGAACACGTCGTCGACGATCCCCTGTCGATCGATGGTGAGCTCGACCGCGCGGCGCGCGCGCGCGTCGGCGAAGCGCGAGCCGCCGAAACGGAGCACGTCGAGCGCCTCGCTCGGCGTGTAGTACGCCTGCAGACCGGTCCGCTCGGTCCCGTCGGCGATGCGATCGAGCGTGCGCGAGAGATCGGCTTCGAGTGCGGGCGACGGGGCAACGTCGATCTCGCCGTGCCGGAGGGCGTCGAGAACGGCGCGACGATCGGAGAGGAACCGGATCTCGATGCGGCCGAGCGCGGGAGGACCGAGCACGTGATCCTTGAACGCCGATAGCGTCACCCCGAAACCCGGGATCCACGCCGCGACCGCGAAGGGCCCGGCGTGAACGGGTTCTCGCGCGAACTTCGCGCGCGCGCCGGCGTCGGCGGCCGCGAGGACGTGCCGCGGCAGGACGCGCGCAGCGAGCGGGTAATCGGCCCAGCGCTCTCCCGCGCGGTAGGCGAAGCGGACGTCGCGTTCGCCGGTGACCTCGACGCGCTCGACGTGATCGGCGATCCAGCGCGCCTCGCTGCCGGCCGGCGCGAGGCGCTCCTGTGCGAACGCGAAGAACACGTCGGCCGCGGTGATGGGCTCCCCGTCCTGCCAGCGCAGCCCCGACCGCAGGCGGAAGTCGGCGACGAGGCGTCCGTCCGGCGCGGTCGCGTCGTGCTCCACCCGCGCCGCGCCGTTCTCGAGCGTCGGCACGGTCATGGCGAGCCGGGGAACGAGGTCGCCACGCGCGTCGCGGCGGACGAGCTGCTCGGTCACGGCGGCTGCGACGAGGCGCGCGAACGGGTCGTCCGCGAAGACCGAGGCGGGCTCGCCGACGATGCCCACGACGACGTCGCGCCGCTCCGGCGCGGGCGACGCGCAGGCGACGAGCGCCGCCGTCGCCAGCAGCAGGCACGCGAGCGACGCGCGGACCGTGCCGGGGCTCCTAGCGGAGCGCGCTTTCTCTTACCGGCTCCGGCGTGTCCGCATCGTCGGCGCCGCGCGGGATGCCGATCGACGGATCGAGGAGATCGTTGATCGGGGCGTAGCGGCCGATCCGTACCCAGCGGTAGAAGAACTGGGTGTCGTCGAAGCTGCGGCTTACGTGTACGGCGACGCCGTCGCTCTGTTCCGCGGGGGCGGGCGCGGGCTCGCCGGGCGCCATGCCGGCCACGGCGCTCGACAGGATGAACGCGGACACGCCGAGCGCGACCGTCCCCTCCGCGAGGCGCGTGGCGAGACCGAAGAGCGGGGCGAAGGGGCTCGCGGGGGCCGGCCGGAGCGCCAGGCGGACGCGACCGGGGGCGACGAGGGTGTGCGCGGCGCGAAGCGGGGCGAACGCGCGGCCGAGCGCGACGTGGGTCGCGACCGCGTCGCGAAGCGCGTCGGCGCAGCGGTAGCAGCGCGCGGCGTGCGCATCGAGCGCCCGGCGGTCGCGCAGGTCGACCGACCCGGCGAGCACGGCGACGATCTGATCCTGGGCGATCCGGCAGCTGCGCGACATGAGCGTCATCGACGATCCAACCTCACGGGCTCCACGATAAGCGGAGCTGTCCGCTGTCTACCTGGACTAGCCATGAAGGCGGCGCGCGGTTCGAGGCCGAGCTCCGGATGTGCGGAAAGATGCGTTCGCAGGCGCCGCAGGGCGTAGTGGAGGCGGGACTTGACGGTCCCGATCGGGCAGTCGACGACCTGCGCGATCTCGGCGAGGTTGAGACCGTTCAGGTAATGGAGCACGACGACGAGGCGGTGCTTGGGGCCGAGGAGGTCGACGGCTGCGAGCACGACGCGCCGCAGCTCGGCGAGCTCCGCGAGGTTCGCCGGCGAGCCCTCATCGCTCGTGACCTTCTCGTCGACCGCGTCCTCGAGAGGTGAAAGCACGACGCCCTTTCGAGGCCGGCGGTTGTACGAAAGATTGACAGCGACCCGATACAGCCACGGCCGGAGCGAGTCGTCGGGCTCGAGCCGTGCGAGCGCCCGGTGCGCGCGCGCGAACGTGTCGACGACGATCTCGTCGGCGGCCGAGGGGTCCTTTGTGATCGCCAGTCCGAGCCGGAAGATGCCGTCGCGGTGCCGGTAGAAGAGCGCGTCGAAGGCGCGCGTGTCCCCGTCCCGCGCCGCGTAGACGAGCTCGCGATCGGACCGCGCTTCGTCGGCTTCGCCGGCTCGCGTTTGTGCTTTCTTAGGTTTCACGTACGTTCTCGGGAAGATAGCGGCGGATCGTCCGGAGACGGCGTTCGGGGCCCAACTTCCCTCTCTCGACGACCGCGCCGGACTGCGGGGCGTGTAGGAATTCGCTCTCCGAGGTGGCGAGGGCAACGTGCGTCACCCTTTCGGCCCCGAAGAAGAAGAGGTCGCCGGGGCTCGCCCGCTCGACCGGCCGGCCGAACACGGCCTGCTGGTCCGCATCCCGCGGCAGCCCAACACCGTTCAAACGGTACACCTGCTGAACGAAGCCGGAACAGTCCAGACCGCGCTCTGTGGTACCGCCCCAAACGTACCGTGAACCGATGAAGGCCTGCGCGGTAGCGAGGAGATCGGCGGGCGTCGGCGGCCGCCGCGGCAGATCGTCGAGAGGTGCGGTGTCCGCAGCGGCCACGTAGCCGCGGCGGAAGCCCTTCCCGCGACGCCAGCTCAGGACGAGCCAGTCGCCGGCGTCCCCCGACGCGAGCTCCGAAAGGCGTGCACCCGCGGGGATCTCGCCGATGATCTCCGCGTCGGCCGCCGCGTCCGCTCGCACCGGCGCCAGGGTCGTGGCGACGATCCACAGCGGGTCCGGATGCGGGTCGCTCTCCACGGACAGAGTGTCCGAGCGGATCCAGCCGAAGTAGTCGTCCTCGCCCTGGACGTAGAGCCATTCGCCCCGTTCGCCGAGCACCCGCAGCTGCTCGCCGAAATGCGCCTGATCGACGAGCTCGGCCGCGTCGTCCGCCTCGGCACGCACGTCGACGACCCCAGACGCGACGGTGGCCAGCTCCGGCCACACCATGGCGACGCGGGTGCGCGTCGTCAGCTGGGTCGCTTCCACCGGAGCACGGGCTTGCGCGCCGCGGCCACCTCGTCCAGACGCCGCAGCGGCGCCTTCGTCGGTGCGTCGTGCACGGATGCCGGATCGGTCCGCGCGCGTTCGGCGATCCGCAGCATCGCGGCGGCGAACGCGTCGAGCGTCTCCTTCGTCTCGGTCTCGGTCGGCTCGATCATCAGCGCTTCCGGCACGATGAGCGGGAAGTACACCGTCGGCGGGTGGAAGCCTTCGTCGATGAGCGCCTTCGCGACGTCGAGCGCGGACACCCCCTGCTGCTTCTGCCGCCGCGCGCTGAGCACGAACTCGTGCATGCACGAGCGGTCGTACGCGACGTCGTAGGCCTCGCGCAGGAGCGCGAGGAGGTAGTTGGCCGCGAGGATCGCGTCGCGGGCCGTCTCCACGAGACCCTCTTCGCCGAGGGTGCGCATGTAGGTGTAAGCGCGCACGAGGACGCCGAAGTTCCCGAGGCGCTGCTTGATCGTGCCGATCGACTCGCCGACGGCGTCGGGCTCGCGGTCCTCCCGCGCGGTGTCGTAGTGGTAGGAGCCATCGGCCTCGCGGACGATCCACGGCTTCGGCAGGAACGGCCGGAGGGACGCCTTGACGCAGAGCGGGCCCGCCCCGGGACCGCCCGCGCCATGGGGCGTCGAGAACGTCTTGTGGACGTTGATGTGCACGCAGTCGAAGCCGAGATCGCCGGGGCGCGCGATCCCGAGGAGCGCGTTCATGTTCGCGCCGTCGCCGTACACGAGCCCGCCGACGTCGTGTACCGCGGCGCAGACCTCGCGCACGCGCTCTTCGAAGAGGCCGATGGTGTTCGGGTTCGTGAGCATGAAGCCTGCGACGTCCGGTCCGAGCGCCGCCTTAAGCGCGTCGAGGTCGACGATCCCGCGTGCGTCGCTATTCACCGTGGTGACCTGGTACCCGCACATCGCGGCCGATGCCGGGTTCGTGCCGTGCGCCGAGTCCGGGACGATGATGCGACGCCGCTGTCCGGCCTCGCCGCGTTTCGCGTGGTACGCCTTGAACACGAGGAGCGCGGTGAGCTCGGATTGCGCGCCCGCCTGCGGCTGCAGGCTGACGAAGTCCATGCCGCTGATCTTCGCGAGGAGCTGCTCGAGCTCGTACGCGAGCGCGAGCACGCCCTGCGTCGTGCGGTACGACTGACGTGGGTGGATATCCGCGAAGAGCCCGGCGACGCGATCGTTCCTGCGGCTCGGTGAGCTCCGGCAGCCCAAGCGGCGTCGTCCGTCGGAAAGCCGCCGGGATGTCGGCCGTCTCGGACGAGCGCACGTGCCGGCCGTGGCGGCCGGGCCGGGCGAGCTCGAAGAGCAAGGGCTCGAGGGCGGGCAGCGGCGTCTTCGCGCCGAGGTCCGGGACGGCCTGCGTGCGGACCGTCATCGCGCCGCCACCGCCTCGCCAGCGCGCGACGGCTTGGCGATCGCGTCGACGAGCGCGTCCTCGTCCGCCTCCGTCGTCAGCTCGGTGCACTGCACGATGACGTCGTCACGACCGCGCCGCCGGCCGTCCACATAGTGCGACGCGGTCGCCTCGACCTGGATCCCGCGCGCGAGGAGCGCGCTGCGCAGCTCCCACCCGCCCGTCTCGCTGCTGAGCGTGAAGCGGTCGAAGAACGGACCGTTGTTCGCGATCGCGTGCCCCGGGATCGCGGCGAGGCGCTTCGCGAGCGCGTGCGCACGCGTCACGCCGGCGCGCGCGGCCGCCCGGAGTCCCTCGGGCCCGAGGAGCGACAGGTACACGGCCGCGGTGATCGCGGCAAGCGCCTCATTCGTGCAGATGTTGCTCGTCGCCTTCTCGCGACGGATGTGCTGCTCGCGCGTCTGCAGCGTGTTCACGAAGCCGCGGGTGCCGTTCGCATCCACGGTCTGGCCGGCGATACGTCCGGGCATCTGCCGCACGAGCGGCTCTCGGCAGGCGAAGATCCCGAGGTGTGGCCCGCCGTACGACATGGCGATGCCGAGCGGCTGGCCCTCGCCCACGGCGATGTCGGCGCCGAGCGCGCCGGGCGGCTCGAGGAGGGCGCAGGCGTGCGGCTCCGTCACCTGCACGCAGAGCGCGCCCGCCGCGTGCGCCGCGTCGGCGATCGTCCTGACGTCGACGAGCGTCCCGAAGGCATCCGGGTGCTGCACGACGAGGCACGCCGACCCGGTCGCCGCCGTCGCGAGCTGCGCGGTCGGCGTCTCGACGACCTCGAGCTCCGGCCCGCGCGCGTACGTGCGAAGCGTTCGCCGGTAGGTGAAGTCGACCTCCGTGCCGACGACGACCTTGGTGCGTCCGGTGAGACGCACGGCCATGAGCGCGGCCTCCGCCGTCGCCGACGCTCCGTCGTACATCGACGAGTTCACGACGTCCATCGCCAGCAGCTCGGCCATGAGCGACTGGTATTCCCACACCGCCTGGAGCGTCCCCTGGCTCACCTCGGGCTGATACGGCGTGTAGGCGGTGAGAAATTCGCCGCGCAGAGCGAGGGCCGGGACGGCCGCGGGAATGTAGCGCCGCTGGATCGCGCCGCCGATGAAGAACGGGCCCGATCCCGCGGTCGTGTTCATCGCCGCCAGACGCTCGAGATGCGCCTGCACCTCGATCTCGGACATCCCCGCCCCTACGCCAAGCTTGGGATAGCGTGCGTCCTTCGGGATCGCCCCAAGGAGCTCGTCGACGTCGCGCACGCCGACCCGCGCGAGCATCGCCTCGCGGTCCTCGGGCGTGTGCGGCGAGTACGGGTTGCTGTTCACGCGCTCGGGTCAGTCGCCTCCGATACCGGCGCTCTCGCCGATGTGCGAGCGATAATCGGCGGCGTTGAGGAGCTTCGTCAGCTCGCCCTTGTCCGCGAGGCGCACCTTGAGCATCCAGCCGTCACCGTAGGGCGCGCTGTTCACCAGCTCGGGACTCTCGATGACCTTCACGTTGCGCTCGAGGACCTCGCCGGAGATCGGCGCGTAGATGTCCGAGGCGGCCTTCACCGACTCGACCACCCCAAGGCTCGAGAACTGGCGCACGGTCGCGCCCTTCTCGGGAAGCTCGACGAACACCACGTCCCCGAGCTGCTCTTGCGCGAAGTGTGTGATCCCGATCGTCGCGACGTCGCCGTCGGCACGGACCCACTCGTGCTCCTTCGAATACTTGAGGTCGTCGGGGACGGCGCTCACTCGGGCCTCCGATAAAAAGGTGTCTTCACTACCGTAGCCGGAACGTCGCGTTCGCGGATGCGCACCGCGAGGCGCGTTCCGACCTTCGAAATCTCCGTCGGGACGTACGCGAGGGCGATGTTCTTGTCGACGGTCGGGCCGTAGGTCCCGCTCGTGACCGTCCCGATCGGCGTGCTCTCGTGCACGACCTCGTGGCCGTGCCGAGCCACCCCGCCGTCGATGACGAGGCCGACGATCCTGCGGCGAGCGCCTTCGGCTTTGCGCTTCGCGATCTCGTCCCGGCCGATGAACGCCTTGTCGAGCTTGCACGTCCAGGCGAGCCCAGCCTCGATAGGGTCGGTGCTCTCGTCGATCTCGTTGCCGTAGAGCGAGTAGCGCGCCTCGAGACGGAGGGTGTCGCGCGCACCGAGGCCGATGGGCAGGAGGCCGGCCTCGCGGCCGGCTTCACGGAGCGCCGACCAGACCGCGCCCGCACCCTCGCTCGCGACGAAGACTTCGAACCCATCCTCGCCCGTGTAGCCGGTCCGCGCGACGACCGCGCTCGTCCGAGCGAGGCGTGCCCCGATGACGCCGAAGGGGTGAAGCCTCGTCACCTCGGCGCCGCTCTCGGCGCCGAGGATCTGCGCCGCGCGCGGGCCCTGGATGGCGATGAGCGCGGTCCCGGTCGAACGATCCTCGAACGCGGTGTCCGCGCCGAGAAGCTCCAGAACGTGCGCCCGGTCCTTCGCGATGTTCGCGGCGTTCACCACCATCATGAGCTCGTCGACAGCGACGCGATACACGATGACGTCGTCCACGATCGTCCCGCGCTCGTTGCAGAGAAGCCCGTAGCGCGCCTGCCCCACGTCGAGGCCCGCGACGTCGCTCGAGACCAGCCGATCGACGGTAGCCTGCGCGCCCCGGCCGCGGAAGTGGAACTCCCCCATGTGCGACAGGTCGAAGAGCCCGGCGCGCGAACGAACGGCGCGGTGCTCGGCGACGATCCCCGAGTACTGGATCGGCATCTCGTAGCCCGCAAAGGGGACCATCTTCGCACCGAGGCGCCGATGCTCGTCGTAGAGCGGCGTGCGCCGTAGCGCGGTCTCTGCCATCGCGGTCACGCGGCCTCCCGCGCCGCGGCGACCGCACGGTCCAGGACCTCGCGGTACGTGTCGAAGCTGAGCATCCGGCGCGCCTCGGCCAGGGGGACCCAGCGCACCTCGTCGTATTCGTGGTCGTGCGCCGAGAGGTCGCCACCCGTGGGCTCCATGAGGAAGAAATGGACGAACTTGTGGACGCGCTCGCCGGGCGCGGCGAACCAGTAGTCGGTCTGGCCGAGAGGCCGGAGGATGCGCACGTCGAGGCCGGTCTCCTCGCGCACCTCGCGCTCGGCGGTCTCTTCGATCGACTCGCCTCTGTCGGGCGTCCCCTTGGGGAAGACCCAGGTGCCGTCGCTCTGCCGGCCAGCGAGGACGACCTCCCAGTCGTCGTTCCGGCGTCGCATCACGACGCCGCCGGCGGCGATCGCTGTGCGCACGCGGGATGGACGCCGGGAACGGATCGAGGGCATTCGGGCCTCCGGCGGGGTATCGGGAAGATTCTAGGGAGGCGGGGGCGTGCTTACAGAAGCCGCGTGTTGTTGATGACGAGGGCGAAGCTGCAGTGAAGGAACTCTGCGGCGCGTCGCGACAGCATCATGCGCGGCAGGAAGATCTCGAAGTACTCCATGATCGGCGCGACTTCGGTGTCGACCGTGAGCTCGAGCGTGATGAGCTTCTCTTTGCGGCTCACCTTGATCTCCGAGGCCGTCGCCGCGTAGTTCACGCGGTCGTGGATGTCGAAGGCCGTGGTCTTGGGGTTGCGGACGCGGCTGCGGTGCACGTCGCTCTTGTCGGCGATGATCACCGCGGCCGACACCGCGCTCACCGGCAGGCCGCCCTCGGACTCCTCGTGGTTGGCGATCGCGCCCATCACGATCGCGACCTCCTCCGTCGGGAAGCCGAGGGCGTCGAGGATGTCCTTCGAGAGGAGCGCCCCGGTCTGGCCGTGCTTCTCGCGCGTGATGACGTTCCCGATGTCGTGGAGATAGGCGGCGATCGCGCCAAGCTCGCAGCGGCGCGCCTCGTGGCCGAGGGACTTCAGGATGAAGCGCGCGCCGTCGGCCGACGTGTTCGCGTGCCGCTCGCCGTGCTCGGTGTAGCCGATCGCGCCCGTCTGCTGGTTCGCGGAGCGGATGTAGGTCCGCACGCGCTCGTCGGCCTTGATGATCTCGAGCGTGGGCCCCTGACGCTTCGCCTCGACGGTCGTCTTCGTCTTCGTCTCGGCGCGGTGGACCTTCTTCTGCTCGTCCGGCGCCTTCGTGTCGTCGGTCCGCGGTGAGGGGACGGCTTCGGCCATCGGGAAAACTCTAGTCCTTGCCCGTCGTCCGGAGATCGCTACTCCGCGTAGGCTTTCTGAAGGCGTTCCGCGACCTGCTGCATCCAGCGCAGCTCGGTGAGGCCGGCGCGGCAGACGACCATGCCGCGCGTGAACGCGAGCCATGGCTTGAGCGTTCCGCCGAGGAGGCCGAGCCACGTCTCGCTCGTCGCGTCGACCTTCGGGCCTGGACCTTTCATGTCCGCCGCCTCCGCGTGGAGCCTCCCCTCACCGGCCTGGAACTCGATCGCGCGGTCGATGTCGGTGAACCGGAGGAGCGCGCGGCCGGCCTTCACGTCCTTGAGCGCCGCGCGAACGGTGTCCGTGCCACTCGCGACGGTGAGGATGCGCAGCACGAGGTCGGGCACGTCGTTCCCCGAGCCGTCCGACTTGGCGCGTGCCTCGGCCTCGGCGAGGACGGCGGCGAGCTCTTCCTTCGTCATCGGCGAGCGTTCAACCGGCGATCGAGGTCCTTCCGATTGACGATCGCCCGCACGACGACGACCCTTCGATCGATCGCCCGGTTCATCCGTTTTGACCTCGTCGCCGCGCAGGCGATGAAAAGCCCGCTCTGGGTCGCTACCGAGCTCGACGCGCCACGGGATGACGCTCCCCCTCGGCTACGAGCTCCTGACGCACTTCGCGCCACGGTCGCGTTTTCCCGGCGCGGTACTCGCGTCGTGCACGTTCGCTCATGCGAACGAACTCAGAGGCGTTCGCCAGGATGAAGTCCTCAAGGTCCTCATCGATCGGAAGGAGAACGCTGGTCGGGCGACTGCGTCGAGTAACGAGAAAGCGCTCGCCCCGCGAGGAGCGCTCGATGATCTCTGACGCCTTTGCCTTGAGCTCCCGGACGCCTACCGCAGCCACTGCCCACTGCTCCTCAAAGCTGACTCCTTTATGACCACATTCTGGCGCGTCGTCTACGCGAGCTTCATGTCGCTCCGCACGGCGACCGGCATCTCGGTGCCGCGATGACGGAGCACGAAGAACGCGGCCGCGCCGATCATCGCGCCGTTGTCGGTACAGAGGCGCGGCGGTGGGACGCGCAGCGGATGGCCGATGCGCTTCGCGATCTCCGCGCGGAGCGCGAGGTTCGCCGCGACGCCCCCGCCGAGGAGCACCGTCTCGACCGCGTGCTCGGCGGCAGCCCGCGCGGTCTTCTCGGCGAGGATCTCGGTGATCGCCTTCTGGAACGAGGCCGCCACATCGGCGACCGGGACCGGCCCTTTCGCCTCGAGCTCGCGAACTCGACGCAGCACCGCCGTCTTGAGCCCGCTGAAGCTGAAGTCGTAGCGGTCCGCAAGGACGGCGCGCGGGAGCGGGAAGGCGTTCGGATCGCCGTCCTTCGCCGCGCGCTCGACAAGGGGACCGCCGGGGAAGCCGAGACCGAGGAGGCGCGCGACCTTGTCGAAGGCCTCGCCCGCGGCGTCGTCGATCGTGCGGCCGAGCGGACGGAAGCGCCGGTGGCCTTCCATGAGCACGAGGTCGCTGTGGGCGCCGGACACGATGAGCACGACCGCGGGTATCTGCGGTTCGGGCGGGGGGTCCGCGGGGGGCTCGCCCCCCGCGACCTCGTAGAGCCAGTTCGCGTAGACGTGGCCCTCGAGGTGGTTCACGCCGACGAACGGCAGGCCCGCGGCGAGCGCGAGGCCCCGGGCGTAGTTCGCGCCGACGAGAAGGCACCCGATGAGCCCGGGCCCGACCGTCGCGGCGACCGCGTCGATCTCCTTGAGGCCGCGGCCGGCGTCGCGGAGGGCCTGCTCGGTGAGCGCGTCGATCGCGCGCAGGTGCTCGCGCGCGGCCACCTCGGGGACGATGCCGCCGGTGTCCTGGTGAACGAGCTGCGAGGCCACGACGTTCGCACGGATGCGACGCCCGTCCTCGACGACCGCGACGCCGGTCTCGTCACACGAGGTCTCGATCGCGAGGATCCGCACTCTTACTCGTCGCGGTCCAGGGCGGTCCGGAGCCTCGCCACCCGGTCCCTCACCGAGCGCTCGCGGAGCCGCTCGGTCCACATGATGAGCGCGTCCTCGTTGTTGTCGGAGTAGTAGCGGCGGCGCACGCCCGCCCGGCGGAAGCCGTACTTCTCATACAGCTTCTGCGCCGCGAGATTCGACGCGCGGACCTCGAGCGTGAGCCATTCCGCGTCGAGAGCCTGCGCGACCTCGAAGATGCGGACGAGCATCCGCTCGCCGATCCGGAGGCGTCGCCGCTCCGGAAGCACGGCGAAGGTCGTGATGTGCGCCTCGTCGACCATGAGCCACAGGCCGGCGTAGCCGACGATGCGGTCGCCCTCGCGGGCGACGATGTAGCGCGCATTCTTGTTCTGCGTGAGCTCGTGGCGGAACGCGTTCGCGGGCCAGGGCACCGGGAACGAGGCGCGCTCGACCTCCTGGACCGCGGCGATGTCGTCGACGCGCATCTCCTCGATGACGACCGGGAAGGTGGCGACCACGGCTAGGACCTCTTGGGCAGGCCGAGCGCCCGCTCGTCGGCGGGCGGCGCGGCGAACGTCTGGTCGAACGAGACGCGAATCGAGGGCTGCCGGACGTAGAGCGGCTCGATCTCGCTCATCTTCACCTGCGTGCGGGTCTCGAGCTCCTTCCAGCCGAGCTCGGCGAGATACCCCGCACGTCGCATGCGCGATGCCGGAGGCGCGAACAGGGCCTTCGGGCCGAGGAGGTCGCGAAGCGTCGACTCGGTCTCGGGGCCGATCTCGCCGACGAACAGCGTGTGCGTGCCGATCTGCCGGCAGATCTCGGGAAGCGTCGCGACCATGAGAGGCGAGCGGCGCAGCCACCGGCGATTGCGCTCCTGGTAGAAGGCCGCGTAGTAAATGTCGCGCCCCGCGGGAAGGAGCGGGCAGGTGCGCTGCTTCGAGAGCGCGTGCGGATACGCGAGCACGTCGAGGGTGGAGACGCCGACGAGCGCGGCGCCGCTGCCGCGCGCGATCCCCTGGCCCGCCGCGATCGCGACGCGCAGCCCCGTGAACGAGCCGGGCCCGGTGGCGACGGCGACGCGCGTGACCGCCGAGAACGCTGTGCGCGTGTTGACGAGGATCCGCTCGATCGCGGGGAAGAGCTCGTCCCCCTGCCGGCGCTGCGCCTGCCAGGTCTCCTCGGCGAGGACGTCGCGCCCGTCGAAGAGCGCGACCGACGCCCAGGAGGTCGACGTGTCAAGCGCCAACAACACTCGTGCGCAGCTCCTGGACGAGGTGCCTCGAGCGCGGGCCGGTCGCGGCAAAGACGACGCGGCGCTTGGTGTCCGCGATGTGCTCGAGCCGAACGTCGACACGGTCGTCGGGCAGGGCGTCGCCGGCGCGATCCGGCCATTCGATGACCGTCACCCCGCCGGCGTCGAGCGCCTCCTCCCACCCGGTGTTCGTGAGGTCGGCACCCTCGAGACGGTAGAGATCGAGATGGAAGAACGGCAGCCGGCCGCCTCCGTGCTCGCGCAGGATGATGAACGTGGGGCTCGTGATCTCCGCCGGCTCGATCCCGAGGCCGGCGGCGATCCCGCGTGCGAGCACGGTCTTTCCCGCGCCCAGCTCGCCGCTCAGCGCGAACACGTCGTTCGGCGCCGCGAGCGCGCCGAGGCGCTCGCCGAGTCGTTCGGTGTGGAGAGAAGAGTGGCTCACGAGGTCGATCGTCGCGTCATGAAGAGGTCGCGCCACCCGCCGCTCCGCGTTCGAATTTGCGGCGTTCACGGAACAGTCGAATGGTAAGGCCGAGGAACGACCCGAAGAACGCGGCCCACCCGAGGAGCCACACCTCGGATGGGATCGCGCACAGCGCGGTGAGGCCGTAGCCGCAGCCGACGAATCCCGCGAGCGGAACGAAGCCGAGCAGGCCGATCACGGTGCGCCGGCGCGCGAGCGCGCGTTGCGCGGCGACGAACTCGCTCCGCCGCTTCTCGATCGAACGGGATTCGCGGCGCGCGACGGTCGTCCCGCGATCTTCGCGTTCGTCGCGCCGCTCGCGTCTGCGCCGCCTCCCCCTCGCCACGAGCTGCGAGGCTAGCGCTCCGCGTCGAAAGGCATCACGTTGGCCGTGGGGATGACCTCGCCGCCGCAGCGCAGCGCCTCAGCCGTGACCTCGCTCGCGAACCGCGCCTCGCCCGCCGTGGCGCGGCCGTTCGCGAGCGGGCGCACCGCGCCGTAGTCACTCGCGAGCGTGAGGTCGGGGGCGTCCTGCGCGAAATCTCCGGCATCGGCCGGCGCGAAGACGAAGAGCCGAGCGGACGAGGCATGGATGGCGGCCCGCGATCCCGCGAGCGCGGCGAGAGGGGCGAAGACTTCGCGCGGCAGCGGTGCGGTCCCGAAGCCGACGAGGCAGAGCACGGTCGGGCTGTCGTCGCGCGTCGCCGAGCCGGCGGCCGTGATCGCGTTGCCGTACACGACACGCAGTCCGGCGGCCGGGGCGGCGCCCGCGACGAGCCCGGCGATCGCGCACGCGTGCGCGCGCGTGATCGCCTCGGCCGCGATGCGCGCGCCGCCGACGAGGATCCGGCCACCCAGCCGGACGTCGAGGCGCGACGGCTGCAGCTCATCGGTCGGCGCGTCGACCCCGAGGGCGAGCTCGCCGACCGCATCCGGCCCGTACGCGGCGAGCCCGGACAGGCCCCACGCCGCGCCCGCGACCGCAACGCACGCGTCATCGGAGCGGACGACCTCGCCATCCAGCGTCGAGCGCACGATCCAGCGGGCGGCGGCCGGTGCGAAGTAGAGGTCGCCGTCGGCGGTGAGGTGCATGAGGCGCCCGTCGGTCGGCGCGCTCAGCGTGCGCGCGAATCGGCGTCCCGTACGGGCGAGGACCGTGCCGCGGACGACCTCGCTGCCGACGCTCACGCGCAGGAGGCGGGCGAGATCGGCGGCGGCGATGCCGAGACGCCGCGCGCCGGCGAGCCGTACCACGTTGCCCGCGGTGGCACCGGCGCCGATCACGTCGCCCGCACGCACGCGCGTGCCGAGGTTGCGGCGCTCCGCGACGCCGATGGGAAGGTCGTGCTCCGCGGTCCACCGCGCGTAGCGCCAGGCCATGGTCAGACCGGGAGCGCCGACACGGCGGCGTGCCACCGCGCGAGCGTGGGAATGCGCTCGGCGTCCCGCTGCGGAAGATCCACGGGACGGCCACGGGCATCGACGAGGAGACCGAGGCCGCCCGCCTCGACCGTCCCGCGCAGATTGGCGCCCGTCGCGGTCAGCCCGACGCGGCCTTTCGCGGGCATGAGGAAGAAGCCGCCACGAGCGACGCGCTGCTCGGTCTCGCCGCCGGCGTGTCGTAGACGGATGACCGCCGAGCGCCTCGGCCAGAGCGGCGCGACCACCGCGACGGTCTCGTAGGTGCCGGCTCGCTCGCGGATGATGGTCGCGAGCCCGGTCGGCTCGACCGCGTCGACGGCGACGATGAGCGATTGCGCGGCGCGGGGGAACGCCGCGAGGCGTCCGCCGAGCGCGACGACGGGGGCTGCGCGCATGCCGGTAACGTCGAGGCCCGCCGCGGCGCCGTCAAGCAGCGCGCGGGCGATCGCCTCGCGCGCCAGCGCCATCTCGAGGGCGAGCGCTCCGGGCGACGTCGGGACCGCGTCCGGCCAGCGTGCCCGGTTGAAGACACGCTCGAGCAGCGCCGGCGCGTCGATCGGCGTGGGGAGCCAGCGGCGGACGCGATCTATACCGCCATCGGCCACGACGCGATCCGCGCCCGCCCCCACGCCCAACGGGACGGCGTGGACCGCGACGATCTCTCCGGCGGGACGCGCGAGCACGCACGACGTCGCCATGCCGCCGACGTCGACGACGAGCGTGTCGGTCCCCGCAAGCGAGGCGATGTTCCGGGCCGCACGCTCGGTCTCTTCGGCTCGCGGCGGCGGTGTCTCGTCGTCGCGTCGCCGGAGCGCGCGCAGCGCCGCGACGGCGTCCGCATCGGTGGCGAAGGTCTCACCGGGGATCGGCGCGGCCCTGGTGGCGAGGGTCGCGGCGGCGCGCGCGTCGCCGAGGACGAAGAGGTGCGGCATCGGCCGCTGCGCGGCGCACCCCAGTCGCACGGCCTCGACGAGCGTCGCGAGCTCGTCGCCCTTCGCACGGTCCACGCGCGCGATGACGACGTCGGGGTGTGCGTCGCGTAGCTGCTGCGCGAGGTCGACGAACGACCGCCCGTCCGCGGCGGCGATGCTCGAGCGCACCTCGACCCCGGCGGCGAGCGCGACGCGGAGCACGGCCTCCCGCGTTCGGCCCTCGCGCGCATGGAGCAGCACGGCGCCGACGGGACCGCGTGAGAGCGTGCGCGCGGTCTGCCCGAGCTCGACCGAGGCCCGGGGCCCGGTCGAGACCGTCACCGTGCCGCGGCGGGCGTGGCGGCGGCGGCCTTCACGAACGCATCGAAGACACCGCGCACCTGAGGCGACATCTCACGGTCGACGGCACGCTCCGGATGCCACTGGACCGCCACGACCCAACGCCGGTCGGTCGCCTCGTATGCCTCGACGAGGTCGTCGACGGCGACGGTCGGTCGGAGCCCATCGCCCAGCTTCTCCGGCGTCACCGCCTGATGGTGACGGGAGTTCACGACGATAGAAGCGTCGCCGATCGCCGCCGCCAGGAGGGAGCCCGCCTCGGCCCGTACGCGGTGCGTGACGACGCCGTCGGGATCGTCTGGCCGGTGACCGGCGAGGTCGAGGACCAGGCTGCCGCCACGCGCGACGTTCAGCAGCTGGAAGCCGCGACAGATGCCGAGGACGGGGACGTCGCGGTCGAGCGCGGCGCGGACGGCGTCGAGCTCGGTGCGATCGCGCTCCGGATCGACGTCGTGAGAGAGCGCGTCCGGATCGCTTTCGCCGTAGCGCGCCGGCGCGACGTCACCACCGCCGGAAAGGCAGAGCCCGTCGAAGTCCGCCGGCGCGTCCTGGCCGGGCTCGACGACGACCACGTCCGCGCCCGCGTCGCGCAGCGCGTCGACGTAGAAGCCACGCGAGCGAAGCATCCGCTCGTTCGCGGCATGGCCGACGGTGAGCACGACGCGAGGACGCCGATCCACCGCATTCATCGTATCGGCTCGCGAAGGCTGGCGCGGTCCATGAGCTCGATGAGCACGCCGCCCGAGCCGCGGGGGTGCAGGAACGCGACCATGCCATGGGCCCCGCGCCGCGGACGCTCGTCGATGAGCTCGACTCCATCCGCCGCGAGCGTCCGCAGGGTGGCCGCGAGGTCGTCGACGACGTAGCAGACGTGGTGCAGCGTCGGTCGTCCACGCTCCGCGACGAATCTCGCGACGCCGGATGCGTCGTCGGTGGGCTCGACGAGCTCGATGCGATCCCCTTCGCCGCCGACGAAGGCCACGCGGACGCGCTGGTCCGGAAGCTCACGGACCGGTCCGGCGGCGAGGCCGAGCGTATCGCGGTAGAACGGGAGCACGTCCGCGATGCGCGGGACCGCGATGGCGACGTGATGCAGGGACCCGAGCCGGATCAACCGACCGGCGGAACGTACGTCCCGAAGACCCCCCGCAGATCCGCACAGATCTCGCCGAGCGTGACCGCGGCCTCGACCGCGACGATGATCGGAGGCACGAGGTTCGCGTTCCCGGTCGCCGCCGTCACGAGATCGCGCCGTGCGCGGTCGGCCGCGGCGGCGTCGCGATGCGCGCGGAGCGCGGCGAGGCGGGCGCGCTGACGCTCGATGGCCGTTTCGTCCACGCGCAGGAGCGCCGGCTCCTGCTCGTCGCCTTCCGCCCGGTACGCATTCACTCCGACGATGACCTTCTCGCCCTTCTCGACCGCCTGCTGTTGCCGGTACGCCGAATCTTCGATCTCGCGCATCTGGTAGCCGCGTTCGATGCCGGCGAGCGCTCCCCCCATCGCGTCGATCTCGGCGATCTCCGCGAGCACGCGCGCCTCGATGTCGGCGGTGAGAGCCTCGATCGCGTGAGCGCCCCCGAGCGGATCGATGGTCTCCGCGACGCCAGATTCCTCGGCGATGATCTGCTGGGTCCGCAACGCGATCCGTGCGGCCTCTTCGCTCGGGAGCGCGAGCGCCTCGTCATACGCGTTCGTGTGGAGCGACTGGGTACCGCCGAGGACCGCGGCGAGCGCCTCGATCGCCGTGCGCACGATGTTGTTGAGCGGCTGCTGGGCGGTGAGCGTCGACCCCATCGTCTGCGTGTGGAAGCGCAGCAGCGACGACGCCGGATCCTTTGCCCCGTACCGGTCGCGGACGATCCGCGCCCAGATCTTCCGCGCGGCGCGGAACTTGGCCACCTCTTCGATGAGCGTCGAATGCGCAGCGAAGAAGAAGGACAGCTGGGGCGCGAACCGGTCGACCGCGTGGCCGGCCGCGATCGCCGCGTCGATGTACGCGATGGCGTCGGCGAAGGTGAAGGCGAGCTCCTGCACCGCGTCCGCGCCCGCCTCGCGGATGTGGTAGCCGCTGATGGAGATCGGGTTCCACCGCGGGAGGTGCTCGGCGCAGTACGCGATGAGGTCGGTCGCGAGACGCAGCGACGGCCGCGGCGGGAAGATGTAGGTCCCGCGCGCGATGTATTCCTTCAGGATGTCGTTCTGCGTCGTCCCGCCGAGCCGCTCCGCCGTGACGTCTTGGCGCTTGCCGAGCGCCACGTACATCGCGAGGAGGATCGGCGCGGTCGCGTTGATCGTCATCGACGTCGTCACCTCGGCGAGCGGGATCCCTTCGAAGAGGCGTGCGAGGTCGTCGAGCGAGCTGATCGAAACGCCCACCTTCCCCACCTCGCCGGCGACCTGCGGATCGTCCGCGTCGTAGCCCATCTGCGTCGGCAGGTCGAACGCGACGGAGAGCCCGGTCTGCCCCTGCTTCAGCAGGTAGCGGTACCGCGTGTTGGATTCCTCGGCCGTGCCGAAGCCGGCGTACTGGCGCATCGTCCACAGGCGGCCGCGGTACATCGTCGGCAAGATGCCGCGCGTGTACGGCGGCTCGCCGGGTAGGCCGGGATCCCCGTTCGGGTCGTACAGAGGGGGGATCGGCGCGCCGTACGTGGTCTCGAATTTCGCCCGCTCGGGAACGCGCTTCGTCGCGTCCGCGTAGGTGGTGCGCTTCCATTCGGCTCGGTCGCGGCTCTTCTTCACCGAGCGCGGCACTCGCTTCGCCATGGACCGATGGTATGCCGCTCAGCGCGGTCGGAAGACGAGCGTCCCCTCGACCGTGCCGAGCCGGTCTCGTGAGAAGCGCATGGGCTTGTAGTCGCCCGCGGCCCAGAGCGGGGTCTGGTCGGCGCGGTGGGGCGAGAACGGCTGGCCCGACTCGCCGATCGGCGTGACCGAAAGAGAGGCGTCGAGGTCCGAGAGGTCCGCGATCATCCGTTCCGACGGGTGCGTGATCACCGCGTAGGGCTTCGAGAGCGCGAACGTCTCCTTGTTGACGGAGTTCTCGTCGCCGGGGCGTTTGAGCGGGCCGACGCTCAGCAGGAGCGCGAGGGGTCCGGTGCCGAGGGGGTGCGCGAAGGTGATCGTGTGGACGTCACCCCAGCGCCAGGCGCTCGGGTCGGCGCCGAAGCGCCGGCCGAGCTCGGTCACGGCATCGCCGAGCGCGAGCGCCGACAGCGCGTCACGCCCGCGTACGCTGCGGTCGCCCAGCGTGACGAACCAGGGATCGTCGGGCCGCTGCACCAGCTCATAGAGCGCGAAGGTCGAGCGCCCGTTGTCGAGCCAGGACGTGTAGAGCGTGTCGCCGAGCTTGTCGCGGAACGTTCGGTCGAGCATGTGGACGAGCCATGACTCGTAGATCGCGGCGCCCGCCGACTCGGCGCCGAGCGCGCCGTTCCAGTCGCGCACGATCTGCTGCGCGCGCCGCTGGAGGTCGGTCCGCGGCGGCGGCGCGAGGATAACCTCGCGGAAGCGTGCGGCAGGCGCGGACGCGAAGTCGGTCTGGAGCACGCGCGTCGCCGCGAGATCCCACGTGTCGCGGGCGCCGAGCCGCTGCGTGAGGTACGCCCCGCGGAATCCCGGATCCCATTCGCCGGCGTAGCCGGCGGACCGCGGGTCGCTCGAGGGGCGGTCGTTCGAGTTCTCCACGACGCCCCCGGGCGGGTCGAGCGCGTTCGGGTTCGCCTCCGCCGGGACGAGACCGGTCCAGTCGTATTCGCCGGTCCAGCCGGGGACCGGCATGCTGCCGTCGCCGGGACGCGCCGGCAGCCGCCCGACGAGCTGGTAGCCGACGTGCCCGTCGACGTCCGCGTAGCAGGTGGACACGGCGGCGCCCTCGAAGCTCGCCGCGGCGGCGTGGAAGTCGGACCAGCTTCTCGCGCGCGCGACGCCGAAGATCCAGTCGACGATGTGCCCGGGGTCGAGCGCCGTCCAGCGGAGCGCGAGCTGCGCGGCCTGCCCCTTGAGCGTCGATGTGACGATCGGACCGTGCCGCGTGATCGCGACATCGACGATCACCGGGTCCGGCCGGCCCTTCACCGTGATCTCCTCGCGCGCGAACGTCGCCGTCTCGAAGCCGCCTTTGTACTCGTAGCGGCGCGGGTCGCGGGGATCGACGCGCTCCACGAACAGGTCCATGGTGTCGGCGTACGCGTACGTAAGGCTCCACGCGATGCGGTCGTTGTGCCCGAGGACGATCGCGGGGATGCCCGGCAAAGAAAAGCCCACCAGCTTGTAGCCGGCACCCTCGAGGCCGATCTCGTACCAGATCGAGGGGTTGCGCACCCCGAGGTGCGGATCGCCCGCGAGGATGGGCCTGCCCGACGTCGTCTTCGCGCCGCTCAGTGCCCAGCAGTTCGACCCGACGCCCGCGCCGGCTCCGGGAAGGATCGCGCGCAGAGCGGCGACGCCCGCGTCGAGCGAGCCGGCGGAGAGCAGCGGTGCGACTTGCGACCACGCACGCTCGTCGACGACGGTCGCGGAGCGGCCCGCCGGGTCGGGCATGAGCGTTGCGAGCGCGCCCGTACCCAGGCGGAGGGCGATGTCCGCGCGCAGCAGCTCCTGCGTCTCGTTCCCCGCGGCGTCGAAGACCTGGAGCTTGCCGATGAGGATCGTGTCCGTCGGCGACCAGCGTTCGGGGCGGTACCCGAGGAGGACGAACTCGACCGGGAGAGCATCGCCGTGCTGCTCGAGGAACTTGTTCACCCCGTCGGCGAACGCCTGTAGCGCCTCGCGCGTCTCGTCGCGCAGGAGCCTGACCTCCGCCGCGGCGACGCGCGCGAAGCCGAGCGTGCGCATCGACCTGTCCGCGTCGAGACCTCCGTCGCCGAGCACCTCGGCCAGCCGTCCCGCGCCGGCACGGCGGTAAAGGTCCATCTGGAAGAGACGGTCCTGCGCCGTGACGTATCCCTGGAGGTAGAACAGGTCGTGCGCGTTCTGCGCGTAGACGTGCGGGACGCCGTAGCTGTCGCGCACGATCTCGGCGCGCTGCTCGAGGCCGAGGAGCCGGAACTCGCCGTCGGTCGTCGGCAGCGGGCGGTACACGAGGATGAGGAGCTCAACGACGAGGCTGAGGACGACGAGGACCGCAAGGAATGAGGCCGCTTCCCGAGCTTTGCGGCGGCGGGTGCTCCGCCGAGCCTCGATCCGCCCGGTCACTCCGACGTCTGAACGAGCACCGCGAGGACCGCGCCGCCTTCGACCTTCGTCCCCGAGGCGTAGCCGAGCTTCGTCACACGCCCACGCACCGGTGAGCGCAGCTCGTTCTCCATCTTCATCGCCTCGAGCGTGACGAGCGGCGCGTCGCGCTCGACGGTGTCACCCTCGGCGACGTGCACGCTCTTGAGCAGCCCCGGCATCGGCGCGCGGATCTCCACGCGTCCGCTCGCCGAGCGGATCCCGTCGCGGCGCGCGGACTGCGAGCGCTCGTCGACGACGCTGACCTCCACGTCGACGCCGTCGACGTCGAGGCGGAGCGGCTCGTACGTGACGAGCGTGACCTCGTGGCTGCGGCCATCGAGCACCACCGACCACTGCCGTCCGCGCACGACCTCGCGCGCATCCGCCGCCACGGCCTGGCCGTCGACCGCGAATCGTCCGTCGCTTGAGAGGTCGACGCGGAGCGCCCGCCCGGCGAGCGCGACCTCGTACCTCACGTCGGCAGCTCTCGGAGAGCGTCCTCGCGCGCGGCTCGGGCCCACGCGCCGTCGTCCGGCGCCTGCGGGGCCCGCGCGCTCCGCTCGCGGCGCGCCAGCACGGCGACGAGCGCCGCGGAGGCGGCCGCCGTGTCAGCGAGCTCGGGCTCGTCGCGCGGGGGCCAGTGGGCCGCGACGTAGCCGGTGTCGTACCGGCCCGCTACGAAGTCCGGCTCCGCGAGGACGTGACGGTGGAATGGCAGCGCCGTGGGCAGGCCCGCGACGCGCATCTCGCGCAGGGCGCGTCGCAGCCGCACGATCGCCGTCGCGCGGTCCGGGCCGTGGGCGATCACTTTCGCGAGGAGCGGGTCGTACTCGGTCGGTACGCTCACCCCGGCGACGAGCGCGCTGTCGACGCGCACGCCGGGGCCGGCCGGCTCGCGGACGAGCGCGACCACACCGCCCGTCGGCACGAAGCCGGCGCGCGCGTCCTCGGCGGTGATGCGGCACTCGATGGCCGCGCCGCGCGGCGCGACGTCGGCCTGCGCGAACGGCAGTGCCTCACCGTCAGCGATGCGCAGCTGCAGCGCGACGAGGTCCAGCCCGGTGACCATCTCCGTTACCGGATGCTCGACCTGCAGGCGGGTGTTGACCTCGAGGAAGACGAAGCCGGCCGACGCGTCGACGAGGAACTCGACCGTCCCGGCACTCCGGTATGCCGCGGCGCGCGCGACCCGCACCGCCGCCTCGCCGAGCCGTCGCCGAAGCGTCGCGTCGACCGCGGGCCCGGGTGTCTCCTCGATGAGCTTCTGGTGACGGCGCTGGATCGAGCAGTCACGCTCGCCGAGCCACACGACCGACCCGCGCTGGTCGGCCAGGATCTGCATCTCGACGTGACGGGGGCGCTCGATCGCGCGCTCGAGATACAGCGCGGGCGCTCCGAAGGCCGCCGTCGCCTCCCCCGTCGACATGCGCCACGCCGGCGCGAGATCCTCCTCGCGCGCGACGAGCCGCATCCCCTTTCCGCCACCGCCCCCCGCCGGCTTGAGGAGCACCGGGTAGCCGATCCGACGAGCTGCCACGCGCGCGTCGGCGAGGTCGGCGAGCGGCTCCGTGCCCTCGGCGACCGGCACGCCGGCTTCGCGCGCGATCCGGCGCGCCGTGGTCTTCTCGCCGAGCGCTCGCTGCACGGCGGCCGGCGGGCCGACGAAGACAAGGCCGGCATCGACGACGGCCTGCGCGAACGCCGCGTTCTCGGAGAGGAAGCCGTACCCCGGATGAACGGCATCGCACTTCGCACGCGTGGCGACCGCGAGGATCCGCGCGGCGTTCAGGTAGCTCTCGGCCGGAGGGGCCGCTCCGACCGGGTAGGCCTCGTCCGCGGCGCGCACGTGAAGGGCCTCACGGTCGACGTCGCTGTAGACGGCGACGGTCCGGATGCCGAGGTCGCGGCAGCTGCGGATGACGCAGAGCGCGATCTCGCCGCGGTTCGCGACGAGTACCTTCTGTATGCCGCTCAGGTCTTTCGCGCGGGCTCACCCCACGCCGGCGGGTGCGCGTAGGTGCTGTCCCATTGCTCGTACGTGCCGTCGATCCACTCGGGGTCGCCTTCGAGGCACGCGCGCATCCGCTTGTAGAACGCGTCCTGCTCCGGCGAGCCCGCGTTCTTGAAGTACGCGTCCTTGCTGGTGAAGTGCACGACCATGCAGAAGCGGCCTTCTTCCTTGTCCTCCCAGAGCATCTCCGAGTTGATGTACCCGACGGCCCGCTTGCGCTCGTGCCCGTCCCACTCTTTGCCGAGGGCGAAGAAGTCGCGAAGGCACTCCTTCTTCATCTTCGCAGCGGGATGTTCCCGTGCTTTTTCGCCGGGTTCCTGTCGCGCTTCCCGGCCAGAGAGCGTAGCGCGGCGACCAGGCGCGGTCGCGTCGCGTGCGGCTCGATGACGTCGTCGATGTAGCCGCGCGCGGCGGCGACGTACGGGTTCGCGAAGCGCTCAACGTACTCGGCGACGAGCTCGGCGCGCCGCCGGTCGGCATCCTCGGCCTTCGCGAGCTCGTCGCGGTAGACGACGTTCACGGCGCCCTCCGGACCCATGACCGCGATCTCCGCGGACGGCCAGGCGACGTTGTAGTCGCCGCGGATGTGCTTGCTCGACATGACGTCGTACGCGCCGCCGTAAGCCTTGCGCGTGATGACGGTGAGCTTGGGAACGGTGGCCTCGGCGTACGCGTAGAGGAGCTTCGCGCCGTTGCGGATGATCCCGCCGTGCTCCTGCGCGGTCCCGGGCAGGAATCCCGGCACGTCCACGAGCGTGACGAGCGGGATGTTGAACGCGTCGCAGAAGCGCACGAAGCGGGCGGCCTTGATCGAGGCGTCGATGTCGAGGACCCCGGCGAGGACCATCGGCTGCTGCGCGACGACGCCCACCGTGCGCCCGTCGAGCCGGGCGAACGCGCAGACGATGTTGCGCGCCCAGCGCTCGTGCACCTCGAGCATGTCGCCTTCGTCGACGATCCGCCGGATGACGTCGGTCATGTCGTACGCCTTCGCCGCCTGCTCGGGCACGATGTCGTCGAGCGCGCGGTCCTCGCGATCCCAGGGATCCTCCGTGGGGACGATCGGCGCCGGGTCAAGGTTGTTCGCCGGGAGATAGCCCACGAGCCGCCGCAGGAGCGCGAGGCAGGACCGCTCGTCGTCCGCCTCGAAGTGCGCGACCCCCGAGCGCTCCGCATGCACGTCGGCGCCGCCAAGCTCGTCCTGCGTCACGTCCTCGTGCGTCACCGTCTTCACGACATTCGGTCCGGTCACGAACATGTAGCTCGTGTCTCGGACCATCGCGACGAAGTCGGTGATCGCGGGTGAGTACACCGCGCCGCCCGCGCAGGGACCGAGGATCGCCGAGAGCTGCGGCACGACCCCGGAGGCGAGCACGTTGCGGAGGAAGATGTCGGCGTAGCCGCCCAGCGACACGACCCCCTCCTGGATACGCGCTCCGCCTGAGTCGTTGAGGCCGATGATCGGCGCGCCGTTGCGGACCGCGAGGTCCATGACCTTACAGATCTTGGCGGCGTGTCCCTCCGCCAGGGATCCGCCGAAGACCGTGAAATCCTGGGAGAAGACGTACACGTTGCGGCCGTCGATGCGCCCGAAGCCGGTCACGACGCCGTCGCCCGTGACGCGGTCCTCGTCGGCGATGAGCTCCGTCGGGCGCGCCATGACGAACGCGTCGAGCTCGGTGAAGCTGCCCTCGTCGAGAAGGAGCTCGATCCGCTCGCGCGCGGTGAGCTTGCCCTTTGCGTGTTGCTGCTGGATGCGCTCTGCGCCACCGCCGAGCGCGGACTGCGCGCGCAGCGCGGCGAGGCGCTCTCTGGGCTTCATCGGCCGTGAGGATACGCAGCACCGACGGCGAGCGAGCGTGCGCTCGCGCGGGCGCCGGAACTTCGCGAGGCCGGCCGCGTCAAGAGGGTGAAGCCACCATAGAGAGGGAGTGACCGCATGCTCACGTTCTTCCAGAAGACCGTCCTCGGAACCATCGGCCTCGCCGCCGTCCTCGTCGCGCTCGTCCTCGCCGCGAAGGCGCCCGCGCAGGCCACGACGATCGCGCCCGCCCTGCCCGCGCCGGGCGGAGCCATCCCCGCCGGCATCGTGACGACGGGCGACGCGATCGTCCGCGTCAAGCCGGACGCCGCGGTCGTCGGCGTTGGCGCGATCGTGCAGGGTTCGACCGCCGCCCAGGCGCAGGATCTCCTCGCGCAGCGCATCGATGCGCTCCTCCAGAAGGCCAAGGCGCTCGGCATCGCGGACGCGGACACGAAGACCGCGATCTACCGGATCGATCCCCAGTACGCGTACGAGCAGGGAAAGGCACCGCGCCTCACGGGCTTCCAGGGAACACAGCAGCTCGTGCTCACCCTTCACGGGACCGACGGCGTCGGGAGGGCGCTCGACACGCTCGTCCAGGGCGACAATGCGGCGACGGCGACGGTGACGTTCACGCTGTTCGACCCGAAGGCCGTACAGGCGACCGCGCGCGCTCAGGCGATCGGGGACGCGCGGTCGAAGGCCGAGGCGATGGCGAAGACCGCGGGCGTCGCGCTCGGCAAAGTGGTGAGCGTGAGCGACGTTGGGTTGGCGCCGACCGTCGACACGACGACCTACTCGCAGCTGGTGAAGTCGGCGGCGCCGGCGGCGCTTCCACCGCAGCTACCGATGGGCGAGCTCCAGGTGATGGTGCGCGTGCAGGTGCAGTTCGAAATCGGGGGATAAACGACGGTTGGCATGCGACTCGCTCTGCCTCCTGGCATGCAGGAGCTCGACCAGAGCGCGGTCGCCTCGCAGTTCGTGAAGGACCTCGTCTACCCGGTCGCGAAGGCGGACGTCCTTCGCGAGGCCGGCAAGGCCAAGCTGGCGGACGAGATCGTCGCGAGCCTGCGGCGGCTGCCCGAGCGGACCTTCGAGGACGCGGCGGATCTCACCCAAGCCCTGAACGCCGTCTAGGAGCGCGCGGGTCTCGACCGGGCGTCTGGGGGGCGGCGCCCCCTCAACGGACTAGCCGAACTGCGCGCTGAAGATGACGAGGGCGCGCAGTGCGAGCACGCCCAGGAGGGCGAGGACCGGCGCGGCGAGCGGGGGCCAGCGTCGCGCGAGGTCGGGGCGCCAACCGGAAACGAGCGGCGCGAGCAGTCCGACGAGGACGACGATCCAGAGCAGGATCCACACACCCAACACACGGAGGACGGTGTCCGCGAGGACGAGGGTCACGAAGAAGAGCACGATGAGGATCGCCTCGAGGATCACGAACATGCGGTCGGCCGCCGCGATGCGCCCTTCGGTGTCGGACGCGATGTCACGGCGCGACCGCGCAAGCAGGAGCAGCAGCGCCGCCGAGCCGGCGAGCGCCGACGCGAGGAAGAGTCCACCGAGCACCCAGCCTCCGTCACTCCACACGGGCTGGTTCGATACGGCCAGGAGGACGCCGGTGTACCCGCAGATGAAGACGCCGAACGCCGTGCCGAACACGCCCCAGACGATCCCGGGACCACCCCGCAGCACGCTCGCGATCGGCCGCGCGGCGGGAAGCCGGCCCATGTCCGCGAGCGCGCCCAGGAACGAGACGAACGAGAAGAGGCCGAACAGGACCAGCGCCCAGGAGCCGACCGACATGGGCGAGACGACGTTGAACGACAGCCCGCCGTCGCTCGTGTCGACGAGCATGTGCCAGAAGCGGATGGGCTGGCCGAGATCGAGCGCGAGGAAGATCGGACACGGGATGAGCGCGATGAAGCTGGCGACGTAGGCGATACGCGTGGCGGACTCGTCGCGGGCATCGCCGGCGATGCGGAGCAGCGTTCCGAGGGCGTACGAGCCGCCGGCGAGGCCGCCGAGGAAGAAGTACCCGAGGATCCACCACTCCCAGTGCGGCGGCTGCACGAAATGCTCGGCGGGCGGCATCAGCGGTCGTTCGTGCCGACGTTGTTCCCGTTCATGCGCCCGTTGCGGAACGCGAGGAGCCCCGCGATGAGCCCGAGCGCGGCGGTCGCGACCCCACCGACGTAGCCCGGCATGTTGTTGCGCCGCGGGAGGACCGCGTTGCGCTCGTTCACGAGGCCATACGTCTCGGGCTGGTCCATGAGGAGGAAGAAGGCGTTCAGGCCGCCGTAGACCTTCTCGTCGCGGCCGTAGAGCTGCGCTTTCGCGTACCCCGCCTGCTTGAGGTTCGCGAGACGCTTGTCCGCCGCCGCGTGGAGGTCCTCGATGTAGCCGAACTGGATCGACTCGGTCGGACAGGCCTTCGCGCACGCCGGCTGCATCCCAGTCTGCAGACGGTCGTAGCACAGCGTGCACTTGTGGACGGTGCCCGTCTGGTCGTTGAACCCGATGACGCCGTACGGGCACGCCGAGATGCAGTTGCGGCAGCCGTTGCAGACGTCCTGCTGGATGAAGACCGTATCGAACTCGGTCCGGGTGATGGCTCCGGTCGGGCAGACCTCGAGGCAGCTCGCGTTCTTACAGTGCTTGCAGACGTCGCTCATCATCAGCCAGGCCTGCCCGCCCGCGATGGGCGTGGGTTGCACGAGCGTCCCGCGGTTGTCGGGGACCTGCTCGATGAATTGCACGTGCCGCCAGTTCTGCGCGTCGAGCTGTCCGGTGTTGTCGAAGGAGTCAGCGAGGAACTGCGGCTTGTTGCCCTCGAGCTGGTTCCACTCCTTGCACGCGACCTCGCAGGCCTTGCAGCCGATGCAGATCGACGTGTCCGTGAAGAACCCCATCGGGCGTTCCTGGAATGCGGCCATCGCTAAAACCCCATCAGGTTCGCCGCGATCTTCGCGTAACCGCGCTCCGCGGCGGCGAGATCGAGCGGGATCGCGGCGAGCTCGTCGACGACGGGCACGGCTCGCGGGTCCTTGCGCAGGTCGATGGTCAGCACGTAGCGGCGGCAGCGCTCGCACGCGTCGACGCGCACGTGCGGGAACGGCTCGACGTCCGCCAAGACCGTCAGCCGGCTGGTCTCGGTCTCCCCGCAGAACGCGCACGTCATGCGCGGGAACGTCCAGCTCGTCGCACAGCGCGAGCAGTGGAGCTTGCGCTGCGGCGTGACGAGCGCCTCGTCCGTCTCGCCGAACACCGCGAGCTGCGGTGAGCCGCCGCAGAAGGGGCAGCTGCGCTCGGTCGCGTCCTCGCGGCGGAACTCGCCCGCGAGCTCGGGGAACGCCTCGAGGACCGGCGACGTCGCCGCGCGCGCGATGAACGCGTCCGTGCCGCTCTGCTCCTCGCCGCGAAGCCACGCCTCCACGATCCGCTCGAGATCGCCCTCGTGGAACCGGAGCAGCACCGCTTCCCGGAGCGTCTCGGTCCCTTTGGCCATCGTCGCGTCCATGACCGCGGGAAAGGCGGTCCGCACGACGTAGCCGGCGAGGTCGGCGGCGCCGGGGCGATCGTGGAGCGCGCGCTCGTAGGTCGACGCCTGCCCCTCGAGAAGCGCGGCGTAGAGGTCGAGCAGCTCGCGTGCGAAGTCGTACCGCTCGCCGAGCTCCTTCGCCCGTTTGCGGCGCGCCTCCCAAACGGCGGTCGTCTCCGCGAGCAAGAACGCCATCAGAATTTCTCGATGTTCACGAGGAACGCCTTGAACTCGGGCGTCCTCGCGCCGACGTCGCCGACCATGGGTGTGAGCGCGTTCGCCAGCCAGTACTTGGACTTCTCCGGATTCTGGTCCGCAGACACGCCGACGAAGCCCCAGTGGATCGGGATGCCGATCTGGTACACCTTCTTGTTCCCGGCGAGGGTGATCGGCCCGAGCCGCTTCGTGACCAAAGCCGAGACCTCGAGCTTGCCCCGCTCGCTGGACACGCGGACGCGGTCGCCGCTCTTGATCCCCTTCTCGTCGGCGAGCTCCTGCGGGATCTCGACGAACGCCTGTGGCTGCAGCCCGACGAGCAACGGGACGTGCTGCGTGACGTAGTGCTCGTGCTCGGTGAGCCGGTAGCTCGTGGCGACGTACGGATATTTGTCCACCTTGCCGAACCGGTTCGGCCGGCCCGCGGCCTGGTCGTAGAGGAAAGCGACGGGATCTTCAGAGACGTTCGGGTGGAGCGGGTTCGGGATGGGCGCCTCATACGGCTCGTAGTGCTCGGGGATCGGGCCGTCGAGCATCGAGTTCGAGAAGAGTCGGCCGACGCCCTCGCCGTTCATGATGAACGGCAGCCATGCGGCCGGGTCCTTCGGATTCATGTTCGCGGGGTAGTCCGGCACGTCGCCGGTCCATGCCGTCCCGTTCCACTGGATACCGGGGCGGTTGGGGTCCCACGGCTTCCCATCGAGGTCGGCCGACGCGCGGTTGTACATGACGCGCCGGTTGAGCGGCCAGCTCCAGGCCCATTCGTGGTAGAAGCCCATGCCCGTCGGGTCGTTCGCCTTCGGATCCTGGATGCCCTTCCGCCGCTTCATCAGGTTGCCCGCGTCCGGGTAGCTGCCGGTGTAGATCCAGTCGCCCGCGGTCGTCGTGCCGTCGTCCTTCAGCAGCGCGAAGGAGGTCATCTGGCTGCCGGTGGTCAGGTTCTTCCCGTTGATCTCCTTCGCGATCTCGTCGAGCTCGGGCTTCTTCGGGTCCTTGTAGTTCAGGGTCAGCGCCATGATCGGGTCGGTGAACTTCCCGCCCTGCTGCCGGTACAGCGTCTTCACGCGATCGAATAGCTCCGCGAGGATCCAGTGATCGTGGCGAGCATCGCCCTCGGGGGGGACGACCTGCTCCTTCCACTGCGACCAGCGACCGCTGTTGACGAAGGAACCGTCTTTTTCGATCCAATGGGTCGCGGGGAGCAGGAAGACCTCGGTGTTGATCTTCGCCCCCTCCATCCCCGGCGCCCGCCAGAACTCGGAGCTCGTCGTCGGGAGCGCGTCCATGACGACGAGCCACTTGAGCTTCGCCAGCCCCTGGAGGACCTGGTTCGAGTCCGGGCCGATGCTCGTCGCGGTCATGCCGCTGAGCATTACGCCCTCCATCTTCCCCTTGAGCGCCTGGTCGTAGATCGACATCCACGACGAGTTCGTGCCCGGCTTCGGGATGAAGTCGAAGGCGTATTCGTTCTCCTTCTTCGCGGCGTCGCCGTACCAGCCTTTGAGCAGGCTCACCATGAAGTTGCGGTAGTTGATCCCAAAGAAGTTCCACGAGTTCGGGTCGCTCCTCTTCGGGGCGCTGGCCTGGACGTACTGGTCGAGGTTCTTCTGGCCGGGCGCCGGGATCCGCAGGTAGCCGGGCAGGATCTCCCAGCTGATGGCGTGGTCGGTGTTCCCCTGGATGTTCGCGTGGCCACGTTCGGCGTTCATCCCGCCACCGGGGCGGCCCATGTTGCCGAGCAGCAGCTGGAGGAGCGCGCCGGAGCGGATGAGCTGACCGCCGGTCGTGTGGTGCGTGAGGCCGACCGCGTACACGATCGTCATCACCTTGTCCGGCTTTCCCATCTCGCCGACCATCCGGGCCACGCTCATGAAGTCGAGGATCGGGATGCCGGTGATCGAGGAGACCATCTGCGGCGTGTAGCGGGAGAAATGCTTCTTGAGGAGCTGGAAGACGCTCCGCGGGTGCTCCAGCGTCATGTCGCGCTTCGCTCGGGCCTGCGTCGCTCCAGGCGGCCCGCTGAGCGGATCACCCTCGGTCTCGTAGGCCCAGGTCGAGATGTCGTAGGAGCGCGTCGCGGCGTTGTACCCGGAGAAGAGACCGTCCTTGAAGTCGTAGCCCTCGCGGACGATGAAGGACGCGTTCGTGTAGTTCTTCACGTAGTCGGCGTGGTAGAGGTCGTTCTGGAGGACGTAGTTGATGAGCCCGCCGAAGTAGGCCACGTCGGTACCGGTGCGGATCCGCAGATAGGTATCGGCGAGCGCGGACGTCCGCGTGAAGCGCGGGTCCGCGTGGACCATCTTCGCGCCGCCGCCCGCGCCAGGCCCCTTCGTCGGATCGAGCTTGGCCTTCACGAACCACTGGAAGCCGACCGGGTGCGCTTCCGCGGGGTTGGCGCCGTTGATCAGGATGAGGTCGGCGTGCTTGATGTCACGCCAGTGGTTCGTCATCGCTCCTCGTCCGAACGTGGCGGCCAAACTGACCACCGTTGGGCCGTGTCAGACCCGGGCTTGCTGCTCCAGGTGGACGACGCCCAGTCCGCGCATCACCTTCGTGGCGAAGTAGCCCTCTTCGCTGCTGAAGGCGGCGCCTCCCGCGAAGGCGATGCCCTCGGTGCGGTTGACCACGTTCCCGCTCGCGTCTTGCGCGACGAAGGTGTTGTCGCGCGAGGCCTTGATGTTCTGCGCGATCTTGTCGAGGACGAAGTCCCAGTCCTTGACTTCCCACTTCGTCGAGCCCGGCGCGCGATACATCGGGTGCTCGACGCGGCGCGAGCTCGTCGCGAGCTGCATCGCGCTCGCGCCCTTGGGGCAGAGACGCCCTTCGTTGACCGGGCTGTCGGGGTCGCCCTCGATCTGGAGGATCTCGGTCTTGCCGTTGACCTGTTTCGTGTAGGCGATGAGCGCGCAGCCCACGGCGCAGTAGGGGCAGATCGACTTGGACTCCTTGGCGCCCGTGATACGCGACTCGATCTGGCGCTTCTTCGCGGCCTTGAGGTCGAACCCGAGGGGGTTGCCGACGACGGCGATACCGGCGGCACCGCCCGCGCCGAGCTTCAGGAACTCACGTCGCGTGAGCTCAGGCATCGACGCACTCGTTCTATGCCTGTGTCCCTGGTCCGTCAAGTTGTTACCTTTCGCACCGTGAATGAGTGGTTCGCAACGCTGGGGCGCCGATGGGCCGCGGCCGCCGAGCGCCGGGGCGCGAAGATCCTTCCGCCGGCGCTAGAGCCGGACGTCGCCGGGGAGCTGCTCGAGCTCGCGCGCGTCGCCGCCCATACAAAGGAGCGTCGCTTCGCGCCGCTCGCCTCCTTCACGGCAGGTCTCGCCGTCGAGCGGTTGCGGACCGCGAAACCGGACCTCTCCGTCGACGACGCCGTCGCCTTCATCCGCGAAGTCCGCGAACAGCTCGAGCGAGAGTCGCCGCCGAGCTGACGCGTGCGCGGCGCGGGTCCTGTCCCGGGGCGTGGGGTCTCTCGCTCACCGCACCCTGCCCGTCCTGCACCGTCGCGGGCCGCTACGGCGTTCGTGGACGGGTCCTGGGGCCCGCGGCTCGCGAGAGACCCCACTTCCCGTGCCACCCGCGCCGCGCCCCGGGACAGGACCCGCGGCGCGCTAGCTCAAGCGAGCCGCTCGGCTCCGCTATAGACGTTGAAACGGTCCTCGCGGAGAAAACCAACGAGCGTCATCCGAAATCGGCGGGCGGTCGCGACGGCAAGGCTGGACGGCGCGCCGACGGCGGCCATGATCGGGATGCCAGCCGCGACCGCCTTTTGCACGAGCTCGTACCCGCCGCGTCCGCTGACGGCGAGGATCGAACGCCCGAGAGGCAGCCGGCCGTCGAGCAGCGAGCGGCCGACGACCTTGTCGACGGCGTTGTGGCGTCCCACGTCCTCGCGCAGCAACTGGAGCTCGCCGTGCTCGTCGAAAAGGCCAGCCGCGTGGAGACCGCCTGTGCTCTCGAAGAGTCGCTGCTGCTCGCGTAGGCGGCCACCAAGCGTCGTGAGGAGCCGCGCGTCTATGACCGGGCCATCGCCGAGCGGCGGGAAGTCGAGCGCGAGCGACTCCACCGTCGTCGCGCCGCAGACCCCACACGCGGAGCTGGATAGAAAGGAGCGCTCCGGGCGGCGATTGGCCGGACCGCGCAGCCGGATATCGACCTGGTTCGACTCGACCAGATCCGTGCTGATCGCGAACGGGGGCGCGGAGCCCCCCGACTCGTCGCCGGCCTCTGCGCTGATGCGCGCCGAGCGGACGTCCGCGAGGGAGCGGATCACCTGCTCCGCGAGCAGAAGCCCAAGCGCGAGCTCGAGGTCGTTCCCCGGGGTGCGCATGACGATGCTGAGCGGCGTTCCGTCCAACGAGAGCTGGAGCGGCTCCTCGGCAGCGACCTGATCCTCTTCGTCGCTGCGCTCACCGGCGCGCCAGCGCGCGATCGCGACGCGGGGCGCCTGCGGTCGGGCCACGCATCGATGCTAAGCGGCGGCGGTTAGCATCGCGGCAGGATGCTCATCGGCGTCGAGCTGACGACAGCGAACGTCGGAGAGCTGTTTGCGGACGCGAAGGCGCTCGAGAGCGCGGGCGCCGACTCGCTCTGGTCCGCCGGCGGCGACGATCCGTTCGTCCTCCTCGCCGCGCTCGCTGCGGTGACGTACCGCGTGCGGCTCGTCGCCCTGGACGGCAAGGGCGGCGAGGGCGCTCGCGCGACGCTCGAGCGGCTGTCGCGCGGCCGGCTCGTCCTCGCGACGTCCGCCCTGGACCCGACCGCCGCGATCCTCGTCGCGAGCGGCGACGCGGAGGCGCTCGCACGCGCCGTGGCGGACGCGAAGGTGCGCGACGCCGAGATGGAGTGCTGGGCGCGTGTCGCACTGCCGCCGAGCCGGGCGGAGTGGAACGATCTGCGGACCGCCTGCGAACAGGTCGGCATCGCCGGCATCGTCGTTCCGAACGATCCGCGGCTCATCGACATCCTTCGTAATCCCGACGTCGTCGAGGACCGCTCGGACATCAAGCTCGCTTTCGGCTGAGGTCGGACAGCCGACCTTACACCGGCCTGCCGATTGCAGGCTCGGCCTTCGTCCGGTGAGCGAGCGTCCGCTGAGCGCGACCGCGACCTTCGAGCAGCGCCTCGCCCGCGTGTGGGAGTCGGCGCCCGACGAGGCGGGCTGGGTGACGACCACCGACCACAAGCGCATCGGCGAGCGCTACATCGTCACCGCGTTCCTCTTCTTCGTCCTCGGCGGCATCGAGGCGCTCGTTCTGCGCGCGCAGCTGGCGCGTCCCGAGATCGCGCTCGTCGACCCGGCGATGTACGACGCGCTCTTCACGATGCACGGGACGACGATGATCTTCCTCTTCGCGACGCCGATCCTCTCCGGCTTCGGCAACTACCTCGTGCCGCTGATGATCGGCGCGCGCGACATGGCGTTCCCGCGGCTCAACGCGTTCGGCTTCTGGGTCTTCGCGCTCTCCGGCGTCTTCCTCTACGCGAGCTTCGCCGCGTCATCGATCCCGCAGAACGGCTGGTTCGCCTACGCCCCGCTCGCGGGGCCGCGCTACTCGCCGGAGACGGGGATGGACTTCTGGACGCTCGGCCTGGTCTTCCTCGGGATCTCGACGACGGCCGGCGCGATCAATTTCATCGTCACGATCGCCAAGCTCCGCGCGCCCGGCATGTCGATCGATCGCATGCCGCTCTTCGTGTGGAACATCCTCGTCACGGCGATCGCGATGCTCTTCGCGATCCCCTCGCTCACCGTCGCGGCCGCGCTCCTCGAGCTCGACCGCGTGGCCGGGACGCGCTTTTTCGATCCGGCCGCGGGCGGGAGTCCGTTGCTCTGGCAGCACCTCTTCTGGATCTTCGGCCACCCTGACGTCTACATCATCTTCATGCCCGCGGTCGGCATGGTCTCCTCGATCGTGCCGGTCTTCGCGCGGCGACCGATCGTCGGCTACACGGCCCTCGCGGTCTCGAGCGTCACGACGATCGTCATCAGCTTCGGTGTCTGGGTGCACCACATGTTCGCCGTCGGCATCGCGGCGCAGGCGCTCGGCGTCTTCAGCGCCGCGAGCATGCTCATCGCGGTCCCGGCGGGGGTGCAGGTCGTCGCGTGGATCGTCACGATCTGGGCGGGACGGCCGGTCTGGACCACGGCCTTCCTTTTCGCCGTCGGCTTCGTCGTCCTCTTCGTCCTGGGCGGCCTCACCGGCGTGATGGTCGCGGCCGTGCCGTTCGACTGGCAGGTCACCGACTCGTACTTCGTCGTCGCCCACCTCCACTACGTGCTCTTCGGCGGCATGGTCTTTCCGCTCTTCGGCGCTTTCTATTACTGGTTCCCGAAGATGACCGGACGGCTCCTCGACGAGCGTGTCGGCGCGCTGAACTTCTGGACGATGTTCGTGGGCTTTAACCTCGCGTTCTTTCCGATGCACATCGCCGGCATCCTCGGGATGCCGCGCCGCGTCTACACGTATCCCGCAGGCGCCGGACTCGACGCTGTGAACCTCGTCTCGTCGATCGGCGCGTTCGTCGTGGCACTTTCGGTGGCGCTCTTCGTCGCGAACGCCGCCGTGAGCCTCCGGCGCGGTCGTCTCGCGGGCCGCGACCCCTGGCAGGCGAACACGCTCGAGTGGTCGACCGCGTCACCGCCCGAGCCGTTCGACTTCGCGCGCCTGCCGGCGGTCGCCTCGCGCGATCCCCTGTGGGGGCCGAAGGTCGCGAACGCGCGCGAGCCTGCGGCGCTCGCGACGGCGTGGCGGCAGACCACCGCAACGTCGGCTTTGGAGGCGCGGCCGGAGCTCTTCCTGCGCATGCCGGGAGACTCCATCTGGCCCGCGCTCGCCGCCGCGGCGCTCCTTGCGCTGTTCGGCGCGATCCTCTTTCGTTTCCTCGTCCTCGTCCCGTTCGGCCTCGCGCTCCTGTTCGCCCTCGTGGCGCGCTGGCTCTGGCCGTCGCCCGAGACGCCGGGCGCGCACGTTGGGGCGCGGCCGGGTCCGCGCGAGCTTCCGGTCGGCCGCGCGCCGGGCTGGTGGGGCATGGCGCTCGTCGTCGCGACGGACGCGACGATCTTCGCGCTGCTTCTCGCGAGCTACGGCTATCTCGGCTTCGCGGGGAACGGTCCGTGGCCGCCGCCCGGCAGCGAGAGACCGCAGCTCGCCATCCCGCTCGTCGGCACGGTCGTCCTCCTCGCGAGCAGCGCGCCCATCGCCTGGGCCGAGGCGGGGATCCGCCGAGGCGACGTGCGCCGCCTCGCGATCGGGATCGGCATCGCGATGGCCCTGAGCGCGGGCTTCGTCGTGCTCCAGGCGATCGAGCTCACGCGGAAGGCGTTCGCGCCGCAGACGAACGCCTACGGCTCGGCGTTCTTCACCATCACCTCGTTCCACGGGCTCCACGTGATCGTCGCGCTCCTTCTCGGCGCGGTCCTGCTCGTTCGCGCGTGGCGCGGCGGCCTCGACCGAGAGCGCCATCTCGCGGTGCAGAACGTCGCCCTCTACTGGCACTTCGTCGGAGCGGTCTGGATCGTCATCCTCGCGGTCCTCTATCTCTCGCCGCAGGTCACCGGATGAGCGCGCGCGACGCGCGCCTTGCGTTCGCGATCGTCGCTCCGCCGGCGGCGTGGACGTTCCAGCTCCTCGCGGTGTACCTGCTCGTCTCGCTCGCCTGCGCGAAGCACGTCGTCGTGCCGCTCGGCACACAGGCGGCGGGCGCCGCCGCGGCGCTCGTTGCCCTCGCCGCTCTCGCGACCGCGCTCGGCGCGCGCGACGAGGGCGACGGACCGCGGCGTTTCCTCTCGCGCGCGGCGGCCCTTGCCGCCGCGCTCTTCCTCGGCGGCATCGTCCTGGGGTCGCTCCCCGGCGTTCTCGTGGCGGGCTGCGCATGAGCGGCGCCGGTGGGGCCGCGGGCGCCGTCACTCCATTCGTCGTCCTCACGTTCACGATCGCGGGTCTCGTGTTCGTCGCCGTCGTCGTCGCGCTCGGCGCGGCGCTCAGCCCGCGCGACCGGGCCCGTTCGCTCACCGAGCGCGGCGGCGTGCGGGCGGTCCTCGTGCTCGGCGGCATCGTCCCCGCGATCGTCGTCGCGGCGTTCTTCATGCTCTCGCTCGTCGTCACGGCGAGGCTGACCGCGGCGCGCGCGCCCGACGTGGCCGTCGAGGTCGTCGGGCACCAATGGTGGTGGGAGTTCCGCTACGGAAGCGCGGCGACCGCGAACGAGCTGCACGTCCCGGTCGGCGAGCGCGTCGAGCTGCGCCTGCGGTCGGCGGACGTCATCCACAGCTTCTGGGTGCCCGCCCTCCAGGGAAAGACCGACGCGGTGCCGGGCCAGACGAACACCATGTGGCTCACCGCCGAGCGGCCCGGCCGCTACGACGGTGTGTGCGCCGAGTTCTGCGGCGTGCAGCACGCGTGGATGCGCCTTGTCGTGGTCGCCGAGCCGCGGGCCGTCTTCGACCGCTGGCTCGCCCGTCAGTCCGAGGACCGGCGCCCGCCGTCGGGGCCCGCCGCGGAGGGCGAGCGCGCGTTCCTCGGCCACGTCTGCGTGGACTGCCACACGATCCGCGGTACGGCGGCGCGGGCTACCGTGGGCCCGGACCTCACGCATCTCGCGGGCCGCTCGCTCGTCGGCGCCGGGGTCCTGCGGAACGATCCGGCCGCGCTCCGCGCCTGGATCGACGACCCGCAGCACTTCAAGCCGGGCGCGTTCATGCCCGCGGTCCCGCTCGGCGTCGCCGAGCGGGACGCGCTCGTCACGTACCTCGGGTCGCTCGAGTAGCGATGCGGCGGCGCAGGCTCCTCGAGCGGGTCACGGTCGCGTGCGCCGCAGCCGTACCGGTGATGCTCGGCGTACCGGTCCTCGGCTACCTCCTCGCCCCGCTCTTTCAGCGCGCGCCGAGCGAGTTCGTCGAGGTCGGCAGGCTCGGCGACTTCGCGCTCGGGGCGGTCACGCTCGTGCGCGTCCACGATCCCTCGTCGCTGCCGTGGGCAGGCCAGAGCGCGGACACGGCGCTCTGGGTGCGCCGCCGCGAGGAGCGGGGCGACCTCGCGTTCCAGGTCTTCGCTGAGAACTGCACGCATCTCGGCTGCCCCGTGGAGTGGCGGCAGGGCTCGCACCTCTTCTTCTGCCCATGCCACGGGGGCGTGTTCTACGAGGACGGGCGCGTCGCGGCCGGGCCGCCCCGGCAGCCGCTGTTCGAGCGCGAGTGGCGCGTCGACGGCGACCGGCTCCTTGTCCGCGGGCTGTCGCTCCCCACGGAGAAGCGACGTCAGTGAGCGCCTGGCGCTGGCTCGAGGAGCGGCTCGAGCTCGGCGACACGCTGGGCCCGCTGCTCCGTCATCCGATCCCGCGCGCGCTCGAGGGACGCATCGGCTGGGCGTACGTCCTCGGCGCCTCGATCCTCACCGCGTTCGCGGTGCAGGTGGTGAGCGGCGTCGCGCTCGCGATGACGTACGTCCCGTCGACGGAGAGCGCGTACGACTCGCTCCGGTTCATCACCGACGCGGCGACGCTCGGGCGCGTCGTCCGCGGCATCCACTGGTTCGGCGCGAGCGCGATGGTGCTCCTGTTGCTCGCCCATGTGACGCGCGTGTTCCTCATGGGCGCGTACAAGTACCCCCGCGAGGTCAACTGGCTGTCCGGCTCGCTGCTTTTCCTCGCGACGGCGCTCATGGCCTTCACCGGCCAGACCCTCCGCTGGGATCAGGACGCGTTCTGGTCGCTCGTGGTCGGCGCCGAACAGGCCGCCCGCACGCCGCTCGTCGGCGACTGGCTCACCCGTCTCATCGTCGCGGGCGATCGCGTCGGCGGCGCGACCCTGACGCGGGTCTACGCGACGCACGTCTTCCTCGTCCCGGCGGTCATCGGCCTCCTCGCTCTGCTCCACGTGTACCTGGTCGTGAAGCGCGGCATCAGCGAGCCCCCGCGGGTCGACGAGCCCGTGGATCGGGCCTACAAGGCGCGCTACGAAACGCTGATCCTCCACGGCGTCCCGTACTTCCCGAACGCGATGTGGCGCGACGCGCTCGCGGGGTCCGTGCTCGTCGCGATCGTCCTCGTTCTCGCCGGCGTCTTCGGACCGCCGCAGCTCGGCAAGCCTCCCGACCCCGGCATCGTCGTCGCCGATCCGCGGCCCGACTGGTTCTTCATCGGCTACTTCACGGTCCTCGCGCTCATGCCGCCGGGCGCCGAGGCGATCCTCATCGTCGGCATCCCGCTGCTCGTCGTCGCCTTCCTCTTCGCGCTCCCCTTCGTGCGCCCGTTCGGGCAGCGCCACCCGATGCGCCGGCCATTCGCCCTCGCCGCGGCCGTCTTCGTCATCGGCGGGTACGCCGCGCTCAGCGCGGCCGGGGCGGAGGCCTACTGGGTGCCCCTCCGGAGCGACGGCGCGGCGCTCCCCGCGGCGGTCACCGCGCCGCTGCGGGATGACGCGCGCGCCGGCGCGGCCCTGTTCGTCGACCGCAGCTGCTGGTCGTGCCACGTGGTCGAGGGGAGCGGCGGCCGGCGCGGTCCCGACCTCACGCACGTCGCGGCGCGGCTCGACCACGACGCCCTCGTCGCCCGCATCGCGAACGGCGGGCCGGGCATGCCCGGGTACGCCGCCGCGCTCGGGAGCGACGATCTGGGAAAGATCGTCGCGTTCCTCCTCACGCGCCGCTAGCTCACGCCGCCGGGCGCAGCGCGCGCCGAACGTGCCAGGCGTCCGCCTCGGGCGCGATGAACAGCGTGAACATGATCCCGTAGTACGGGAGGTGTCCGAGAAGCTCGAGCCAGCCGAACTCGACGAGCGTCACCGTGAAGATGACCGCGCCGATCGCGATGACCGGCCGCGTGAGCTGTCCTGAGAGGATCACGATCCCGATCACGAGCTCGACGACGCCCGCGGTGTAGACAAGCACCGGATCGCCCACGCCGAAGCCGCGGAACACGTTGATCTCCGGACGCGCCGCGAGGAGCGCGAGCCCGAGCGGCGGATCGAGAAGCTTCTCGGTGAGCGCGCCGTACGCGATACCGAAGCCCATCGCGACGCGCAGGAGGGTGAGAGCCGCGAGCGGGACCTCGTCGCCGCGGAAGGGCGGCTTGACCCCACGTCGCCTGTCGAGCGAGAGGGAGCCAGGCCCGACGAGGAAGAGGAACGCCGCGATGCCAAGGAGATGGACCTGTTCGAGGACGCTCTCGAAGGTGAACGGGATCATCGCGATGACCCCGAGGAGCGCGAGGAGCGCCGCGGCGAGCCGCGTGAGCAGGCCGACTCCGATGAGGACGCCCACGAGCGCTTCGAGGCCGAGGACGGTCGCGCCGAACTCGTCCCGCTCGACATGGAGCGCCGGCACGAAGAGCAGCCCGGCGAGCGCCGCCCAGACGAGCGCGACGCCTACGTGCAGCCGCAGCGCGAGCGGCGTCGCCGCGGCGAATCGCTCGAGCCCGCGGAAGACCGCCGGCTCCGCGATGTGATGCTGGATCCACCACGCCACGGCCGTCGCGGCGAGCGCGATCGCGAAGGCGGCGAGGACCGGCGGCGTGAGGAGGAGCTGGTACTGCGTCGGGTGAGCGGCGGGGTCGGTGAACCACTTCACGTGCGCGAGCGCGCCGGTCAGCACGGTTGGGCCGTCACCGGTACGTCCGGGGCGCGGACCGCCAGCCGGACCACGCGGCCATGTCGTGGCTGACGAACGCGCGATCGAGGTCGTCCTTCACGAGTGAGCGGATGTACGCGAGCGACTCCTCCGCCGCGGCCTCGTCAGGCGCGCGTATCACGCCGCGCTCGAGGTTCTCGCGCGTGAAGGCGGCGTCGCCGCAGAGAACGACGCGACCGGACTCGGGGAGGTCGGCCGCGAGCGACTGATGGCCCGGCGCGTGGCCGGGCGTCGGGACGACCTCGACGCCCTTGGCGATCCGCGCGCGGCCCGTCGTGGGAAGGTACGTGAGCTCGGCGATGTCCCAGTACACGCCGGGGAACCTCGGGTTCCCCTTCGCGAACGCCAAGTGGTCCGCCTGCACGACGAACGTCGCCTTCGGGAAGGCCCCGTTGTTCCCCGCGTGGTCGAAGTGGAGGTGGCTGTTCACGACGACCGCGATCTCGTCCGGCCGCACGCCGACGGAGGCGAGGCGCGCGACGATCGCGTCCTCGGAGCTCATGACGATCGCGAGCGAGCTCTGTGGGCCGTACGTCGCGTCGGGACGTTCGATGTGCACCGGATGGAGCCCCGTGTCGAAGAGCACGAGGCCTTCGTCGGTCCGCAGGAGGCCCGACCACACCGGGATGCGCACGATCTCGGCGCCGCCGTCGGGGAAGAAGGTCGAACGCGGGAGATCGATGAGCCCCGTGCGCAGCAGCGTGAGCTCGAGCAGGCGGCGAGCGTACGCTCCCGCGATGCGTGACGGTCGGGAGCCGCAGTGTGCGGGCGAGCTCCCGAGCTGATCCTCGGCGGGCAGGACGGCCCGGTGAACCTGCTCGGTCTCGTCCGCTCATCGTGTCTGCCGGCCTCGGCACGGCGCTCACGGGCGCTCCGGCGGTCTACCGGCTCGCGCTCATCCTCTTGCTCGCGATGCCGGCCGGCACCTTCGCGTACGTGGTCGCGCGCATCCAGCGGTGAACGCGCCTCGGACCAGAGGCACGGTCATGCCGGCGATCATGGGATCGCCACCGCTCCTCGTCGTCTCAGTCGCGACGGCAGTCCGCTGGTCTCGCAACGTTGCCCGCACCTATGTCACGCGCTTCAGGGGCTGGCGGTTGCATACCGCGGGCGCCCGGTGGGCCGGTAGACCTGGATCGTTACCCCCTTCGGGGTGGTTCGCGAGTCGACCAGGTCAAGCGCTCTGTCCGGGCCGGTTGCGGGGAATAGCCGCGAGCCCTGGCCGACGACCACGGGGAAAGTGAACAGGGTCATCTCGTCGACAAGGTCGTTGTCGAGCAGCCACCGGAACAGGGCGCCGCTGCCGTGCACCTGCAGCTCGCGTCCCGGCTTGGCTTTCAGCTCGCGGACGGCGGCCGCGACCTCACTGGAGAGGACGGTCGTGTTCGCCCAGCGCGGTTGGGTGAGCGTGGTCGATGCTACGTACTTGGGCTGGGTGTTCAACGCCTTCCAGATCGGGTCATCACCCGGATCTGGCCACGCTCCCCAGGAGCCGGCAAAGATCTCGTAGGTCCGGCGGCCGAACAAGAACGCGTCGGCGCGCCGGTAGATCTCGCCCATGACCGTCCCGGCTTCGTTGTCGAAGTGGGCCCATCCGCCGCGCTCGAATGCGCCGCGTTCGTCCTCCTCCGGCCCGCCGGGCCCCTGCATCACTCCGTCAACGGAGACCTGCGTGGTGGTCGTCAGTTTCATGGTCGCAGTTCCCTTCTCGCTGAGTCTGTCGTCGTTCGATTCCACCTCTGCCTTGGCAACTAGCTTGGGCCATCGCTTCAATCGGCAACGACGAACGTCTGAATCGATGCCCTTGGTTGTCTTCTTCAAGCTTTGGTATGCGACGCTAACCGTTGGGTCCACCCGAGCAACTTGTCGGTTGACCACGAGTTCACGACCCGGTCGATGGTCACCCCGGTCTCGGCCGCCTTGTCGGCGCCGTACGGCTGCCACTCCAGCTGACCGGGCGCGTGGGCATCCGTATTGATCGCGAACCGGCAGCCGATCTCGACGGCGAGCTCAAGCAGGTCGTTCGGTGGGTCCAGGCGCTCCGGTCGGGAGTTGATTTCGACCGCGGTGTCGAACCGCTCGCAGGCGCGGAACACGAGCTCGGCGTCGAACTCCGACTGCGGCCGGCCACGGCCGACTACGTAGCGGCCGGTGCAGTGGCCGAGCACGTCGGTGTGCGGGTTGGCGATGGCGGTGATCATCCGCCGCGTCATCTCCCTTTTCTCCATGCGGAGCTTCGAGTGGACCGATGCGACGACGACGTCGAGCCGCTCCAGGATGTCGTCGTCCTGGTCGAGGGTGCCGTCCTCGAGGATGTCTACCTCGATCCCGGTCAGGATGCGGAACGGCGCCAGGTCGTCGTTCAGCGCCGCGACAATGTCGAGCTGCTGCAGTAGGCGCTCGCGCGAGAGACCATTGGCGATGGTGAGCCGGGGTGAGTGGTCGGTGAGCGCCATGTACTCGTGGCCGAGGCCGCGGGCGGCGCGCGCCATCACGGCGATCTCGGCGCCGCCGTCGCTCCACAGCGAGTGCACGTGGAGGTCGCCCTTCAGCTGGGCGATGAGCTCGTTGCCCTTGCCGACGGGAATGGCGGTCTTTTCCTCGAGCTCGTCGAGGTACGCGGTCGAGCCGGAGCTGGCGACCTCGGTGATGATCGCCGCCGTCTTCGGGCCGATGCCCTCCAGCTCCTGGAGCGTGCCGGCGACGACGCGCGCGACGAGCTCGTCGGGCGCGAGGGCCTTCACGATCTCGGCCGCTCGCAGGTAGGCGCGGACGCGGTAGGGCTTCTCGCGCGCTCGGTCGAGCAGGTAGGCGATACGCTCCAGCGCCTCTGCGGGCCGCATCGCGGCAACGCTACCCTCGCCGACCGAACGACAAGGGGACAGGCACGGCTCCAGACCTTTTGGCTTTGGTGACTCTGGCGCAGCAGGTCGCTTGTCAGGCTGACCTGGCGCGCGCATCGTCGGCAATGGCACTACGCGCCTTGGGCTCAAGGTCAGACGGCGTAGGCGCGCGAGGGCCAGATAATCGCGAGATGCGCTCCGGCATCGGCGCATTCGCGCTGCTCACCCTCGTGCTGTCCTCCTGCGTAGCGAACACCGGCTCGGAGTCGACGCAATCGCCGAGTCCGCCGACACCTGCGAGCACAGCGACTGTCCCGGTTGCCGCGAGTGCATCGCTAACACCTCGCCCTACCGCCGCTATGACGGCCCACGAGAATCCGTTCCTCGGCTACCGGATCACGCTCCCCAGCACGTATCGCCGTCTGCCACCCTCGTACTTCACCGCGGATAGGACCACCGGCGGACTGCTGGGCAGGGACGCGTACACGCTGCTTACGGAACAGCAGGAACGCGAGGAGTGCCTCCAGGATCTCGGCGACCTGCCGCCGCGTACTGCAAATCTGTTGCTCCTCGTCGACGCGTACGTCGTGGATCCCGCGGTCTCCGCGTCCGATTGGGCGAGCACGCCGCGGATCCCGGGTGCGCAGTCGTTCGCGATACACCGCAGGATCGTTGCGCTCAACCTTCCCGGGCTCGACACGATCAAACTGGTCGCGGACAACGCGACGGCGGACACGCAGGTGGTCGTCATTCACGCGACGGACCGCATGTACATGATCAGCCCGACGATGTGGCCAGGGCCGCACTCGCTCGAGGACATCGCCGCCACGTTCTCGACCGTAGCGCGTCAGCCCGTGCCCACACCTTCGCCCTCACCTTCAGCAAACATTGCTCGTGCGAACGCGACCGAGCTGGCGGCGTTGCTCGGCGCCGCGTTCACGGCGCGCGACGCAGACGCGGTCGCGCGTCTCATGGACGCCTGCCGCATCAGCGTGAGTCCAGTCATCGACGGGACAGAGGGCCTGCCGAACTCGGGCGGCGGTGGACTTGGTCGCTCCGTCGCGCTGTTTACGCAGGCGCTGCGAGATCGATTTGCTGCCGGCGACCTCAGTGTGGCGGTGGGGTCAAATGTTGAGCTCGATGCGCGGGGCGGCTACTTCGTGCGCTCGCAGTGGACGGAGCCTGACCGCACGCTGAGTATCGACTTGGTCATGAGCCCGGTCGGCGACGTGTGGCGATGGACGGCTGCACGTCAGTACTTCACGCGTGCGGACCTCGGCAGCCCGATCTGCATCCCATATCGCAGCCCATGGGTAAGCCGTAGCGGGCGCTGCTAGCCGCTGCGACGCGGCCTCGCCAAGAGAGCGACCTGCCCGCCGCACTCAAGACTATTGGTCACCTACAGCGTGGTGTTCCGGATCGAAATGCGGGTATCAGTCGCGAGTTCCGGAGCAATGTTCGCGTCGGCAACCCCCATGCCAGCCTCAACGTCACGGCAGGTGGCTGCCTCATGATGCGTCCCGGCCGCTCGACCGATGTTCGGAGACACCCATTATGAGCAGCCAGGCGCCTGAGATCATGTAGGCGAGCAGGCCGATCATCGAAATCGCTGCCAGATACAGACCAGCAATGTGTCCGCTAAGCAGCAGGGCAGCACCGACGATTTCGATGACGTGAAGCGCGGTGCCGCCAATGAGCCGGCCAGGTCGAAGCCCGACAGAGCTTTCACCGAGGCGAATTGCCTGGATGTAGCCGTAGACATAGATGACCGCAGCAACGGCCGAAACGATGAGCCATTCAAGTCCTAGGGCTCGATGATCCTGACCGCCCATTACGCCGAGAGCGCAGATCACGAAGATGGCAATGAAACCGGCGAGTGTGCCAACGGCTCGGTGGCGGTGCGTTGGATCCTGCGCGATGACGCTGGGGTTGAGTGACATCGCCACAAATACCAATCCCGTCAAAGCCGCAGATGCCCCGCCTACGATGATGAAGTAGTCATGCCACTGGTCCGGTCGATAGATGTCTTCCGTCACGATCTTTCTTCTTCATTCTGTTCGTTGACTACGTGCTTGAGAAGCTGCCGTTCCAGGGTCTTCTATGTCGCGTTTCGTGGGTTAGACGCCGGACGGATTCACCGGTGGGGCGGTACGGGTGTACGACCGCACCACAGGCACCAGCGTGAGCTCATCGCCCCGGTGAGCCAACGGATCGATCGAAGGAACATCATCTCGGTCGCCTACTGATCCTGCCTCGGGTATCAGTCGCGAGTCCCAGAGTAACTTCGCGAATCGCGAGGGTCGCGATTCTTCAGACCATTGGGCGATGACTCCTGACCCCAGGACGGCTGATCGGAAGTCAGCCGCGCATGGACCGGGTGAGCTCACTCTCGCAGGAGCTCATCCACCGCCGCGTACGGATCGATCGCCCGATCGGCGACGCGCGCGACGGCCGCGTCCAGGCGGTCCGCGCCGACGCGGCCGGCGAGGCGGCGCACGAGCTCCTCACGCAGGAGCGACTCGACCTCCGCCCGCGCGGCCTCGCGGCGCCGGCGCTCGCGCTCGCCGCTCTCCTCCGACCAGGCACCGTGCTTGGCGATCGCCGCCACCAGCTCGGGGAGGCCGTCGCCGGTCTGCGCGGAGGTCCGCACGATCGGTGGCACCCACGCTGTCCGGCCCTTGCCGAGCCGGAGCATCTGCGCGAGGTCGCGCGCCGTCTCGTCCGCTCCCGGACGGTCCGCCTTGTTCACGACGATGACGTCCGCGATCTCGAGGACGCCCGCCTTGATCGCCTGGATGTCGTCGCCGAGCCCCGGGACCGTCACGAGACAGACGGTATCGGCCACGCGGACGACGTCCACCTCCTCTTGCCCGACGCCGACGGTCTCCACGAGCACCACGCCGACGCCGAGCGCGTCGAGCACGTTCACCACGCGCACGGTCGCGCGCGAGAGGCCGCCGGCGTGGCCGCGGCTCGCCATGCTGCGGATGAAAAGCCTCTCGTCGAGGAAGCGATCCCGCATGCGGATGCGGTCGCCGAGGATCGCCCCGCCAGAGAACGGGCTCGAGGGATCGACGGCGACGACCGCGATGCGTGCGCTCGACTCGCGGTACGCGCCGGCGAGCCGGTTCACGAGCGTGCTCTTGCCGCCGCCCGGCGGGCCGGTGATCCCGATCACCTGCGCGCGGCCCGTCTCGGGATAGAGCGCGCGCATCGCGTCGGCGGCCCCGGGCTCGTCGTTCTCCACCACCGAGAGCAGGCGCGCGATGGAGCGCTTGTCGCCGCCGCGCGCCCGCGCGAGGAGGTCGCCCGCGACGGTGGTCGTCACTCAGGAGGCTCGCAGGAGCTCGCGGGCGATGACGATCCGCTGCACCTCGCTCGTGCCTTCGCCGATCTCCATGAGCCGCGCGTCGCGGAGGTGCCGCTCGATCGGGAAGTCGCGAAGGTAGCCGTAGCCGCCCAGAACCTGGAGTGACGCGTCGGCGGCGCGCGTCGCGGCCTCGGACGCATAGAGCTTCGCCTTCGAGGCCGCCTCGGTGAACGGCTTGCCGGCGTCGGCCAGCGCCGCCGCGCGGTGGACGAGGAGCCGCGCCGCGTCGAGCTCGGTCCGCGCACGCACGAGCTTCCACTGGATCATCTCGAACTCGGCGATCGGGCGCCCGAATTGCCGCCGTTCCTTCGCGTACGCGGTCGCGGCCTCGACGGAGGCGCGTCCCAGGCCGATGGCGAGCGCGCCGATGCCCACGCGTCCGCGATCGAGCACTCGCTTCACGTCGGCGAACGCCCGCCCCTCGTCGCCGATCCGGTCGTCGGCGGAGACGCGGCACTCCTCGAGCACGAGCTGCGAGGTGTCCGAGGCGAGCAAGCCCATCTTCTTCTCGCGTTTCCCCGGCCGGAAGCCGGGCGTGCCGGCGCGGACGCCGAACGCGGTGAGCGTGCGCTCCTCGCCGCCCACGATGACGACCGCGAAGCCGGCGAGCGAGCCGTTCGTGATGAACTGCTTCGTGCCTGTCAGGACGTAGCCGCCGTCCTCGCGGCGCGCGCGGCTTCGCGCGCCGACCGCGTCCGAGCCCGAGCTCGGCTCGGTGAGCGCCCAGCACCCGAGATCTTCGCCACGCGCCAGCGGCGGCAGCCAGCGTCGTTTCTGCTCGTCGTTCGCCGCGACGAGGAGGTGCCCACAGCAGAGCGAGTTGTGCGCGGCGAGCGTGAGCGCGATCGAGCCGTCGCCGGCGCCGAGCTCCTCCATGACGAGCGCGACTGTGACCGCGTCGACCCCGGCGCCGCCGAGCTCGGTGGGCACGGCGAGGCCGGTGAGCCCGAGCTGCGCCATCTCCCCGACGAGCTCGCGCGGGAACTCGCACGCCTCGCTCCACGCGGCCGCGTTCGGTGCGATACGCGACGCGACGAAATCGCGCACCGTGTCGCGGACGAGGAGCTGGTCGTCGCGGTACGTGAAGTCCACGTCTCG
>VBDU01000064.1:57136-79139 GCA_005883625.1 Chloroflexota bacterium | reverse complement strand
GAACCACGCGAAGTACACGACGCCGACGACCGAAAGCGCGAAGCCCTGCAGCATGCCCTCGGTGCGATTGCGGACGATCGGCACGAGCGTGAGAAGACCGACGGCCCAGACCGGCGCGACCATGAAGAGGCCGAAGCGACCGAAGACGGCGGCGAGGTTCATCGCGACGATCGCCGCGTACACGACGAGGACGAAGAGCCGCTCGCGGTAGACCCCGGAGGCGCGGGCGAACTCCTTGAAGCCGTAGACCGACACGACCGTCACGAGCGCCGCCCAGCCCCAGACGCCGAGCCAGAGCGCGGCGAAGACGACGGGGAGCATCACGAGCCACGTCCGGTACGGCGCCCAGCCCGCCGTCAGCCGCGTGACGCGCAGGACCGCGCCGAACAGCACGATGCCCACCGCGGCGAGCGCGGTGTACACAGGGAGCGGCTGCGCGAATGTCTCCACGCCCTTCCTCGGGCGGGATGCTACGTGGCGCTCCCAGCCGCGAACGTGGCACCGGTCACGTCGCGCCCATCCTCCGGCGCTGTGCGGCGAAATGCCGGTACAGAAGATACGAAACCACCACCAGCGGAAGGGTGAGGAGCACCCACTGGATGTAGGCCGGGCCGATGACCCGGCGGACGGCGGGGCCGAACACGACGCCGATCCCTGTCCACACCGACCAGTAGATGAGCGCGGCGCAGAAGACGGCGGACGAGAACACAGCCGGTCGAACGTTGGCGGTGCCCGCGACGATCGACATCGCGACGCGCGCGCCTGGGATGAGCCGTCCGACGAAGACCGCCCTGAACCCGTTGCGCGCGACGCGCGCGGTCCACACGTCCACCTGCCGCGGATCGACGTCGATCCACCGCGCGAAGCGGCGCGCGACGGTCTCGCCGTAGCGCCGGGCGAGCGCGAAAGGGAGGAGCGTGCCGAGCGTGGAAGCGAGCGCGCACACGAGCACGACGAGCGCGAGCGTCAGCGGCTCGTCGCGCGCGCGGAAGCCGTAGAACGCGATGACGACGTCGCTCGGCGCGGGCAAAGGCAGCCCGGCCTCCTCGATCGCGACGACGGCGAACAGGACGACGTACTGATGCGTCGCCACGATCGCGAAGAGCCAGCGCGCGGCATCGCGGACGAGCAGTGGCATAGGCTCAGCGTACGGGGGCCGGGCAGCAGCGCCCCCCGACCTCCACTAACCTTGCCGCGCCACAGGGGGGAGGACAACCATGCCTGCGAAGCGTCGTTCGACCACGTCCCGCCGCCGTTCCCTTCGCTCCGATGGAGCGACTCGCCAACCCGCGAATTTCTTCGACCGCCTCGAGTGGCGCTGCGCCGGGCCGTATCGCGGCGGACGCGTGGGCGCCGTCGCGGGCGATCCGCGCGAGCGCAACACCTTCTATTTCGGATCCACTGGCGGCGGCGTGTGGAAGACGCTCGACGGCGGCGTGTACTGGGAGAACACGTCCGATCGCTTCTTCAAGCGCGCGTCGGTCGGGGCGATCGCGGTCGCGCAGGCCGACCCGAACGTCGTCTACGTGGGCATGGGCGAGAGCTGCATCCGCGGCAACGTGTCGCACGGCGATGGGATGTACCGCTCGACCGACGCGGGCAAGAGCTGGACGCACCTCGGTCTCGAGCGGACGCGGAACATCGCGAAGGTCCGCGTGCATCCCGAGGACCCCGACACGGCGTACGTGGCCGCGCTCGGGCACGCGCACGGCCCGAACGCCGAGCGAGGCGTGTACCGCACGCGCGACGGCGGCAAGACCTGGAAGCGCGTCCTCTATCGGAGCGAGCGCGCGGGCGCGAGCGACCTCTCGATCGACCCGAACAACCCGCGGATCATGTACGCGTCCTTCTGGGAGGCGATCCGCCGGCCGTGGGAGCTCGTCTCCGGCGGGCCGGGATCGGGCCTCTTCCGCTCGAGCGACGGCGGCGACACGTGGACGGAGATCTCGCGCGCGAAGGGGCTGCCCAAAGGCCTGCTCGGAAAGATCGGCGTCTCGGCGTCCGCGGCGAAGTCCGGCCGGGTGTACGCGATCGTCGAGGCCGAGGACGGCGCGGTCTTCCGCTCCGACGACTTCGGCGACAGCTGGGAGCGCTGCAGCGAGGACCGCAACCTGCGCCAGCGCGCCTGGTACTACCACCACATCTACGCGCATCCGACCGACCCCGAGACGGTCTGGGTCCTCAACGTCAGCGCGTGGCTCTCCAACGACGGCGGGAAGACGTTCCTCGAGCTGTCGGTCCCGCACGGCGACCACCACGACCTCTGGATCGACCCGAAGGACCCGCTCCGCATCATCAACGGGAACGACGGCGGCGCGGTCGTCACGTTCAACGGCGGGGAGAGCTGGTCGAGCGTCTACAACCAGCCGACGGCCGAGTTCTACCACGTGCTCACCGACACGCAGACGCCGTATCGCATCTACGGCGCGCAGCAAGACAACACGACGATGACCGTCCCGAGCCGTTCGGCCATCGCCGGCATCACCGCGGCGGACAGCTTCGCGATCGGTGGCGGCGAGTCCGGCTACATCGCCGTGCGGACGGACGACCCGAACGTCGTCTTCGCCGGGAACTATCAGGGCCAGCTCACGCGCTACGACCGCCGGACGGGCCAGGCCCGCAACATCATGGTCTGGCCCGAGTCGAGCGCGGGCGAGGGCGCCGGGTCCGTGAAGTACCGCGTGCAGTGGACCGCGCCGACGGTCCACTCGCCGCACGATCCGAACGTCCTCTATCACACCGGGAACCACGTCTTCCGCACGACGGACGAGGGGACGACCTGGGAGCGCATCAGCCCCGACCTCACGCGCGACGACAAGAAGAAGCTCGGCCCCTCGGGCGGCCCGATCACGAAGGACAACACGGGAGCCGAGTACTACTGCACGATCTTCGCGTTCGCGGAGTCGCCGGTCGAGCGCGGAGTGCTCTGGGCGGGGAGCGACGACGGCTTGCTCCACGTCTCGCGCGACGACGGGAAGACCTGGAAGAACGTGACGCCCGCGGCGATCCGCCCGTACACGCTCGTCTCGATCATCGAGCCATCGCCGCACGACGGGGCGACCGCGTACGTGGCGGTGACGCGCTACAAGCACGACGACTTCCGCCCGTACCTCTTCAAGACGACGAACTACGGACGCACCTGGACGAAGATCACGAACGGGATCCCGGCGGACGACTTCACTCGGGTCATCCGCGAAGACCCGACGCGCAAGGGTCTCCTCTACGCGGGCACGGAGACCGGCGTCTACGTGTCGTTCGACGACGGCGCGCGCTGGCACCGGCTGGGCGGCAACCTGCCGGTCGTGCCGATCCACGACATGGTCGTGAAGGACTCCGACCTCGTGCTCGGGACGCACGGGCGCAGCTTCTGGGTCCTCGACGATCTCTCGCCGATCCGCCAGCTCGCCGCCCAGCGTGTAACGGGGCGCGCGCATCTCTTCGCGCCGCGACCCACCGTGCGCTTCCGGACGGACATGGGCTTCCCGCAGCCGCCCAAGCTCGGCAAGAACTACCGCATGACGGGCGCGACGATCGTCACCTACCGCCAGATCGAGAGGCCTGAAGGCGCGAAGGCGCAGGTGAACATCGACGCCGGCCAGAACCCGCCGGACGGCGTCCTCGTGTCCTACTGGCTGCGGGAGAAGCCAGAGGGCGAGGTCGCGCTCACCTTCCTCGACGCCAAGGGCAAGACGATCCGCTCCTTCAAGAGCGCGCCACCAGAGCCGAAGGAGACGCCGGACGCCAAGCCCCTCACGCCGGAACAACGGCGCAGCGAGGAGCTGAAGAAGGCGCGCGAGCCGAAGGTGCCCAAGGAGGCCGGGCTCAACCGCTTCGCCTGGAACATGCGCTACCCGGACGCGACGCGGGTCGAGGACGACCCGACGTGGGAGTCGGCCGAGGCGACGCTCGCCGGTCCGATCGCAACGACCGGCCGCTACCGCGTGCGCCTCGACGTCGCCGGCGAGCGGCACGAGGCGGAGCTCGAGATCCGCAAGGACCCGCGCGTCTCGGCGACGCAGGCCGACTTCGACGCGCAGTTCGCGCTCCGCCTGCGGATCCGCGACAAGCTCTCGGAGGTGCACGACGCGATCAACGCGATCCGCGCGCTCAAGACGCAGATCGACGGCTGGGAGAAGCGCGCGAAGGATGCGGGGGGCGCCTCTCGGATCGGCCGCGCCGCGGAGTCGCTCAAAGCGAAGGTGTCGGCGGTGGAGGAAGAGCTCATCCAGGTGAAAGCGAAGAGCCGCCAGGACACGCTCAACTACCCGGCGAAGCTGAACCTCAAGATCGGCGGCCTCGCGATGGCCGTCGGGAGCGCCGACTTCGCGCCGACGAAGGCGATGCTCGACGTATTCGAGGATCTCTCGCGGCGCGCCGACGCGCAGCTCGAGCGGTGGAGCGCGATCGCCAAGGCCGACGTGCCCGCGTTCGACAAGCTGGTCCGCAGCTCGGGCGTCCCGGCGGTCAGCGCGATGCGCGGGAAGCCGCCGCAGCCACGCGCGGAGCTGCGGCGTGTGGCGGCACACCGGAGCTAACCAACCGGCCGGGGTCTGAGGGGCGGAGCCCCTCAACCGAGGCAATCGCGGAGTCCCTCAACCGAGGAGCGCGGCGAGGGACTGCGCGGTCATCCCGAGGCCGAGCAGCAGCACGGTGACCGCGGCGAGACTCGGCGCGGCGGCGACGACGGCGCGGAAGCGTCCGTGCTCGGCGAGCCGTCGCTCCGCCAGACCGCGCGCCCCCACGAGCGCCTGCCCGACCCCGACGAGCACCGTGGCCATTCCGACGCCGAACGTGAGCACGAGGACGAGGCCGAGCTCGCTTCGGTGGAGCGAGATCGCGCCCAGGAGCAGGACGAGGGCGGAGGCCGACGGCACGAGCCCGCCGGCGAGACCGAGGGCCGCGAGCGAGCGCCAGCCGAGCGCGGTCGCGGGTCGCTCGTGCTCGTGCGCGTGGCGATGCGCGTGCGCGTGACGGACGCGCATCCCGACCATCCACGCACCGAGCGCGACGACCAGGGTCCCGGACGCCGTCGATAGATACGGATAGGCGCGCTCGGGGGCGAGCACGGCGCTCCCCGCGAGCGTGAGGACAGCGAGCCCCAACACACCGGCGGTGTGCGAGAGCGCCACGGAGAGCGCGAGGAAGAGCGCCTGACGGCGGGTGCCCCGGGTCCCGACGAGATACGCGGCCAGCACCGTTTTGCCATGACCGGGCGTGAGCGCGTGGAACGCGCCGAGCCCGAGCGCGAGGAGCAGGGCGGCGAGCACGCCGACGGCGTCGTCCGGCGCCGGGATCGCGATCGGTAGTGCGTCGCGCGTGGGGAGCATGACCCGGGCCGCGCCCGAGCGGACGTCGAGCGGTGAGGCGACGAGCGACTGCGGGTACGCGGTGAGACGGGCCGTGACGCTCTCGCTCGGCAGGGTCGTGCCGAGCGCCGTGCCCTCACCGCGCGCGACGATCTCGCGCCAGCCGATCCGGTCGGCGTGGTTCAGGTCTTCGACGTCGAGGACCGGCGAGGAGGCACGCGTGCCGAGCTCCGCGCGATAGCCGCACTCCAGGCGCAGCGTGTCGAGGCCGCCCTGCCCCGGCGGGAACGCGAGGCGGTCCGTCGTGGGCGTCGCGATGAGGCGGCGCCCGTCCAGGCGCACGCGGATGCCGTCGGCGAGATCGCGGCACGCCCGCGCCGGGTCGGCCTCGATGGCGGGGCGCTCCTGGAACGCGGGGATCTCCGCCATGTCGACGACGTAGTCGAGGAGGACGACGTCCGGGCGGACCACGATGCCGAGGTAATGATTGATGGTGAAGTTGCCGAGCGGGTGCGCGTCCGCGGCCGCCGGCGCGAGCGTGAGCGCGATCCCGAGCAGCAGCGCCGACCGCCAGCGTCTCACGGCGCGCTCGGTGCGGGGCCGAGATCGTCGAGGCGACGCGCCAGGTCGTCGGCCCAGAGGAGGGCGAAGCGCGGGTTCAGGTCGTGGGCGCGCCATAGCAGCTCGCGGGCGCGGTCGGCGTCGCCCGTCGCCTGCGCGATGACGCCCGCGTGATAAATGAGGAGCGGGTCCCGGCTGCCCAGGCGTAGCGCCTTGGTGCTGTGGCGGAGCGCGCTCACGGCGTCGCCGCTCTTCAGCTCGGCCCAGGCGAGGATGTCGGCGATGTGGACGCTGGGCCTGATCGCATACTCGGCCCGCGCGACCTCGACGGCGCGCGCGAGGTCGTGGCCATGGTCGGCGTCGAACAGCGCGAGGTCGACGTCCACGCGCACGCCGCTCGCAATGAGGAGCCGGCGCTCCACGTCGACGAGGGCGTACTCGCGCTCCGCCGCGGCCGCGTCGCCGAGCCGTGCGTAGACGTCGCCGAGCGCGCCGACGTATTCGGGGAGGGGGAGCCGCGCCGTGGCGCGCTCGTAGAGCGTCGCGGCCGCGTCGAGCTCGCCGCGCGCGGCGCGGACGCGCGCGAGACCGGCGTGGCCGTGGGCGTACGCGTCGACGCGCTTGAGCGATCGCTCGTACGCGCGCTCCGCCGCGTCGAGGTCCCCGGTCGCGAAGTAGAGGTTGCCGAGCTGGACGTCGCTCCACGCGGTCGCTTCGCCGGTCGGGGCGCCGGCCTGGATCGCGAGGCGCATCGCGTCGATCGCCCCGGCGACGTCGCCATGGAGCTCGCGCAGGTACGAGATGCGCGAGTACGAGGCGAGGTCGGGACGCAGGTCGACCATGCGCTGGGCCGCGGCGACCGCCTCGTCGTAGCGTCCGAGCTCGACGAGCGCATCGACGACCACGCCCTGCGCCGCGGGACGCGCCGGCCCGGCCGCGACCGCCCGCTCGCCCCAGTCGAGCGCGGCGGCGAAGTCGTGTCGCGAGAGGGCGAGGCTCCCCGCGGTAACAAGCAGGTCCGGATCGAGGGCCGCCGCCGCGAGCGCGACGGCGAGCAGCGCGTCCGCTTTCGAGTAATAGGTGGGATCGCCGGTCTCCCGAGCGCGCTGGAGATAGGCCGACGCGAGCCGACCCATCGCATGGGGGTCGTTCGGGGCCCGCAGGAGGCGAGCCTGCGCGTCGTCGACGGCTCGCTGCGCGGGCGTGCGCGGATCGGGTGACAGAGCGGCGGAGACCGGGTCGCCCGGGCCGTGGACCACTGACGAGATCGCGGCCATCGGGAGTGCCACGAGGAGCGACGCGATGACATAGAGGAGAAACCGTCGCGTGGAGATCAGGCGCACGCGGCGGCCGGGGAGCCGAAGCTCCCCGGCGTTCGCCGCCTGGTGCACGTGAGCTCGCAGGCTCGAGTCGGTCACTCGCGTTCGCCTACGGGTTCGCGTGATTTCGGTTGCGGCCGTCATGCGGTGATGCGAGGAACGGGAAGTGGTCGGACAGCGTCGCGTCGTTCGCGTTCACGCCGTCGGACGCGCGTGCCGCGATGTAGTTGGGTCCGCCGACGACGCGGATCGCGATGTCCGTTACGTCGTCCTTCGGTCTCCGGCCGTTCGGCCAGGCCGCCGGGTCCGCCGGCCCGGCGAGCGGTCCCATGCGCCGCTGGGCGGCGAAGGGTGTCGGCGGCACGCTGAGGTCGATCCGGAGCAGCTCGGAGAGCCGCTCGTCGCCGGCCTGGTACTTGAGCAGCAGGTCGCGCAGGTCGGTGCGGTTCGAGGTCGCCGCGGGGACTCCGAAGACGAGCTGCATCGCGAGCGCCAGGCGCGGGGTCAGGTAGTAGTCGAGGAACCTGCTTTCCTGCTCTGGATCGCGAGCGTTCCACTCGTCCTTGTCCTCGGTGCCGATGACGGCCTCGTTGATGAGCGGGTTCGCCAGGCGCTGGACCTGGATCCAGGGTCCGCTCGTCCGCTGGAGGTCGACGTCCTTGGGCTCACCCCTCGGTTCGCGCAGGACGCGCTCCTTGCGCCGGCTCGTGCTCGCGTACGCGCCGAGCTTTGTGCCAGCGTCTTTGGTCAGCATCGTCGACGGAAGCTCGATCGCGATGGTGTTGACGTTGAAGCCGCTGAGCATGTCCGTGCCGAACGGGTTCACGTTGTCGTTCGCGTCCTCCGCGGCCGTCTCGACCGGGGGAGTCCGTCGAAGGTTCAGCGTGTCGAAGATCGCCCCGAGGTCGATGTAGAAGGGGTCCTCGCGCTGGCCTGCGAAGACACGCACCCCGCCGCCCAGGTCGTAGATGCCTTGTGCGGCGAGCGCGTCGTACGACGGCATCGTTCGCGGGCCGACCCTCGACGGGACGGCGATGAGGCCGCTGCCGAGCACCTTGCGCTCGCCCTTCCTGACCATCGTGACCGTGTAGTGCTGGCGCAGGCCGAGGCCTTCCGAGCCCGGCCCGTCGAGCGCGGTGATCGGTGGCAGACCGTCGGCGCCGCCGACGTAGCCGAGGAAGAGGTTGAACTGGTCGACGATGCCGCGTATCTCGGTCGAGAACTGGACCTCGACGGCGACGTCGTCCGCGACGCCGTCCATGTCGTTGTCGATGTTGAACGCATAGCGCACGTTCGGGTCGAACAGGAAGTAGTTGGGTCCGGAGCTCGGCTCCTCGCCGGGGATCACGTTCATGACGAGCACCACCTTGTCAGGGTTGCCCGCCTCGTAGCTGCGGAACATGAAGAAATCCGTGATATCCGCGGCAGGGTCGAGCGAGATGAGCGGGGCTTCGCGGTGGCTCGCGGCGTCGGTCGCCTGAGGCGCGCCCGGGGGGATCGCGAGCGCGGCGGCGAGCGCGACGACGCCGAGCGCGCCGAAGGCGCGTGGAAGTCGCATGGGGTCCTCCTTGGTACGTCCGCTTCCTCAAGGTGAGCGCCTCGAGCACGCCCTCCTCGTTACGCGGCGTTTGCTCTCCAGCGAGGCATCTACGAAGCCGCTGGAGCGCCGGATGACCGCGGCGGTGCGGGCAACCGCTCAGGCACTCGCGGTCGAGAAGGCTTACCTCCTCGAATGCTCCCCCTCGACGTTCGCCTTCATCATGTTCAGCGCCTTCATGAAGTTCGGACGCACGGCGATCGGCAGGAAGATGAGCATCAGCGCCGTGCGCAGCGCCTGCTGCGCGAAGGGCAATCGCGGCGCGGCGAGGTTCCGCTCGACCAGGGTGCCGCCGTCCTGCGACGTGAACGTGAACGTATGGAACAGCGGTCCGCTCTTGTCGGTCGCCGTGAACGCGATCCGGCTCGACGGCGTCAGCGCGGTGACCTGGAGCTCGGACCGGTTGCGCTTGCCCTGGAGCGTGCCCTCCGCCTTGTAGGTGCTCCCTACGCGCGTCGGTCCGGGAGTCACCGCCTCGATCTTCATCTCATCCGGCGACCACTCGGGGTGACGGGTGAAGTCGGCGACGTACGAGTACACGCGCTCGGGCGGCGCGTCGACGTGGACGCGGAAGGTCGGCCCTTTGACGATCTCCATCTGTTCCTCCCCAATGTGAGCGGTCGAGCGGTCCGGATTATCGACGCTCGGGCAAGCCCGGGATCGACAGGGATGCGCCATCATCGGCGGGCGGCATGGAGCGGACGGTGGCCCCCTTCTACAAGGGCTGGCGACCAGCTGCGGCTCCGTCCGGGGCCGAGCCTCTGGAGCCCGGCGCCGAGGCCACGCCGTTCACCGACCCGGGCGGCGAGGGCTGGGAGGACGACGACACACATCCGCGCCGCGCGGAGGAGGTGGTCGGAGCCCCTGCGGCAGGACACAGATCCACACGCGGCAGTCCGTGCTCATGCGGCTCATCACGCACGACGCGTATCACGGTGGCGAGGTGTCGCAGACGCTGGGCGGTCACGGGCTCGGGGAGATCGACCTCTGGTCCGGCCTCTCGCGGATCGCGCCCTAGCTAACGCCTCTTCTTCGCAGCCGCACGCTTCTTCGGTGCCGCCTTCCTGGCCGCCGGTTTCGTGGCCGTCGGCTTTCGCCTGGGCGCGACCCGCTTCGGGCGCACCGTATCTTTCGGCGGCAGCTTCGCGGCGTAGCGGTGCGCGCGCTCGACCCAGCGTGCGAGGTCGGCCGGGCGGCGCGCGAATGAGGGCGGGACCGCGACGTACTCGGTCATCGGCCGTCCCGGCATCGGCTCGAACGGCTTCGCCCCTGCGGTCTCGAGCAGCGCCGCGCGATCGTCCTCCGCGAGCCGCACGACGATCTCGTCGCGGAACGTGCTCGCGAACATGTTGCCGTTCACGAACGCGGCGGGGTACCCGAACATCTTCTTGCGCACGACCGCCGGCGCGCGCGGCACCGAGTGCTCGAACGCCCTGACCGTCTCAGCCGGCGTCTTGGGCCAGCTCTTCATGAGTTCATTGTGGCGAGCCTCCTGCAACCCGCCTTCTCACGCTGGCTTCGCCAGCGAGAGCGCGAGCCGCGCGGCCCGGCATCTCGTGGCCGAGCTCGCTCGCCAGCCACGAGCTGATCGCCGCGAGCTTGCGCACGTCCACGCCGGTGATGATGCCGAACCCGTCGAGGAGCCACACGAGGTCCTCGGTCGCGAGGTTGCCGGCGGCCTGCTTCGCGAACGGCGAGCCGCCGATGCCGCCGGTGCTCGCGTCTACGGTGGCGACGCCGAGCTCGAGCGCCGCCAGCACGTTCGCGAGACCCTGCCCGTACGTGTCGTGGAAGTGCACGCCGATGCGGTCGGCGGGCACGCCCGCATCGCGATAGGCGCCGACGAGGCGCTGGACGTCGGCGGGGGTGCCGACGCCGATGGTGTCGCCGAGCGAGAGCTCGTCCGCGCCCATCTCCAAGAGGCGCCGGCCCGCTTCGACGGCGGTGGCGACCGGCGTCGGGCCGTCCCACGGATCGGCGATGACCATGGAGAGGTAGCCGCGCACGCGCAGGCGCGCGTCCTTCGCGGTGCGGATCACGCCGCGGTAGCCCTCGATCGCCTCGTCGCGCGAACGATGCAGGTTCTTCCGCGAGTAGCTCTCGCTGGCCGACGCGAAGACCGCGACCTCGCTCGCGCCGGCGCTGATCGCGCGCTCGAGGCCGCGCTCGTTCGGCACGAGCACCGGATAGCGCACGCCGTCGCGACGAGGGAGACGCCTCACGACCTCTTCCGCGTCCGCGAGCTGCGGGACCGCCTTCGGGCTCACGAAGCTCGTCGCCTCGATCACCGTGTGGCCCGCGTCGAGCAGACGCTCGATGAACGCGAGCTTCGTCTCGGTAGGAAGCGTGCGCTCTTCGGCCTGGAGGCCGTCCCGCGGACCGACCTCGACGATCTGCACGCGGTCGGGAAGGCGCGAGCGAAGCGGGCCCTGGGTCACGTCCGGGTATCGTCGCATTTCGCGCAATTGAAGGCGCGCCGGCGCCGCACGCTGCAGCATATGCATGCGGACCACGCCATGCGGGCCGCTATCTCGTCGACGCCGGGTTGCTGCGGCGCGAGCGTGGCATAGACCGGAGGGTCTGATGGAGCTCCAGGACGTCATCCGCAAACGCAAGATGGCCCGCAGCTTCGAGGACCGGCCGATCCCCCGGGAGCTCTTGGAGCGCATCCTCGCGAACGCGCAAAAGGCGCCATCGGCCGGCTTCAGCCAGGGCTGGGCGTTCCTCGTGCTCGAGGGAAAGGCCGAGACCGCGCGCTACTGGGACACGCTGTGGCCTGAGCCGAGGCGCTCGGAGTTCGGCTGGCCGGACATGTTCAACGCGCCCGTGCTCATCACCTGTTGCAGCGAGAAGGAGATCTACGTGTCGAGGTACGCGGAGCCCGATAAGGGCTGGACCGACCGCGACGAGAAGCGCTGGCCGGTGCCGTACTGGGACATCGACACGGCGATGAGCGCGATGCTCATCCTCCTCACCGCCGTCGACCTCGGCCTCGGCGCGGTCTTTTTCGGCATCTTCGACATCCCGCTGTTCAAGCGGACGTTCGGGGTCCCTGAGGATGTGAACCCGATCGGCACCATCGCGCTCGGCTATCCAAAGCCCCACGATCGGCCCTCGCCATCGCTCAAGCGAGGGCATCGGCCGGCGGCGGACCTCATCCATCGCGGGGCGTGGTGACCTAGCGAGGCACGCGGCTTGCGGCGCTTCCGCACGTGCCCGACCGCATCAAGCTCGACATGCACACGCATACCCAGTTCTCGCGCGACAGCCGCACGAGCCTCGAGGCCTTCGCGCGGCGCGCCGCGGAGGCCGGTCTCGGCGCGGTGTGCGTGACCGACCACGACACCGCGGCCGGCGGCCTGCGTCTCGCCGCGCTCAACCCGCCGTTCCGCGTCATCCCGGGCGAGGAGGTCACGACGCGTGACGGCGAGCTGATCGGTCTCTATCTGCGGCGCGACGTGCCGCCACGGCTTCCGGCCGAGGAGACCGCCGAACGGATCCGCGACCAAGGCGGCCTCGTCTACGTGCCGCATCCGTTCAGCCGCAATCGACTCCGACACCTTCACCGGCGCGCGCTCGATCGCCTCGTCGAGCAAAAGCTCGTCGACGCGGTCGAGGTGTTCAACGCGCGCGAGATCAGCGGGACGAGCAACGCGCGGGCCGTAGCGTTCGCGGTGCAGCACGGCCTCCCCGGGGGCGTCGGAAGCGACGCGCACCGCGTCCCGGAGGTGGGCCGAGCCTACATTGAGGTCGCCGACTTCGCGACGCCGGCGGAGCTCCTCACCGTCTTGGGCGAGGGGACCATCGTCGGGAAGCTCTCCGGCGCGGTCGTGCACCTCCGGACCTGGGCCGACGTGGCGCGCAAGCTCGCACGCAGGACCGTCTGGACACTTACGTCGGGGACGACCCCGCCGCGAAGACCCTGAGGGCCCCGCGCACGCATTCGAAGGTGGCCGGCGTGCGTGCCACGAGCTGCCCGTCCGCGTGCACCGGCAGCGGCCGCTCCGCGCTGAGCTCGATCCGCTTGCCGCGATAGCTCACCGGCGAGCGGGCGTACGAGCCCGAGAGGAGAAAGCCGAGGACCGCGGCCGCGAGCTCGCGTCGCCGCATGCGCGCGTAGACCGCGACGTCGAGATAGCCGTCGTCCATGCGCGAGTCCGGCGAGACGTGGAACGCCCAGAGGTAGTACGGGCTGTTCGCGACGAGCGCCTGGTACGCGCGATGGCGGTGCGGCGTCCCGTCGACGACGAGGTCGAGGACGTACGAGCTCTGCGTTATGCCGCGCCAGAGCCGGCGGAGCGCGCGGCCCCAGCGTCCGCGCTCGGCGAGGCGTGCGGCACCGAAGAGCTCGGCGTCGATGCCGATGCCCGCCGTCTCGAGGAAGTGCTTCCCGGCGACCGCGCCCACGTCGACCGCGACGACGTCGCCGCGCGCGATCACGCGCGCCGCAGGGATCGGCTCGAGGGGGAGGCCGAGCCCGTTCGCGACGTTCATGTACGTGCCGAAGGGCAGGATCCCGAGCACGACGTCGGTGCCGAGGAGTGCGTGCGCGACCGGCTGCACCGTCCCGTCTCCACCGCAGGCGATCACCGCGTCGAATCCCTCGACGACCGCGGCGCGGGCAAGGTCGGCGGCCGATGGCTTCTCCGCCGCGGTCTCGCGCACCTCGAGCGCGAAGGAGGCGTCGCGGACGATCGCCAGCGCGCGGGCAAGATCGTCTTCGTTCGCGGTCCGCTTGCCCGCGGCCGGGTTGACGATGCAGAGCGCGCGGCGCGTCACAGAACGAGGCGCACCACCGCCACCGTCGCCACGCCCGCGGCGACCCCGGCAAGCAGGCTGCGCCGCCAGACGACGATCCCGACCGTGACGAGCGCCGCGACCGGCTCGGCGCCGTGCGTCGTTGCGCCTGCCGGCAGGACGACCGCGGGCCCCACGAGCGCAGCGATGATCGCGACCGGCAACGCCTCGAGGTAGCGCGAGAGCGCGGGGGGCACGCGTCCGCGATAGCCGACGACGAACGGAAGCGATCGCGTGAGGTAGGTCGCGAGGCCCGAGCTCAGGATCGCCGCCCAGATCATCGCCGCGCCGCCGCGATGAGCGGTGCCAGGGCGCCGGCGGTCACGACCGCGACGCTCGACGCGCCGGCGAGCGCGAGCGCCGAGGCGACCGCCGCGGCCGCCAGCGCCACGACCACATCGCTTCCACGCCGGACGGCGAGCACGACGATCCCGATGAACGTCGCGGTGATGGCGAAATCGATGCCGAGCCGCCGCGGCTCGCCGATCGCGCCGCCGACCGTCAGCCCGACGAGCGTTGCGCAGTTCCAGAGCGCGAACAGCGCGACCGCGAAGGTGGCGTAGTACCCCGTGCCGGTCCCACCGCGGCGGCCATGAGCAGATGGCGCGCATTGATGAGGAGCACCGTGCCGATCACGAGCGGGAGCGCCGCGCCCGCCGCGAAGAGCTGGAGCATCGCGAACTGCGCCGCGCCCGCGAACACGATGAGGCTCATGCCCACGGTCTCGAGCGGATCTCGTCCGGACTGACGAGCCACGATGCCGAAGGTGGTGCCGACGACGACCGTGGTCGCGAGCACCGGCCAGCCCTCGCTGAGCGCGCGGCGCGCCGCGCCGGGCGCGACGACGTTGGCGCTCAGCGGGCCGGCTCGAATTCGGCCAGGCGCTGGCCGCGCTCGACCTGCTGGCCCTGACTCGCCAGGACGCGCGTCACCCTGCCGTCGACGGGCGCCTCGACGCGGAGCTCCATCTTCATCGCCTCGACGACGAAGAGGAGATCGCCGCGGCGCACCGGTGCGTCCGCGCGGGCGTGCACGGCGAGCACGACGCCCGGCATCGGCGCGGCGACCTCGGCGCCCGCGGTCTTCTCGACGCTGCGCTCGCGCGGCGCGGTCTCGAGCTCCCAGGTCCCGCCCGCCCAGCCGACGTACACCGCGCTCCGCACGGCGGCCGCTGCCGCGGGCGCGCCGTCCACGGTCCAGCGATGCGGCTCGTCGGCGCGCGCGATGCGGCGGCCCTCGTGCTCGTACGGCCCCGTGCCGACCAGACGCACCGCGTGGTCCTCCGCGCCGTCGCGAACGAGCACGGTCGTCGACGGCGGCGCGCCGAGCCGCCACGGGCCGATCGCGGTCCAGGGGTCGTCGCTCCGCCGCGCGGTCGCGACGACGGCCGCGGCCGCGAGCGCGTAGGCCTGCGCCGGCGGCGCGCGGCGGCCGGTGACGAGCGAAGCGATATCACGTTCGACGAGCCCCGCGTCCACACGACCTCCGCGCGTCGCCGGGTGATCGCAGAGCGCGCGCAGGAAGGCGAGGTTGGTCCGCACGCCGAGGATCTCCGTCGCATCGAGCGCCGCGCGGAGCGAGCGAAGTGCCGCGCCGCGGTCGTCCCCGCGCGCGACGAGCTTCGCCAGGAGCGGGTCGTAATGCCGCGTGACGGCGTCGCCTTCCTCGTAGCCCGCGTCGACGCGGACGCTTTCCGGCCACCGTACGTGCGCGAGGACGCCGGTCGCCGGCACGAAGCCCGCGTCCGGATCCTCCGCGTAGACCCGCGCCTCGATCGCATGTCCGGACGGCCGTACCGCCGGCGCGAGAGGCTCGTCGAGCGCGACGCGCAGCTGCTGCTCCACGAGGTCGATGCCCCAGACGAGCTCCGTCACCGGATGCTCCACCTGCAGGCGAGCGTTCACCTCGAGGAAGAAGAAATCGCCGCGCTCGTCGACGACGAATTCGACCGTGCCCGCATTGCGGTAGCCGGCGGCGCGCGCGATCGCGTCGGCCGACCGCGCGAGCTTTGCGCGCGTCGCGTCGTCGAGCGATGGCGCCGGCGTCTCCTCGAGGATCTTCTGGTGCCGGCGCTGCGCGGAGCAGTCGCGCTCGCCGAGCGTCGCGACGGACCCGTGCCCGTCGGCGAGGATCTGGACCTCGACGTGCCGTGGCCGCTCGACGAGCCGCTCGATGAGCAGGCGTTCGTCGCCGAAGGCGGCGCTCGCCACCCGTCGCGCGCGGGCCAGCGAGTCGCGCAGCTCACGCTCCGTGCGAACGCCCTGCATGCCGATGCCGCCGCCTCCCGCAACCGGCTTGACCATGAGTGGGTAGCCCGTCGCCCGCGCGGCGTCGGCGAAGGCCTCGTCGCGCTGGTCCGCGCCGCGGTATCCGGGCAGGACGGGGACGCCCGCGCGCTCGGCGATGGCCTTCGCCTCGCCCTTGTCGCCGAGCGTCGCGAGCACCGCGGCCGGCGGACCGACGAATACGAGCCCGGCCGCGTCCACGGCGCGCGCGAAGTCGGGATCTTCGGCCAGGAAGCCGTACCCCGGGTGGACGAGCTCGGCTCGGGCCTGGCGGGCGGCGGCGATGACGCGGTCGATCGCCAGGTACGACTCCCGCGCGGGGGCGGGGCCGATGCGGATCGCGTCGTCGGCTTCGCGGACGAACGGTAGACCCGCATCCGCATCGCTGTACGTGGCGACGGTCCGCAGGCGCATCCGCTTCGCGGTCCGAAAGATGCGGCGCGCGATCTCGCCGCGGTTCGCGACGAGGAGCGTCGTCACCAGCGCGGCTTGCGCTTTTCGAGGAACGCGCGAAGGCCCTCCTGTCCCTCGCCGCTCACCCGAATGTCGGCGATGCGCGACACCGTGAGGTCGGCGACCTCGGCCGGCGGGCGGCCCTCGACCTCGCGCACCAGGCGTTTGGCGGCGTTCACCGCGGCCGGACTTCCCTCGAGGATTGCGGCGACGACGCGCCCGACGGCGGCGTCGAGCTCGGCGGGCTCCGCGAGACGCTCGACGAGTCCGATCTCGTGCGCGCGGGTCGCGTCGATGCGTGCCCCGGTCACGAAGAGCGCCGTCGCGCGGGCGGCCCCGACCTTCCGCACGACGTACGGCGAGACGACGGCCGGCAGGATGCCGACCCGCACCTCGGCGAACGCGAAGAAGGCCGCCGTCGAGGCGACCGCGATGTCGGCGACCGCGACGAGCCCGGCGCCGCCGCCGATCGCCGCCCCCTGGACGCGCGCGACGAGCGGCATCGGCAGCTCGTAGAGCACGCGATACATCGCTGCCAGGGCGCGGGAGTCGGCGGCGTTCTCGTCGCGCGAGCGGTCGGCCATGGAGCGCATCCACGCGACGTCCGCGCCGGCGCAGAAGGCATCGCCTTCGCTCGCGAGGATCACGGCGCGAGCGTCGCGGTCGATCTCGCCGACCGCGCGCGTGAGGTCCGCGATGAGCTGGGCGTCGAACGCGTTCTTCACGTCGGGCCGCGCGAGCGTCAGGCGCGCGATGCCGCGCGGCTCGTGCTCGAGGCGGACCGCGCTCACGCCCGCTCCAGCGCGACGAGCTGCCAGACGAGACCGCGGTGCGTCGCGAGCGGGCGAAGGCCGGCCGCGGTCGCCGCGGCGACGATCGCTCGCGGCTCGTGGAAGAACACGCGGAAGCGGCTTCGAAGCAGCGCCTGCACGGCGCTCACGGTGCGGAAGCCCGCGCGGACCCACCAGCGGTCCGCCGGAAACGTGAGGACGAGCCACCGCTTCGTGAGCCGCGCCGCCGGCCCGACGAGCGCGGGCATGTCCGGATAGCAACACACCACGCGGTTGAGGACCACGATGTCGGCCGCGCTGGCGCTCGCGTTGTCGACCGCGAAATCGGCGACCCGGCGCACGATCCGATCGGCGACGCCACGCTCAGTCGCGAGGTCGAGCGCGACCGCCTCGTACCCGGGGGAGATCTCGACGTTCTCGGCGTTGGACGCTCCCCGCCGCAGGAGCTCGAGCTGGATCGCGCCGATCCCACCGCCGACCTCGAGGACCGTCCGTCCAGCGATGCGCTCGCCCAGGAATTCGACGATGCGCCGCGCCTCGGCGTCGAGACCGTCCCGCCGGTAGCGCCGCGCCTTGGAGCGCGCATGCTTTTCGTCGAACATCCCGGTGAGGCCGGTCGGGTCGCAGCACGAGGACATGCCGCCGACTCTAGCGGGACGCCGCATCGGACCTTGATCTTCAGCGCGCAGGCCGCGTACGCGGCCCGATGATCCGGCTCGGGCACACGGCTCAGGCCAGCGGGACAGGGCGCAGGCCGACGCCGACGACAGCGCCGCGAGGACATCGCGAGGCGCTCACCCGCGAGATCCACGGGCTCGTGGAGAGACGCAGTCAGCGCGCGATCGGCCGCACCTCGGTCTCCGGTCGGAAGACGGACCAGATGAACCAGAACGTGACCTCGTGGTCGAGCGGACGAAGGTACCGGCCCGCGAGCGCCCCCGCGATCGCGACCCCGCTGACCGACCACGCGGTTTGCGTCTCACGATCGGTGAACGTCCTGTCTTTACCGGCATCGAATGTCAACGTTCGGCCGTCGACCGTGGGGTCGTAGAGGACCGCCTGCCCGATGTCGCCGCCCAGCGCCGTGGCGGCCGTGTCGAGTGGCGACGCGACCCCCCTGAGGTAGAGGAGCACGGTCGGGCGCCCGGCGATTCGGTCGTTCAGGGCGGCCGCGGACCGAAGGTCGTCCAGCCGGTAGGCGACGGGCGGGGTCGCGAACGTGGCGACTCCGACGCGTGCCTTCGGAGGCAGCCGAGCATCGAGAGCGCGATCGCCGAAGAAGCTCGCGATCGGCGGCGAGTCGGCGCGGTCGTAACCGACGTACGGGTTTTGGCCATAGCGACGTCCCTGCCCTGTTTTCGCGCGGGTCTCCGCGGTCGCGCCGTCGCGCGAGAGCACAGCGCCATGTGGGTGCGCGCGCTTGAACTCCTCGTAGGACAGGACCACGCTGGGCACGCGCGCAAGGCGCATCGCGGTCAGCTCGCCGACGATCGCTTCGCCGGTGGCCTGCTGCCACCACGATTCGGTCTGGCGGTCCCACATGACGAGGTCGCTATAGCGCAGGTCGCCGGTCGTGCCGAAGGTGAGCTCGCGTCCGCCCACGCGGCGGTCGTACACGAGCGAGGTGTTGCAGAGCGGGCAGAACGTCACGACGACGGGCCGGCCCGCGAGCGTGTCGTTGACGATCTCGTGCCAGATGAGGATCTGGAGCGGGTAGGCGCGCGCCTCGTTGGCCTCGGCCACGACGATCACCGGCTCCTGCGGCTCGAGCCATGTATCCGCGAGCGCGGCCTCGTCGAAGGTCGGTCGATCGAGCGGCGGGATCCCGTCCCGCGGCGGTCCACCCGAGGTGATCTCGGAGAGGGGCACGCAATGCCTCGCGAAGTCGGTCTTCCAGCCGGCGGTCCCGAACGCCGGTACGTCCGATGCGTTCGCGGGCGAGCCGACAGCCGAGTCGCACGTGATCGCACGCCAGGGCGCCGTCGCGGACGGTCCCGGCGCGCAGGCCAGCGCGAGGGCGAGACCCGCTACGAGAAGGCTCGCGCGCACGCCCTCCAGCGTACAGTTGGCTCCGGCGGTGACTGTGATGGCCATCACATGAGCAAGCTCTGGTTCCTCCGCCGGCTCGATCTCTTCGAAGGACTCTCGGACTCTGAGATGGAGCGGCTCGGCACCCTCCTGCGCATGCGCTCGTGCGGGACCGGGCAGGAGGTCGTCGTCCGACCTTCGGGGGATCGCATCTACGTCGTGAAGTCGGGTCGTGTCCGGGTCCTGCAGGATGAGGTCGCGGTCGCCGTCCTCGGACCGGGCCAGCTCTTCGGGACGTCCGCTTTCTTCGGTACGGCCGCGACGCACCAGCGAGTGGTCGCTGTGGACGACGTGGTGCTCTGCGAGGCGCCGGCGGCGCAGTTCCTGGCGGCGATGACGGTCCATCCGCGGCTCGCGGCGAAAGTTGCGCTCATCCTGGCACGGCAGCTCTTCGAGCTCGAGCAGACCGTCGAACGGTCCGCGACAGATCCCGTCTCGAGCCGCCTCGCGGAGCTGCTTTTGCGGGTCGCGCGGCGCGACGGCGCACGCCTCGAGGTGCGCGGCATGAGCCAGGCGGACCTCGCGCGAATGATCGGCAGCTCGCGGGAGAGCGTCTCGCGCCTGATCGCGGAATGGGAGCGCGCGGGATACCTCCGGAGCAGGCCGCGGCTCATCGAGGTCGAGGACGAGTCGGCGCTTCGCAGCTTCACGACCTGAGCCACTGCGGCCCGGCCAGTCATGTCTTCGGTCGAACACGCGGCCCTCTTCGTCGCGCCCAACGGGAACGCGCGAAACCGGGCGCGAGATTGCCCTTCCTGCCATCCGACATCGCATCGCGCGGGGTTCGCGGTATATCGATGTGACCCAGCGCACAGAGTGACCAAGGACAGGCTCGATCCGTGCACGGACGAGGAGCAGGTCAAGGAGGTCATGCGATGCAGATGCGCTACGCCGTCGGCGGGGTCGTCGCCGGACTCGTCGGCGGGCTGGCGATGGCGATCTACACGATGACGAACGAGCTGCTGAGCGGCCACAGCATCTTCACGCCGCTGTACATGACCGCCGCGCCCCTCGTCGGCATGGGCGCGATGGAGCGGGGGATGAGCGGCGGAGCACTTCACTTCGAGCTCGTTCCTGCGATGGTCGGCATGGTCGTCCACTTCCTCTGGACGGCGTTCTGGGGCCTGCTGTTCGCGGTCCTGCTCTGGGCGACGCGTGCGCTCGGGTGGCCCGGCTTTGCCTTGGGGATCGCCTGGGGATACGTCGCGGGCACGCTCATGAGCGTGCTCGTCCTGCCGGCGGTCGGCCTCAAGCCGATGTGGGCGATGCCCGGTCCCACGGTCTTCGTGCTCGATCATCTGGCATTCGGGCTCCCGCTCGCTGTCTGGGCGCTGCTCTTCGTGCGCCCGGCCGACACTATCGCTGCCCGGGCGGCCCGCGGCTCGCGACATCGCGCCGCCTAGCTGTGCGTTTGGTCACAGCCGCGCCCGAGAGGCAGCCGGCCGATCGGGCCGGTCGTGCCTCGGAACCGCGGCTGTAGCGAGGCGGGCAGCGAAACGAGGATCAAGGTGGCAGGACAGGACTACAGGTGTGATGAAGACCGGCAAGAAGCGCTGACGCTTGGCGCCGACCTCGTCGTCATCGGCGCGGGGTCTGCGGGGAACGCCGCGTTCCTCGCGGCCCGGCGACGAGGCGCGAAGCGGGTACTCGTCGCCGAACGCAGCACGATCGACGGCGACTGCTACAACGAGGCGTTCGCGCAGTCGGCGGCACGGCTACCCTGACGGCGTCGGGAGGGTGCGAGATGCCGTGGATCCGGACCGTGCCGGCGGAAGAAGCGACCGCCCAGCTGAAGCAGCTCTTCGAGGAATTCAAGATCGAGCGCGGCCGCATGTTCACGCCCTACGAGGTCATGACGAACAACGGCCCGGGGCTCGCCGCGGTGGCGCAGCTCAACAAAGCCCTCCGTTTCGGACCGTCCGAGATCTCGCGCGTCGAGCGCGAGATGATCGCCGCTTACGTCTCCGCGCTGAACGACTGCACGTTCTGAGTGCTCGCGCACGCGGGGTGGGTCGGTCGACTCACGCACGACGGAGGCCTGGCGGACGCGCTGATCCGCAAGGACCTCTCGCATCCCTCCATCTCCGAGGCTGACCGGGCCATGTTGCGCTACGTCGAGAAGCTCACGCTCCGACCTGGCACGGTCGAGCGCGAGGATGTCGACGCGCTCCGCGTCGCGGGCTTCAGCGACGCCGGCATCGGCGACATCGCCGCCCACGTCGCGCTCTTCTCCTTTATGAACCGCATCGTCGACGGGCTCGGCGGGCAGCTGGAAGGCGACATGGCCGAGCGAGCCCGCCGGTTCAGCCTCCCGCTCCACGCGGGGACGTACGAGTGAACTGCTGCTGCTGTCAGGGGCCGCTCGTGCGCGCGAACGAGCTCCCCGATGCGCGGTGGCTCCGGCCCGGCGATCGGTACTGCCGGAAGTGCCGTGTGGTCATCCCCCGCGAGCAGCTCGACGCGGGGTGGCCGACAGAGCCACGGCCGTGTCCGGATCACCGCGAACGGACACCGGAGGTGAGCTGATGCCGAAAGAGATCGGACGCGTCGAGGTACAGCGCCTCATGCAAGAGGGCGCGCAGCTTGTTGAGGTGCTCCCGCGCGAGGAGTACGCGGAGGAGCATCTCCCTGGCGCGGTGAACATCCCGTTGAAGGAGCTCGACGCCCGGACGACCGCGGGTCTCGTGAAAGACCGGCCGGTGATCGTCTACTGCCACGACTTCCAATGAGACATGAGCCCGCGGGCCGCGTGGCGGCTCGAGACGCTCGGGTTCATGGCCGTGTACGAGTACGCGGCCGGGAAGGC
>VBDU01000064.1:0-56962 GCA_005883625.1 Chloroflexota bacterium | reverse complement strand
GGCCGAATGTGAGCGTCATCGAGATGCTCGAGTACATGCACGAAAACGCCCTCGACACCGCGACGGTCACCAAATCGGATGGCACACTCGTGGGCCTTGTTCTCCGGAAGGACGCCGAGCGCGCGGCTGCCGCGGTACCCAAGCGCGGACCACGCCGCGGCCTGCGCTAAGGGAAGATCAGCTCGTCGGCGCGCCGGTCAGGGCGCGAAACCTGGGCCTACCAGCGGGCATGAGAACCGCTTTCCATCCGCGGTCACCCAGCGCCCGCCGACGTAGCCGACGTCACCGGGACCGAACTGGGTCATGAAAGTCCCTGGACCGCAGATCGTCGAAGGCGTCAGCAGCTGGAACGGACCCTCGTCGGGTAGGGAGTTCGGCGTGACGACCGATCCGTAGCAGAGCCCCTGGCTCGCGACGAAGACGACGACCCTCGGCGTCGAGGCGCCTGCCGATCCGGCGAGGCCGACCAGCACGAGGGCTGCCGACAAACCGGCCGTGAGCAGGTAATTGCGCATCGCTCGCTCCTTTCGCTGTCTTGGCGCGGCGACGCTAGGGATGGCGTATGACGCCCTGATGACAGAAGGGCGCGACTACCCGCCCGCGTGGCCGCTCGTCGGTGTGACGTATCTCACAGGGCGCCGGCAGCGCGAGGGATCCCGCGCTCGTGCCCGGCGCTGGGCGAACTAATGAAAGAGGAGCTCGCCGGCGCGGATCGGGACGCTGAGCCAGTTCTCTCGCGGCGGCAGCGGACACCGCCAGGAGTCGTTGTAGGCGCAGTACGGGTTGTACGCGCGGTTGAAGTCGAGCTCGTACTCGTCGCCGCCGAGCGGCTCCGCCTCGACGTAGCGTCCAGCGCCGTACGTCTCGGCCCCGCTCGTGCCATCGCGGAACGGGATGAAGAGCTCGTCGCCCTGTTCGAACGCGACGAGCTCGCCGCGCTCGCCGTCGACGTTGAAGCGGACGACGCCGACGCGGCGCATCTCGGTCGTCGATCCATTGCTCATCTCGACCTCTTCGACCCCGCCCGCGGCCGTGCGGTCGAGCGTCACGATGAAGCGAAGGTGCGCGTCCTCCGGGAAGTAGCGCAGCCCCGTGAAGCCCCGGCGCTCCTCGGGCGTCAGCGGTGAGTCGTGCGCGCGCCTGAAGTAGTCGTCCTTCTCGCGCCGTAGCTCGGCGACGTTCATCGCCCTGTCAACGCGCGGTCGAACGGGGCCATTCCGCCACCTAGACTCGCGCCGATGCCGCCGGCCGTGAGCGGGATCCTGCTTGCCGGCGGCGCGTCGTCGCGGTTCGGCCGCGACAAGCTCGTGGAGTCCGTCGGCGGCCGACCGCTGTTCCAGCTGCCGCTCGCGGCCCTCGCCGCCGTGTGCGACGAGGTCGTCCTCGTCGTCGGCCCGGACGCCGAGCCACCGGCGCTGCTGCCCTCGCCGGTCCCCATCCGGATCGCGCGCGACGAGCGCCGTCACGAAGGGCCGCTGGTTGCCGCGTCGGTCGGGCTCGCAGCCGTGGGGGGCGCGTTCGCGCTCATCGCGGCGGGCGACATGCCGGGGTTACGGCGGGAGCTGCTCACGGTGCTGGTCGACCGGTCGTCCGCCGCCGTGGACGCGGTCGCGCTCGTCGACGGCGAGCGCTGGCGTCCGCTGCCGTCGCTCGTCCGGGTCGGGCCCGCGCGGTCGCTCGCGCGGGGACTCGTCGACTCAGGAGAGCGCCGATTGCGCGCGCTCGTCGCCGGCCTGCGCCTGGACGCCGTGCCCGAGGCGGCCTGGCGCCCGGCGGATCCCGAAGGTGCGTGGCGCCGCGACGTCGACGTGCCTGGTGATCTCGCGGAAAGCGATCGCGAAGGCTAGCCGGTCGCCTCCACCTGGAGGCGGTCGAAGGCCCGGCCGACGTCGTCCAGGATCTGCGCGTTCAGCTCGTCGGCGAGCCGGTAGCGGACGATGTTCCCGCGCCGGGTCGGCTGGACGATGTCGGCCTCGCGGAGCACGCGGAGGTGCTGGCTGGTGGCCGACCGGCTCCGGCCGAGCACCCGCGCGAGATCGCTCGCCGCGAGCTCGTTGTCGTGGAGTGCCCGCACGATCTTCAGGCGCGTCGTGTCGCAGAGCACCTCGACGAGCTTGCGCATGCGGCGCTCGGACGCGCCGGTGAGCGTCTGCTGCTCCGCCGAGGCGACCGCCACGGGATCTATGGGATGTGGCGACATTGCTTCCATGCTTGGTCCTCAGACGATCAAGTCGTTCTTCGTGTCTGTCTGGTGCAGTCGGCATGCCGCCCGCTGGCATCGTCCGGGCGGTTGCTTGAGCCGCCGCGAAAGTTGCGATTTCGTTACCTAGGGAGTTAGGTACTGCCGGGATGCGGTGCCAGCACGTTAGGCCCGTGCGCTGATGACGACCGTGCTCGTGATCGATGACGACCAGATCATCGTCGACCTCCTGAAGATGGTCGTCGAGGATGCCGGACACGAAGTGGTGATCGCGAGCGCGATGGACCGCATCCCGCAGCAGATCGCGCCGGACCTCATCCTGACCGACCTCATCCCGCTCAAGTCGTACCGGCGGGACCTCGCCCAGGAGTGGATCCGCGACCTGCGGTCCCGCTATCCGCGCATACCGATCGTCGTCGTGACGGCCCACGCGGAGGCGGCGCGTGATGCCGGCCAGCTCGGGGCCGACGCGATCGTGGAAAAGCCGTTCGACGTCGAGATCCTGGGCGCGAAGATCGCGGAGCTGCTCTCTCGATAGCGCTCACATGCGGAACACGCCGTAGCGCGGCTCGGGGATCGGGGCATGGCGCGCCGCGGCGATCCCGAGAGCGAGCACGGTGCGCGTGTCGAGCGGGTCGATGATGCCGTCGTCCCAGAGCCGGGCGGTCGAGTAGTAGGGCGAGCCCTGGTCCTCGTACTGCTGACGGATGCGCCCGCGGAACGTTTCGCGCTCGGCATCGTCCTTGAACGTCCCGACGAGCGACAGCACCGTCGCGGCCTGCTCGCCGCCCATCACGCTGATCCTGGCGTTCGGCCACATCCAGAGCTGGCGGGGCGAGTACGCGCGTCCCGACATTCCGTAGTTCCCCGCGCCGAAGCTGCCGCCGACGATGACGGTGAACTTGGGGACGGCCGCGCACGCGACCGCGGTGACCATCTTCGCGCCGTCCTTGGCGATACCGCCGGCCTCGTACTCCTGACCGACCATGAAGCCCGAGATGTTCTGCAGGAACACGAGCGGGATCTCGCGCTGGTCGCAGAGCTGGATGAAGTGCGCCGCCTTCAGCGCGGACTCGCTGAAGAGGACGCCGTTGTTCGCGACGACGCCCACACGGAATCCCTGGATGCGCGCGAATCCGCAGACGATCGTCGTCCCGTAGAGCGCTTTGAACTCATGGAAGCGTGACCCGTCGACGATCCGCGCGATCACCTCGTGAACGTCGTACTGGGTCCGGATGTCTTGCGGCACGATCGCGTAGAGCTCCTCGGGATCGTGCGCCGGCGGCTCGGGATCGGCGGGCTCCTCGCCCCAGAGGAGCGGCCGCTCGCCGAGCTGGGCGACCATCTCGCGCGCGATCTGGAGCGCGTGCGGGTCGTCGAGCGCGAGATGGTCCGCGACGCCGGAGACCCGCGTATGGACGTCGGCCCCCCCGAGCTCCTCGGGTGTCACGTCCACGCCGGTCGCGGCCTTCACGAGCGGCGGGCCGCCGATGAAGATCGTGCCCTGGCCTTTCACGATCACCGTCTCGTCGCTCATCGCGGGGACGTACGCACCGCCCGCGGTACAGGAGCCCATGACGAGCGCGAGCTGCGGGATCCTCAGAGCGGAGAGCCGCGCCTGGTTGTAGAAGATGCGGCCGAAGTGGTCGCGGTCCGGGAAGACCTCGTCCTGCCGCGGCAGGAAGGCGCCGCCGGAGTCCACGAGGTAAAGGCAAGGCAGGCGGTTATCGAGCGCGATCTCCTGCGCGCGGAGATGCTTCTTCACCGTGAGCGGGTAATAGGAGCCGCCCTTCACCGTCGCGTCGTTCGCGACGATCACGCATTCGGTCCCGCTCACCCGACCGATCCCCGTGATGATCCCCGCGCCGGGCGCCTCGTCGTCGTACATGCCGTAGGCGGCGAGCGGCGAGAGCTCGAGGAAAGCGGTACCCGGATCGAGGAGGCGCTCGACGCGCTCGCGCGGGAGCAGCTTGCCCGCCCTGGTGTGCCGCTCGCGAGCGCGCTCCGGCCCGCCCTCGCGCGCCTTGGCGAGCCGCTGCCGGAGCTCGGCGACGAGCCCGCGCATCGCCTCGCGATTCGCGTGCGCCGCGCCCGACGCCGCGTCGAGCGTGGTCCCGAGCAGGGCCATCGCGCCGATGCTAAGGCGGGACGAGCGCGCGTATGCTCCTTCGCGACGCAGCGCGTGGGAGGGTTAGGAAGCATGACACCCGAGCTCGATCGACGAACGTTCCTCAAGCTGGCGGGCGCGACCGCGGTGATCACCGCGTGCGGCGGGGCCGGCACGAGCACGGCGAGCCCGTCGTTCTCGCCGGCCGCCGGCGGCACCGTGGCTCCCACACCGAAGCCGACCGGACGCATCTCGGTGTACTCGGCCCTGAATCAGTCCACCAACGACGAGCTCTTCGGCGCGTTCACGAAGGCGACGGGGATCGGCACCGACGTCCTGCCGCTTGCCGCAGCCGGCGAGCTCCAGACCCGCATCACGGCCGAGAAGAACAGCCCGAAGGCCGACATCTTCGTCGGCGGCTCGAGCGAATTCCACGACCCCCTCGGGAAGCAGGGGCTCCTCGAGGCATACAAGTCGCCGGGCGCGAGGGACCTCAAGGCTGAGTTCAAGGAAGCGAACGGACTCTGGACCGGCTGGTACACGGGCATCTTCGGCTTCATCTCGAACAACGATCGTCTCGCGAAGGAGCTCGGCGGGAAGAAGCCGGCGACGTGGGATGACCTGCTCGATCCCGCGTGGAAAGGCAAGCTCATCCTGCCGGATCCGATCAAGACGGGCGGCGGGTACATCTTCATGGCGACGCAGATCTTCCGGTTCAACCGCGACGAGGCCAAGGCCATGGACTTCATGAAGAAGCTCCACGCCAACATCGCCCAGTACATCCCGACGTCGCCGGGCGCGCTCACGCTCATCGACCAGGGGCAGTTCGTCGGCTGCCCCAACTGGAGCCACGACATCCTCACCGAGAAGGGGAAGGGCAACCCCGTCGACCTGACGGTCCCGAAGGACACCGGGTTCGAGGTCGGCGCGGTGAGCATCGTGAAGGGCGCGAAGAACCTTCCGGCCGCCCAGGCGTTCGTGGATTGGGTGCTCACGCCGGAGGCGGGCGCGCTCAACGTGAAGCTCAGCAACCGCGGTTCCACGCTCGCTGGCGTCGCGCCCGCTCCGGGCGCGCCGACGCTCACGCAGGTGAGCCTTGTGAGCTACGACCGGCAGTGGGCGACCGACAACAAGGACCGCATCCTGAAGCTCTGGCAGCAGACGGTCGGACTCTAATAGCGAAGCGCCGGGGGTCCTCGGGGGGCGAAGCCCCCCGGACATAGATGCGTAGCCTGCGGCGCGAGCCGGCACTCCTGCTCGCGCTGCTGGCCGTCATCGCGCTCGTCCTCGTCTTCATCGTGTACCCGCAGGTCCAGGTGGTCGTCGCACCCGGATCCGGCGGGTACGCGAGCTTCCTCGAAGGCGGCACCTGGGTCACGCCGTTCGTGCACTCGCTCGAGGTCATGGCGCTCTCGACCACGAGCGCGGTGCTCCTCGGTTTCGTCTACGCGTACGCGATGGTCTATTCGGACATGCGGTGGAAGCCATTCTTCCGCCTCATCGGCATCCTGCCGTTGCTCTCGCCCCCGTTCGTCGTCGCCGCGTCGTACATCCTGCTGTTCGGGCCGCGCGGGATCATCACGTACGGCGTCTTCGGGCAGACGCCGATCATCTTCGGCCTGCTCGGCATCTGGGGCGTGCAGACGATCGCGTTCTTCCCCTTCGCGTATCAGCTCATCGCCGACGCGCTTTCGCGGAGCGACGCGCGGATGGAGCAGGCCGCGCGGAACCTCGGCGCTGGCCCCTGGCGCGTGTTCCGAACGGTCACGCTGCCGCTGTCCCGGCCCGGCCTCGGCGCCGCGATCCTGACGACGGCGATCTACATCGTCGAAGACTTCGGCAACCCGCAGCTCATCGGGGGCCAGTTCACGGTGCTGCCGACGCAGGCGTACAACCTCATCTCGGGCTTCGGCGAGTTCACGAGCGCCGCGGCGGTGAGCACGCTGCTGCTCCTCATCGCCCTCGCGCTCTACCTGGCCAAGATCCGGCTCGACGGCGGTCGTTCGTTCGTGACCATCTCCGGGCGCGCCTCTTCGATGCCTCGTCCACCCGTGCCGGCGGTCCTCAGCTGGGCCTGCTTCTCAGGCTCCCTCGTCCTCGCGGGCGTGATCCTCATGGTCTACGGGACGCTCCTCGTCTCCGCCCTCACGGTGCTTTTCCCGATCAACCTCGCCCCGACCGCGCGGCACTTCACCTTCGTCGTGACGGGATCCAACGGCGACGCGCTCCGCAACACGCTGGTCTTCAGCTCCGTCGCCGCGCTCGTCTCGGCGATCTTCGCGCTCTTCGCGGGCTGGCTCGTGCAGCGTGGCGACTGGCCCGGCCGCCGGGTGCTCGACTTCCTCCTCATCCTCCCGGCCGCGATCCCGGGCATCTTTTTCGGCATCGGCTACCTCACCGCGTTCAACCAGCCCTGGCTGGACTGGGTGGACCGCGGCGCGCTCATCATCCTGTCGATGGTGTTCTGGAACATCCCGGTCGGCTACCAGGCCGCGGTCGCCGGACTCCGCCAGATCGATCGGTCCATCGACGAGGCGGCGACGAGCCTGGGGGCGTCGCGGCTCCGTGGCTTCTGGGACGTCGTGCGACCCCTGCTCGGTGGCTCGCTGCGCGTCGGCTTCGTGACGACGTTCGTACGCGCGGTCACGACGCTCTCGGTCGTCATCTTCCTCTTCACTCCCGCGACGACCGTCGCCACGATACGCATCTACCAGCTCGTGAACGATCTCAACTGGGGCGGCGCGACCGCGTTCACCGTCGCCGACATCTCGATGGCGATCGCGGCCCTCGTCATCTTCGCCGCGCTCGCGCGCGGGCGCCTCGCGCTGGGGATGGCGCGTGGCTAGCCCGGCTTCGCCGGCGAGAGAGGCGGTGCACCTGCGGGTTTCCCATATCACCAAGCGGTTCGGGAGCGCCGCCGCGGTCGACGACGTCTCGTTCGACGTGCCCAAGGGCTCGTTCGCGACGCTCCTCGGCCCATCGGGCTGCGGCAAGACGACGACCCTGCGCATGATCGCCGGCTTCTACGAACCGGACGCGGGCGACATCGAGATCGGCGGCCGCCGCGTGAACGACCTGCCGGCGCACCGCCGCGGCACCGCGATGGTCTTCCAGGACTACGCGCTCTTCCCGCACATGACGGTGTACGACAACGTCGCGTACGGGCTACGTGTCGCCGGTCGCCCTCGCCCCGAGCGCGACAAGCGCGTGAACGACACCCTCACTTTCGTCGGTCTCGGCGGCATGGGCGGCAGGTGGCCGAACCAGCTGTCCGGCGGCCAGCAGCAGCGCGTCGCGGTGGCGCGGGCGCTCGTCATCGAGCCCCAGGTCCTGCTCCTGGACGAGCCGCTCTCGAACCTCGACGCGAAGCTGCGCGAGCAGCTGCGCGTGGAGCTGCGCATCCTGCAGCGCCGGCTCGGCATGACGTTCGTCTACGTGACGCACGACCAGGACGAGGCGCTCTCGCTCTCGGACTGGATCGCGGTGATGAACGCGGGCAAAGTGGAGCAGGCCGGCACGCCGTGGGAGATCTACTACCACCCGCGCACCGCGTTCCTCGCGGACTTCGTCGGCGCGGTGAACCTCGTGCCGGCGCGCGTGGAGTCCGTCGGCGACGGCAGCGTCACCGTGTCGTTCGGCCCGCACCGCGCGTCCGTACGCCGACCCGTGGACGTGTCGCTCTCGACCGGTCAGGAGGTGCGGCTGTGCATGCGTCCTGAGAGCTTCACGATCGCGCCCGCCGGCGCGAGTGCGAACGGGCTCGCCCTCTCCGGCACGATCGCGCGGCGTGCGTTCCTCGGCGACACCATGCGCTACTGGGTGAAGGTGGACGATCGCGAGTGGATCGTCGACCAGCCTGATCCCGGCGCGACCGAGACGCTCGACGGCGCGGTCCTGCTCTCGCTGCGGCCGGAGCGCGTGCACGTCATCGCGGAGTCATGACCCCGAAGACGGCTGCCATCCGGCCGCACGCATCAGGCTCACGAGCCCTCTGCGTGCTAGTCGATCCCGACCACCTTGTCGTTGACCACCGTGAACACGAACCATTGCTCGCCGTTGTCGGTGCCGGTCATCACGTACACGTGGTGCTGGCCCTCGGTATTGGTCGCCGAGCCGAGGTAGCGGCTCGAGGCGCAGTCCCAGGTCCGGCGGGCGAACGCGTCGATGATGCGTTCCTCGCCGATGTCAAGCTCGCCCGAGACGTGCGAGCTGACGAACGCGGCGTCGCCAGAGCAGAACGCCCGAGCGAACTCGTCGATCCACGCCGGCGGCGCCTGATGGCCCGCGAGCGCGGTCGCGCCTGTCGCGGCGGCGGACGCGCGTACGGGTCTCGCGAGCAGCGTGTTCGCCTCGCGGTACGTGAGGGCGCCCGTCCCGAACGCGATCACGATCGTCGCGAGCAGCCCCCAGACGGCGCGGGTAGGCCGCGCCGGCGCGGCGGGGGGCGCTGCCGTCGCAGCGGCCTCTCCGGGACGACCTTCCGGAACGGCGCGGGTTTCGTCCATTGGCTCCCGCCATGCACGGCGTGTGCCTAGAGCTCGAACGTGCTCCCGTCGGTCGCGTATTCGAGCTCGAGCTCGCGCACGCGCGCGAGCGTCTCGGCCCCAAGGTGCGTGAGGACGATCCGCTTCGCGCCGAGCTCGTCACGGTGCGCCATGAGCTGCCGGTAGTTGATGTGCGAGGGGTCCTCGGTGTCGAAGAACGAAGCTTCGCAGATGAAAAGGTCCGCGCCGCGCGCGACCGCGGCGAGCTCCTCGCTCCAGCGCGCGTCGCCCGAGTAGGCGACGAGCTTGCCGGCGACCTCGACCCGCAGCCCGTGCGGTTCCGCCAGGCGCACATGCCGGACCGGCAGGGCGGCGACCTTCGCGCCGCCGAGGTCGAGCGCGCTCGCCCCGAGGACGACCTCGCTCACCGAGAACGCGAGCGGCACCCTGCCGAAGAAATCCGGGTACAGCGCCTGCTCGGCGGCGCGCAGTCGGGCCGAGAGCGACGGCGGGCCCCCGAGGTGGAGCGGCCGCTTTCGCCCGGCGAAGTGCTGCGCGATGACGAAGTACGTGATACCGCCGAAGTGGTCGCCGTGGAGGTGCGTCACCGCGATCGCGTCGATCGCCGCGGGGTCGAGGTGCTTCTTGATCGCCGGGAGGGCGGACCCGCCGCAGTCGAGCAGCAGCGAGACGCCTGGCGCGGAGACGAGGATGGCGGCATTGGCGCGGCCACCGTCGCTGAACGCGTTCCCGCTACCGAGGAAGCGGATCGTCGCCGCGCTCAAGCGATCTCGTACAGGCCGACCGGCCGATGCTCCTCGAGCGACGTGCGGGCGGCGAGCGCGAGGCGGAGCGCCTCCATGCCATCGACGACGGTGCAGACGTTCTCGGCCTCGCCGCGCGCGAAGCGCAGGAAGTGCGCGAGCTCGGCGCGGTACGCCTCGCCGAAGCGGACGAAAAATGACGGGTAGGCGGGGCTCTTGAACTTCGGCGCGTCCTTCTCGACGGAGCGGAGCGGCGCGCGGGGGTCGAGGCCGATCGCGATCGTGTCCTTGGCGCCGTAGACCTCGACGCGGACGTCGTAGCCGGCCTCGTTGTGCCGCGCGGCGCCGAGAAGCCCGACCGCGCCGCCGCGCAACCGAAGGACGGCCGCGCTCGTCGCGACGTCGTGGAACTGCGCGTACTGCGGGAAGCCGAGCGTGGAGCCGGTCGCGTAGAGCTCGTCGACCTCGTCGGCGAACAGCCACCGCGTCACGTCGAAGTCGTGGATGAGCTGGTCGACGAACTGACCGCCCGAGGTCTCGACGTACGCGTCGGGCGGCGGCGTCGCGTCGCGGCTCGTCATCTGGAAGCTGTACACCGTGCCGAGCGCGCCGCCCTGGACGAGCCGCCGCGCTTCCCGAAACCCGGCATCGAATCGCCGCTGGAAGCCGATCTGCACCTTTCCGTTCACGCGCGCGACGCGCTCGACGACCGCCTTCGTCGTGTCGAGGTCGAGCGCGATCGGCTTCTCACAGAAGACCGCGAGGCGCGCGTCGAGGCAGCGATGGATGAGCGGCGCGTGCGTGCCGGTCGGCGTGACGATGACCGCGGCGTCGGCACCCTCGAGTGCCGCGTCGATCGAGGCGGCGGGCGCGAGTCCAAGCTCGGCGGAGATCGTGCTCGCCCGGGCCTCGTCCGCGTCGTAGACGCGCAGCTCCGAGAGGCCCGGGAGCTCTCGCAGCACCTTGGCGTGGAACGCGCCGAGCCTGCCGAGCCCCAGGACAGCGATCCTCATGTTCGCGCGACTCTAGACTCGGCTTCACGGCGACGGAGGCCGGCCCGCCCGGGTTCCTCCCGAGCGACCCCGCCGCGGCGAAGGCGCTGCTCGCGTCGCGCGGCATCCGCCTTGTCGGCGGATTCGTCACCGGCGTGCTGCATGTCTCGGTGCGCCGCGCCGCCGCCCTCGCGGAGCTCGCGCGGCAGGCGCGCTGGCTCGCCGTGGCGGGCGCCGACGTCCTCGTGCTTGCCGCCGCGAGCCAGGGCCAGGGCTACGACACGCGCGATCGCCTCGACGACGCGGCCTGGTCCGCGCTCCTCGACGGCATCGCGCGCGTTCGCGAGATCGCGACGCGGCAGGGGCTCGCGGTAGCGCTGCACCCGCACTTCGGCACCGTGATCGAGCGGGCGGCCGAGGTCGAGCGGCTCCTCGCGTCGAGCGACGTGGACCTCTGCCTCGACACCGGACACCTCACGCTTGGCGGCTGCGACCCGGCGTCGCTCGTCGCGGAGGTGCCCGCGCGGATCCGCCACGTGCATCTCAAAGACGTTCGCGCGGACATTGCGGCGGCGGTCGCCGCGGGAACGGTGCCGTACGGCGAGGGCGTTCGCCGTGGCCTGTACGTGCCTCTCGGCGAAGGGAGCGCGCGCATCGCGGGTGTCCTCAAGGCGCTGACGCGCGCGGAGTACGCAGGCTGGTATGTATTCGAGCAAGACGTCATGCTGACGCGACCACCCCATGGACCACCTTCGTGGATCCGCGCGAGCCTCGACTTCGTGAAGGCGTCGGATGCCTAGCCTCGAGGTCCTCACGATGGGCCGCGTCTCCGTCGACCTGTACCCGGAGCAGATCGGCGTCTCGCTCGCGGAGGTGCGGACGTTCGCGAAGTCGCTCGGGGGAAGCCCGACGAACGTCGCGGTAGGGGCCGCGCGTCTCGGTCGGACCGCGGCGGTCGTCACGAAGGTCGGGGCGGACGGCTTCGGCGCTTACGTCCGCCAGGCGCTCCGCGGCTTCGGCGTCGACGATCGCTGGGTGGGCACCGACCCGCAGCTGCGCACGCCGCTCGTCTTCTGTGAGATCCACCCGCCGGACCGTTTCCCGCTCCTCTTCTACCGGCAGCCGAAGGCGCCGGACATGAATCTGACGCCGGCCGACCTCGACCTCGACCTCGTCGCGCGCGCTCCGCTCTTCTGGACGACCGGCACGGGCCTCTCCGACGAGCCGAGCCGGGCCACGACGCTCGCCGCGCTGTCGGTACGCCGTGACGGGATCACGGTCCACGACCTCGATCACCGGCCGACGTTCTGGACCTCGACCGATGAGGCTCGCCGGTGGGCGCGCGGGGCGCTCCGCCACGCGACCGTCGTGGTCGGCAACGAGGACGAGGTCGAGATGGCGACCGGCGAGCGCGAGCCGCGGCGCGCGGCGGAGGCGCTCCTCGCCCTCGGCCCGGGCCTCGCGATCGTGAAGCGCGGCGGCGCGGGTGCGTACGCGCGGACGGCCGATCGCGAGGCCGAGGTGCCCGCGGTGGCGACGACGGTGCTGTGCGGGCTTGGCGCCGGCGACGCGTTCGGCGCGGCCGTCTGCCACGGGCTCCTCGGCGGTTGGGACCTCGACCGCACGCTCCGCTTCGCGAACGCCGCGGGCGCGATCGTCGCGTCCCGGCTCGCGTGCGCGGACGCGATGCCCACGGTCGCCGAGGTCGAGTCGCTCCTGCGCGCGGGTGTGTCCTCGTGAAGACCGTCCGGCTCACCATGGCGCAGGCCCTCGTGCGGTTCCTCGCGAACCAGTACGTCGAACGCGACGGGACCGAGTCGCGTTTCTTCGCCGGCTGCCTTGGGATCTTCGGCCACGGCAACGTCGCCGGACTCGGCGAGGCGCTCTTCGCGGCGCGCGACGCGTTCCGCTTGACCACGGCGCGAAGCGAGCAGGGGATGGTCCACATCGCGTGCGGCTACGCGCGCATGCGCGACCGGCTCGCGACGTTCGCGTGCACGAGCTCGATCGGCCCGGGCGCGACGAACATGCTCACGGGCGCGGCGCTCGCGACGGTGAACCGCCTCCCGGTGCTGCTGCTGCCCGGCGACGTGTTCGCGTCCCGCGTCCCCGATCCGGTGCTGCAGCAGCTCGAGATCCCGTCCCAGGGCGACGTGTCCGTGAACGACGCGTTCCGCGCGGTCTCCCGCTACTTCGACCGCGTGCAGCGGCCCGAGCAGATCGTCCCCGCGGCCCTCGCCGCGATGCGCGTGCTGACCAGCCCCGCGGATACCGGCGCGGTCACGCTCGCGCTCCCGCAGGACGCGCAGACCGAGGCGTTCGACGTGCCCGCGGAGTTCGTGGAGAAGCGCGTCTGGCACGTCGAACGGCGCGTGCCGGAGCCCGCGGCGCTCGCCCGCGCGGTCGCGCTGCTGCGTGCCGCGCGGCGGCCGCTCATCGTCGCCGGTGGGGGCGCGATCTACAGCGGGGCGACCGACGCGCTGCGCCGGTTCGTCGACGCGTCGGGCATCCCGGTCGCCGAAACGCAGGCCGGAAAGGGCTCCCTGCCGTACGACCACCCGCTGTCTCTCGGCGCGATCGGCGCGACCGGGACGCTCGCGGCGAACCGCATCGCGCGCGATGCCGACCTCGTCATCGGCATCGGGACGCGCTGGACCGACTTCACGACCGCGTCAAAGACCGCGTTCGCGCGGCCCGAGGTGCGCTTCGTCAACGTGAACGTCGCCGAGGCCGACGCCGGGAAGCACTCCGCCGTCGCGATCGTCGCGGATGCGCGGCTCGCGATCGAGGCGCTCGCGGCGGCGGGCACGCGCGTCGCCGACGCGTATCGGGCGGAGGCGACACGCCTGCACGACGAGTGGGATCGCGAGGTCGACCGGCTGTACGCGCTCGGCCACGCTCCGCTGCCCGCGCAGAGCGAGGTCATCGGTGCGGTGAACGCGGTCACCGGTCCGCGCGACGTCGTCGTGTGCGCGGCCGGGTCGATGCCCGGCGACCTGCACAAGCTCTGGCGGACGCGCGACCCGAAGGGCTACCACGTGGAGTACGGCTACTCGTGCATGGGGTACGAGATCGCGGGCGCGATCGGCGTCAAGATGGCCGCGCCGGACCGCGAGGTCTACTCGCTCGTCGGGGACGGCAGCTACCTCATGCTCTCGTCGGAGCTCGTCACCGCGCTGCAGGAGGCGATCCGCATCACCGTCGTGCTCGTGGACAACCACGGGTACGGCTCGATCGGCGGGCTCTCGCGCTCGCTCGGGCTCGAGGGATTCGGGACGCAGCATCGCTATCGCCGCGACGGCACCCTGGGTCTCGACGGGGAGAAGGATCCGCCGGCCGTCCTGCCGATCGACTTCGCCGCGAACGCGGCGAGCCTGGGCGCGCACGCGATCCGCGCGAAGACGGTCGTCGAGCTGCGCGAAGCGCTCGCCGCCGCGAAGCACGCCGACCGCAGTACGGTGATCGTGGTCGAAGCCGACCGCTACGCGAGCGTGCCGAGCTACGAGGGCTGGTGGGACGTCGCGGTCGCGGAGCGCTCCGACGTGGCCGGTGTGCGCGAGTCGCGGGAGCGCTACGTGGAGGCGAAGCGCAAGCAGCGGCGGTATCTCGGTTGAGTCGCGCGGTCGAAGCGCCCGCGGCGCAGCCCAGCCCGCTGCTCGTGCGCGGGGTGGCGCGCGGCGCCACGCTCGTCGACATCACGCCGGAGCGTGCGGGCTGGCGGTACGTGGGCTTCAGCGCGCACCGTATCGCGGCGCGCGGGGCCCTTGAGGGTCACACCGGCGAGCGCGAGCTGTGTGCGGTCCTTCTCGGCGGCCGCTGCCAGGTCGTCGCCGGCGACCGCGAGTGGCGCGACGTCGGCGGTCGAGCGTCGCCGTTCGATGGCCCGCCGCACGCGGTCTACCTGCCGCCGCGCACGGCGTACCGCTTCGCCGCGGGGGACGCGGCGGTCGAGCTCGCGATCGGGACCGCGCCCGCGACGCGGGGCGTGGCGGCGAGGGTCATCACGCCCGACGCGGTGCGGCTCGAGGTCCGTGGCGCGGGCGCGATGGAGCGACGGATCCACCACATCCTCATGGAGGACGCGGCGGCCGAGTCGCTGCTGCTGACGGAGGTGCTGACGCCGGCGGGGCACTGGTCGAGCTATCCACCGCACAAGCACGACACCGACGATCCGCCGCGGGAGACGGCGCTCGAGGAGACCTACTACCACCGCATCCGCTCGGGCGAGGGCTTCGCGCTGCAGCGCGTCTACACACGCGACGGCACGCTGGACGAGACGGTCGCCGCGCGCGACGGCGACGTCGTGCTCGTCCCGCGCGGCTACCACACCGTGTCGGCGCCGCCGGGCTACGACCTCTATTACCTCAACGTCATGGCGGGCCCGCGCCGGCAGTGGCTGGTCACGTTCGATCCCGCGCACGACTGGCTGAGGCGCTGAGCGGGATCCGCGGGGCGGGCGGCGCCCGCGGGCCGGATCGCGCCGGCGATATCCGCCTCTCCGGGGGCGGTCCGATCCGCGCGGTGCTGTTCGACTGGGGCGATACGCTCTTCCACGCGCCGCACGCGCCCGCGGTGATCGTGGCGGCGGCCCGCGCGCGTGGCGTCACGGTGAGCGACGACGACGCGCGTCGGATGTGGGACGAGCTGTGGGACGCGGGAAAGACGCCCGAGGAGCTCGCGAAGGGGCGGGATCTCTCGCCGCAGGCGCACCGCGACGTATGGACGGCCCTGTTCGCCCGCGCGGATCGCGTCGCGCCAGGTGTCTCGCATGCTCTCTACGAGCGCGTCATGGACCCGGCGTCGTGGGTCCCGTTCGCGGATACGCGGCCGACGCTCGAGGCGCTACGACGGCGCGGTGTGAAGATGGGCGTCGTGAGCAACGTGCCGCGGGACCTGCGGCCGGTGTTCGCGCTTCATGGCATGGCCGATCTCGTGGACGCGTTCACACATTCGTTCGAGGTCGGCGCCGAGAAGCCGGATCCCGCGATCTTCCGCGCCGCGTGCCGCGCGCTCGGCGTCGCGCCGGCGGAGACGCTGATGGTGGGGGACCATCCGGAGGCGGACGGCGGCGCGGCCAAGGCGGGGCTGCGCGTGTACATCCTGCCGGCGGAGATGGATGGGGATGTGCGAGGGCTCGGCCGAGTGGTAGAGCTTGTGGAGGGCTCGCTATGACTGCGACCCCGAGGCGATTCGAACGCCTGACTTCTTCCTTCGTAGGGAAGCGCTCTATCCGCTGAGCTACGGGGTCTGAGTCCTTAGTCTATCGCGACGGACTAAGCGCAGATCGTGGCAAGTCGCACCCGGTATGCCTGGATCTCGTTCGCGGTGCGTCGGGCATGGCAGTTGGCGCATCTGACCTCGCATTTCTCGATCTCTGCGGCTACGTCCGACCATGCTCGTGCCTGGCGGACGAGCGTCGAGACGTCCGCGGTCTTTCCGCCACGGTGGTCGAAGTCCAGGACAAGAGGATCAGTCGTTCCGCAATCGACACACGGATGCGCGTCGAGATATTCGACGACGCGCGATTGCAGCATCGCTCGGATTTTCGCCGCATAGCCATGTACCCGTCGCGCGTGGGGGGACTTATTGCGTACGTACCAGGCGCGCGTGACCTCGCGCTGGCACGCCAGGCAGATGTGCTGTCGGGTCCTCTTGACTCGTGACCGGTAGGGAAACAAGGCGAGCGATTTGGGGTCGCGGCAAACACGACAGCGCCGCGAAAGAGCATCCTCGATCCGGAGTTGCTCCATGGGCGGCCTCCTCACGCGATCGAGCTCCGGTGCCGTCCGAGGGATTCTTCGTTGGGCCGTCTTTCGACGGTGACAATTCGAACACCTGACTTCGCATTTCTCGATCTCGCGCACGATCGCTGCCCACGTCCGACCGCTCGCGACGAGCCTCGCGATGTCAGCCGTCTTGTCACGCATATGGTCGAACTGGAGGACGACGATGTCCGCGTTGCCGCAGTCGACGCATGGATGCCTCAGGAGATACTCGACGGTCCGCAGGCGGTTCTGCTCTCGCGTCGCCTGGACGTTGCGGAGAAGACGCGCCTTTTGCGCTTCGCGATTCGCGCGGTAGTAGACCTTTCCGTAGGCCGCGAAGCACTCGCGGCACCATGTCTGGAGCTTCGGCTCGCCGCGCCGGACCGGAGGAAAGGCATCAACCGCCTTCACCACACCGCACCTCGTGCACGCTCGCATGACTGCGAGCGTGCCGTCAGCTCAACGTCGTGAGAATGGCACCATCGTTCTGGTACCGGGTACCGACCGACACGCTGGGCCGAGGAGCGCAGCGACCCCGGGGAGATTCGGACTCCCGACCAACAGCTTCGAAGGCTGCTGCTCTATCCACTGAGCTACGGGGCCCCGCCTCTCAAAGTATGGAGCGCGCTAGCGCCGTTCCAGCGTGTACCACGCCGACGGCCGGCCCGCGCCCTCCTCCACCGCGACCACATGGAACGCGGTCGCAAAGGTCGCGGCCACGTCCTCGCGCGTGAGGCCCGTCGCGGGCCCGCCCGGCGCGAACGCGTACAGCAGGTAGGTGCCGCCCGGCCGCACGAGCCGTGCGAGACCCGCCGCATACCGCGGGCGATCCCCGACGGCGAGCGAGTGCAGGCAGCCGATGTCGAGCGCGAGGTCGAACGGCGGCTCCAGGAAATCGAGTCGTGTGACGTCGGCCACGTAGAGCTCGCAGCGGACCCCGGCCGCTCGCGTCCGCTGGCGCGCCTTGGCGATGGCGCGCCCGGCGTAGTCGACGCCGACGGCCCTCCAGCCGTGGCGCGCCACGTACACGACGTTGGTCCCGGTCCCGCAGCCCAGGTCGAGCGCCCGTCCCGGCTGATGAGACGCGACGAACCGTTCGAGCTCCGGCGGCGTGACGCCGGTATCCCAGGGCGGAGGGCGCGGCAACCAGTACATCGCGCTGAACCAGAGCCGCCGCAGCACTCCGCGCAGCCTAGAGCCGAAGGGCACCGGCGCCGAACGGCCGCCGATTACTCTGTCCGGTGGTGGCGACCCCGTTCCGGGCCCCGGCGACGAGCGAGTCGGTGCTCCGGCGTGGCGACTTCATCGCGCCGGTCCTGCACGAGATCCACCGGGTCATCGTCGGGCAGGACTACCTCGTCAACCGCCTCCTCCTGGGCATGCTGTGCAACGGGCACCTGCTCGTCGAAGGCGTTCCGGGGCTCGCGAAGTCCCTCGCGGTGAAGAGCCTCGCCGACACGATCGAGGCGACGTTCAAGCGGCTGCAGTTCACGCCCGACCTGCTGCCGGCCGATCTCATCGGCACGATGATCTACAACCCCGCGGACCAGACGTTCAAGGCCCGGCTCGGCCCGATCTTCACCGACCTCCTGCTCGCGGACGAGATCAACCGCGCCCCTCCGAAGGTGCAGAGCGCCCTTCTCGAGGCGATGCAGGAGCGGCAGGTGTCCATCGGCGGCGAGACGCACCCGCTCTCGCCGCTCTTCACCGTGCTGGCCACGCAGAACCCGATCGAGCACGAAGGCACGTACCGCCTACCGGAGGCGCAGGTCGACCGGTTCATGATGAAAGTGGTCATCGGCTATCCGTCGCAGGACGAAGAGCGCCTGATCATGGATCGGAACACGATCGAGGACCCGGTGCTGCCGCGAAAGCTCGCGACGCCGGCGGCGATCCTCGAGGCGCGGCAGGCCGTGCGCCAGGTCCACATGGACGAGGCCGTGAAGGACTACATCGTGCGTCTCGTGTTCGCGACGCGCGATCCCGCGGCCGCGAAGATCCCGGAGCTCGCGCCGCTCATCGCCTACGGGGTCTCACCGCGCGCCTCCATCTACGTCTCGCTGGCGGCGCGCGCTCACGCATTCCTCGACGGTCGTGACTACGTCTTGCCCGACGACGTGAAGTCGGTGAGCCTCGACGTCATGCGCCACCGCCTCATCGTGACCTACGAGGCGGAAGCCGAAGAGGTGACGCCGGAGAAGGTCATCGCGCAGGTCCTGGATCGCGTCCCGGTCCCCTGAGCGTGCCCGATCTCGTCACCGCCCAGCGCGCGATCCCACCCGAGGTCCTCCGCGTGGTGAAGCAGGTCGAGATCAAGGCACGCATCCTCGCCGACCAGGCGCTCCTTGGGACGTACCGGAGCGTCTTCCGCGGCTCCGGCCTCGACTTCGAGGAGGTCCGCGAGTACGAGCCGGGCGACGACATCCGCAGCATCGACTGGAACGTCACGGCGCGGATGCGGACGCCCTACATCAAGAAGTATCGCGAAGAGCGCGAGCTCAACATTTTCCTGGCGGTCGACGTGTCCGCGAGCTCGTGGTTCGGCTCGGGGACCGTGTCGAAGCGCGAGCTCGCGGCGGACGTCGCCGCGCTCCTCGCGGTGACCGCGCTGCACAACAACGACCGCGTCGGCCTCTTGCTTTTCGCCGACGGCGTACGCGAGTTCATCCCTCCGCGCGGCGGCCGGCCCCACCTCTACTCGCTCATCCGCCGGCTCCTCTTCGCCGAGCCGCGCCGGTCCGGGACGGAGCTCGCGAGCGCCACCGAGTTCATCGGGCACATCACGAAGAAACGGAACGTCGTCTTCGTGATCTCAGACTTCCTCGATTTCGAGTTCGAGGCGCCTCTCCGGATGCTCGCGCACAAGCACGACGTCGTCGCGCTGATCCTCAACGACCGGCGGGAGCTCGAGCTGCCCGCGGTCGGGGTCGTGGGGCTCGAAGATGCCGAGACCGGCCGGATGACGTACGTCGACACGGCGCGCGCGGACGTCCGCGAGTCCTACGCGCACGCGGCACGCGAGCGCCGAGCGCAGCGGCTGCGCACGTTCAGCCGCATGGGCCTCGACCGCCTCGACCTCTTCACGGACCGGCCCTACGTCCCGGCCCTGCTCGCGCTCTTCAACGCGAGGTCCAAGCGCAATTGAGGACGCTGCTCGCCGCGCTCCTCTTCGCGCTCCTCGTGGCGGCGCCCGCCGCGGCTGCGGCGCCGGTCCGCGCCTCCGCCTCGATCGACCGTAACTCGGTCACCATCGGGGACCAGATCCTCCTCTCGGTCACCATCGAGACCGACGGCGGCTACAGCATCGTCGACGGCGGCGTGGGCCGGTCGGTCGGCGTCTTCGAGGTCGTCGAAACGCTGGCGCCGCAGCTCAACAAGCTCCCCGGCGGGGGGTCGCGGTACGTCTTCCGCTACCGCATCAGCGCGTTCCGCGTCGGCACGTACATCCTTCCGCCCATCCAGGTCGCGTACCAGGGACCGGGCGGCGAGCGCGGCGTCTCGCCGACGGGCGAGCTCCCCATCGTCGTCGGCACGGTCATCCGTCCGGGCGAGAGCACCGACGACGTGAAGCCACTCAAGCCGCAGCTCCGGTTGCCGGGCGCGCCGCCGGACCTGAGCGGGGCGATCCGGGTCGCGCTCGTCCTCGTCGTCCTCGCGATGCTCGTGCTCATCATCTGGCAGACGCGGCGGGCGATGGCCAAGCGTGCCGCGGCACGCCCGCCGGCGCCGGAGGCCCAGCTCACCCCGGCGCAGCGGGCGATGGTCGAGCTCACGCGGATCGGCGAGCTGCGTCTACCGGAGAAGGGTCGCTACGCCGAGCACTACATGCTCGTCGCGAACGCGCTGCGCGTCTACGTGCGCGACCGTTTCGGCCTGCGCGCGACCGAGCGCACGCCCCGCGAGCTGCGAGAGGACATGCTCGCCGCGGGGCTCGATCGCAGCGAGATCGCGACGATCTACGACATCCTCCGCGAGGGCGAGGTCGCCCGTTTCCACCAGGCGCCGGGCTATCCCGCGCGCGCGCAACACGCCGTGCGGTCGGCGATGGACGCGATGCGGCGTGCCGCGGTCGCGGAGCAGTACGAGCTCATGCACGGACAGGCGTCGTGACCGATATCACCGCGGTCCGGTTCGCCGACCCGTGGGCCTTCGCGCTCCTCGCGCTCGTCGTCGCCGGCATCGGCGTGGCGCTGCTCCGGGCTCGCCGCCCCGCGGCGGGCCTGCTCTTCTCCTCGCTCGGACTGCTCCCGGCGGCCCGCGCGGGGCTACGCGTGCGGCTGCGCTGGCTGCTCGTCCCGCTCCGCGTCCTGGCGCTCGCCCTCTTCGTCGTCGCGCTCGCACGTCCACAGATCGTGCACGCGAACGCCGAGACGGTGACCGAGGGCATCGACATCGTGCTCGTCATCGACACGTCGGGGTCGATGTCCGAGCGCGGCTTCGGCGGCACGACCAAGATCGAGGGCGTCAAGCGGGTCGTCCACGACTTCCTGGGCGGCCTCAAGAACGATCGCGTCGGGATCGTGTCGTTCAGCGGCGAGGCCGTGGTCCTCGGGCCGCCGACGCTCGACTACGCGGCCTCGCAGAAGCTCGTCGGGCCGCTCGAGGTCGGCGTCCTCTCGGGCGGGACGGCGATCGGGACCGGACTCGCCACCGGGCTCAACGTGCTGCGCGACTCGGACTCGAAATCGAAGATCGTCGTGCTGCTCACGGACGGCGAGAACAACAGCGGCGACATCACGCCGCTCGACGCGGCGAAGATCGCGCAGCTCCTCGGGATCCGCGTGTACACGATCGGCGCGATCTCGGCGAGCTCCGGCGAGCTGGCGCTCGAGGGCGGCTCCGTGGACGAGCAGCTCATGCGGCGTATCAGCGACATGACCGGCGGCCACTACTACCGCGTGACCGACGAGAACTCGCTCGCCGACGTGTACCGGGAGATCGAGCAGCTCGAGAAGTCGCACGTCGGGACGCGGGAGTTCACGAGCTACGACGAGGCCGCGCTGCCCCTGCTCCTCCTGGGCGGCGCCCTGCTCTTCCTCGAGCTCGCCCTCGCGTCCACGGTGTTCCGGAGGACGCCGTGAGCCTCGGGATCGCGCGTCCGGAGCTCCTCCCGGTGGTGCTCGCGCCGGTCCTCATCGGCGCGCTCCTCGCCGTCGCGCTCGCGCGACGCCGCCGCGCGCTCGCGGCCTTCGGCGGCGCCGGATCGGCCCTGGTCTCGGCGAGCCCGGTGCGACAGCTCACGAAGCTCGCGCTTCTCGTCGTGGCGCTGCTCGCGATCGCCGTCGCCCTCGTCGGTCCGCAGATCGGGGAAGCTCCGAGGAAGGCGGCCGAGCGCGCGGCGGACGTCGTCATCGCGCTCGACGTGTCGCAGAGCATGGCGGTGCGCGACGTCGCGCCCGACCGGCTGCGCTCGGCGCAGCACGCGATCGAGGTCCTCGGGCAGCAGCTCGCCGGAAGCCGCGTCGGACTCATCCTCTTCGCCGGCGGCAGCGTGCAGCGCTACCCGCTCACCACCGACACGAAGGTCCTCGGCCCCGCGCTCGACACCTCCGGCCGCGGCTTCCGCATCAACCCGGGGTCGTCCCTGCGCGCCGCGCTCACGGCGGGGCAGGCGCTCTTCCCCGCGAGCCCGCTCGACGACCGCCGCGCGAAGGCCCTCGTGCTCATCACCGACGGCGAGGACCCGGCGGCCCAGCTGCCGCCCCTCGACACGCTGCGCCAGCGCAATATCCACGTGTTCGCGCTCGGCGTGGGCACGGTCGAGGGGGGGACCATCCCCGTGTACGACACGAAGGGCCAGTTCATCCAGAACCTGAGGACGCCGACGGGCGAGGAGCTCACGAGCCACCTGGACGAGCAGCGGCTACGCGAGCTCACCGACCTGGGCGGTGGCCGCTACTGGCACTTGGAGGGCGACGCGACCGCACGCGCGCTCGCCGACACGCTGCGCTCGCTCGACCCCGGGACGGCGCCGACCGAGAGCGGCGGCGTGAGCCCCGACGACCGCTACCAGGTGTTCCTCGCGATCGGGATCGCCGCGCTCCTCGCGGAATGGCTCATCGACGAGCGCCGCAAGATGCCGCGGCCCCTCGTCGGCGCCGGTCGCGCGGTGCGGGGTCGACGAGGTGCCGCCACGGTCACGACCGCCGCGCTGTTCCTGATGGTCGCCTGTGGCGGCGACCCGCTCGTCGGTCAGGTCGATGAAGCGAACGCGATGTTCGCGCGCGGCGACGTGCGTGGCGCGCTCACGAGATATCGCGACCTCCAGCTGCAGCGTCCGGGCATCCCCGAGCTCGCGGTGAACGCCGGGAACGCGCTCCAAGAGCTCGGCGACGTCGCGCGGTCGCTCACGTCGTACCAGCAGGCGCTCGATGGGGCGAAGGGCAAGACGCGTGCGGCCGCGTATTACGACCGCGGGAACGCGCTCTTCCACCTCGGCCGGCTCGCCGACGCGCGCGCCGCGTACGTCGAGGCCTTGAAGGTCGATCCCACCGACCGAGACGCGAAGTTCAACGTCGAAGTGATCGACCGGCTCTTCGCGCAGCTCGAGCCCGCCCAACAGCAGGGGCAGCCGCAGCCAGGCCAGTCGCAGCAGCCGGGACCCGGCCAGTCGCCGCAGACCGGCGGCCAGAACCCACAGCAGGGGACGCCGCAGCAAGGTGGGCAGCCGCAGGGGTCCCCCCCGAACGACGGCCGGCCGGGCCCCCCCGCGCCGCCGAGCGTCAACCAGGCGCTGACGGATTTCCGCAAAGACCTCACGCCGGAGGAGGCGATGCGGCTCCTCGACGCGCTCCGCGGCGAGCAACGCGGTGTCGAGGGACTGATCGAGGGGCAGGGGACCCGGCGCGGCAACAACGTCGACGTGCCCTACTGAGCCGGCCGGACCAGCGCTGGAACGCGTCCTGCTGCGGCGGCGGTGGGCATCTCGCCCAAGGAGGCCGGCATGCGTATCGACTTCGGCGCGAAGGTCCGCACCAAGGACGGCCATGACGCGGGGAGCGTGCGGCGCGTGATCGTCGATCCATCGTCCCAGCGCGTCACGGGGTTCGTCGTGAGTACGTCGCGCCTGCTCGGCCGCGACGTGATCGTCGCCGAAGACGAATTCTTGTCCAGCTCGGGCGACACCATCACGCTCGACCTCACGAAAGCGGAGCTCGATCGCCAACCCAGCTTCGAGGAGGCGGACTACACGCTGCCACCGGTCGGCTGGGTCGCGCCGCTCGGCTACGGCCTCCCCGCGGACGCGTACCTCTTGCCCGTCGCCGTGGCGCCTCCGCGGCTTCGTCGTGATGGCCGGCGGCGGGCTCGAGCGGCTCGTGGGGGGCGGTCAGGCCGCCGACATCCAGCGCGAGGCGATCGCCCGCGTCGCCGAGGGCACGGTGTACCTCAACGTGGACCGGGACGAGATCGTCGGGAGCGAGCACGAGGCCGACGCGCACTAGGCCGAAGCGCCCCCGCTAGCGACCCGTCAGAAGCGCCGCGGCGAGCAGGAGCGCGAGCAGCCCGCCGGCGATGATCGCCGCCCGGAGAACGACGTTCTCCTCGGGCTGCTCGCGCTCGGGCTCCTGGAGGACCTCGCGCGCGCGTCGCGCCTCGTCCGCGGGCACGAGGACCGCGAAGCGGCCGATCGACAGCGTGCCGGCGACGCCCAGCATCGCGTCGTCGCGGACGAGGCGGGGGTGCAATCCGTCCGCTCGGAGCGCGCTCGCCGCTACCTGCGCGTCGATCTCGTCGCGCGAGAAGTGGACCGCGACCTCGGTCACTGGCCCGTGAGCGCCGTGATGACGATACGGATCGCCGCCGCGGCGACGACGGCCGCGAGGATCGCGAGGAGGAGCCGCGGCTGCGTCCGGACGCTCACCGCGGCGCCCGCGGGCGACGCGACGAGCGCCGCAACGAAGACGATGGCCGCGAGCGGTGGATCGATCTGCGCCGTCGCCGCCTTCCCGACGATTCCCGCGACGGCGGCGAACAGGCCCACGCCGAGCGACGTGCCGATCGCGATGCGCGGTGGAACGCGAAGGAGGTACACGAGCGCCGCGATGACGAAGGCGATCCCGGCGATCCCCACCATGCCGCCGAAGAACCCGATCAGGAGCGCGAGCGCGACCGCGAGCGGGCGATTCACTTCGACGTCGGACGCGGTCCCGGGCCGCGGCGTCACCGGGAGCAGCAGCATGACCGCACCGGCCAGCGCCAGGACCGCGAAGATCAGCAGCAGCACGCGATCCGGCGTGTCGCGCGAGACGAGGGCTCCCACGAGCGACGCCGCCGCGCTGGTCGGTCCCATGAGCCAGACGATCCGCATCGAGACGTTGCCATAGCGGCGATGCCGGATCGTGCCAAGGATGCTTCCCGACATCGCCTGCACGATCGTGAGGCCGGTGACGATCTTCACCGGGAGCGCGGACGCGCCGAGCAGCGGTGGGAGATAGAGCAGGAGTGGCGTGAGCACGAGCCCACCGCCGATACCGAGCAGTCCCGAGAGGAACGACGCGACGAGCCCGGAAAGCGCGGCCACCGCCTCGTCCGGCATCGCACGTATATATAGGAGTGGTGCGACTCGCGTTGCTGCTCGCGCTCGCGGCGGTCGCGTGCCAGCCGATCGAGGTCGCCCCGTCGTCGGGCACGCCACCGACCGAGCCCGCGACGAGGGCGTCGGTCGGCGCGCCGTCGTCCTCGCCGGCCGGATCGCCCGCGCAGTGGCGTCGTATCGCGGACATCCCCACACCGCGCAGCGAGGTGGCCGCGGCGGTCTATGAGCAGGACAAGGTCTACGTGATCGGCGGATTCGGCGGCGCCGACCGCGTCGAACGCTACGACGCGGCGACCGGTCGGTGGGATCGGCTCGCCGACCTGCCGCACGGCGTCGATCACGCGATGTCCGCGGCGGTCTTCGGGATCCAGACGAGCGGCGACGAGGGCGTCTACGTCTTCGGTGGGTACGCCGGCGCCGCGACCGCACGGTCGTTCCGGCTCGACGTGACGACCGGTCGCTGGTCGGAGATCGCGCCGATGCCCTCGCCTCGCGCCGCAGGTGCCGCGGTCGCGATCAACACGCGGCTCTACATCGTCGGCGGCACCGACGGCTCGCGTCTGGTCTCGCCGACGTACGTCTACGACGTGACGACGCGCGACTGGCGCACGCTCGCGCCGATCCCGACGCCACGCGACCACCTCGCTGCGGTCGCGCTCAACGGCCGAGTGTGCGCGGTCGCGGGGCGGCGCCTCTCGCTGGCGGCGAACCTCGGGTCGCTCGAGTGCTATCTGCCGGAGACGGATCGCTGGGAGCAGCTCGCCGACGCGCCGACCCCGCGAGGCGGCGTCGGCGCCGCCGCCTGGGACGGCCGCATCTATCTCGTCGGTGGCGAGCAATCCACCGGCACGTTCAAGGAGGTCGAGATCTACGACGAGCGGACCGGGTCGTGGTCGCGGGGACCGGACCTGCCGACCCCGCGCCACGGCCTCGGCGTGGCCGCGGTCGGCGGCACGAGCGGCGTGCCTCGCGGCTCGATCCTCGTCCTGGCCGGCGGCCCCACGCCGGGCGGGAGCCAGACCGCCCTCTGCGAGGCACTCGACGTTCGCTAGCATGGCGCTCATCCCGGCGCCGGAGGGGACCCCATGAGGATTCGTCTTCTCGTCACTGCGGCGACGCTCGCCGCACTCGTCATCACGGCATGCGGCGGGGGCACGGCGGCACCGTCCGCGAGCGCCGGCGCGTCCGCGACGGCGGCAGGCCCGTTGCCCGACGTGAAGATCGGGCTCGCGACCTCGAAGTCCGGGGCCGCGAACTTCTACAACCCGCAGCAGACGCAGGGCGCGCAGCTGGCGGTCGATCAGTTCAACGCGACCGGCGGCTTCCAGGGCGGCCGGCAGAAGATCCAGCTCATCGTCGAGGACGACGGCTCCGTCCGCGACCAGGGCATCACCGTGTTCAAGAAGTTCATCGAGCAGGACAAGGTCACGGTGATCCTCGGGCCTACGCTCTCCGCCGTCGCGGCGGGGGCGCACCCGGTGGCCCAGGCAGCGGGCGTGCCGGTCATCGCGATCTCCAACACCGGCCTCGGCATCGTCGGCAAGTGCGACTACGGCCCCTGCGACTGGATCTTCCGCGCGTCGCTCGGCGAGCAGAGCGCGGTCCCCGAGACCGTGAAGGCCGCGACGTCCAAGCTCGGTCTCAAGAAGGTCGTGATCATCTACGGCGACGGCAAGTTCGAGCTCGACGACCTTGCGATCTTCAGGGACGCGTTCAAGGCGAACGGCGTCACCGTCGCGAAGGAGATCCCGTACCGCGCGACCGACGTCGACTTCGCGCCGTTCGTGACCGCGGCGAAGGCGGAGAACCCGGACGCGATCGTCGCGTCCTCTCTCGCCGGCCCCGCCGGCAAGATCCTCGACGAGGTCGCCAAGCAGCTGCCCGCCAAGCGCGTCATCGGCGGGAACGGCCTGAACTCGTCGGCGCTGCTTCCGAACGCGAACGCCGGGCTCATGATCGTCGGCACCGCGTGGTCGAAAGCGAGCACGGACAAGGCGAACCAGGATTTCATCGCGGCGTACAAGGCGAAGTACAACGCCGATCCCGACCAGTTCGCCGCGCAGTCGTACACCGCGATGCTCGTCCTCATCGAGGCGATGAAGAAGACCACGCGCATGAGCGACAAGGAGCAGGTGAAGAAGGCGCTCGAAAGCGTGAGCCTTTCGGCGACCCCGCTCGGCGCGTTTTCGTTCACGCCGGAGCACGACGTGAAGCAGCCGACGTTCGTCATGACGGTGAAGGACAAGCAGTTCGTCCCGTTCCAGTGATCAGGTCGAGGGGGCTCCGCCCCCCTCAGCGGGATGTTTGAGCAGCTCTACAACGCGATCTTCATCGGCAGCATCTACGCGCTGTTCGCGGTGGGATTCGCGCTCGTCTTCAGCGTCCTCGACATCCTGAACCTCGCGCATCCGACCGTCTTCATGCTCGGCGCGTTTGCCGCGCTCTTCGCGATCGCGACGCTCGGGCTTCCCTGGTGGCTCGCGGTCCCGATCGCGTTCGTCGCCACCGGGCTCTTTGGCATCCTGCTCGACCGCATCGCCTTCGCCCCGCTGCGCCGGCGCGGGGCGCCGCCGCTCTCGGCGATGATCTCGAGCCTCGCCGTCACGCTCGCGGTCGTGCGCGTCGTCGAGCTGCGCTACGGCGGCGACTTCATCACGTTCCCAGCGGGCACGGTCCCGTCGTTCCTCATCCACGTGGGCGGCGCGACGCTCGAGGGAGTGCGCCTCGCGATCATCGGCCTCTCGATCGCGCTCATGCTCGTGCTCACGTATCTCGTGCGCGGGACGGCCCTCGGCCGGGAGATCCGGGCGCTCGCGGAGAACCCGCGCGCCGCACGCATCCTCGGGATCGACGTCGAGCGGGCGATCGCGGCGACCTTCTTCATCTCGTCCGGCCTGGGCGGCCTCGCCGGCGTGCTCCTCGCCTTCGCGTACAACTCGCTCGACTCGAGGATGGGCCTCCCGCTCGAGCTGCGCGCCTTCACCGTGATGGTCGTCGGCGGGATGGGCAGCCTTCCGGGCGCGGTCATCGGCGCGTACCTCCTCGGGCTCGGCGAGGTCGCGAGCCTCGTGTACCTCCCGGCGGAGCTCCGCGACGCGTTCGCGTTCGGCCTCCTCTTCCTCGTGCTCATCGCGCGGCCGCAGGGGCTCCTCGGACAACGGCCGGCGGACCGGATCTAGTGGACGCGATCGCCGACTTCCTGGCGACCTATTCGACGACGTTCGCGATCGTCGGCATCAACGCGCTGCTTGCGCTCTCGGTCTGGCTCACGCTCTACGCGGGTCAGCTCACGCTCGGGAACGCCGCCTTCATGGCGATCGGCGCGTACACCTCCGCGCTGCTCGGCCGTCACTTGGGCGCGCCGTTCCCGCTCGCGCTCGCCGCCGGCGCGGTCGCGGCCGCGGCGCTCGCTGCTCCTCTTGGGCTCACCGTGTTCCGCCTCCGCGGCGTGTACCTGGCCATCGCGACGCTCGCGTTCGGCGAGGTCGTGCGCGTCATCCTCCTCGCGACCCCGATCACCGGGCGTGGCCAGGGCCTGAATGGCATCCCGCCGAAGACCGAGCTCTGGCACATCTACCTCTCGCTCGCGGTCGTCGCCTACGTCCTCTGGCGCGTGCAGGGTTCGATCGCTGGGCGCGCGTGGGCGGCGATACGCGAGGACGAGGTCGCTGCGGCGAGCCAGGGGATCGCGGTGCGCCGGTACAAGCTCGCGGCGTTCGTCCTCGGCGCGCTGCTCGCCGCGTGGGCCGGCGGCCTCTCCGCGCACGTCACGTTCTCGATCGACCCCAACGACTTTGCGTTCACGAAGGCCGTGCAGATCCTCGTGTTCGCCGTCGTCGGCGGTATCCCGAACGTCCTCGGCCCCGTCCTCGGCGCGACGGTCTTCACCGCGCTGCCCGAGCTGCTGCGCCCGTTCAAGGACTACCGCGACATCTTCCAGGGAGCCATCCTGCTCGCGGTCATCATCTATCTCCCGCGCGGGATCGTGACGCTCGCCGAGCTTCGCAAGACGCGCCGCCTCGCCGAGATCGGAGCCGCGGATGTTGCTTGAGACGCGGCAGCTCAGCAGGACCTTCGGCGGCGTCCACGCCGTGGACCGGGTCGACCTCGCGGTCGCGGCGGGGCAGGCCTTCGGGCTCATCGGCCCGAACGGCGCCGGCAAGACGACGCTCATCAATCTCATCTCCGGGCACCTGCGCGCCGACGGCGGGAGCGTCCTCCTGGACGGCGCGACGGTGACGCGCCTCGCACCGCACGAGCTCACGGCGAGGGGGATCGCGCGGACGTTCCAGGGCGTGCGGCTCTTCAAGGGGCTCACCGTGTTCGACAACGTGCTCGTCGGCCGCCACGCGCGCCTGCGTTCGGACGTCGTTCGTCGTCTGGTGCCGCGACGTTCGCGCGCCGATCCGGATCGCGAGCGCGCCATGGGTCTGCTGGAGCGCGTCGGCCTGCGCCGTCGCGCCGGCGCGCTCGCCGGCGAGCTCGCCTACGGGGACCAGCGGCGGCTCGAGATCGCGCGGGCGCTCGCTTCCGAGCCGCGCGTGCTGATCCTCGACGAGCCCGCGGCGGGGATGAACCCGAGCGAGTCGGGGCGCCTGCGGGAGCTCATGCGCGCGCTCGTCGCGGAGGGGATCACGATCGTGCTCATCGAGCACGACGTCGGCCTCGTCATGGGGACCTGCGAGCGCGTCGCGGTGCTCAACTTCGGACGCAAGATCGCCGAAGGCTCGCCCGCCGAGGTGCGCGCGAGCGCCGCCGTCCGCGAGGCCTACCTCGGCGCGGAGGACGTCGCCTGAGCGAGATCCTCGCGGTCGCCGATCTGCGCGTGCGCTACGGCGCGGTCGAGGCCGTACACGGCATCTCGTTCACGGCCGAGGCCGGCGCGGTCACCGCGCTCATCGGGGCGAACGGGGCGGGGAAGTCGAGCACGCTGGCGGCGATCTCGGGCCTCGTGCCTGCGACGGGGCACGTCGCGTTCGAAGGCCGCGACCTCTCGGGCTCGGCGCCGCACGCGATCGTGCGCGCGGGGATCGTGCAGGTGCCGGAGGGCCGCGAGATCCTCGCGCGCATGTCCGTCGAGGAGAACCTGCTCCTTGGCCTGCGAGGTTCGCGCGACGCGGTACACGGCGCGTACGAGCGCTTCCCGATCCTCGCCGAGCGCCGCGCGCTCGCGGCCGGCAACCTCTCGGGAGGCGAGCAGCAGATGCTCGCCATCGCACGAGCGCTGCTCGCGCGTCCGCGCCTGCTGCTCCTCGACGAGCCGTCCCTCGGCCTTGCGCCGAAGATGGTCGCCGCCGTCTTCGAGATCCTCGCCGACCTCAAACGCCAGGGCGTGACCATGCTCCTCGTCGAGCAGAACGCGCTCCGCGCGCTCCGCCTGGCCGACCGAGCCTACGTTCTCGACCTCGGCCGGATCACGATGAGCGGCACGGGCGAGGCGCTGCTGCACGACGAGGCCGTCGCTCGGACCTATCTCGGCGGGTAGCGCCGATCGCGCCGAGGTCTCAGAGGGGGCAAGCCCCTCGACGATTGGGCAAGGCCCTCGACCGTCAGTCCGGCTCGAGCACCTTCGTCGCGGCGGGATAGGTCCCGAGGACCTCGAGCCAGGCGCAGCACACGCGCATGAGGCCGAGCGCCTGCCGCGCCGGGGAGAGGTTGGGGTCGCCCTCGAAGTCGAGGTAGAAGACGTAGTCCCACGGCGCGGCGCGGCTCGGGCGCGACTCGATCTTTGTGAGCTGGATCGCCGCCGTCGCCCACGGCTCGAGCGAGCGCACGAGGGCCCCGGGCAGGTTCTGCGTCGCGTAGACGACGCTCGTCTTGGTCGGACCCGCGCGAAGCTCCGACGGGATACGCTCGGGCACCTCGAGCTCGCCCTCGCGCGCGATCGCGAAGAAGCGCGTGAAGTTGTCGCGCGAGGTCTCGATCGACTCTGCCAGGACGGAAAGGCCGTAGCGCGTCGCGGCGCGCCGGCTCGCCACCGCCGCGACCGAGGCGTCCCCACCGCTCGCGAGGTCCGCGGCCGCACCGGCGGTGTCGTACGCCGCTTCCGGCTGGATGTTCCGCGCGCGCAGGAAGTCCTCGACCTGCGCGAGCGCCTGTGGGTGGCTCCGCGCGACGCGCACGCCGTCGAGCGTCGCGCCGGGGACGCCGAGCAGGCAGTGGCGGACGCGGATGATCGTCTCGGCGACGATGCGGACGCCCATGTGGTGCCGCAGGAGGTCGTAGACGTCCGCGACGACGCCGGCGTGGGTGTTCTCGACAGGCACGACGGCGGCCTCCACGGAGCGGTCCTCGAGCGCGCCGAAGACGTCCGCGAACGTCCGAAGCGGCACCGTCTTCGCGCGCGGGAAGAGCGCCGAGGCCGCGGCCTCGGAGAACGCGCCCGCGAGACCCTGGTAGGCGACGGCGCCCTGACTCAGCGGTACACCGCCGTGCGCCACTCGGGGTGTCGATCGTCGTCGCCGCGCGCGATCGCGATGTACGCGTCGCCGATCCGCTTGCCGACCGGCCCGATGTCGCCGCGGCCGACCGTGCGGCCGTCGATCTGGACGCACGGCGCGACCTGTGCGCCGGTGCCGCAGAAGAACACCTCGTCCGCGATGTACAGCTCCGTCCGGTCGATCGCGCGCTCCTGGACGGCGATCCCGAGCTCCCGCGCGAGGGCGAGGATCGTGTCGCGGGTGATGCCCTCGAGGATGTCGGCCGTGACCGGCGGCGTGACGAGCGCGCCGTCGCGGACCATGAAGAGGTTCGCGCCGCCGCCCTCCGACACGTGCCCGTCGCCCGTGAGGAAGATCGCCTCGTCCGCGCCGTAGTCGAGGGCCTCGTCGACCGCGAGCGCGGTGTTGATGTACGCCCCCGTGAGCTTTCCGCGCGCCGGGATCGCGTCGTCGGGCGTCCGGCGCCAGCTCGCGGTATGCGCGACGAGGCCGCCGGTGGGCAGGTATGCGCCGAGCGGGAAGGCGTACATGCCGAACCCGTCGCGGATTCCTTTGAGGGCGACCTTCACCGTGCGTGCGGCCTTGTACGCGACCGGTCGGATGTAGACGTCGTTCCGGAAGGAGTTGCGCTTCAGGAGCTCGACCGTGATCCGCGCGAGCTCGCTCGCGTCGCCGGGTAGCGCGACCCGGAGGATGCGGACCGAGCCGGCCATGCGCTCGAAGTGCTCGCGCAGCCGGAACACGTAGAGCTGCTCGCGCGCGGGGTTCCAGTACGCGCGGATGCCTTCGAACACGGCGGTGCCGTACTGCAGCGCGTGCGTCGCGATGGAGATCTTCGCGTCCGCGAGAGGCACGAACGCGCCCTCGAAGTACGCGATCGTGCTCTCGGCGATCTCCTGCGAGGCCGTCGCGACCTCCTGGTGCCGCTGTTCGACCGTGCTCGGCATGGCCACACCTCCGGCGATGAAAAAACCTCCCGTCGTCGGGAGGCTTTCGCGCTGCTGGACCTCATGCGCGTTAGCGGCGCGCCCCTCCCCGTCGAGCTCCCGCCAGGAGCCCGCTGAAGACGACCGTCGAGGGGGCTGCGCCCCCGAGGTCGATGGGGGCTCCGCCCCCCTCGCACCCCCCGACGTTCACCAGTCCACGCATCGCTCGCGAACGCTAGGCGAGGGCGAGCGGGCCGTCAAGAACGCGCGTGCTCAGATGCGCGCGATGACCTCTCCGCGCTGCCACACGCGGCGCGCGATCTCGAGCGCGACGAGGTCGAAGAGCACGAGGAGCGCGCCGACGGCGACGAGCGGCCACCCCTCCGCGACCTGCGACGCGACGAAACCGAGGCCGCCGAGCACGAAGACCGACAGCGCGATGACGAGGCCGGCGACCTGCTGCGCCGCCCGGCTCGAGCGGACCCGCGCGGCGACGATCATCGTGATGCTGCCGGTCGTGATGAGGTAGAGGAAGGCGAGGACGAGGATCGCGTAGAGGACCTCGGGCCCGAGCGCGCTCGCGACGCGCGGCGCCCCGTACCGGAACGACGCGAGCGCATACGCGGCTGCCAACGTGACCGCGCACGTCAGCATGACCGGCACGACCATGCCCACAAGCTTGCCGAGCACGATGTCGAAGTCCCGGATCGGCGCGGCGAGGAGCGGCACGAGGGTGCCGTTCTCCTTCTCCGCCGTGAAGGTCGCGGCGATGAGGGCCACGCCCGAGAGCGCGGGGAAGAACACGCTCTGCGCCGCGAGCGCCACGAGCGTAAGGTCGCCGCCCGTCCCGAGCGGGATGCGGCGGTTCGAGAAGATGAAGAGCATCGGGATGACGATGAAGATGGACATCCGCAGGAGTGACGCGCGGTCGAGGAAGACCTCCCAGCGGATCTCGCGCCAGGCGATGAGCCACCACTTCACGTGCGCACGTCCGCGAGGATCGCCATGTACGCCTCCTCGAGCGACCGCTCCTCGGCCGCGAGCGTGACGACACGGATGTCCGCGTCGAGCAACGACCGGAGGACAGCCGTATTCGTCGTCCGCGGATCGTCGGTCGCGAATCGCAACGCGAGCAGCCCATCGCTCGCGCCGGCGGGCTCGCCGCGCACGCCCGCCTTGGCCAGCGCGGACAGCGCCATGGCCGCATCGCCGGCGAACGTCACGGTGTAGCGAGGCTGCCCGACGGCGCGGATCTCGTTCGTCGCGCCCACGCGGACGACGCGTCCGCGGTAGAGCACGACGACGCGATCGGCGATCCGCTGCGCCTCGTCGAGGTCGTGCGTCGTCAACAGGATCGCGCGATGGCGCGCGCGCAGCGACACGATGAACGAGCGCAGGGTCTTCGCCATCTCGGGGTCGAGGGCGGTCGCGGGCTCGTCGAGGAGGAGCACCGGCGGGTCGTGGACGAGCGCGCGGGCGATCGCGACCTTCTGTCGCATCCCGCGCGAGAAGGCGCCGAGCCGCGTGTCGAGGACGTCGTCGAGTCCGAGGACCTTCGCCAGCTCGAGCGCGCGATCGTCCGGATCCGACACCTCGTAGAGCCGCGCGAAGAAGCCGAGGTACCGGCGGAGGGGCATGCGCTCGTAGAGCGACGGCTGGTCGGTCACGAACCCGCAGCGCGCACGGACGGCGTTCGCGTCCGCGCGGACCGAGATGCCGTCCACGAGCACGTCGCCGTCGCTCGGCGCGAGGATGCCGCCGATGATCCGGCTCGCCGTCGTCTTCCCCGCGCCGTTCGGACCGAGGAGCGCGACGATCTCGCCCGGCTCGACGGTGAACGAGGCGTGCGAGAGCGCGGCAAGCGCGCCGAACTGCCGCGTCACGTCGCGGACCTCGATCATCGTTCGAGCATATGCCCCGATGCCGTAGGCTTTTTCGCGTGGACGTCGCGCTGTCGCTCCATGGCCGCATCGCGATCGTGCTCGTCCTCTACTTCACGCTCGTCGGCCTGTGGGGTCTGTGGCTCGGCGTCCGCGACAGCGGTCCGACGCCGAGCTTCCGCGGCGCGATCGTGATCGCCGAGATCGGCGCGATCGCGCAGGGCCTCCTCGGCCTCGGCGTGCTCGCGGTCGGCGACCGGCCCGACGCGATCCACGTGCTCTACGGGTTTGCGCTCGTCGTGGCGATGCCACTCGCGGCGTCCCTCGTCCGCGAACGCGCGCCGCGCGGCCAGGCCCTCGCGCTCGGGTTCGCCGCCCTCTTCGCGGCGGGCCTCGCGATCCGCGGGATCACGACCGCGCGATGAGCGTCACGCGTCCGCGTGCGACCACGGCGCCGCCAGGGATCGAGGAGCATCCGGACACGTCCGACGGCGCGCTTCAGGCCCTGCGCGGGGACTTCGACTACTTCCAGGTCGCGGGATCGGGGCCGACGTTCCCGGTCGCTCAGCACGCCGCGGAGCGCTTCCGCGCCTGGCTCAGCGAGGTCGGCATGTTCTCGCACGTCGGCTACGCGGCGTACAACGCCGCGCTCGACGCGACGCGCGCCGACATCGCCGCGGCGCTCGGCGACCCGGGCGGGGCCGCGCGGATCGCCCTCGTGCAGTCGGCGACCGAGGGCCTCAACACGGTCGTCGCGGGGATGCGCCTTCCACCGCATGCGCTCCTTCTCACGACCGCCGAGGAGCACGGGAGCGCGCTCTACCCCCTCGGCCGTCGCGCCACGCTGGGCGACGAGCTGCGGCTCATCCCCTGGCATCGCGACGCCGACGAGTTCCTCGCCGAGGTCGATGCGGGTCTCCGTGACGGCGCACGCGCTCTACTGGTGTCGCTCGTCTCGTGCCGCAGCGGCGACGCCCTCCCCGCCGCCGAAGCGTGCCGGCGGGCGCGGGCGGCCGGCGCGATCGCGATCGTCGACGCGGCGCAGGCGCTCGGTCAAGTGCCCGTCGACGTGCGCGCGCTCGACGCGGACGCGATCGTGACGCTCGGGCACAAATGGCTCCATGGGCCGCTCGCGACCGGCGCGTTCTGGGTCCGCGAGCTCGAGCGCTTCGACACCACGCGCCTGGGCTGGCGCTCGCGCCTCGAGCTGCCGCCGGGAAGCACCGACGTCAACCCGGACGCGACGCGCTTCGAGACGGGCACCGTCGACGCCGCCGCCTTCGTCGGGCTGCGCCAGACGCTCGCGGTGCATCGCGCGCTCGGTGGGCGCGTCGCGCAGCGTGTCCGCGCGCTGCGCGAGCGGCTCCTCGCGCGGCTCGCCGAGCTCCCGTTCGCCCTCCGGTCGGACCCGCACGCGCCGACGGGCATCGTCGTGGTCGTGCCGCCGGGCGACGCCGAGGATCTCGTGACGCGGATGTGGGAGGAGGAGCGGATCGTCGTGAAGCACCTGCACGAGCCGAACATGCCCGAGGCGATCCGCATCTCGTTCTGGGCGCTCCACCGCGAGGAGCAGATCGATCGCCTCGCCGACGGCTTCGCGCGTCAGCTCCGTTAGGGTCGCGTCGTGACGAAGCTCGACGGACAGGTCGCGATCGTGACCGGCGGGGGACGCGGGCTCGGTCGCGCCGTCGCGGAGACGCTCGCGTCGCTGGGCGCCGCGGTCGTCGTCGCCTCGCGCAACGCGCCCGAGCTCGACGAGGTCGTGCTCGGGATCAAACGGAAAGGGGGGCGTGCGCTCGCGCAGACCGCCGACATCGCGGACGAGCGGCAGGTCCAGGAGCTCGTGCTCGCGACGGAGCGCTGGGTCGGACCCGCCTCGATCCTCGTGAACAACGCGGGCATGGTCGATCCGATGGTCCCGCTCGCGCGGTCGAACGCGGCGCTCTGGCTGCGGAACATCGCGATCAACGTGGGCGGCACGTACCTGGCGACGCGCGCCGTGCTTCCGGGCATGCTCGACCGCGGTCAGGGGCGCATCGTGAACATCTCATCGGGCGCGGCGACGCGGCCCAGCGCTGGCTGGACCGCGTACTCGGCCTCGAAGGCGGCGGTCGTGCAGCTCACGCGCAGCCTCGCGCTCGAGCTCGAGCACAGCGGCGTGACCGTCTGCGCCTTCAATCCCGGCTACATGGACACCGAGATGCAGGAGCGGATCCGGCGGACGCCGACGGCGGACTTCCCGCGGAGCGACGAATACCGCGCCGCCCAGCGCGAGGGGAAGCTGAAGGATCCCGCGGTGCCGGCGCGCGCGATCGCGTACCTCGCCATGCCGTCGACGCACCGCAACGGCGCGGTCCTCGAATGGAGCGACGAAAGCCTGCGGACCGAGGTCGAGAAAGCGCTGGCCTGACTCGGGACGCGCGGCCGGCTCAGCGCTCCGAGGCCTTCTCCCGCCCGACCGGCTTGTAGCGCTTCCGCTTCTCGATCGCGCCCCGCAGGAGCGCGGTCGTCCCGGAGGGATCGGTCTTCGCGCGTTGCGCGAGCTCCGCGGACGAGCGGCCGATGAGACCGCAGGTCGCGCAGTCGCCGCGGCCGTCGAGGCGCGCATGGCAGTGGACGCAGTGGACCTCGAACGCCCCGTGCGGCTTGAAGAGGCCCATCGTCTCGGCCTCCGCGATGAGCGCTCCGATCTCATCGGCCATCAATACGCCAGGACCACGGACTTCTTCTCGAGGTAGCCGTCGAGCGCTTCGATCCCGTGCTCTTTGCCGAAGCCGGACTGCTTCGCGCCGCCGAAGGGGAGCTGGTCGTACGCGACCTGGATGTCGTTCACCCAGGTGTAGCCCGCCTCGATCTGCTCGGCCGCCTTGCGCGCCTTCGCGAGGTCCTTCGTCCAGATCGACGACCCGAGCCCGTAGACGCTCGCGTTCGACTTGGCGATGGCCTCGTCGAGGTCCTTCACGATGAAGACCGGCAGCGCCGGCCCGAAGACCTCCTCGGTCGCCATGCGCGAGTCCTCGGGGACATCCGTGAGGACGGTCGCCTCCATGAACCAGCCCTTCTCGAACTCCTTGCCCTCCGGGCGCTTGCCGCCCGCGAGCACTTTCGCGCCGCGCTTCACCGCGTCGGCGACCTGGGCCTCGACCTCGGCGCGCTGGCGCTCGGTGTGGAGCGGCCCCATCTTCACGCCTTCCTTGAGGCCGTCGCCCACGGGCCATTCCTTTGCGGCGCGGTCGGCGATCTTCTGCATGAACTCCTGCGCGATCGCTTCGAAGAGGTACACGCGCTTGACCGCCAGGCACGCCTGTCCCGCGTTGAAGAAGCGGCCGATCGCCGTCGCCGCGGTGGCCCGCCGTATGTCCGCGTCGTCGCAGACGATCATCGGGTCGCTCCCGCCTAGCTCGAGCGTGACGCGAGTCACGTTCTGCGCCGCGAGCTGCATGATCCGCTTGCCTGTCTCGGTCTGGCCGGTGAACGCGATCTTGTTTACCTTCTTGTGCGACACGAGCGCGTCGCCGATCTCGCCGCCGGGTCCATGCACCGTATTGAGCACGCCCGCCGGGAGCCCGACCGAGTTGATGATCTCGATCGTCCGTTGCGTCGCGAGCGGCGTCGTCGATGCGGGCTTGAGGACGACGGTGCAACCCGCGGCGAGCGCCGGAGCGACCTTGTTCGCCATGAGTGTCAGAGGGAAGTTCCAGGGGGTGATCGCGACGACGACGCCGACGGGCCGGCGGAGCGTGAGGCCGAACTTGTTCGCGTCCTCGAGCGGAACATAGTCGCCGCGCAGCTTGTCCGCGAGGCCGGCGTAGTAGTCGAGGTTCTCGCTCACCCGGGATGCCTCGAGGACGGCGTGCGCGAGCGGCTTGCCCTGCTCGAGGGTCAGCAGCTTCGCGATCTCGGGGACGGCCGCCTTCACCTTGCGGGCGGCCTCGTGCATGAGCTGCGCGCGTTTGGCGCCGGAGAGCGAGGCCCACGCGGGAAAAGCCTTCGCCGCCGCATCGACCGCCGCGTCGACGTCCGCGAGCGACCCCTTCGGCACCGTATCCACGACCTCGCCGTTCGCGGGATTGCGGACCTCGAGCGTCTTCCCGCTCTTCGCGCCGACGGTCTCCCCGGCGATCAACATGCTGGTGGCCATCTACGAAATCCTCCCCGTGCGGTGGGCGGAACGCCTCGCGCAGACAGTACGGGCGCGGCGTTCGGTGTCGCTCTAGAGTCTATGAACTTTTCCGCTGGGGGGCTTTCCATGGCCGTGCGTCTTCTGAAGCAGGATGCGATCGGGCACGTCGTGCTCGACCGGCCACCGGCGAACTCCTACGACCGCGCGTGCCGACATCTCCGTGTTCGCCAAAGGCAACCTCGACGCGCAGAGCGCGTTCGTCGTCTGCGCGAACGACGCAATGGGCAAGTTCGAGAGCACACCGAAGGTCGTCGTCGCCGCGATCAACGGGCACTGCCTCGGTGGCGGCCTCGAGATCGCGCTCTGCTGCGACTTCCGGATCGCCGCCGAGGGCGCCTATCGCATCGGCCTGCCCGAGGTGACACTCGGGCTCCTTCCCGGGACCGGCGGGACGCAGCGGCTGCCGCGGCTCATCGGGCGCCAGAAGGCCCTCGACCTCATGCTCCGCGGGACGACGCTGACTCCGCAGGACGCGCTCGCCGCGGGCGTCGTCGACGAGGTCGTCCCCGCGGGCATGTTGCTGGACAGGGCACTCGAGCGCACCCGTGCCTACGCGACCGGCCCGACGTACGCGATCGGCCAGATCAAGCTCGCGGCCGTCCAGGGATACGGAATGCGTCTCGACGAGGGCCTGAAGCTCGAGCGCGAGGCGCTCATCCGGCTCTTTGGGAGCGAGGATGCGCGCGAGGGCGTCACGGCCTTCGTGGAGAAGCGGAAGCCGAACTACAAGGGGAAATAGCGGATCCGAGCCTGGCATCCGTTCTGCGGCACTCGGGGGCTTCCACTTCGCGGAGGAGGACGACCATGCCCGTGACCAGCAAGCCCCGTCCGCGCGAGCGTCGCCGGCCGCCGCACAACGGCGACGTGCTGTCGCCCGAGCCCAAGTACGCGAAGCTGGGCGAAGAGGTCCAGCGTTTCGACTCCCTTCGCGCGCTCCCGATCGGTCTCTCGGAACAGGCCCGGAGCCAGAGCTCCGAGGCGCTCAACCGGGTTCTCGCCGACTCGACGGTCCTCTACCACCTCTACAAGAAGCACCACTGGCTCGTGGCCGGTCCGACCTTCTACCAGCTGCACCTTCTCTTCGACAAGCACGCGGACGAGCAGCTCGAGATCGTGGACCTCGTCGCGGAGCGTGTGCAGTTGCTCGGTGGCATCGCCGTCGGCGATCCGCGCCACGCCGCGGAGCTCACGAGCATCGAGCGTCCGCCCGACGGCGCCGAGGACGTGCCCGCGATGATCACGCGCCTCCTCAAGGCCCACGAGGCGCTGATCAGGGGCGTGCGCGTGGCGATCGAGCTCACTGAACAAAACAAGGACTGGGGCTCGAACGACCTGCTGATGAGCGACGTGCTCCGGCGGAACGAGCTGCAGGTCTGGTTTGTGGCGGAGCACATCGTCGACATCCCGCTCGTTGACGAGGAATAGGAGGCGCTAGCCTCCCGGCGGTGCCGGGCAAGATCTTCTCCCTGCCGGAGAGCGTCGCGCGGTTCGTGCCCGATGGCTCCTCGGTCGCGCTGGGATGCGCGCTCGAGCCGGCGATCCCGTTCGCGTTCGCGCACGAGCTCATCCGCCAGGGCCGGCGAGACCTCGAGCTCATCGGGCCGATCTCCGACATCGCGTTCGATCAGCTGATCGGCGCGGGGTGTGTGCGCGGGGTCACCGCGGCCTGGATCGGCAACGTTTCCGCGGGGCTCGCGCACGCCTACCGGCGCGCGATGGAGCAGGGCGTACCTCGCCGGATCGAGGTCCACGATCACACGAACTTCACGATCGCCCAGGCGCTCCTCGCCGGCGCGCTCGGGGCGCCCTATCTGCCGACGCGGACGATCCTGGGCAGCGACATCGCGCGCGCGAACCCTACCTTCCGCGAGGCGACCGATCCTTTCTCAGGCGACCGGGTGCTCCTCGTGCCGGCGATCGCGCCTGACGTCACGGTCATCGCGGCGCAGCGCGCCGACGCGGACGGCAACACCCACCTCTGGGGGCCCTGGGGCGTCTCGCAGGAGGCCGCGCTCGCGGCGAAAGCGGTCATCGTGCTCGCGGACGAGATCGTCGAGCGGGCGGTCATCGCCAGCGACCCGAACCGGACGATCGTGCCGGGCACGAAGGTCGCAGCGGTCGTGCACGAGCCCGGCGCCTGCCATCCCTCGCCGCTCCAGGGCCGTTACCGGCGCGACCACGACTTCTACCGTGAGTACCACGCCGCGACGCGGACCGCCGAGGGTCAGAGCGCCTGGCTCGCGGAGTGGGTGACCGGCGTCCCGGACCGTGCGGCCTATCTCGCGAAGCTCGGTCCGCGCTGGGTGGCGCTTCGGGATTACGGGAGACCAGCCGCCGAGGTCCGGTATTAGGTCAAATGAGCGAGGGCACGTACTTTTCAAAGGCCGAGCTCATGGTCGCGCAGGCGGCGCGCGAGATCGCCGATGGGGAGCGCGTGTTCGTTGGCATGCGGCTCCCGCTCATCGCCTTCGTCGTCGCGAAGCGAACCCACGCGCCGAGCGCGGTCGGGCTGTTCGAGCTCGGCATCGTGCGGGACGAGCCCTCGCCGGAGCTGCTCTACACGATGGGCGACACGCCCAACGTCGCCGGGGCGGTGTGGTGCGCGCGGACGATCGACCTCATGGGTCTCCTGCAGCGCGGTGACATTGACGCCGGCTTCATCGGCGGCGCTGAGATCGACCGCCACGGGAACCTCAACACGACCGCCATCGGCCCTGACCGGATGCATCCGGACGTGCAGCTTCCCGGATCGGGCGGCGGCGGGGACATCGCGAGCCTAGCGCGCCGGCTCATCGTGATCATGCCGCACGACCGCCGTCGCCTGCGCGAGAAGGTCGACTTCGTCACCTCGCCGGGCTACGGGAACGGCCGCGGGTGGCGCGAACGGCAGGGGCTTGCTCGCGGCGGGCCGAGCGTGCTCATCACGACCCTTGGTGTGTTCCGCTTCGTCGATGGCGAGGCCGTCCTCGCGTCGTTCCATCCGGGCAGCTCGGTCGAGCGGATACGGGCTGAGACCGGGTGGGACCTCAGGGTCGCGGCCGACGTGCGAGAGACCGAGCCGCCGAGCGCCGAGGCCTTGCGCGTGATACGCGAGTACGACCCCCATGGCTTCTGGACCCGCCGCGAAGAGTGACCAGCCGTTTCGCGGCGGTCGCACTGAACCTGACCCTCCGCGTGTGGATCGCGTGCTTCCTCGTCGAGGTGCTCACGCATCCCGATGACCGTCGCTTCAAGGGGAAGGCGATCCCGGTGCGAAACCTCCTCATCGTTGGCGGACTGTCGCTCCTCTTTCCGGCGCTGCACCTCTTCCGCCGGCGCCGAGCGCGCTACCCCTGGTGGACGGACGACCTCTGGCTCTCGCTCTTCTGGCTCGACATGGCCGGCAACTCGTTCGACCTCTATGACCGCTACACGCACTTTGACCTGATCCCGCATCTCCACGGAACAGGTGCTTCGGCCGTGGCGATCGAACGGGCCTTCGGGTCGACGCGGCGGCAGGCGTTCTTCGCGTCGAATGCGCTCCATGCGGCGCTCGAAGCGCAGGAGTACGCGACGGATGTGCTCTTTGGCACCCACAACGTACGCGGTTGGTGGGACTCGGCGGGCGATCTTCTCGCCGGTCTCCTCGGCACGGCGATCTACCTGCGGGCAGAGCGCTGACCCGATCGCCGAAAAAGAGAGAGAGCGGCCGGCGCCGCCGCTCTCTCTAGCCTCGATCGGGCCGCGATCACTGATGGATCGTGATGTTCCCGTTGACCAGATTCTTGAACGGACCGGTCGTGTTGGTCGCGTCCGCGCACGCGGGATCGTCCCCCGCCGGCTGCAGGCCGACCCGATCGGGCGTCGCGGTCTCACTGGGATTGCCGTTGTCGTCGAACGAGAAGCGGTGGTAGCTCCCCGCGACCACGCCGAACTGCGTGAAGTAGGAGCCGGTGGTCTCGGTTACCCGTGAGGTCACATAGGCCCGGTTGCCACTGATCGCGACGCAGATCGGCACCGACTTGAACGATCCTGCGGGGACACACTGACCGTCGGGGACGACCCCGTTCACGGTGCCGACGAGCCGGCCGTCCTGGTTGTGGCCGTTGACGGCGAGGTTGATCCAGAACGACGCTCCGCCTCCGCAGTCGCCCTGGATCCGGCCACCGCCGGTAATGAACGCGCCGTCAGCCAGCGCCATCGCGACCGCCCCAAAGCGCATCGCGGGGACCTGGAGGAGCGTGCAGCTGAGCTCCGCGGGATAGTCGATGAGTGCCTGCACCGCCTGCGTCAGGCTGGTCAGCGCGCCGGTGTCGAGAACGACCGTCAGACTGGTGCCGCCAGTGCAGTTCAGCGTGACCTGGGTCTGCCCGAGACCGCTGACGGGAAACGCCGTGCCCAGCATGAGCCCGGCGGCTGCCGCGATGGCGATGATCGTCCGCTTCATACGTCCCTCCGGGAGTTCCTTGATCGCGGGGTACCCACCCTCCGGGTGACGCCCCCGGATAGGCTTCGACGCCCGGATTGAGCACCCCTTGAGAGCCTCTGTAGGGGCTTCGTCGTCACGCAGGGCTGGCGGTCAGGCCGAGGACCGCACGCTCGTCCGAGGAAGCACCCGACTTCGTATGCTCTTCCGGCGCAATGGCCGCCGCGGTCCGTCTCCCCGAGCTGCCTGACCGGTACAACGCCGCCGAGACGTTCATTGACGCACATCGCGGCGTGCGCGACTCGGCCGTCGCCATCCGCTGCCAGGGGACCGGAGTGACGTACGGCGAGGTTGCCGCCAACGTCGACCGTTCCGGCAACGCCCTCCGCGAGCTCGGGGTCGGGATGGAAGAGCGCGTCGTCGTCATGTGCCTCGACTCGCCCGCGTTCGTCTACGCCTTCTTCGGCGCGATCAAGATCGGCGCCGTGCCGGTGCCGACGAACACGCTGCTCGTGCCGCACGACCTGCGCTACGTCCTCGCCGACAGCCGCGCCGTCGCGATCGTCGTCTCCGCGCCGCTCCTCCCGAAGGTGCTCGAGATCCGCAAAGACCTGCCCCGGCTGCGTCACGTCATCGTGTCCGGAGGCGACGCACCGCCGGAGGCGCTGTCGCTGGAGGGCCTCCTGGCCGCGGCGTCGGACGAGCTCTCGCCCGCGGACACGACGCCGGACGACGCGTGCTTCTGGCTGTACTCGTCGGGCACGACCGGCTTCCCGAAGGGCGCCGTGCACCTGCAGCACGACATGATCTATTGCTGCGAGACGTACGGCGCGTCGGTGCTCGCGACGACCGAACGCGATCGCCACTTCACCGTCTCGCCCCTGTTCCACGCGTACGGTCTCGGCAACGGCGTCTTCTTCCCGTTCCGCGTCGGCGCGTCGACCGTCTACAAGCCCGAGCGCGCGACGCCCGACCTCGTGTACGGCCTCATCACGACGGAGCGGCCGACCATCCTCTTCACCGCGCCAACGTTCTATGCGGCCCTGCTCGCGTATCCCGAGCAGGACTTCAGATACGACCTCTCCTCGCTCCGGATGTGCGTCTCCGCCGGCGAGGCGCTGCCCAAGCCGCTGTTCGAGTCGTGGCGGAAGCGATTCGGCCTGGAGATCCTCGACGGGATCGGGGCCACGGAGATGCTGCACATCTTCATCTCGAACGTCTCCGGCCGCTCTCGCGCGGGCACGAGCGGGACCCCGGTCCCCGGCTATCGCGCGAAGATCATGGACGACGACGGGAACGACCTCGGGCCAGGCGCGACCGGCAACCTCTGGGTCTCGGGCGACTCGTGCGCCGCCTACTACTGGAACAAGCACCAGAAGTCGAAGGCCGCGTTCAAAGGCGAGTGGTACGTCACCGGCGACAAGTACCACCTCGACCCTGACGGCTACTACACGTACGAAGGCCGCTCCGACGACATGCTGAAGGTCTCCGGGCAGTGGGTGTCGCCGGCCGAGGTCGAGGCCGCACTCATGGAGCATCCCGCCGTGCTCGAGTGCGGCGTCGTCGGCGCGAAGGACAAGGACGAGCTGACCAAGCCGCGCGCGTTCGTCATCCTCAAGAACGGGCGACCGCCGAGCCCCGAGCTCGCCGAAGAGCTCAAGGAGTTCGTGAAGGGGCGGATCACGCCGTACAAGTACCCGCGCTGGATCGAGTTCGTGGACGAGCTGCCCAAGACCGCGACGGGGAAGATCCAGCGGTTCAAGCTCCGGGAGATGAAGGTGTGAAGACCGAAGGGAAGGCCCGCGAGGCTGTCGCGGCGTGGCGGCGCGAGGCGCGCGAGGACCCGGAGGGGTTCTGGGGCCGGGCCGCCGAGCAGGTGCGGTGGTCCAAGAAGTGGGAGCGCGTGCTCGACTGGCAGCCGCCGACCTTCCGCTGGTACTCGGGCGGCATGTCGAACCTCGCCTACAACTGCGTCGACCACCACGTCGCCGCGGGGCACGGCGAGCGGGTGGCGCTCATCACCGAGAACGAGCGCGGCGAGACGCGGCGGTTCACGTACGCGGAGCTCGCACGCGAGACCAAGCGGGTCTCGGCGGCCCTGCGCGGGCTTGGGATCGGCAAAGGCGACCGCATCGCGATCTACATGCCGACCTCCGCCGAGGCGATCGTCCTCATGCTCGGCGCGATCCGCATCGGCGCCGTCATCCTCGTCGTCTTCGCCGGGTTCGGCGCGGGCGCGCTCGGCGAGCGCGTCCGCCTCGCGGGGGCAAAGGCGCTCTTCTGCACGGACGTCACGTACCGCAAGGGGAAGGACGTGCCGCTCCTGCCGATCGTCGCGCAGGCCGTCGCCGACGCGCCGACGGTCGAGCGGGTCGTCGTCCTGCGACGATCCGCGACGACCGACCGCGTGCGCGACGAGCTCTCGTGGCAGGACTTCCTCGCGAAGAGCGCCGGCCAGACCGATGCGCACGTCGAGCTCGAGGCCAACGAGCCCGCGTACATCCTCGCGACGAGCGGCACGACGGCGAAGCCCAAGCTCGCCGTCCACACCCATGGCGGGTACCAGGTCTACGTCTACTCGATGGGCAAATGGATGTTCGGACTGCGTGAGGACGACGTCTGGTGGTCGACGAGCGACATCGGCTGGGTCGTCGGTCACAGCTACATCGTCTTCGCGCCGCTTCTCGTCGGCTGCACGACGATCGCCTACGAGGGCGCGCTCGACCATCCGACCGTCGACACGCCCTACGCGATCGTCGAGCGGAACCGCGTCACCGGGATCTTCACGTCGCCGACGGCCGTGCGCCTCCTCATGCGCTACGGCACCGCGCCGGTGCGCAAGCGCGACCTCTCCTCGCTCGAGCGCGTCTTCTGCGCGGGCGAGGTCCTCAACGCCCCGGCGTGGGAATGGCTCCAGAGGGACGCGCTCCAGGACCGCATCCCCGTCGTCGACCACTACTGGCAGACCGAGACCGGTGGTCCGGTCGTCGGCAACCCGTACGGCGTGGGACTCCTGCCGATCAAGCCCGGCTCGGGCGGCGTGCCGCTCGCCGGGATCGAGGCGGCGGTCGTCGATCAGGAGGGCAAAGAGCTCGGCCCGGGCGAGAAGGGGATCTTCGTCATCAAGCGTCCGTTCCCGGGTCTGACCGCGCGGCTCTGGGCGGAGCCCGAGCGCTACGCCGGCGACTACTGGGAGAAGGTCCCCGGAAAGACGCTGTACTTCACGGGTGACGCATCGTCGATCGACGAGGACGGCTACGTCTGGTTCTCGGGCCGTGCCGACGAGATCATCAAGATCGCCGATCACCGCATCGGCACGATCGAGGTCGAGACCGCGTTCCTGCGGCATCCCGCCGTCGCCGAGGCGGGCGTCACCGGCCGGCCGGACGAGCTTCGCGGGCAGGTGATCTCCGCGTTCGTCGTACTGAAGCAGGGGCACCAGCCATCGGAGTCGCTCAAGAAAGAGCTCCTCGCGACGGTCCGCTCCGACCTCGGACCCCTGGCCGTGATCGGCGAGCTGAATTTCGTCGACCTGCTCCCGAAGACGCGCAGCGGAAAGATCATGAGGCGCGTCCTGAGGGCCGTGATCCTCGACAAGGACCCGGGCGACATCTCGACGATCGAGGACGAGGGCTCGGTCGAAGACGCGCGCGAAGCGTGGCAGCACATGCGCGACGAGGTGACGGCCGCGCGAGGCTAGAGGCGCGCTCGATAGAGTGCGCGGATGGCCGAGCGAGAGGCGAAGCCACCCTGGTCGGCGGTCCCGCGCGCCGTGAAGGCCGAGGTCGCGCGGATCCTCGGCTCGCCCGTCGCGAGCGCCGAGCGCGTGTACGGCGGGTACGCGCCGTCCGCCACGTTCCGGCTCGTGCTCCGGAATGGGCGTCGCGCGTTCCTCAAGTCGACGTATCCGTTGCCAAAGGGGAGCGCCGTCGTCTGGGGCGTCGCGGACGAAGAGCGCGCCTATCGCGCCCTCGGGGCTCGCATCCGGCCGTGGGCGCCGGCGCTCTTCGGCTCCTTTGACGTCGACGGCTGGCACGGCCTCGTGCTCGAGGATCTCGGCCCTGCCGACGTCCCGCCCTGGACCGCCCGGCTCGTGCGCCGCGCGGCCCACGACTACGCGGCGTTCCATCGCGCGAACCTCGGCATGCGACCGACCGCGGTCGCGACCGCCACGCTGTGGCGCCTCTTCACCGACCGCTGGCCGAAGGCGGACCTCTCACGCGTCGCGCGGCTCGCGCGCGGCCGCGACGACGAGGCTCTCGAATGGCTCGACGTCGCCTACCCGCAGCTCCGGGAGGCCGGGCCGCGCCTCGTACGCGCGCGCACGCGTCGCACGCTCCTCCACCTCGACACGCGGTCGGACAACCTGCGCGTCCGGCGCGGACTGCGCCTCTTCGATTGGAACTTCGCCTGCGTGGGACCGCGGGAGCTCGACGTCGCGGCGTTCGCGCAGTCGATCACGGCCGAAGGCGGCCCGCCGCCGGAGCGGTTCGTCGAGGCGTATCGCGAGCGGCTCGACCTCGACGACCGTCTGCTGCGCCTGGCGATCTCGGCGATCGCCGGCCTGTTCGCCCAGCGCGCGCCCGAGCCGCCGATCCCGGGGTTGCCGCGGCTGCGCTCGATCCAGCGCCGGCAGCTCCGGTCGTCGCTCGCCTGGGCGGCGCGCCTCGACGATCTGCCCGAGCCGCGCTGGCTCGCGGCGGTCCCGGACTGACGTGCCGGAGTGGCCCGACCTCCACGTCGTGCGCGGCCGCCTGGAGAAGGCGCTCGTCGGGCGCGAGATCACGCTCGTGCGGATCGGGGACCCGCTGGTCCTTCGCGCGCGGGTCGACGTCGAGCGCGCGCTGGCCCACCGGGTGTTCCGCGCGGTGCGCCATCGCGGGAAGTTCCTGCTCTTCGAGCTCGACAGAGGGCGGATCGTCGTCAACCCCATGCTCGCGGGCGTCTTCGAGCTCGCCAACGCCGAATCGAAGCTCACGCGAACGACGGCGCTCTCGCTCGTGCTCGACGACGGGAACGACCTGCGCTACCGCGACGACAAGCGGATGGGGAAGGTGCACGTTCTCGAGGAAGGCGACGACCTCGGCGACGTGCACGGCTTCGCGGACCTCGGACCCGACGCGGGCACGCTCGACTGGAACGCGACGGAGTTCGCGGAGCGTGCTCGGGCGACGCGGCGGGAGCTGCGGAACCTCCTCATGGATCAGACCTTCGTCGCCGGCATCGGCAACGCGTACGCCGACGAGATCCTCTGGGAGGCACGCCTCCATCCGAAGCGGCGCGTCGCCACGCTCAGCGACGAGGAGCTCCGTCGCCTTTTCGACGCGGTACGTTCGGTCATCGCGCGCGGCGTGACGGAGGTCGAGGCGGGGCTTCCACCCGAGCTCGGCACGAAGGTCCGGGACCACATGAAGGTGCGCGGGCACAAGGGAAAGCCGTGCCCGCGCTGCGGGACGCCGATCGTGAAGACGCGCCACGGCCTTGACGACATGTACCTCTGTCCGCATTGCCAGCCGCCGCCGCGCGGGCAGATCCGCTAGTGAAGGGCCTCGCGGGCCGGCCGGCCGGTCTCGATGCGGGGGCTCAGGCCGAGGGAGTCGGCGTACTGGAGATAGGTCTCGATGGACGCGACCACGACCCATCCTTCGATGTGGATGAGGTCGATGCCCACGAGCGACACGCGGCCCCAGCCGTCGATGACCACGCCTTTGTCCAGGACGCGGTCCAGAACTTCGATGAAGCTGCTGCTGCCGGAACTGCGCTCGACGTACGCCACTGCCGATCCTCTCCGCTCCTCTTGCGACCCGACGGCCGATCCGGGTCGCTGACGCCGCATGCCGGCTGCCACGGCCGATCTCACGTTACCCCTTCGGGGCGTGTCGTTACGTAGCCGTTGTCTTTTACTCTGACGGAGGGAGGAGTCCATGCCGAACACCGTGCTCGTGACGCGCGAGGAGCCGATCGCGGTCGTCCAGATCAATCGGCCCACAGTGCGCAACGCACTGAACGACGAGGTCATGACCGAGCTCGTCGCGGCGTTGCAGCGCCTCGACGACGACGAGGCGATCCGCTGCCTGGTGATCACCGGCGACGAGAAGGCGTTCTGCGCGGGCGCGGACATCAAGGACGAGTTCGTGAAGGCGACGGCGGTGAGCATGCTCGCCGGAGATCTCACGTCCAAATGGGAGGCGATCCGCAAGATCCACACGCCGATCATCGCGGCGGTCTCGGGCTACGCGCTCGGAGGCGGCTGTGAGCTCGCCATGATCTGCGACGTCATCGTCGCCTCGGAGACGGCGCGGTTCGGCCAGCCGGAGATCAACCTCGGGATCATCCCGGGCGCCGGAGGGACCCAGCGGCTCACGCGCGTCGCCGGGAAGTACGTGGCGAACGAGATCATCCTCACCGGCCGCTTCGTGAAGGCCGACGAAGCGAAGGCGATCGGCCTCGTCGCGCAGGTCTACCCCGCCGCGTCGTGGCTGGACGACGCGAAGGCGCTCGCGCGCACGATCGCCGAGAAGCCGCCGATCGCGGCGCGCCTGGCCACCGAGGCGGTCGACATCGCCTGGAGTGCCACCCTCGACGCCGGCCTCGAGTTCGAGCGCAAGGCGTTTTACCTCCTCTTCGCGACCGAGGACAAGAAGGAAGGCGTGGACGCGTTCGTGAACAAGCGGAAGGCCACGTTCAAAGGACGGTGAAGCGCGCCGACATCCGGAACATCGCGATCATCGCCCACGTCGACCACGGCAAGACGACGCTCGTGGACGCGATGCTCCGACAGAGCCGTATCTTCCGCGACAACCAGCAGGTCGCGGAGCGGGTGCTCGACTCCAACGCGCTCGAGCGCGAGCGCGGCATCACGATCATGGCGAAGAACATCTCGGTCACGTATCGCGGGATCAAGATCAACATCGTCGACACGCCCGGTCACGCCGATTTCGGGGGCGAGGTCGAGCGCGTCATGAACATGGTGGACGGCGTGCTCTTGCTCGTCGACGCGGTCGACGGCCCGATGCCGCAGACGAAGTTCGTCCTCCGGCAGGCACTGCGCCGCGGCCACCGCGCGATCGTCGTCATTAACAAGATCGACCGTCCCGAAGCCCGGCCGAACCACGTCCTCAACGAGACGTTCGATCTGTTCGTCGAGCTCGGCGCGCAAGAGGAGCAGGCGGAGTTCGAGACGCTCTACACGAACGCGCTCACCGGCGCCGCCGGCACCGACCACCGGCACATCGGCCCGTCGCTCGAGCCGCTCTTCGACGCCATCGTCGAGCGGATACCGGCGCCTGATGTCGCGAGCGACGCCCCCGCGCAGCTGCTCGTGACGACGACGACCTACGACGACTACATCGGAAAGGTCGCGGTGGGGCGGCTCCAGAGCGGGACGCTCCGACCGGGCCAGGCGGTCGCGCGGATCGACCACTTCGGCGCGCTCACGCCGGCGAAGGTCACGCAGCTGTTCACGTTCGAGGGGCTCGCGCGCGAGGAGGTCGACGAGGCGCGGGCCGGCGACATCGTCGCGGTCGCGGGCGTCGCCGGCGTGTCGATCGGCGACACCATCGCGGACGCGGCGGATCCGCGCGCGTTGCCGCCGATCCGCGTGGAGGAGCCGACGCTCCGGATGACGTTCGCGGTGAACACGAGCCCGTTCGCCGGCCGCGACGGGACGCACGTGACGAGCCGCAAGCTGCGGGAGCGGCTGTTCGCCGAGCTCGAGCGCGACGTCGCGCTCCGCGTCGCCGAGACCGGCAGCCCGGATACGTTCATCGTCAGCGGGCGCGGCGAGCTCCATCTCGCGATCCTCGTGGAGACGCTTCGGCGCGAGGGCTACGAGTTCCAGGTCTCGCGGCCCGAGGTGATCATGAAAGAGGAAGGCGGCCGGCTGCTCGAGCCGTACGAGCAGCTCGACATCGAGGTCCCGGCCGACGTCGTCGGCGCGGTCGTCGAGCTCGCCGGGCAACGGCGCGGCACCCTCCTCGAGATGCGCTACCGCGACGACGGAACGGTCCATTGCGTCTACCGCATACCGACGCGCGGCCTGCTGGGCTTCCGGCAGGCGTTCCTGACGCGGGCCCGCGGACAGGGCGTGATGAACACGCTCTTCGCCGACTACGGCGCGCAGGCCGGGCCGATCGCGGCGCGCACGCTCGGCTCGCTCGTCGCGTTCGAGGCCGGTACGACGACGACCTTCGGCCTGAACGCGGCGCAGGAGCGCGGGCAGCTCTTCCTTGGCCCTGGCGTCGACGTGTACGAGGGCATGGTCGTAGGCGAGCACATCCGCGAGCGTGACCTCGAGGTGAACGTCGTGAAACGGAAGCACCTCACAAACATGCGCAGCAGCACCTCGGACATCGCGGTACGCCTCGACGGCGTCCGCGAGCTCTCGCTCGACGACGCCATCGAGTTCCTCGCGGACGACGAGCTCCTCGAGGTGACTCCGCTCGCCTACCGGATCCGGAAACGCCTGCTCTCGAAACACGACCGCGGCCGCCTGGCGGGCCAGCGAAGGAAGACCGGGCAGCCGGTGTGAGCGGAAGCGGCGGCCTAAACTACGGGCGGTCTCAGCACCGGCGGGGAGGGGCAACGATGAGCAGGTCCACCACGACGAACGAGCTCGCGAAGCGCCGCGGCTACACGTACCGGCTGACGCGCCGGCAGTTCCTCATCGCTTCGTCGGCCGCCGCGCTCGCCGCCTGCGGCCCGGCGGCGACGCCGAGCGGGGCGCCGGCCACGGCATCCGCGGCGGCGACGGCCGGCAAGCCGCTCAAGCTCGGCATCTTGCTGCCGTTCACCAAGGTCTACGCGGAGCTCGGAAACTCGATGAAGCGCTCCGCCGACCTCTACATCAAGTCGAAGGGCGGCAAGTTCGCCAACCGCACGGTCCCGGCGCCGATCTACGAGGACGAGGCGAACGACCCGCAGGTCGGACTGCAGAAGACCCAGAAGTTCATCGATCAGGACCAGGTGGACGTCATGCTGGGGATCGTCGCCACACCGATCGCGTACGCGATCCGGAACGTGGTCGATTCGGCCAAGCTCATCTTCATCGAGACGAACGCCGGCGGCAACGCGCTCACGCGCGCCACGACCGACTGCAAGCCGGCGTGCAAAAGCAAGTACATCTTCCGCAGCTCGTTCACGTCATGGCAGATCAGCAACCCGATCGGCGAGTACATGGCGTCGAAGAAGGGCGTGAAGGAGGCCTTCACCTTCGTCTCGGACTACGGGTTCGGGACGGAGTCGCAGGCCGACTTCACCGCCGGCCTCACGAAGGGCGGCGGCAAAGTGACCGGCACCCTGAAGGCGCCGCTCGGCAACAACGACTTCCTGCCGTTCGTCACGCAGCTCAAGGCGCAGCCGACCAAGGACATCTACTCCTTCTTCTCCGGCACGGATGCGATCGGTTACATCAAGGCGTGGAACCAGCTCGGCATGAGCGCCGCGGGCTACAAGATGAACGGCGCCGGCTTCCTCACCGAGCAGGACGTGCTCAAAGAGGTGAAGGAGCAGGCGGTCGGCGCGATCACCTCGCTCTTCTGGGCGGTCACGCTCGACAACCCCGAGAACAAGGCCTTCACCGACCTCTATCAGAAGGAGTACAACCTCCTGCCCGACGTCTTCGCGGTGCAGCAGTGGGACGGCATGCGCGCCGTCGACGAGGCGCTCCAGAAGCTCGGCGGCGATACATCGGACAAGGACCGCTTCATCCGCGCGCTCGAGGACACCTCGTTCAAGAGCCCGCGCGGGGACTTCGCCTTCGACAAAGACACGCACAACCCGATCCAGGACATGTACATCCGTGAGGTGAAGGTCGTAGGCGGGCAGGCGGTCAACGTGATCAGCGACAAGATCGCCCGCGTGCAGGATCCAGGGAAATAGCCGCCAAGGGCCGATGAGCCCGGAGCTCGCGTTCCTGCAGGCGCTGAACGGCATCTCGTTCGGCGCCTTGCTTTTCATCCTCGCGGCGGGGCTGTCCCTCATCTTCGGGATGATGGACGTGGTCAACCTGGCGCACGGCGCCTTCTACATGCTCGGCGCGTACATCGCGCTCTCGGTCGTCCGCACGACCGGAAGCTTCTGGGTCGCGCTCGTGGCGGTGCCGCTCGCGCTCGGCGCGCTCGGCCTCGTCGTCGAGCCGTTGCTCCTGCGGCGCCTGCGCGGCCGCCACCTCGACCAGGTGCTCATCACCGTCGGTGTCGCGCTCGTGATCACCGATCTCATCCGCCTCAAGCCGGATTGGGGCGCCGAGGTGCGCACGCTGCCGCCGCCGGACGCGCTCGCGGGCTCGATCGCGATCCTCGGCAACGATTACCCGGTCTATCGGCTCTTCGTCATCGCCTTCGGGGTCACGCTCGCCCTGTCGCTCGCGGCCCTCCATCGCCGATCGCGCGCCGGCGCGCTCATCCGCGCCGGCGTGGACGACGCGCAAATGCTCTCGGCGCTCGGCGTCGACACCGACCGCCTCTTCGCCGTGACGTACGCGATCGGCGCGGCGCTGGCCGGGCTCGCGGGCGTCGTGGCGGCGCCGGTCCTCGGCCTCCAGCCGGGGATGGACGTCGAGGCGCTCGTGCTCTCGCTCATCGTCGTCGTCGTCGGCGGGCTTGGCACCCTGGGCGGCGCACAGGTCGGCGCGGCGCTCGTCGGGCCGGCCGACACGTTCGGGAAGGTCTTCGTGCCGCAGTTCGCGCTCTTCTTCATCTTCGCGATCATGGCGCTCGTCCTGCTGCTCCGGCCGAGCGGGCTCCTGGGCCGGATCCGCGTGATCCGATGAGCAGAATTGCGGGGCTTCGTCCCCGTGTTGGGGGGCTACGCCCCCGAGCCCCCGGGTTCGTCGCGCTCGGCCTCGGCGCGCTCGCGCTCGTCACCTTCCCCTACTGGTCGCGGGACTGGGAGTCGTCGCGCTATGCCACCACCGTCCTGCGGGACATCCTCGTGTTCGCGATCCTCGCGCTCTCGCTCGACCTCCTCATGGGCTACGTCGGTCTGCCGTCGCTCGGGCACGCCGCGTTCTTCGGCGCCGGCGCGTACGCGGCCGCGATCGCGAGCCAGCGCCTGGAGACCGAGGCGCTCTTCGTCACGCTCCCGGCGGGCGTGCTCGTGGCGACGCTCCTCGCGCTCGGCATCGGCCTGTTCGCGGTGCGCGCGAGCGGCATCTTCTTCCTCATGCTCACCCTCGCGTTCGCGCAGATGGTCTTCTCGTTCGCGTTCCAGGCGACGGACATCACGGGCGGTTCGAACGGCTTCGCCGGCGTCCGCCGTCCCGAGCTCTTCGGCATCTCCTTCAGCGCGGCCGAGGAGCTCTACGTGCTCGTGGCGGTCTCCTTCCTCGCGACCGCATTCGTCCTCTGGCGGATCACGCGGTCCCCTTACGGCCGGACGCTCGTCGCGATCCGCGAGAACGAGCGGCGCATGCGCGCGCTCGGCTACGACACGCGCGCGATCAAGCTCTCGGCGTTCGCGCTCGCGGGGGCGCTCGCAGGGCTCGCGGGCGCGCTCTCGGCGTACTCGCTGCGGTTCGTCTCCGCGAACGACGCGGGCATCGGCACGTCGATCACCGCCTTCGTGATGGTCCTCATCGGCGGGGCCGGGACCCTCGCGGGGCCGGCGGTCGGCGCGGCCGTGGTCATCCTCATCGAGCGCGTGCTCAACTCGTACATCCCCTTTTCGCAGACCGTGCTCGGCGTCGTCTTCGTCGTCTTCGTGCTCGCCGCGCGGCAGGGCGTCGTCGGTGCGGCGCGGACCGCCTGGGCGAGGGCACGCGGGTGATCGACGTCCGCGATCTGCATCGCTCGTTCGGCGGCGTCACGGCGCTTGACGGCGTGACGCTCGCCGTCGCCGAGGGCGAGCGCCGCGCGATCATCGGCCCGAACGGCGCGGGGAAGACCACGCTCTTCAACATCCTCACGGGCGAGCTCGCACCGACCGGCGGGACCGTCCGCCTCGCCGGAGAGGACGTGACGGGGCGCCGCACGTTCGAGCTCGCCCGACGCGGCCTCGCGCGGATGTACCAGCGGAACGAGCTCTTCGATCCGCTCACGGCGCGTGAGAACGTCGCGCTCGCGCTCACCGCGAAGGCGGGACCGTACCGCTTCGGCGGGATCCCGGCGGACGAAGCCCGCGCGGCGGATGAGCTCCTCGAGCGCGTGGGCCTGGCGGGCGCCGGAGCGACGCCCGCCCGCGCGCTCTCGCACGGGCAGCGCCGCCAGCTCGAGCTCGCCGTCGCGCTGGCGACCGCACCGCGCGTCCTGCTGCTCGACGAGCCCACCGCCGGGATGTCGCCGGCCGAGACCGCGCGCATCGCGGAGCTCATCGCCTCGCTTGCGCGCTCGCTCACGCTGCTCGTCGTCGAGCACGACATGGATGTCGTCTTCCGGCTCGCGGACCGGATCACGGTGCTCCACGAGGGCAAGGTCATCGCGGACGGTACGCCGGCGCAGGTGCGGGGCGACACCCTGGTGAACGAGGTCTACCTGGGGAAGGTGATCGCCGAGTGAACGCGCTCGCGGTCCGCGACCTCCACGCGGGCTACGGCGCCGGGCTCGTCCTCCAGGGCGTCTCGCTCGACGTGGCGGAAGGGGAGGCCGCGGTCCTGCTCGGCCGCAACGGCGCGGGGAAGACGACGACGATCTCCGCCCTCGTCGGGTTCCTTCGCCCGCGAAGCGGCAGCGTGCTGGTCCGCGGCAGGGATCTCACCGGCGCGCCGCCGCACGTCGTGGCGCGCGCCGGTGTGGCGTTGGTGCCGCAGGGCCGCCGGATGTTCGCCGATCTCAGCGTGCGCGAACACCTCACGCTCACCGCCCGCTCGATCGCGGGCGGCTGGGACGAGCGGCGCGTCCTCGAGCTCTTTCCCGCGCTCGCGCGCCGGCTCGGAAACCGCGGCGACGAGCTCTCGGGTGGCGAGCAGCAGATGCTCGCGATCGGCCGCGCGCTCACTCGGAATCCCGCGCTCCTGCTCCTCGACGAGCCGTCCGAAGGGCTCGCGCCGAAGCTCGTTCGCGAGGTGGGCGACGCCCTCGTCTCGCTGCGCGCGACGGGCCTGTCGATCCTCCTCGTCGAGCAGAACCTCGGCCTGGCGACGCACGTCGGGCAGCGCGTCCACGTCATGAACAAGGGCACGATCGTCTGGAGCGGTACGCCGGCCGAGCTCGCCGGCGCCCGCGACGTCGAGGCCCGCTTCCTGGGGGTCTAGTGGGAGAGCCGTTCCTCGGCGACGACACCCTGCCACGCGTCGGCGACGACGACCGCTACATGGACCTCGCGCTCGCGGAGGCGCGTGCCGCGCTTGCGCACGAAGACGTCCCGATCGGCGCGGTCGTTGTGCGCGATGCCGCCGTGGTCGGGCGCGCTCACAACCGGCGCGAGGTCGACGCGGACCCGACGGCGCATGCGGAGCTCCTCGCGCTGCGCGAGGCCGCGGCGAGGCTCGGCCGCTGGCGTCTGGCGGACTGCGCGCTATACGTGACGATCGAGCCGTGCGTCATGTGCGCCGGCGCGATCGTGCTCGCGCGCGTCGCGCTCGTCGTCTTCGGCGCGCCCGACGAGCGCGCGGGTGCCGTGCGCTCCGTCGCCGAGGTGCTCGACGCTACCTGGTCGAACCATCGGCCGCGCTGGCGCCTTGGCGCGCGGCGCGAGGAGGCCGAGCGCGTGCTCCAGGAGTTCTTCGCGCGGCAGCGCGGCGCGAGCTAGGCGCTCACGGCCGCGCGGCCGCCGTACACCGTCCACCAGGGCTGCGCCACCCGGTCGAGCACCTCGTTGAGCATCTGGATGTTGCGCACGCCCTTGTCCCGCAGCCAGCCGTCGAACGCGGCGCGACCTTGCTTCGCGTAGACCGGGAGGCCTTCGAGCCACGTGGCGCGGCCGCAGAGCACGCCGCTCGGGCGCGCGCCCGCCTCGCCGGCCCACTCGAGCGACTCGCGGAACACGTCGTCGCTCACACCCGCGGAGAGGTAGATGAACGGCTTCGTCGCCGCGTCCGCCGCTTCCTTGAAGTGGCGCAGGGCCTCCGCCTTGGTGTGCGCGACCTGCCCCGTCGTGTTCGCCCGAGCCCCTTGGACGAACGCCATGTTCACCGGGACCTCCACCTTGAGGACGTCGATCCGAAAGCGCGGCTCGGAGAGCTTCGCCATGTACGCCTTCACCGCCTCGGGCTTGGCCTTCGCGAAGTCGAGGCCGCGCTCGTCGAGGCCCTTCTTGTACGCGAGCGGCTCGACGAACAGGGGCACGTCGGCGGCGGCGCACTCGGCACCGATGCGCTCCAGCACGCAGTCCTTGCGGTCGGTC
>VBDU01000063.1 GCA_005883625.1 Chloroflexota bacterium | reverse complement strand
CGGCGCGCACCAGATGCCGCACGGCACGCCCTCGGGAAACAACCAGATCCAGGGGTACGACTGCGTCAGCACCGGGACGCAGGCGATGCCGCCCAGCTGGACTGACACGACCGACCCCAACCTCGACTTCGACACGCAGGGCCGCGTCTACCAGACGATGCTTCCGTTCAACTCGTTCTTCGACGCGACGAAGCTTCATCCAGACGGCGAGATCGACATCTCGTTCAGCGACGATATGGGCCGGACGTGGATGAAGGGCAACGGCGGCATGCCGCTCGAGCCCTCGAACAACGCCTCGGCGAAGCAGGCCGGCCACGTCGAGGACAAGCAGTGGGTCGCCGTCAATCACCTCGTCGGGAACGCGTTCCAGGACCACGTCTACGCGGCGTGGGCCGTCTTCAACGGCTCTTCGAACGGCCAGGGGGTCAAGGTGAAGATGGCGGTCTCCCGCGATCGTGGCCAGACCTTCGACAGCGCGGTCACGATCACTCCGCCGTCCGAGGTCGGCGCCGCGGCGACGTTCGTCATCCCGCAGATCGACGCCGCGGGCGACGTCTACGTCTCGGTCGTGTCGTTCCCACCGAACGGGAGCGCCTCGACGATCTACGTCGCTCGCTCGAGCGACGACGCGCGGACGTTCTCGCCGTTCGTGCCGGTCACGACCGTGAGCACCATCCCGACGGCGGGGCTGCCGAACACCAGATTCCGCGACGGGATCACCGAGAGCTTCGCGGCGAGCCCGACGTTCCCCGGCCACCTCTACCTCACGTTCGAGGACTGGGACACCGCGCGGGGCCAGATGGACGTGAAGCTCACGCAGTCGACGGACGGCGGCCTCACCTGGTCGGCGCCGACGATCGTCAACGACAACGTCGACGCGGTGGGCGTGCCGACCGACCAGTTCCAGCCCACGGTCGCGGCCGGTCCGGGGGGCGCGATCGCGGTCGCCTTCTACGATCGCCGGTCGGCCTGCCCGAGCGACCCCAGCGTCCTCGTGGCCGACGTGGGTCAGACGAACTTCTGCATCGACGTCTCGGTCCAGGCGTACAAGGACCGCGGCGGCGGTGCCATCGGCGTCGGCGCGAACCGTCGCCTCACGCAGTTCACCTGGGACCCCGAGCAGCCCGGACAGCACCTCGGGGGCCTCTCGCAATACCCGTGCGCTGGCGCGCGGGATCCGTGCCCGAGCGGGAGGGGCTTCATCGGCGACTACTTCGGACTCGCGATCTCGGCCAAGAACGTCTATGCGCTCTTCGTGTCGACGCACTACGCCTCGAGCGTGACGGCGGACGAGGGCGGGCCGGTCTATTACCAGCAGCAGGTGCTCGCCGCCTTCCCGCGATCAGCCTTGAGTCCCAGCTACTGAGCGCGTAGCCAGCCACCTCGACGCACGCGACGAGTCCTGAGCGCGCGGCGAGAGCGCCGCGCTAAGCCCTCGTGACCTCGTGGTAGACGCGCTCGGTCTCGGGGGATGGCGCGAGGGCGGCGAGCCGACGCAGGGCAGCCCGACACTGCTCCATGACGCGAGCCGCCTCCGCCCGGTCGCCGCGCGCCGCGAGCGCGCGCATAAGGGTCCGATAGCCGGATTCGCGCACCGGGTCGAGCTCGACGAGCTGCCGCGCCTCTGCGCCCGCGTCGTCGGGGCGGTTCCGGCGGAGATCGGCCTCCGCGATGAGCTCGAGCGCTCGATACGCGCCGTCGGCGAGCGGACGCCGCTGCCCGACGACCCAGGGGGAATCGTCACCAGGCAGAAAGCCACGGACCGAGATCTGCAGCGCCACTCGAGCCTCCGTCCACGTCCGGGACATGTCGAGCTGACGGAAGGCGAGCTCGGCGCGGTGCAGCGCTGCGCGAGCCCGTTCGTGGTCGACGAAGACGACGGCCGGGGTCGCGAGCGCGTACCGCCCGATCCCTCGTTCGATGTCGAGAGCGGGCTCGACGGTCGCGATCTGGCGAAGCCCTGACCGGATCCGACTGGCGAGCGCGCTCAGGGCGCTGTCCCACGCTTCCGGTTGCTCTTCTCCCCAGACCGCGCCCGCCAGTTCGTCGCGACCGATCGCCCGCGCGCGGTTGAGGACCAGGTAGGTCCACAGGCGCCGACCCTGTCGACCGCCGAGCTGCGCTTCAGTGACGACGAGCTCGCCCAGCGTGATCGCCAATGTCCCGCAGATCTGGATCCGCAGGGCGTCCAAGGTTCCTGCAAGGTTACGACCGAGGCTTCGGACGTATGGTTTCGCGGCACAGCGGCTCAGAACGTCGTCAGGAGGAAGCATCGTGAGCACGAAGGAAGCTTTGGCAGCGAGCAAGGTGGTCCGCTGCTCCTGCGGTCTCGAGTTCAAAGCGCCGGGGATGGCGAGCGAAGCCGAGCGTCACTTGATCCAAGCGGTGAAGCGGCATGCGAAGGATGCCCACGATCTCGATTTCGGCGACGAGCAGGTGCTCGCGATGATCGAGGTGGTCGCCTGAGGTGCATCTCGTCGCCGGAGTCGGACCGCTCCTCGTCGTAGCGGCCATCGCCGCCGACTGCGCGTCCGAGCCGGGTGCGTTCAGCCCGCCGGCCGCCGCCGAACTGGCTGCGGTCGCGGGGACCGGGGAGGACGGGTTCTCCGGCGACGGCGGTAAGGCAACGCTCGCTCAGTTCCACGGTCCCGTCAGCCTCGTTTTCGCGGGCGGCGATCTCTATGTCGCCGACAGCGGGCAGGACATCACCCCGACCGTTGACTACCGGACGCGGATCCGCCGCATCGACACACAAGGGACGATCACGACCATCGCCGGGAACGGCGGCGCCCCGCCGAGCGCATCGCGCACGGCTGCGGAGATCCACTTCCTGGCGGAGACGCACATCGCGCCCGGCCCCACAGGGCTCTACGTCACGAACGGCAACCCGCGGATCGGCAGCTTGTACCCCCTTTTCACCGACATCATTGGCGAGATCGATCGAAGCGGCGGCTTCAGAGTCATCGCTGGGTCGACCAGGGGCGGCTACGCCGGCGACGGCGGCCCCGCCGTCACCGCGTCGCTTGCCAGGCCGCTCGGAATCGCGGTCGACGCCTCGGGCAACCTCTATGTCGCCGATAGCGGGAACAACGTCATTCGCCGCGTCGGCGCGAGCGGCGGGATCACGACCGTCGCCGGCACGGGCGACAGCGGATACGCCGGCGACGGCGGACCGGCCACCGCCGCCAAGTTCTTCGCGCCCTATGACCTGGCCATCGCGCGCGACGGGACGCTCTACGTCGCGGACACGTACAACCACCGCGTCCGTAAAGTCGACACCTCAGGGCGCATCTCGACGATCGCCGGCACCGGCACGGCCGGCTTCACCGGCGACGGCGGTCCCGGCACCGCCGCCCAGCTCAACGAGCCGCGGGGTCTGTGGCTGGACAGCGGCGGTCAGCTCTACATCGCGGACAGCGCGAACAACCGCATACGCCTGCTCTCAGCCTCAGGGACGATCAGCACGATCGCGGGGGACGGCGGCACGCAGCAGCTACAGCGTCCGAGCGCGGTCACCGTGGGGTCGGACGGCGTCTACATCGCCGACACCGGCAACCATCGCGTCGTGAGACGAAAGCTGCTCGGCTGAAGCGCGTGAGGCCGCTCGCACCGATCACGTAGATTCCCCCAGAATCACGGGCAAGATGGCCGGCAAGTTGAAGATCGGGTCGATCGTCGTCCGTTGCTACGAGTTCGAGAAGATGCTGGCGTTCTGGCAGGAAGCCCTCCACTACCTCCCCAAAGAGCCTGCGAAGGGCGGGTGGGTGATTCTGCGTGACCCAGAGGGGAGGGGACCCAATGTGTCCCTCGACCAATATCCGGACAAGCGCTCGGGCAAAAGGAGCAGATTGCATCTCGACCTGTACACAAACGACCAAGAGGACGAAGTGCGAAGGCTGGTCAAGATCGGGGCGACTCGCTATCCGTGGCGGTACACACCGGGTGATGACTATGTCGTTTTGGAAGATCCCGATGGCAACCTCTTCTGTGTGGTCCAGGTTCCCGGCGGGACGTAGCGTCGGGTCTCCCGCCCGCGCGCGCGCACGATGGTCGAAGGCGCATCATGCGACGCATTCCGTTCGCGTGAGGTGGGCATGCCGACGCGACAGGCGGCCAGGAGACTCGTGAAGAAGACAGGCCCGACGAGGCGTGCGGGTGCGGCGCGACCTGCGCGCCCGGAGAGCATCGACGAGTACCTCGCGGCCGTGCCAGTCGACAAGCGGCGGGCCCTGGCAAAGCTCCGCACGCAGATCAGGGCGGCCGCGCCCGAGGCCACAGAGGGCATCAGCTACGGAGTGCCCACATTCAAGCTGGAGGGCAGACTTCTCGTGAGCTTCGGCGCGGCCGTTGCCCACTGCAGCTTGTATGGGGTGAACGGCACTGACGCGACGGGAGCGCAGTTGACCGAGCTCGAGAGCTACGACACCAGCGGCAAAGGCACGGTCCGGTTCGCGGCGGACAAGCCCCTTCCGCAGGCGCTCGTGACCAAGCTCGTCAAGGCGCGCATCGCAAGGCTGAAGAAGGCGTCCGGCACGACGTCGGGCGTGAGCGACGTCGCCGCTCCTAGGTGGCGGCGATGAAGCGGATGCTGATCATCGTGCGGCAGCGTGGGCAGCTCAGCTGCGCGAGCGAGGGCGCGGCCTCCCCGAAGGCGGCGACGAATCGCAGTCCGTCGGCCTCGGAGAGCTTCCGTTTGCACTCGGGGCAGCGGAGCTCGCCGCCCGCAAGCTCCGCCTGCGTAGCCTGCAGGTCCGCGAAACCGATCCTCTTCTTTCGTCCCACTTAGCGCCGCCTCCTGCGTAGTCTCGCAGGCGACGGCCGCGCGCGTCCGGCGGCACGTCCGCCGTTCGGGCCGGCGTGCACGGCGCTCGCGCGATTCGGGGCCCCGCCGGCGGGCGCCGGAAGCGTCAGCGGCTCGCGGCGGAACGGGACCTTCGCCGCGCGCCTGATGTCTTCGAAGTCCTTCCACTGCATCTCGTTGACAAAGGTGTACGCGATGCCTCGGCGGCCCGCGCGCCCGGTGCGGCCGACGCGGTGGACGTAGGTGTCGGCGTTCTCCGGGAGATCGAAGTTCACGACGTGGCCGATGTCGTCCACGTGCAGGCCCCGCGCGGCGAGGTTCGTCGCGACCAGCGTCCGGATCGTTCCGCGGCGGAACCCCTCGAGGACGCGCTCGCGCTCGCGCTGCCCGACGTTGCCGTGCAGCGCGCGGGCGGGCCGGCCGAGCCGGTCGAGCGCCTTCACGAGCTTGTCGGCGCCGTGCTTCGTCCGTCGGAACACGAGGGTGCGCTCGACGCCGGAGCGCCCGAGCAGCTCGTGCAGCGCGCCCACCTTGTCGGCCTCGCGGACCTCGATCCACGCCTGATCGATCGCGTCCACCGTCGGCCGCTCGGGACGCACCGCGACCGTCACCGGGTCTGTCGTGTACCGCTTCGCGATCGCGCGAACGTCGGCCGTCAGCGTCGCCGAGAAGAGCGCGGTCTGTCGCGGCCCGGACAGGAGCGCGACGATCCGCGCGATGTCCGGCGCGAAGCCGAGATCGAGCAAGCGGTCGGCCTCGTCGAGGACGAGCACGCGGACTTTAGAGAGGTCCAGCGATCGGCGCGTCACGAGGTCGAGCAAGCGACCGGGCGTCGCCACGGCGACATGGACGCCGCGCCGAAGGGCGCTCTCCTGGTCGCGGTAGCCGACACCGCCGTAGAGCGAGGCGACGCGGGCCATGCGGCCGCGCCCGAGCGTCTGGAACTCGGCGGCGACCTGCGCGCAGAGCTCGCGCGTGGGAACGACCACCAGCGCGAACGGCGCCGCGGCGCGCCCCTGGACGCGCTCGAGGATCGGCAGCGCGAAGGCCCCGGTCTTCCCGGTGCCGGTCTGCGCCTGGGCGAACAGGTCGCGCCCCGTGCGCAGGTGCGGGATCGCGAGCTCCTGGATCGGAGTGAGGGTGTGCCAGCCGAGCCCGCGTGTGGCTCGGTCGAGGTCCGGAGCGAGGGTGATCAAGGCGAGGATCCTTCCGCGGGGCCAAAAAAAGCGGGCCGCCCTGGGGGGCCCGGCACATGTCTCTTCTGGATGCCCGAATGTTCTTCACAAAGCATAACCGACGACCGCCAAGCCCAACGCTCGCTCGCCCGCCGGGCCACCCCTCGGCGCCCCTCTCCGCGTCCGACACAGCGCCTGATGACCCGCCGATGGCACGCCTCCTGCGCTGCGCGCCCTCGTGACGCCCGCGACGCAGGCCCGCGTTCCCCCCGCCGCGGTCGCCGTCGTCACGTTGATCCTCGCCGCGTGCGCCCCGGCCGTGCCGACGACCCCCGACGTGGGAGGAGGCGCCGCCCAGCAGTCGATCGCGCCGACGCCGGTGCCGGCGAAGCTGCCGCCCGCGCGATCGGTGAGCGTGGTGGGGTCGACGGTGGTGGCGAGCGGAGACTTCCGCGGGTCCGGGAAGTCGCAGCTCGCGCTCCTCCAGGACCCGACGGGCGACCTGAGCCTGCGGATCACCGTTCGCGACGCCAACTCCGACGGCGACACGTTCTCGGAGTCGACGTGGCTCACGGCGCCGCCCGGATCCTTCGCGCTCTCGCGCGCGAAGTTCGCGGTGGCCGACGTGAACTTCGACGGCAAGGCCGACCTCGTCGCCCTCTACAAGGACGGCGACAGCGCGGCGCGCCTGCTGGTCTTCCGCTCCACGGGGACGAGCTTCGCGTTCGCCGAGGCATGGTGGCGGAGCGAGGACTATTCGTGGTCCCGGGCCCGAAACGTCTTCGGCGCGAGCATCTCAGGGGTCGAGCACGACGGGGTCCTCGTCACCTACCAGTACGACGACGCCCAGATGCGCGTCCACTCCTTCGAGTCGACGGGGTCCTCGTTCGTGTACGGCGGGAGCCAGGGGATCTTCGACTCGGGCAAGGGGCAGTTCGACACGGCGCGCGCGCGGTTCGCGGTCGGGCGCTTCACGCGGACCGGCGGCCCGCAACAGCTGGCCGCCTTCTATCAGCTCCCCAACGCGAAGGCGCGCCTGCTCGTCTTCGATCCGACGTCGAACGGCCTCGTCCTGGTGAACGGCTGGAACGGCGTGTACGAGACGAACGAGGGCGAGTACGACCTCGCCCGTGCGACGATCGCCGCGGCGGACGCCACCGGCGACTCGAAGGACGACCTTCTCGCCCTCTACGCCGCGCCGGACGGCAGCGCACGCCTCCAGCTCTTCGATGCGGCGACGTCATTCCGGCCGGTGAGCGGCTGGACAGGCGTGGCGTCCCTGCCGCCGTCCTCGGTGTGCCTCGCGGCGACCGGCCTCGTCGTCGGAAACTGGAACGGCGAGGGCAGGGCCGACGCGGCGGCGCTCGTCGGGGCGGACGAAGGCAAGGTGCGGCAGCACCTGCTGCGCAACATGGGCACGGGCTTCAAGCTGACGTCGAGCGCGGAGGAGACGCTCTGCCCGCGCTGGCCGCTCACGGGCCTCCCGCTCAACGGAGGACCGGTCTCACGACGTCCCCTCTATGTGAAGATCGACAACAACGCGCACGCCCGCCCCCACTACGGGATCGGCAAGGCCGATCAGGTCTACGAGTGGCTCGTCGAAGGGCTGACGACGCGGCTCGCCGCGGTGTTCCATTCGCAGGAGCCCGGCATCATCGGCTCCGTGCGGAGCGCGCGGATCACCGACGCGCCGATCGTACCGAGCCTCGGCGCGGCGTTCGTGTACTCGGGCGGTGGCCCCGAGGAGCTCATGCGCCTGAACTACGACGACACCGTGCACCGCTACATCGATCTGCGTCCCGGCTACGGCTGGGGCTACCGGGTGCCCTTCCGCGAGGCGCCCTACAACTACTTCACCACGTACCAGGCGCTGCGCGACGCGCTCGCCGCGGCGCCGGGCGGCGACCAGCCGGTGGACGTCGCCGCATGGAACTTCCTGCCGCCGTCGAACACCGATCCGCTCGCGGGCGGGTTCGCGGCCAGCGTCGCCGCCGGCACGGTCACGATCCCGTACCGCGCCGGGTTCGGAGTGCGGTACCAGTACGACCCCGCGTCGCGGACGTACGCCCGCTACGACGACGGCGTGCGCGAGGTCGACGGCGCGAACGGCGAGGCCGTGGCCGCGCGCGACATCGTGGTCATCCAGACGGAGGTCCATTTCACAGATGCGTTCGGGTTCGATCCCGCGGGCAACCCGAAGCTCGACATGCAGCTCACCGGCACGGGCAAGGGCGTCGTCTTCCGCGACGGCCGGCGTCAGGACGTCACCTGGTCGCGCCCCGACATCTTCGACGTGTTCACGCTGCGCACCGCCGCCGGCGAGGTCGCGCGGCTCTCACCAGGGCAGACCTGGATCCACATCGTGCCAAACGACTGGAGCATCCCGAGCCAGTAGGGGCGCGCGCGACGTCAGGCGGAGCGACGCTCCGGTACGCCCGCGATCTCGCGGACGAACGCGAGACTCGCCGCCGCCACGTCCCGGCGGCGCACGTCGACGGTGATCGCGTGCCCGCTCCCCTCGAGGAAGAGCGTCCGCACGGGGCCGCCGAGGCGCCGCGCAAGCTCGCGCGCGTCGCTCACGGGGACGACCTGGTCACGCACGGCGTGCGCCACGAACGCGGGGCACGTGATCTCGCCGAGCCGCCCGCGCACGCGCGAGATGCCGGTGATGAGCTCCGCCACGGCGCGGAGCGGGATCGGGTCGTAGCAGCTCGCACCCGCGTTCAGGTCGACCATGTCGCTCGCGGGGGATGGCCACGTCCGGACCACGCGCCAGACGTACGGCGTGAGATAGGCGAACCGGTTGCGGATCGCGAGCGCGGTCGCGAAGAGCAGCAGCGCCGCCGGCTTTCGCCGGAGCGCCAGGTCGAGCGCCATGGTCGCGCCCGCGGAGAGTCCGCCGACGATGACCTCGCGGTCGCCGGCGGCGAGGTCGTCGTACGCGGCGAGCGCGCATGACATCCAGTCATCCCACGCGAGGCAGTCCATGTCCGCGGGGCAGGTGCCGCGGCCGGGGAGGAGCGGGACGCTCACGGTGTAGCCATCGTCGGCGAGCGCGTCGGCGACGGAGCGCATGTCCTGTGGCGTCCCGGTGAGGCCGTGGAGCAGCAGGACCGCCGCGTCGCGGCGGCGCGAGCGGTCCGGTCTGAGCCGCGCGGCCATGGCGAACACCCAGGCACGCCACATGCCTGATTAACTACCGATCGAGCGTCCTTGAGAGGCCGGGCGTGGTCTCAACGTTGCCTCAATCGCCTATCCACCCCCCGAACGGGTGACCGGGCGAAGGCATGCCAGTTGCAACTGTTCGAGACATGCAGGTGCACGTCGCACCATGCGATCGTTACCGGCTCCGCGTCACCACCTGGGGCGGCGGAGCGCCACCGCACGCGATCGTGCTCCCCGGGCTCATGGCGGACTGGCGCGCGCTCGCGCCACAGATCCGCACGCTGCGCCGCCTCGGTTGGACGGTTCATGTGGTCGACCTTCCCGGCTTCGCGCTGCAGCCGTCGCTCGCGCGGGCGGATGCGACCGTCGTGCAGCTGGCGGACTACGTCGCGAAGGTCATGGGGGATCTTTCGATCCCGCACGCTCTCGTTCTCGGTCATTCACTGGGCGGCGGCGTCGCGCTGCATCTGGCGCTGCGCCGGCCCGAGCTGGTGTCCGGTCTCGTGCTCATCGCGCCGGCGGGGCTCGGGATCTCGCTGCACTGGATCTACAAGCTCTACTGCGTCCCACTCCTCGGCCGCGCGCTGCTCCGCCCCGCGGTGTTGCGCGCGTCGTCGATCCGCCGTTTCCTCGTCGGCAGCCGCCGGCGGGGCGACGCCCGCTTCGTCTCGCGGCTCGTCCGGCACGGCACGAGGAACCGCCCGCGGTCCCTGTCGGCGCGCGCGATCATCTGGGCCAACCAGCCGCGGCGCTGGGACAAGGCGCGGGCGCTCCTTCCCGGCGGCGAGCAGCGCGGCATCCGGATCGACGGGCGCCTCGCGGAGCTCAGCAAGGTCCCGACCCTCGTTCTGTGGGGCGACGAGGATCGGATCATCCCGGTCGGGGACGCGCGGCGCTGCAAGGAGCTGCCCCTCGCCGAGGTCCGTATCGCGCGTGGCGTCGGCCATTCGTTGCCGCTCGAGGCGGCGGACTGGGCGAACGGCCACATCGCGCGCTTCGTCGCGGCGCTGACGTCCACACTCGCGCGAGCTGCCTGACCGGACCGGTCGGCTAGCTCCGCTCCGATCGCCAGGCCGCGATCCGCTCGAGAACGCTCCCGTCGTCCAGCGCGATCGCGCGCCGGTTCCGCTCGGTGACGAGGAGCGCGGTGCGCGCGGCGCGCTCGGCCAGCCGCCGGCGCTCCGGGATGAGGCGCGCCCGCTCCGCGAGGACGCGCGCGACGTGCGTGTGGGCGAGCGACTCGGTGAGGCGCTCGGCGTGGAGGAGGATCGGTCCGAGGTCCTCGTCCGACAGCTCCGCGCCACGCAGCAGCGCCGGACCCTTGCGGCGCAGTAGGCGGGCGACGAGGAGCCGCAGCGAACCCTGGATGTGGCCGCGGGCGGCGGCGAAATCCGACCCGGCGCGGCCCCCCGGCGACGCGCGCGCGAGGATGCGGCTGGGTCCGCGCCGCACGAGCGAGGCGGGAGCGCGCAGCGTCCATTTCATGAGGTCCTTCACCGCCATGAGCGACTGGATCTGCGACGTGCCCTCGTAGATCGGCGTGATGAGGCTGTCGCGCATGAAGCGGCCGACGTCGTACTCGTCGACGACGCCGTAGCCGCCGTGGATCTGGAGCGCGAGACGGCACACGCGGACCGCGCCTTCGGTTCCGTACCACTTCACGAGCGGCGTGAGCTCGCGCGCGTCGCGCGCCGCGTCCTGGTCGCGGCCGAACATGACGAGGTCCTGGAGCACCGCGGCCTCGTACGCGAGGGCGCGCGCGCCCGCGACCGTCGTCTCCATCTCGAGCAGCATCTCGGCGACCATCGGGTGCTCGCGGATGGGCTTGCCCATCTGGACGCGCTGCGCGGCGTAGTCGGAGGCCTTCGCGAACGCGGCCGTCGCGACGCCGATCCCCTGGATGCCGACGCCCAGGCGTGACTCGTTCATGAACGTGAGGATCTGCTTCCAGCCGTCGCCCGGGTTCCCCAGCGCCGTCGCGCGCGTCCCCTCGAAGACGAGCGCGCACGTGGGCGAGCCGCGGATCGTGAACTTGTGCTCGGCGCGCTCGACGACGTAGTTGTCGCGCTCCCGGTCCGCCACGAACATCCCGAGCCCGTCGAGGCCGGTCGAGCCGGCGACGCAGCGCGCGAGCACGATGACCATGTCGCCCTGTCCCGCGGAGATGAACTGCTTGCGGCCCTTGAGGATCCAGCACCCGTCGCCGCCCTGCTGCGTCGCCGTCGTCGCGAGGCGACCGACGTCGGACCCCGCCTGCGGCTCGGTCATCGCGACGGCGCCCATGATCTCGCCCTTTGCCAGGCGCGGGAGGTAACGCGCCTTCTGCTCATCGTTCCCGAAGCGGTAGATGAGCGCGGCGGGCGAGTTCCAGCCGATGCCGTGCTGCACCTGCGTCGCGAGGTCGGCGCGGGCGAGCATCTCCGCGATCATCATCGTGACCGTGAACGGCAGGCTCGCGCCGCCGTAGTCCGGAGGCACCGAGGGAGACGCGAGGCCAAGCTCCGCGAGCCCGCGGAGGTTCTCCAGCATCGGCTCGTTCATGCGGATCTGTCCGTCGTCGCGGATGACGCCGATCTCGTCGACCTTCGCGGCCCGCGGGGCGATCTCGGTCGCGATGTAGCGGCCCGCGAGGTCGCAGACTTCGCGCCACGTCGCGACCGTCGCCGTCACGTCGGCGGTCTCGCCTTCGACGGCGCGCACGATGCGATCCCACGAGACCGCCTTGTCGAAGACCTCGACGAGGTCGGGGTTGCCGCTGAAGAAATTCGTCGCGTTCATACGCGGAAGAACGCCCGGCGCGACCGGAGCGCATTCGCGGGAGCGAAGCGGTCCCCGTGCGCGGCGGCGAGCCGTTCGAGGGAGGCGACGACACCGTCGCCGAGCGCGTCGGCGTAACGGAACGGACCGCCGAGGAACGGCGGGAAGCCGAACCCGAGCACGGCACCGAGATCGCCCTCGGCCGGCGAACGGAGCACCCGTTCATCCAGGCAGCGAGCGGCCTCGTTCACGAGCGCGAGGGTGAGCCGCTCGGCGATGTCCTCGACGACCGGCCGCGAGTCGACCCCGACGAGCTCGCGCACCCGCGGATTCGGTGTCCGCCGCCCGCCCGAGTACCGATAGAAACCGCCGCCCTTCGCCTTGCCCTTGAAGCCCTCGGCGACGAGCGCGTTCACGATCGTCGGCGGCGTGATCCCGCGCGCCTTCGCGACGGTCTCGCCGGCGTGCGCGGCGACCTCGAGGCCGACCTCGTCAACCTCCTGCAGCGGCCCGACCGGCCAGCCGAATTCCACCATCGCGCGATCGATCGCCTCGATGTCGGCGCCCTCGGCGAGCATCGCGAAGGCCTCGCCGATCATCACCGACAGCACGCGCGTGGTGTAGAAGCCCGCGCCGTCGCCAACGACGATCGCCGTCTTCCCGAGCGCGTGCGCCGCCGCGACGGCGGTCGCGATGGCGTCCGGATCCGCGCGCGCCGACCGAACGACTTCGATGAGCGGCATGCGGTGGACGGGCGAGAAGAAGTGCATGCCGACGACGCGCTCGGGCGCCCGCGCGCGCCGCGCGATCTCGGCGATGGGCAGCGCCGAGGTGTTCGAGGCGATCACCGCATCGGGCCGGAGGACCTGCTCGAGCTCCTCCACGACGCGCTGCTTGGTCGCGAGCTCCTCGAACACGGCCTCGATGACGAGGTCGGCGCCGCTGAACCCGGCGAGGTCGGGCCCTCCGGTGATGCGGCCGACGATGCGCGCCGCCTCGCGCCGCTCGAACACGCCCTTCTTCGCCGCCTCCGCGGTGAGCTGGCGGATCGTCGAGAGTCCCTTCGCCACCGCCGCGGCGTCCCGGTCCCGGGCGCGCACCCGCAGACCGCCCGCGGCCGCGGCCTGCGCGATGCCGGAGCCCATGAAGCCGAGGCCGACCACGCCGACGGCTGCGATGGGGCGCGCACGACCGAGGCCCTGGAGGACGGCCTTCCGCTGGTGGAGCGTGAGGAGAGCGAGGGCGACCAGGTTCTTCCCCGTCCCGCCGACTGCGAGCTCGCCCAGCGCGCGGGCCTCGGCGTCCAGGCCGGCGGCCATGCCCTTCGCGAGACCGGTCGCGATCGCGTCGATCGCGGCCAGGGGCGCCGGATAGCGGCCCTTCGTCTCCGCGAGCACCCGCGACCGCGCCTGCCGGAGCGCGAACGCGCGGACGGGTGGCAGCCAGGTCGTCGCGCGCTCGACCGCGGTGGCTCCGCCCCGTGGCTTTTGCTTCCGGTCGCGCAGTGCGTGATCGGCCGCCGCCTTGAGGAGGACCGCGGGGTGCACGACCTCGTCGACGATCCCCGCGCGGAGTGCGCGGCGCGGCGCGAGCGTGCGCGCGTTGAGGATGACGTCGAGCGCTCGGACGAGGCCGATGAGGCGCGGCAGCCGCTGAGTGCCTCCGGCCCCGGGGACGAGCCCGAGGCGCGTCTCGGTGAGGCCGACCCGCGCGCTCGGCGCGTCGGCGATGATCCGCCGGTCGCACGCGAGGGCGAGCTCGAGCCCGCCGCCGATCGCCGCGCCGTTGATCGCCGCGACCGTGGTGAAGGGCAGGGCGGCGAGGTCGTTGAGCACCTGCTGGAACGCGCGGATCGCGCGCTCGATCTCGATCCGCGAACCGCCGCTCAGCAGCGAGAGGTCCGCCCCAGCGACGAAGCGGCCGTCCTTGCCGCTCGCGACGATGAGGCCGCGCGGCGCCGCCGCCCGGGCCGCGACGATCGCCGCCGCGAAGTCCTCCACCACCCGGAGGTCCATCGCGTTCACCGGGTCGTCGGGACGATCGATGACGATGCGCGCGACCCCGGAGGCGTCGGCCGGCACGAACGTGACGGATCGGACCTGAGCGGACGGCACCGCCCCGGGGGCTACTGGCTGCCCAGGGGCTGGGGGATGTCCGGGGGCTGGGGGGTCCAGGGGCAGGGGCCCCTGGCGCGAAGCGCCCCCAAGATGGATCATGCCGCGCGCTCGAGGACGATCGCGGCGCCGTTCCCGCCCGCCGCGCAGACGCTCGCGAGGCCGTAGCGCGCGCCGCGCCGCTTCATCTCGTTCGCGAGCGTGAGCACGACGCGCGCACCGGTCGCGCCGAAGGGATGTCCGAGCGCGATCGAGCCGCCCATGACGTTGAGCTTGCCCTCGGGGATGCGGCCGGCGCCGTTGCGCTCGAGGACCACGAGCGTCGACAGCACCTGCGCCGCGAAGGCCTCGTGCATCTCGAAGAGGTCGATGTCGGCGAGCGTGAGACCGGCGCGCCGCAACGCGATCGGGATGGCGTAGGCCGGCGCGATGAGGAGCTGATCGGCTGGGTCGACCGCGGCGTAGGCGTAGCTCCGGATCGCCGCGAGGGGCTCGCGCCCGAGCGCGCGTGCGCGGTCCTCGCTCGCCAGGACCACCGCCGCCGCGCCGTCGGTGAGCGGGCTCGCGTTCCCCGCGGTGATCGTGCCGTGCTCGCGGTCGAACACCGGCCGCAGCGCCGCGAGCTTTTCGAGCGTCGAGTCACGCCGGATGTGGTTGTCGGTCGTGACCGGGTGACCGTCGAGATACACCGGCCCGACCTCGGCGGCGAGGCGACCGTCGTCCCAGCCCGCGGCGGCGAGCGTGTGGCTCCGAAGCGCCCAGGCGTCCTGCTCCTCGCGTGGGATCGCGTTGATCGCGGCCATGCGCTCGGCGGACTCGCCCATCGTGAGACCGGTCGAGGTCTCGCGGATCCCCGGGGCCACCGGCGCGATATCGGAGGCGCGAACCTCGGCGAGGCTGCGCGCCTTCGCGGGCAGACCCTTCGCCTGCGACGCCGCGATGAGCGCGCGCGCGAACCGCGGCGAGAGCGTGAGCGGGACGTTCGTGAGCGACTCGCTGCCGCCGGCGACGACGACGTCGGCGTTCCCGCCGGTGATGTGGTCGGCAGCGCTCGTGATCGCCACGCAGGCGGACGCGCAGGCCAGGCCGACGGTGAACGCGGGGACCCGCGCCGGCATCGAGAGCGAGAGCACGACCTCGCGCGCGAGGTTGTGGTAGGCGACGGGCCGCGCGACATTACCGAAGATCACCTCGTCCACCTGGCCGGGGTCGATCTCCGAACGTGCGAGCGCCTCGGCGGTGGCCGATCGGCCGAGATCGAGCACGTCGAGCTCCGCGAAGGCCGTCCCTGCCTTCACGAAGGGCGTCCGTGCTCCCCCGAGGATCACCGCCCGCGGCATTGCGCTTGCAAGGCTACCGAACAAGCGAGTTTCGACGTTAAAGCAATGATGCAGCCGGTGGGCCAGTGGGAAAAGGCGTACGACCGTGGGGTGCCGCGGCATCTCACCTACCCGGACCTCCCGCTCCACGCCCTCCTCGAGCACACGGCCCGCGAGCGCCCCAATGCCGCCGCTACCGTGTTCGGCGGCGCCGTCGGGCACCGCTGCATCGACTCCGCGCTCACGTACCGTCGGATCGACGAGCTCGCGGACCGGTTCGCCGCGGCCCTACAGCGGCTTGGTATCAAAAAAGGCGACCGCGTCGCCCTCGTCCTGCCGAATTGCCCACAGTTCGTCTACTGCTTCTTCGGCACGCTCAAAGCGGGCGCCGCCGTCGTCCCGACGAACCCGCTTTACACGGTGCGCGAGCTCCACGCCCAGCTCGCCGACTCCGGCGCGCGGGCGGTCGTCGTCCTCTCCCGCCTCTATCCGCAGGTCGCCGAAGCGGCGGTCGGAACCGCCGTCGAGCGGATCGTCGTCACGAACGTGAAGGAGCATTTCCCGCTCGCGCTCCGCCTCCTCTTCACGGTCGCGCGCGAGCGCAGGGAAGGCCATCGCGTCGACATCCGCCGCGACCCGCGCGCGCTGTGGCTCCGGGACGTCATCGCGACGAAGGGAGCGCCAGAGCCGGTCGCGGTGGCGCCGGCGGATCTCGCCGTCCTCCAGTACACGGGGGGGACGACGGGCGTGCCCAAGGGGGCGATGCTCTCGCACCGCGCGCTCGTTGCGAACGTCCACCAGTGCCGCGCCTGGCACACCACGGCACGCGAGGGCGACCGCATCCTCGCGGTCATGCCGTTCTTCCACGTGTACGGGCTCACGGTCGTGATGGACCTCGCCGTCATCCGCGGGATGACGATGGTGCTCATCCCGCGGCCGGACCTCCGGCACATCTTCCTCGCGATCCAGAAGCACCGGCCGCGGTACTTCCCCGGCGCGCCGCGGATCTACATCCTCCTGAACGAGTCGCCAGACATCGCGCGGTACGACCTGCGGTCCATCGAATCATTCCTCTCGGGATCGGCGCCGCTGCCCGTCGACGTCCTGCGCCGCTTCGAGAGCCTGACCGGGGGCAAGGTGATGGAGGGCTACGGCCTGACCGAGGCCGCTCCGGTGACGCACTCGAACCCGTCGGACGGCACGCGCAAGCCCGGCTCGATCGGAATCCCCATGCCCGACGTCGACTGCAAGATCGTGGACCTCGAGACCGGCGCGCGCGAGGTCGACCCGGGCGAGCCCGGCGAGCTCTGCGTCCGCGGACCCAACGTCATGGACGGCTACTGGCGGCGGCCCGACGAGACGGCGCTCGTGCTGCGCGACGGCTGGCTGCACACCGGCGACATCGTGCGGATGGACGAGGACGGCTACTTCTTCGTCGTCGACCGGAAGAAGGAGATGATCGTCGTCTCGGGATTCAAGGTGTATCCCCGCGAGGTGGACGAGGTCCTCTATGCCCACCCTGCCGTGCTCGAGGCGGCGGCCGTCGGCGTGCCGCACCCCTCCAAGGGCGAGGTCGTGAAGGCGTTCGTCGTGCTGCGGCCCGGGATGCGGGCCTCGGCCCAGGAGCTCGTCGACCACTGCCGCGCGAGCCTCGCGCCGTACAAGGTGCCGGTGGAGGTCTCCTTCCGCGAGGCGCTGCCCAAGACGATCGTCGGCAAGGTGCTCCGGCGACAGCTCGCGCAGGAAGCCCCGGAGCTCGTGCTCGCCCCGCTCCCGCGAGCGGGGTAGGGCCCCCGTCCTACCGCATTTGGACTAGCCCGCCCGCGCATTTTGCGGATTGCGCGGGTGGGGATGATGAATGTCGATGCGGAGACTACTCGGCAAGCTCGGCTATACCCTGCCGCTCGCCGCGCTCGTCCTCGCCACGTGCGGCGTCGCCGCGCCGCCGCGCCCGACGCCTGATCCGTTCGCGGGTCAGTACAGCGCGACCGGCGGGGGCGGTGCGCTGCCCGCGGTGCAGGCCCTGGCGGACCGCTTCAAGATCCTGCATCCCGGCGTCACGTTCACCGTCAGCGAGACGGGCTCCGACGCCGCGATCAACCTCGCGGCGACGGGCGACGTGGACGTCGGGTTCATCAGCCGAAGCCTGACCGACAAAGAGGTCGCGAAGGTCGGGGCCCTGCCGATCGGCTTCAGCGGGACGGCGATCATCGTGAACGCGGCGAACCCCGTGACGAACCTCACCAAGGACCAGGTGCGCCGGATCTACGCCGGCGAGGTCGCGAGCTGGGTCGAGCTCGGCGGCGACGACCTGCCGGTGAAGCCGTTCATCCGTGAGGCGAACGCGGCGACGCGAACGACCTTCGAGGCGTTCGTGTTCGGCGGCAAGCCGCCGTACGCGAAGACCGTCATTGAGATCAACGAGACGACCCAGATGCTCACGGCCGTCGCGTCGTTCCGCGGCGGCATCGGCGTCGCCACGATCGGCTCGCGGACGGCCGCGGACACGCGCCTCCGTATGATCTCCATCGACGGCGCCGCGCCGACGCTCGCGAACATCACCGGCGGCAGCTACAAGATCTTCCGCCCGCTTTTCCTCGTGTACCCGGTCGACCCCACCAGGGTCAAGCCGGCGGTCCGTGCCTTCCTCGACTATGCGAGGAGCCAGGAAGGCCAGCAGGTCGCGGCGAGCGTCAATTAGGCGAGAAAGGGAAATATCCGGGGACTTCCGGCGTTATAGATGGTGATGAAGACTTCAGGACTCCTCTGCCGCGCCAGCCACGACTGCGACGCGGCGTTTCATTCCAAGGATCCGAGCTCGGTGAAGTCCCTGCTCGAGGCAGCGGCGCAGCGGGACGCGCACGAGCTGGAGGTCCACGGCTACCGCCATCGGGTGACCGAGGTCGGCCGCCCGGACTTCGCGGCCGGGCCGCGGGCGCGCGCCCGCAGAAAGCGTGATCTCGACCCGGTCATCTGACCGGGTATCCGCCCTGACGTCCCGAAGATGTCGAGGGGCAGGAACGCGCTCACGACCCAGTTGGGCGCGTCGACGACCTCGCTGATCCGCAGATCCACCGCGACGCTCGAGAGGATGTAGGCGTCCTCGCGGGAGAGCCCGCGGCGCTCGACGAGGTGGCCGATCATTCCGCGCACCGCCTGGCGCGCCGCCTCCATGAGGTCCGGCGCGATGCCGGTCGTCGCGTAGTGCCGCCCGCGCGGGCGCGCGAGCGAGGTCTCCAGCTCCGGCCAGGCGAGCCTGATGTCGCGCCGCACCGTGAAGCGGAGCGTCGCCGTCATCGTCGTCTCGATCGCCGTGATGCAGACCTCGCCGTCGCCCTGCGCGGCGTGGCCGTCGCCGCACGAGAAGAGCGCTCCGTCCACCCAGACCGGGAGGTAG
>VBDU01000001.1 GCA_005883625.1 Chloroflexota bacterium | reverse complement strand
TCGGCCGGTAACCGCGCTAGTGGCTCGCGCCTCGCATGGCTCGTGTCTTTCGTCGTTGGCCTTCGGCCGTGATCAGACGTGCGCAAGAGATCGCTGAGCCAAGAGAAGCCGCGATGGCCCTCCGCAGGTGTCCCGTATCTACGATTTTCCGAGCCAGCGGTCGACGAACTCCCCGAGCGCACGCGCGCCGTTGGGCCCGAGGATGTGACCTGCGGCAGCGGCTACCGCAGCGGCGCACTCGGTTCGCAACGAGCCGGCAGCCGCTGCGGAACCGAGCGGATTCGCGACGAAGCATCCAAAGAGCGCGGCCTCGACGCAGACTTGGAGCGCCGCCGCGACGGCCGGATCGACGGCGTGCTGACGACCGAACGCGGGAGTGATCCTCGACGCGAGCACCCGAGCTTCCTCCCGCGAGAGGTCGGCAGGCCTGTACCACTGGCTCTCAGGCAGCTCCTGACTCTCGGAGGGATCGAGCTCCTCGCTCTCGTAGCCCAGCTCGTATAGACGCACGCGGACTTGCGCGGTCTGTCCGTGATCGATGAAGCGGAGCAGCGCGCCGGAATGGTCGGAGGCGGCATCTGGCGCGAGATCATCGATCCGCGCCAGCACGGGCGCGAGGCGCGACCCTCAGCCGAGGCCAGCGACCGCGCCGCAGCCCAGGCCGCGGACGCGCACGACGACCGTTCGATCAGTCACCAGCGTTTGAGCGGCCTGACGTGCACGGTTCGATCCTAGACTTGCGTGGAAGCGCGCCTCCAGCGCCACCCCGCAGGATGATGAGCGCGCGCGAGGCGACGAGCTGCGCATCAGCAAGAGCGAGGCGGGCTCGAGTTTGTCGCGGTCGAGAAGTCGGGCAGCGATCGGGCAGCGTCGTTCAGAATGCCCAAACGCTTGCCCCATCGGCTTGAGAGGTCGTGAACAGATGCCAGGTCCTGGACTCGGGCTCATCGGCGAGGACGAGATCGCGGAAGTGCTCGACGTCCTTCGCAACCAGCGCCTCGGCCGGTACGGGAAGGAGGACGATCCGCACTTCCGGGCCAAGGTGCGAACGCTCGAGGACCGTGTCGCCGCGTTCACCGGGGTTCGTTTCGCCGTCGGGGTCAATTCGGGAACCAGCGCCATCTGGGCGTCCTTCGAGGGCCTGGGCATCGGGCCCGGTGACGAGGTCATCGTCCCCGGATTCACATTCGTTGCATCGATCTCCGCGGTCGTCTACGCGCGCGCGTTCCCGGTGCTCGCCGAGGTCGACGAGTCGCTGAACCTCGATCCGGCCGACGTCGCCGCGAAGATCGGTCCTCGAACGAAGGCAATCCTCGCGGTCCACATGCTCGGCAACCCGGCCCGCCTCGCGGAGCTCAAGGCCATCGCGGACCAGCGCGGGATCGCCCTGATCGAGGACTGCGCCCAGGCGTTCGGGGCCTCCTACCGCGGGAAGGTCGTCGGGAGCATCGGTCGCGTGGGCGCTATCTCATTCAACGAGTACAAGACGATCACGTCCGGAGACGGCGGCATGGTCGTGACCGACGACGAGGACCTGTATCGACGGATCTTCGCCATACACGATCAAGGACACTCGCCCCTGCGGAGCGGCATCGAGATCGGACAGCGACCGTTCCTCGGGCTCAACTTCAGGATGACCGAGCTCCATGCGGCGGTCCTCCTCGCGCAGCTCCGACGAATCGACGCGATCCGCGCTCGTCTGCGCGAGAACAAGGCGCTCTTCAAGTCGTTGATCGCCGACCTCCCGGGGATCCGCTTTCGCGACCTTCCCGATCCCGCCGGGGATCTCGCCACGCATCTCGTCGTGCTCTTCCCGGACGCCGCGGTCGCGGGGGCGATCACCCGCGAGCTGGGCAGCCGCGTCCTCGCCGATTCCGGATGGCACATCTACAACAAGATGGAGCACCTCCTGCGGCAGCGCACGGCGAGTGGGACGGGGTGTCCGTTCGACGGCCGCTGCTCCCTGGTAGAGGCGAAGGAATACCGCGCGGGGATGCTGCCGCGCACCGACGCGATCGTGAGCCGGGCGATGAGCATCGGCATCGGCGTCTCCGATCCGAATCTCGGATCGAACTTCGGGGTCACCGTCCTCGACGGTCCGGACCGCGTGCGCGAGCGCGCCGCGACGTTCCGGCTCGTCGCGGCGAAGCATCTTGGACGCGATTGAGCCGCGACGCCGCTGCGACTACGAGGCTCGCCGGAGCTGGTCCTGGATGGATCCGGAAAGCTCCTGCAGGGTCCCCTGGTCCAGCGGATGCGGCGTGTCAAAGATGACCTCGCTCACGCCGATCTCGGCGTACGCGCGCAGAATCGTCACGACCTCGTCCACCGTGCCGACACAGGGCGACGTCTCGGCGGCGGCGTGGGCGGCGGCCGGCGGGAGGCCGTGATGCTCGTACGTCGCGGCGAGCGCGGCGAGAGCATCCGCCCGGCTCGCGCGCACGCAGGGCGCGGGCAGCCCGACGGTGATCCGGATCTCGCCCGGGTCGCGCCTGATGGACCGGCAGTGCTCCGCGAGGACGGCGATCTTGCGGGCGATCGCGGCTGGATCGCCCTCGCCGTTCCAGACATCGGCATAGCGGGCGACGACCGCCAACGTCAGCTTTTCGCCGCTCCCGCCGATGAGAAGCGGCATGCGCCGGCCGCCGTGCGCGGGGGGATCGTTGCGGGCGCCGTCGACGCTGAAGTGCGACCCCTTCACCGTGACCGGTCCGCCAGCGAGGAGACCGCGCGCGATCTCGGCCGCCTCCGCGAGCCGTGCGATGCGCGCGCCCGGCTTGAGCAGCGCGTAGCCGAACGCTCGATGCTCGCGTTCGTGCCAGCCCGCGCCGAGCCCGAGGGTGAGGCGGCCGTGGCTCGCGCGATCGACCGTGGTCGCCATCTTCACGAGCAGCGCCGGGTTCCGGTAGGCGGCGCCACTGACCATGCAGCCGAGGGGGATCCGTTCCGTCAAGACGGCCCAGCCGGCGAGCGTGATCCAGCCCTCGAGCACGGGGCCGTCTTCCGCCCCGAAGGACGGATAGAAATGGTCGTTGCTCCAGAGGCTGCTGAAGCCCAGGCCCTCGATACGCTTTCCCGCCTCCATGAGCTCGTCCCATTCGACGAACTGACCCCACACCTGCAGGCCGATGTTCATGGACCCGGACGCTACAGGGACGCCGGACCCGTCGCCGCGCCTATCGTCGCGCGGCGTCGCGCCGCGTCTGGGCGGCCCTGACCAGTGCCACGCAGAGCGCGACGTCATGTCGCGCTTCTTCGCCGGAGTTGATCGGCTTCTTCCCTTCCGCCACGGATTCATAGAAGCCTCGCAGCTCGAGCTTGAACGCCTCCTCGTGTGAAGCCACGACCTCGTGGCGCCAGGGCATGCCGCGGTCTTCTTCCTCAAGCTCCAGCACGGTCGGTTCGCTCCGCAGGAACGGCGAGGGAAAGCGCAGGATCAGGCGCCGGTCCGTGGCGTAGAAGGCGAGCTCCTGGCTGTAGTGCGCGAGCCCCGGCAGCCACACCAGCCCGATCGCGGCGCGACGCTCCCCGGGATACGCGAACACCGCCTGCATGGAACGCCCGTCGTCCCAGAAGTCGACGCTCGAGATCGCGGCTGGATCGCCGAGCAGGCTGCGCAGGAGGTTCAGCTCGTGGACGGCGCTGTCGAGCAGCAGATCTTGATACGCGCGCCGGAGGTCGTCCGCCGGCCCGAACGGGAGCGCCTCGTCGATCAGCGCGGCGCGCTCTTCCCGCGCGCGCTCCAGCGCTTCCGCGGGGACATCCGCGACGCGCACGAGCGGGTACTGCGAAACGTACGGCGCGATGGGCGCCTCGAGCGTCGTCACGCGGACGTAGCGGAGCTCGGTCATGTCACGCAGCCGTTCCACGGCAAGCCGGTATGCGGGATCGTGGCGCTTGTGGTACCCGACCGTAAGCGTCACGTTCGCGTCGCGGCAGGCCGCGATCATCTCGTCGGCCTCTCGCAAGGTGAAGCACATCGGCTTCTCCACGAAGACGTGGAGCCCGCGCCGCGCGGCCGCGATCGCGGGCGGGGCGTGCGACGCGCTGGTCAGGACCATGACGGCATCGAGGTCGCTCGCGACGAGCTCGCGCCAGTCCGTGAGGTGGCGCTCGACGCCGTACGCGCGCGCGACCGCGCGGGCGGTGCCGGGCGAGAGGTCGCAGACGGCCGCGATCTCGAACCGGTCGCTGAGCTCGCGCAGGTAGTGGAGATGCATGACCTGGGCGATGAGGCCGCAGCCGATCACACCGACGCGTACCCGACCGTCGGCGAGGCGTCCAGCAGCCGCCGCGCCGTGCGGCGACGTTATGGGGTGATCACCACTTTGGTGGCATCGCCACTGCGCAGCAGGGCCAGACCCTCGGCGATGTCGTCGAGGCCGATCACGCGGCTCACTATCGCGGCCAGCGGCAGCTTCCCCTGCTCGACGAGCCGTATGGCCGTCGGGAACGTGTAGGTGGTGATGTAGGACCCGAGGATGCTGAGGCTCCGCTCGGTGATCGTGTACTGCTTTATGGCCGGGAGCGCGTTCGCGTTCTGACCGAACAGCACGATGCGCGCGCCGAGCGCGGCGTGATCGATCGCCGTCGCGAACTGCGTCCCGACCGCATCGATGAGGATCTCGGCGCCGAGCGGCAGGAGCTCCGCCCGCCGGCGCGCGAAGTCGTCCGGCGACAGCACGTGATGCGCACCGACCGCGGCGGCGACGCGACGCCGCTTGTCGCTCGGCTCGACCACGATCACGGGCGAAGCGCCCGCGGCGACGAGCAGCGCGGTGAAGAGGCAGCCGATCGTGCCGGCGCCGAACACCACGGCGGATTCGCCGGGCCGCGGCACCGCGCGATTGGTCCCGTTGACGACGCAGGCGAGCGGCTCGATGAGGGCAGCGACCGGCGGCGCGAGCGTCTCGGCGATCGGATACACGGACGACGCCGGGGCCTTCGCGAATCGCGCGAGCGCGCCGTCGGCGAACGAACCGAGGGCGACGACGTTCGTGCAGTTCGCCGGCCGGCCCGTACGGCAGGCGTGACAGGTACCGCATTTCGGATCCGGATCCACGACGACGCGCTGCCCCACCCGTAGGTCTCGCACGCTCGGGCCAATGGTGACGGCGCGGCCGATGAACTCGTGGCCCAGGATCACGCCCGGTGTCGCGGGATGGCCGGGCGGCACGTTGAGGATCTGCAGGTCGGTCCCGCAGATCCCGCACGCCTCGACCTCGACGATGACCTCATCGGCCCGCTCGATGGTCGGCTCCGCGTGCGGTTCCACGCGCAGGTCGCCCGGTCCGTGGAAGACGGCCGCTTTCACCGCGCCATCGCCGCGTCGCGCGCCCGCACCGTCGCCCGCGGCTTGTCGGAATCGACGAAATCCGCGCGTCGCGCGGTCAGGACGTCGACGGCGGCGGCATCGTTCGCCGTGCCGCCGCCGAGCAGAAGGCCGGCGTCGTGCACGCGTCTCGCAAGCGGTTCGTCAAGCCAGGGCCAGGGCAGGTCCGCCCCATCGGCGCCGCACTCGCGCGTCGCTTCGATCGGGTCCCTGGCGTGCGGCTGCCACTGGAACAGGAGAACGCAGGGCACCTCAGGCTGCGCGCGCTTCGCCGCGCGGATCTCGTCCGGGTAGAACGAGCAGATGGCGAGATGCTCGCGTGCGGGGGAGCGCGCGATGCCCTCGGCGATCTCCGCGCCGACGCCGGACGCCTTCGCCTCGATGACGGCGCCGAACGGCGAACGCGCCTCGATCCAGCGCAGGAACTCCTCGAAGGTCGGGATCCGCTCCCCGGCGAACGATGCGGCGAACCA
>VBDU01000062.1 GCA_005883625.1 Chloroflexota bacterium | reverse complement strand
CGACCCGAAGGGTCGCTGATGGGGGGGTGGAACGGGTTTCCGCCCCTGCGATGAGCAAAGACGGCGCTCCGCCACGGAGCGAGATCGTCACTCCCGCGACGACGAGCATCGAGCAGCTCGAGCACCGACTCGGCCTGCCGGCGAGCGCCTTCCTGAAGACGGTGCTCCTGCGCGCCAAGGACCAGATCGTCGCGGTCGTCCTGCCCGGCGATCGCGAGGTGAACGAGCCCAAGCTCCGCAACCTCCTCAACGTCGGCGCCATCTCGTTCGCCGGCGATACGGACTTCGCCAAGGCAGGCGGCGTCGCCGGCTTCGTCGGTCCGGTCGGGCTGAAGGCACGGGTCATCGTCGATACGTCGGTCGAGCCGCGCGCGTACATCGCGGGGGCCAACAAGAAGGACGCGCACCTGAAGAACGTCCTGCCTGGGCGCGACTTCGATGGGGAACGCAAGGACGTGCATGACGTCAAAGAGGGGGACGCGTGCCCGCGCTGCGGGTCGCCTCTGACGCTGCGTCGGGGAGTCGAGGTCGGCAACATCTTCAAGCTCGGCACGTACTACTCGTCGAAGATGGAGGCGACCTACCTCGCCGCGGACGGCAGCCGCAAGCCCTTCATCATGGGCTCGTACGGGATCGGCGTCGGACGCTGCCTCCAGACGATCATCGAAACGCACCACGACGACAAGGGCATCTCCTGGCCGATCTCGGTCGCGCCGTTCCAGGCGCACGTCGTCGCGCTCGCCGGACGAGATCAGAAGGGCGGCGCCGGTGACGTGAATGCCGCCGCGGAGCAGCTCGTCGCCGATCTCGAGTCCGCAGGCATCGAGGTCCTGTATGACGATCGCGATGAAACCGCCGGTGTGAAGTTCACGGACGCCGACCTCATCGGAATCCCGTTCCGTTTGACGGTCTCACCCCGGACCGTGCTCAAGAACGAGGTCGAGCTGAAGGCCAGAGGCGAGACAGAGCCGAAGCTGATCCCGCGGGCGCAGATAGTCGAGCGCATCGTCGATCACGTTCGGGGCTCGCTGCAATAGTGGCCAAGCGCGCGGTCGAGCGCGACGTCGCGCCGGTGATGCGCGAGGAGCGCGAGCGCTCGCTCGAAGCGTCGCTGCGGCCGCAAGGCCTCTCCGACGACGAGTACATCAACCAGGAGAAGGTGAAGTCGAACCTCCGCATCCTCGTCGACGCGGCGAAGCGTCGCGGCGACCCGCTCGAGCACGTCGCGCTCTACGGCCCGCCGGGGGTGGGGAAGACGTCGCTCGCGTACGTCATCGCGCGCGAGCTCGGCGTGCCGATCCGGGTCACCAGCGGGCCCGCGATCGAGCGCGCCGGTGACCTCGCGGCGATCCTCACGAACCTCGAAACAGGTGCCGTGCTCTTCGTCGACGAGATCCATCGCCTCCCGCGCATCGTCGAGGAGGTGCTCTACCCGGCGATGGAGGAGTTCCACCTCGACATCGTGCTCGGCAAGGGTCCCGGGGCTCGCACGCTCCGGCTGCCGCTGCCACGGTTCACGCTCGTCGGCGCGACGACGCGCATCGGGCGGCTGAGCTCGCCGCTGCGCGACCGGTTCGGAGCGACGTACCGCCTCGACCTCTTTGCGCCGGAGGCGCTCGAGCAGGTCGTGCGGCGGTCCGCGGGCATCCTTGCGATCGAGGTCGAGCCCGCCGCCGCGCACGAGATCGCGCGACGCGCTCGGGGCACGCCACGGATCGCGAACCGCTGGCTGAAGCGCGTCCGCGATTTCGCGCAGGTCCGCCACGACGGGCGCGTCACGCTCGCGGTCGCGAAGGAGGCGCTCGCCGCGCTCGAGGTCGACGACCAGGGGCTCGACGCGGTCGACCGCATGCTCCTGCGCGCGATCGCGGAGAAGTTCTCGGGCGGCCCCGTGGGCGTCGAGACGCTTGCCGCCGCGGTGAGCGAAGACGCCGAGACGATCGAGGACGTCTACGAGCCGTACCTCCTCCAGGAGGGCTACCTGAAGCGCACGCCGCGCGGCCGGGTCGCCACGGAGCGCGCCTACGCACATCTCGGCCTGGCCGCGCCGAGAGGAACCCTCTGGGAGCACGGGGGCCGGGGGGCGGAGCCCCCCGACACGTGACCGCGATCCGCTTCGAGCTCGAGCGCGCGATCGTCGAGAACCAGCTCGTCCTGCACTACCAGCCGCGGGTCCTCGTCGAGACCAAGAAGGTGCGCGGCGTCGAGGCCCTTTTGCGCTGGCACAACCCCCAGCGTGGCCTCGTCTCGCCGCTCGATTTCATCCCGACCGCGGAGCGCGAAGGTCTCATCCGCGACATCGAGGCGTGGGTCGTACGCGAAGCGCTCCTCACGTCCACGGTGTGGCACCGCGACGGCCTCGACCTCGGCGTGAGCGTGAACGTCTCGCCGCGCGTCCTCCACGACGCGCAGTTCATGCGGCTCATCCGTCATGCCCTGCGCATCCAGCGCACGCCGCGCGCGTTCGTGGTGGAGATCTCGGCGGCCGGCGCCGCCGCGGAGCCCGAGCTGCCGCACGAGGCCCTCGGCGAGCTTCGGTCGGCGGGCGTGCGGGTCGCGCTCGACGACGTCACCTCGCTCGAGCAGCTCGAGCGGACCCGCGGGGTCCGCTGGGACTACGTCAAGCTCGGGCGTGCCGTCATCGGCGCGGCGGCGCGCGATCCCGACACCGCGGCGCTCGCGCGTTCGCTGGTCGAGGCGGTGCGGCCGAGCGGCGCGCGCCTCGCCGCGGTGGGCGTGGAGGATGACGCGGCGCTCGCGATGGCGCGTGACCTCGGCTGCTATCTCGCCCAGGGCTACCTCTTCGCGGCGCCGATGCCGCAGAAAGAGCTCTTCGACTGGCTTCGCGGTCAGATATGACGCGGGCGGCCGTCGCGCTCGCGCTCGCTGCGGCGGCGTGCGGTGGCCCATCGGCGAGCCAGCCCAGCGCCGTCCCCGCGACGACGCTCGAGATCTCGAGCGCCGCGCCGGCGCCCACCGGGCCGACGGTCACCCCGCGCGCCGGACCCGCGGTCGTCGAGAACGTGCAGGCGGTCGCCACCGGGCTCGAGGCGCCGTGGGCGGTGGACCTCGCGCCCGATGGCCGGCTCTTCGTGACCGAGCGTCCGGGCCGCGTGCGCATCGTGCAGCTCGGTCCGGGTGGCGGTCTCCGCTCGGAGCCGTGGGCGACGTTAGGGGTGAGCGCGCAGGTCGGCGCGGAGCGTGGCCTCCTCGGGATCGCGGTCGATCCCGACTTCGCCCGCAACGCCTTCGTGTACCTCTACTACAGCTATCCGACCGGCGGCGGCTCGCGCAACAAGCTCGTGCGCATGCGCGACCAGAACGGGCGCGGCGTCGAGGAGACCGTGCTCCTCGACGACATCCCCGGCGAATCCATCCATGACGGCGGTCGCGTGAAGTTCGGTCCCGACGGCAAGCTCTACGTGACGACCGGCGACGCCGGGAACATGGCGAACGCGCAGGACACGCGATCGCTCGGCGGCAAGATCCTCCGTCTCGAGAAGGACGGGAAGGTCCCCGTGGACAACCCGCTGCCGGGGTCGCCGGTCTACTCGCTCGGTCATCGCAACGTCGAAGGGATCGCGTGGCAGCCCGACACGAAGGCGCTGTACGAGACCGAGCACGGACCCTCGGGGAGCTTCCCGGAGTGTTGCCACGACGAGGTGAACCTCATCACGGCCGGCGCCAATTACGGCTGGCCCACGGTGCGCGGGATCGCGAAGGACCCGCGCTTTCGCGACCCGCTCCTCGAGAGCGGACCGACCGACACGTGGGCGCCGTCCGGTGGGACGTTCGCGGCGCACCCGGGCCCGCTGCGCGGCTCGCTCCTGTTCGCCACGCTCCGCGGCGTGCACCTGCACCGCGTCGTGTTCGGACCGGATGGGCGCGCGGTCGCGTTCGAGGAGCGTCTCCTCGAGAACCGGTTCGGCCGCCTGCGAGACGTCTTCGAGCTGCCGAGCGGCGATTTCCTGGTGCTCACCTCGAACCGCGATGGCCGAGGGAACCCCACGCGCGACGACGACCGGATCCTCCTGGTGACCTTGCGCTGACGGCGAGGGATCCGAAGGGGGCGGAGCCCCCTTCGACTGGTGAGACAATTAGCGCCAATGGAGCTCGCTCCGCTCGGTCGGGTGCTGATCGTCGTGGGCATCGTCATCGCGCTGCTCGGCGTCCTGCTCGTCGTCGGCGACCGGGTGCCGTTCCTGGGCCGGCTGCCGGGCGACCTCACGCTGCGCGGCGATGGCTGGACGGTGTACGCGCCGCTCGCGACGTCGATCGTGCTCAGCGTGCTCCTCACCGGCATGCTCTCGCTCGTCGCGTGGCTCGGGCGCCGGTAGGAGGAGACCAGATGCCAGAAGAGAAAGCGCCCATCGTCGCCGACGCGGAGAAGCAGGAGAAGATCCTCAACGCGCTCCAGGCCGTGCTCGATCCCGAGATCGGCCTCTCGGTCATCGACCTCGACCTCATCCGGGAGGTGACGTTCACGCCCGAGGAGGCCGAGGTGAAGATGGTGCTCACGACGCCGTTCTGCCCGTACGGGCCGATGCTCATCAACCAGATCCAATCGGTGTCCGAGCAAGCCTCGGAGATGCCGGTGAAGGTCACCGTCCTGCCGGATCGCTGGGAGCCGCCGCCCTGGCTGCGCTGACCTCCTAGAGCAGCTCGCGCACGATCCGGAGCTGTGGCCTCGTCGTCTCGTCCTCGCCCGGATGGAGCGGCAGCCCGTCGCAGACCCCGCGCACGATCGCCCACCGCCGGATCCGCTCGGCGTCGAGCCCGGCGTCCGCGAACGCCCGGATCCGCCGCTCGGTTCGGGCGCGCGTCGACGTCGTGCCGAGCGGGTTCCACAGGAACGCCGGGACGTCGAACTCGGGCTCGCCGACGATGGGCTTGGGGTCGATCGCGACCCAGCGGTCGCCGTGCCGCAGCAGGTTGTGATGGTGGAAGTCCGCGTGGACGAGCGTGTCCGTCCGCAGGTCCATCGCTTCGAACGTGCGTCGCGCGGCCGGAACGAGCGGGTGCCGCTCGTCCGGCGGGAGCCAGCGGCGGACCCAGTCCCGGACGGAGCGGTACGGATGCGGCGCATCGGGCGCGCGCCAGATGCGCTTGCCGACGTCGATCGCGGCCGCCAGCGCCTCGCCCTCCGGCGCCTGCGCGGCCTCGGTCCCCGGGACCGCGCGCTCGACGAGCAGCGCGCGCCACGTCGGATCGTGGCGCAGGAGGCGCACCGCGCCGTCGCCATCCCAGAACCGGAGCGCGTCGGCGATGTGGTCCGCGTCGTCGTCCTCGACGGGGATGATCTTGAGGATCGCGTCGGGGCCGGCCGGCGCCACATAGGAGTAGCGGCCGGCGGCGATACGCGGGCCGACGACGAGGCCCCAGTCGGCCGCCACCTGCGCCGCGATGCTCTCGAAGCGTGCGGCGCCGCCGGGCAGGCGCGCGAGCCAGTCGCGCGGCGCGGTCACCGTCGGGCTCGGCGCGCGCCTCCCGCGCTCCCCCTCGCCGGGCGCGCCGTCTGCTCGACCGATCGGGCGAGCACGTAGAGAAGATCGGAGAGCCGGTTGAGCCAGGGGAGCAGGTCCTCGCCGGAGAAGTAGCCCTCGTCGACGCATTCCACGACCCGCCGCTCGGCGCGACGCACGATCGTACGCGCGTGGTCGAGCACCGCTGACAGCCGGTCTTCTCCCGGGACCACGAAACGGCCCTCGATCGGCCTCTTCCGCTTGAGCTCCTCGCCGTGCTTCTCGAGATCGGCGACCGCGGCGCCGTCGAGCCGCTCCGGGAGCCGAGCGAGGTCGGGCCGCGGCGTCGCGACCTCGGCCATCGCGAGATAGAGGCCGCGCTGCAGGTCGAGCAGGGTCTTCGCCAGCGGTCGCGGCGCGGCGGCCCGTGCGATGCCGAGCACCGCCTGCGCCTCGTCGAGATCGCCGAGCGCCTCCACGCGCGGGTCGGTCTTGCGGACGCGTCCCTTGCCGAAGAGCGATGTGTCGCCGCGATCGCCGGCGCGCGTCGTGACGCGCGCGGACGCGCGGCGGCGGGCCGGCATCGTGCGGAGGATACGGGCCGCGTCGGCTATGCTCGACCTGCCCCGCGCGCTTCCAGCGGGGTGCACGGGAGGGTAACGATGCCGACGGGTCGAGGCGAGGCCAAGGACAAGAAAGCCAAAAAGAAGTCGAAGGAACAGCTCGAGAAGGAGCTGCGCAAGAAGTCCGTCGCGCAGCCGGTCCAGCCGATGACCTTCGAGATCGTGAAGCCCAAACGCAAGGAAAAAGAGAGCTGGTGATGTCGGGGGGCTCTGCCCCCCGGCCCCTGAGGCCAGAAATGGTGGCGCCGGTGTGACGCAAGCCGGCGCCGTTCTTTTTATGGCGCAATGAGGAGATGAGAAGTGGCCGTGTCTGAGAAGGCCCGGGCGATCGACCAGGCGATCCTGCAGATCGAGAAGCAGTTCGGGAAGGGCTCGATCATGAAGCTCGGCGCCGCCGCCGACGAGAAGATCGACGTCATCTCGACCGGCTCGATCGCGGTCGACCTCGCGCTCGGAGTTGGCGGCTTCCCGCGCGGTCGCATCGTAGAGATCTACGGGCCGGAGGCCTCCGGCAAGACGACGCTCGCATTGCACGCGGTCGCGTCCGCGCAGAAGGACGGCGGGACCGCAGCGTTCATCGACGCCGAGCACGCGCTCGACGCCGCCTGGGCGCGGAAGTGCGGCGTCAACACCGACGAGCTCCTCATCTCGCAGCCCGACAACGGCCAGCAAGCGCTCGAGATCGCCGACACGCTCGTGCGGTCGGGCGCGGTCGACATCGTCGTCGTCGACTCCGTCGCGGCGCTCGTGCCGCGCGAGGAGATCGAGGGCGAGATGGGCGACGCGCACATGGGCCTGCAGGCGCGGCTGATGAGTCAGGCGCTGCGCAAGCTCACGGGCTCGATCTCGAAGACGAAGACCACCGTCATCTTCATCAACCAGCTCCGGATGCAGATCGGCGTGATGTTCGGGAACCCGGAGACGACCACCGGCGGAAAGGCGCTGAAGTTCTACGCCTCCGTGCGCATCGACATCAGGCCGATCGAGCCGATCAAGCAGGGCGACCAGGTCATCGGCCGCCGGGTGAAAGTGAAGGTCGTCAAGAACAAGGTGGCGCCGCCGTTCCGCGTCGCGGAGATGGAGATCCTCTCGTCCGAGGGCATCTCGCGCGAGGGCGGGCTCATCGACATGGGCATCACGACCGGGGTGCTCGACAAGTCCGGCGCCTGGATCAACTACGGCAAGCAGCGGATCGGGCAGGGCCGGGAGAACGCGAAGCAGTTCCTGCGCGAGCACGCGGACGTCGCGGCCGAGGTCGAGGCGAAGATCCGAGAACGAACGGTCGCCGTCGGCGTTGAGAATCCCGATGGCGAGGAGGCCTAGCACCCGGACCGCGCCCAGCGGGAGCGCGTACGAGGCCGCCGTCCGGTACCTGGCCGGCCGCAGCCACAGCGTCGCGGAGATCCGCCGTCACCTGCGCGGCAAACGCTTCGACGACGCCGCGATCGACGGAGCCATCGACAAGCTGCGCGCGCAACGCTACGTCGACGACGCCGCGTTCGCCCGTTACTGGATCGAGCAGCGCGACCAGTTCCGGCCGCGAGGCGACCGCGCGCTGGTGAGCGAGCTCCTCCGGAAGGGCGTGGCCCGCGAGACGATCGAGGTCGCGCTCGGGGACAGGCCCGCGGATGCCGAGGTGCAGCGCGCACGGCGAGCCATCGCCCGTCCCATCACGCGCTGGCAGACGCTCGAGCCGGCCGAGCGCAAGCGCAAGGTCCACGCGTTCCTCGCCGCGCGGGGCTTCGACTACGAGGTGATCGAGGAGGTGATCGCGCACCCCGAGCCGTGATGGTCAGCCCGGCGATCCCCCCGTCACCCGGTCGATCTTTTCCGCCATCTCAAAGTCGTTCTTCGTGAGGCCGCCGGCGGAGTGCGTCGTGAGTACGAGGCGGACCTCGCTCGCTTTCTCGATGTGGATGTCCGGGTGGTGGCCGGACTCCTCGGCCGCGTCGGCGACGCGATCGACGAACGACTTCGCCTGCTTGAAATCCTTGAAGTGGAGGCTGCGCGCGATCGTGCCGTCCTCTTTGGTCCAACCGCGCAGCTTCCGCAGCCGCTCGGAGACCTCGCTCTCGTCCAGTTTGGTCGGCGGTGTGGCCATGGCGTCCTCCTTCGCCTTTAGGAGGCTGCGGAAGGCGTGCCAGCCCGCTCGGTGCGGTCGATCCGCGCCGCCAGCTCGACGTCGGCGTCGGTGATGCCGCCCGCGGAGTGCGTGGTGAGCACCATGCGGACGTTCCGGTAGCCCTCGATGTGGATGTCGGGATGGTGGTTCGCGGCGTTCGCCGCCTCCGCGACGCGGTTCGCGAACGCCATGGCGGCCTTGAAGCCCTTGAATATGTACGTCTTCGTCAGCGCATTACCTTCGCGGCGCCAGCCGGAGCCGCCCTCGAGGAGCGCCTTGAGGGCGCGGTCGTCGAGTCGCTTCTCGCTTTCCGGATCCTTCAGGCCGCGAGCGTACCGTGTACGGCATGCGTACGGGGCGAGATGGCGATGCGTTATCCTCTGTTCACTTCGAAAACTTTGTGAACCCACCGCTGGCGGAACGCGCCGTTCCGCCGGCGACTTGAGTCGAAAAAGCGGGGCGTCGCCCCACTACGGCGGGCGTCCTCGCGCAAGCGGGCACGGAAAGGACCTTCTACATGCCCGACATCCTCGTCGTGGGCCTCGTCGCCCTCGTCGCGGGTCTTGTGGGCTTCGCGATCGCTCTCTTGCTCCGCCGCTCGTTCGCGCTCGCGAGCGAGACCGCCGCGCGAGCGAACTCCGAGCGCCTCGTCGCGGAGGCGCGCGCGAAGCAGAAGGAGATCATCCTCGAGGCCAAAGACGAGGCTCTCAAGGTCGCCAAGGCGGCCGAAACGGAGAACCGCGAGCGCCGGGCCGAGCTCCAGCGCTTCGAGTCTCGCCTCGACAAGAAGGACGAGCAGCTCGACCAGAAGGTCGCCCAGGTGGAGGAGCGCGACCGCCGGCTGGGCGAGCGGGAGGCCGAAGTGGACGCAGAGCGGACGAAGACCGTCCAGATCCAGGAGGAGCAGCGGACCGAGCTGGCGCGCGTCGCCTCTCTGACCATGGACGAGGCGCGGGCGCTCCTCCTCCAGCGGGTCGAGGAAGAGGTGCGCGACCTGACGAACCGGAAGGTGCGCGAGCTCGAGGCCGAGGCCCGGGAGCGGGCGGACGAGCGAGCGCGCGACATCATCACGATGGCGCTCCAGCGGTACGCCGCCGAGCACACGGCCGAGCACAGCGTCACCGTCGTGGCGCTGCCGAGCGACGACATGAAGGGCCGGATCATCGGCCGCGAGGGACGGAACATCCGCACCCTCGAGACGCTCACCGGCGTCGACCTCGTCATCGACGACACGCCCGAGGCGGTGGTCGTCTCCGGTTTCGACCCGATCCGCCGCGAGATCGCGAAGCGCGCGCTCGAGCGGCTCCTCGTCGACGGACGCATTCACCCCGCGCGCATCGAGGAGATGGTCGCGAAGGCGCGGACCGAGATCGACCAGGTCATGAAGGAGGCTGCCGAAGCCGCGGTCTACGAGGTCGGCATCGGCGGGCTGCATCCGGACCTCGTGAAGCTGCTCGGGCGGCTGCACTTCCGCACCTCGTACGGGCAGAACGTGCTGCGCCACTCCATCGAGGTCGCCCACGTCGCGGGGATGCTCGCGTCCGAGACCGGCTACGACCCGCAGACGATGAAGCGCGCGGGGCTGCTGCACGACATCGGCAAGGCCATCGACCACGAGGTCGAGGGCCCGCACACCGTCATCGGCGGAGAGCTCCTCAAGCGCTATGGGTTCCCGCAGAACGTCATCGACGGCGTCGTCGGCCACCACGGTGACGTCGAGCCCGTGACGATGGTGGGCACGCTCATCTCGGCCGCCGACGCCATCAGCGCGGCCCGCCCGGGCGCGCGGAGCGAGATCGTCTCGAACTACATCCAGCGGCTCCAGGAGCTGGAGAGCGTCGCGAACAGCTTCGAGGGCGTCGAGAAGTCGTTCGCGATCCAGGCGGGCCGCGAGGTGCGCGTCGTCGTGAAGCCCGACAAGCTCGACGACCTGCAGACGGCGCGGCTCTCGCGCGACATCGCGCAGAAGATCCAGGAGACGATGCAATACCCGGGGCAGATCAAGGTGACGGTCATCCGCGAGACGCGCGCGGTGGAGTACGCCAAGTAACGCACTCGAGCCCGCACTAGCTGTTGCCGAGGCAGTGCAGCAGGTGATCGGGCCCGAGCTCGTCGGCGCGTATCTCCATGGTTCCGCCGTGCTCGGCGGGTTCGATCCCCGCAGGAGCGACCTCGACATCGTCGCCGTGAGCCGGCGCGCGCTGAGCGATGAGGACTTGCATGACCTCGCGGACAGGCTCGGCGCGGGCAGCTATCCGGCGAACGGCCTGGAGTTCACCCTGCTGACGGCGGACGAGGCGAGTCAGCCCCAGATGCCCGCCCCGCGATTCCAGCTCCACCGCACGACGGCCGGCTGGGACCGCCACGCCAAGGTCGTCGATGGAAGGACTCGCGAAGAATGAGCTCGCGTGGGCGAGTGCGCATGCTCCCAGGGAGTACCTGGTGCTGACGGCGTGCCGAGCCTGGTTCTTTCATGCCCTGGACCGGGTCGCGTCGAAGGTCGAGGCGGGACGGTGGGCCGCCGGCAGGTACGAGCGACCGGACGTGATCGAGGCGGCGCTGGTGCGGCAGACGGGCGCCGGCGCGCCCGACATTGCCGACGCGGAGAGCGAGCGCCTTGTGACGTACGTCGAGCGCGTCCTGGCGTGAGGATCCTCTTCGTCGGCGACGTGGTCGGGAGGCCGGGGCGGCAGTGTCTCGCGGCGCTGTTGCCCGGCATCAAGCACGAGGGCGAGATCGGCCTCACGATCGTGAACGGCGAGAACGCGGCCGGTGGAGCCGGGCTCACGGCGGCGATCGCGGACGAGATCAGAGCGGCCGGCGCCGATGTCGTCACGAACGGGAACCACGTGTGGGACCAGCGCGCGTTCCTCAAGGAGATCGACTCGCTCGACTACGCGCTCCGTCCGCTGAACCTTCCGCCGGGCAATCCCGGCCGTGGCTGGCTCATCACGAAGGGCGCTCTCGTCGTGAACGCGATCGGCCGCGTGTTCATGGCGCACCAGGACAATCCCTTCCGCGCCCTGGACGGGCTGCTGGCGGAGCTCGGCGAGCGCGCGCCGAAGGTGCGCATCCTCGACTGGCACGCGGAGGCCACGAGCGAGAAGCTCGCGATGGGGTGGCACCTCGACGGACGGTTTTCCGCCGTCGTCGGCAGCCACACCCACGTCCCGACGGCCGATCCGCGGATCCTGCCCAAAGGGACCGCCCTCGTCGCCGACACCGGCATGGTGGGCCCGCGCGACAGCATCCTCGGCGTGGACGCCGCGACGATCGTCGCGCGCTATCTCGACGGCGTGCCGCGGCGGTTCGAGGTGGCCGAGGGTCCGGTGCAGTTCAACAGCGTGGTCCTCGACGTGGATGACGCCACGGGCCGCGCGCGCTCCATCGAGCGGCTCGATCGGGAGTGGACGGCCTGAGCACCGGCTACCCGATCGATCTCCACACGCATTCCCTGCGCTCAGACGGCGCGTACGAGCCACGCGAGCTGGTCCGCATGGCCGCGTCGCGCGGGGTGCGGATCCAGGCGCTCTCCGACCACGACACGCTCCTCGGGGTGGGGGAGGCCGTCGCAGAGGGCGCCACGCTCGGCGTGCGTGTGATCCCAGCGACAGAGCTGAATACCGAGTCCGAGTGGGGCGACGTCCATGTCCTCGGCTATTTCGTCGATCCGGCGGACGCGGCGCTCGAGGACCGGCTGCGCTGGCTGCGCGAGAACCGCGGCCGCCGCATCGAGCTCATGGTCGAGAAGCTGAACGCGCTCGGGTACGCGGTCTCGCTCGAGCGGGTGCTCGAGATCGCGCAGGGCGGCGCGCTCGGCCGGCCGCACCTTGCGCAGGCGCTCTTCGAGAAGGGCTACGTGAAGAGCTACGACGACGCGTTCGACACCCTCATCGCGAAGGATTCGCCGGCGTACGTTCGGCGCGTCGGACTGACACCGCTCGAAGCCGTCGAGCTCGTGCGCGCCCACGGCGGGGTGCCGTCGCTCGCGCATCCGGGGACCGTGCTCGGCCTCGCTGGGCTGCTGCCGCGTTTGGTCGCGGCAGGTCTCGCCGGCATCGAATGCTATTACGGCGAGCATTCGCCGAGCGCGACGACAACGTTCCTCGCGCTCGCGCAGACGAACCGACTGATACCGACCGGTGGCAGCGATTTTCACGGTCGCAGCGAGCACGGGACTGATCTCGGCGGCGTTTTCGTGCCGCCCGAATCGATCCCCGCGCTGGAGGCGCGCCGCAAGAACTCGTAGCGGGTACCATCGCCGTTCGTGGAAGGGCGCGCCTGAGGTGGCGGGAGCACTGCGTCCGGTCGTCATCCTCATGCTCGTCGCATCGGTCCTCTTCGTGGTCGACGGCATCTTCGACGGCGTGTATCCCGGCGGCCCCGCGTGGTTCACGGGGAAGTACGACAACCTCGCCGAGATCGCGTACGTCTTCGCGATCGTGAACACGCTCGTCGCGTACTTCGTCGCGCGCGGGAGCGAGCGCAGCCTCATCGCGCGCATGAGCCTCTCGGTGTTCTTCCTCATCGAACGGCCGCTCACCGCGTTCGTGCTGGGGCCGAAGCCGATCACCTCGATCGCGACGCACTTCGCGACCGCGCTGGTGGAGCTCGTCATCCTGCTCTCGGCCCTGCGGGTGTGGCGCCTCGGGCGGAGCTACGCGGAAGCCGAGGTCGATTCGCTCTTCGCCCTCGAAGGATCGACCGTCGGGGGCCTTGGCGCCCCGGCCCCCGAAGGGTCCACGCCTTCCGCACGGCCCGCGCCACGCGCGGGGACGCCGCCTCCGAGAAGCTCGTGGCTCATCGGCGTTATCACGCTCGTCCTGGCGATCATCTTCGTCGCCGACGGTGCTTACCTCGGCTACGTGCCTGGCGGCCGCGCCTGGACGACCTCCGGCGAAGGCTCCGGCTGGCTCGTGTACCTTTTCGCGGTCGTCCTGCTGACGGTCGCGATCCGCGCGGTCCACGGGGGCCGCATCGCCCTTCGCGCGCTCATCGCCCTCTCGCTCGTGTTCTTCCTCGAGCGCTCGTTCACCCCGATCTCATTGCGCGAGAGCGATCCGATCGTGCTTGCTCTCCATGGACTCGCCGCCTTCGTCAGCCTTGCGCTCGCGCTCGCCGCGGCCAGCGCCATCCGAGGCGCGCAGCCTCGCCGCGAATCGACCGTCCGCTCCCTCGAGGCCGCCTAAGAACGGCTTGCTGCGGCCGCGGGTCCTGTCCCGGCTCAAGGGGTCTCTCGCTTCGCGCACCCTGCCCGTCCAGCACCATCAGGCCGGGCGCTGCTCGTCCTGGACGGGTCCTGGGGCCCGCGCGGCGCGAGAGACCCCATTCGCCGTGCCACCCGCGGCCTCGCCAGTACCCCAGGCCGGGGACAGGACGCGGCGGGCTCGCGGACGGTGCGCTCGGTAGGCTTCGGACATGGCGTTGACGGTTCGCGAGGCGGCCGGGCGGCTCGTGGAGCAGGTGGCGCATGTGGTGGTCGGCAAGCCGCGGGCGACGGAGCAGCTGCTCGCGGCGCTGCTGGTAGAAGGCCACGTGCTGTTGGACGACGTACCGGGGGTGGGGAAGACGATGCTCGCGCGCTCGGTCGCGCGTTCGCTCGACCTCGCGTTCCGACGCGTGCAGTGCACGCCGGATCTCGTTCCGAGCGACATCACGGGCGTCTCGATCTACGACCAGCGCACCCAGCGCTTCGAGTATCGCCCTGGGCCGCTCGCCGCGAACGTCGTCCTCGTCGACGAGATCAACCGCGCCACGCCCCGCGCGCAGTCGAGCCTCCTCGAAGCGATGCAGGAGCGACAGGTCACCGTCGACGAGACGACGCACGCGCTCCCGGACCCGTTCGTCGTCATCGCGACGCAGAACCCGATCGAGCTCGAGGGCACGTTTCCGCTCCCTGAGGCGCAGCTCGACCGCTTCCTCTTCCTCGTGAACCTCGGCTACCCCGACGCCGACGACGAGGACGCGATCCTCAAGCTCCACGGCCCTGCGACCGTCCAGCCGGAGGTCCTGCGTCCGATCCTCGACGCGGCCGCTGTCGCCACGCTCCGCGCGGAGGTACGCGCGGTGCGGGTCGGCGACGCCGTTCGCGGGTACGTCGCGGCGCTCGTCCGCGCGACGCGCGCCCTCGGCGACATCGAGCTCGGCGCGAGCCCGCGCGCCGCGCTCGCGCTCTACCGTGCGGCGCAGGCGCACGCCGCCATCCGCGGCCGCGCGTACGTGCTTCCCGACGACGTGAAGGCGCAGGCCGGCGCGGTCCTCCGGCATCGTCTCTTCCTCAAAGCCGACGCCCTCATGCGCGGCCGGACGACGGCCGCGGTCGTCGCGGAGGTGCTCGCGCGGACGCCCGTGCCCGCGGAAGACGTCGCCGCAAGCGCCGGTTGATGCGCAGCGAGGGGCGGGCCGGCAGCTTCCCCTGGGTCGTTGTCGTGGTCTTCATCGTCGCGGCGGTGATCGTCCGCGCGCCCGCCCTCATCATCCTTGCGGCTGGCGGCGTCGTCGCCTGGCTCGTCGTCGCGGTCAGCGGTCGTCTTGCTCTCGCCGCGGTCGAGGTGCGGGCGAGCCTGACTCCGGATCGCCTCGTCGCGGGCGAAGAGACCACGGTGGCAATCGAGCTGCACAACCGCAAGCCGCTCCCCTTGACCTGGCTCGACGTGCGACTCTTCCTGCCCGAGGGCATCGAACCGTCGCTGGGGGCTCCGCCCCGCTCGAACCCCCCGCCGCGCGGCTGGATCGACGCGGGGTTCGCGCCGCGGGGGCGCGAGCGCGTGACGCTCCGCCTGCGGCTGCGCGTCACCGCGCGCGGGGCGTACGCGATCGGGCCGGTGCGGCTGCGCGCGGGAGACTGGCTCGGCTTCACGCAGACCGAGGCGACCGCGCCGATCGGGCTCACGCTCGTCGCGTATCCCGCCCCGCTAGCGGTCCGCGATCGCGCGCTGCCCTCGCTGCGGCCGCTCGCGGAGACCGCGACGCGCCGTGGCCTCTTGCCGGATCCGCTCCGTTTCCGCGGGGTGCGCGAGCATCGCCCTGGCGACGCGCGCAAGGAGATCCACTGGAAGGCCTCAGCGCGCCTGCAGGCCCTCCAGACCAAGCTCTACGAGCCCGCCACGAGCCTCGACGCGATCTTCCTGGTCAACGTCGCGTCCTACGAGCAGTACTGGATCCAGGCGGATCCCGAGGCCGTCGAGCTGGTCGTCTCGGCGGCCGCGGATCTGGTGCGGCACGCCGCGGCGGAGGGACGACAGGTCGGTCTCGTGACGAATGGGATCGACAACCTCACGCACGAGCGGCCGCGCTCGGCGCTCGCGCGTGGCCCGCGCTCGTTCACGCGCAGCCTCGAGATCCTCGCGCGCCTCGGCCCGTACGCGGTCGGCGCGCCCGAAACGGTGTTCCTTCGCGAGCGCGGCCGGCTTCCCTGGGGCGCGACGCTCGTCATCGTGACCCCGCGCGTCGGCGCCGGCCTCGCGAACGCCGCGATCGCCCTTCGGCGTGCGCACCACCGCGTGCTCGTCGTGTCCGTCACGTCGCCGGGCGAGACACTCGCCGCGCACCTCCACGCGCGCGGCGTGCGCATCGATCTCATCGCCGAGGAGGAGCGTCGTGCGGCGGTCTAGCTCGCGCGCGGTCGTCACGCTGCTGGTGGCGCGTGCGGTCCTCGAGGGCGTGACGTTCGGCGCGGCGCTCGCGCTCGTCCACGCGATCAGCGGCGGGCGTTTCGCGCTGCCGCTCGTCGCCACGACGCTCGCCATGACCGGCGCGAGCCTGCTGCTCATCGCCCTGGTCCGCGAGCTCGCGAGCGAACGCCGCAGCGGCGCGGTCATCGCGGCGACCTTCGCCGCGGGGATCGTGGTCGCGCTCGTGCTTCCGACGCGCGCGCTCGACGGTGCGAGCCTGATCGCGCGGCTGCTGGGCTTCACCATCCTCGCCGAGGCGTTCCTCTGGCGGATCCTCTCGGTCGCGCGCGGTGGCCTGCGCTGGACCGACACGCGGAACGCGATCCCGCTCGCCGCCGCGGTCATCGCGCTCGCCGCGATCGTACCGGGTCCGGTCGACCGCGCACCCCTCGCGCCGCTCGCGCTGCTCGTGGTGGGCGCGGCCGGGCTCTCGCTGTCGCTTTCTCGGGCAGCGGAAGAGCTCTCGCTCATGCGCGAGGGCCAGGCCGCCGGTGCGGCGCGCGTGTCCGCGGTGACGTCGGTGTCCGCGCTCTTCGGCGTCGTGGCGGTCATCGCGGCGGCGGTCGCGCCCGCCGTCGAGAGGCTCCTCGCCGACGCCGGCGAGCGGATCGCTCCGCTGCTCGAGACGGCGCTCCTCCTCATCCTCCTGCCGCTCGGGTACCTCGCGGCGTTCTTCGTCTCGCTCGTCGAACGGCTCGTGCGCGAGATCGACCTGAGCTCGTTCGGGCGGAACTTCCCGCAGCGCACGCCCGAGGAGGAAGAGCGGCTCCTGCGCGAGATCGAGCGGAACCGGCCCTGGGTCGCGGGGGGGTTCGAGCTCCTCATCGCGCTCGTCGTGGCGGTCGTGGCGCTCGTCATCCTCGAGCGTATGGTCCGCGAGCGGCGGATCGCGCTCCCGATCGGCGCGGAGCTCGAGCGCGGAGCGACCGACGGCCTGAGCCTCGGCGCGACGCTCGCGTCGCTGCTGCCACGGCGCCGCTCGCGCCGGCGCGGTCCGCACGACGACGGCACGCCGGCCGGTGCGCTGCGCGCCATCTACTGGCGGCTTCTCGGCCTGGCCGAGCGCCTCGGCCCAGGCTGGCGCGAGCCCGCGGAGACGCCCGACGAGCACGCGCGCCGCCTCGTGCTCGCCGACGCGCGCTGGGGCGACGCCGTGCCGATCGTCGCGGCGTTCGACGAGCTCCGCTACGGCGAGGTCGCGCCCGACGCCGCGACCGTCACGCGCGCCCGCGACACGCTGCGTTCCCTGGAGGCGAGCCTACGGACGTGATCGCGATCGTGGGCCCGACCGCGTCGGGAAAGAGCGCGCTCGCCATGCGCGCGGCGGAGAAGCTCGCCGGCGAGATCGTCTCCGCGGATTCACGACAGGTCTACCGCGGCATGGACGTGGGGACGGCGAAGCCGACGCTCGAAGAGCGCGCGCGTGTGCGTCATCACCTCATCGACGTCGCGGAGCCGGGAGAGCGTTACGACGTGGCGCGCTACCAACGCGATGCGCGCGCGACGCTCGCGCAGATCCGCGCCCGCGGCCGCGCCGCGATCGTCGTCGGCGGGACCGGCCTCTACGTTCGCGCGCTCCTCGACGGCCTCGAGCTCGCCGCGCTCCCGCACGATCCGCTCGTTCGTGCCCGCATCGAAGCGGAGGCCGCCGGCGCCGGCGCGGCCGCCGTCCACGCGCGGCTCGCCGCGGTCGATCCGGTCGCCGCGTCGCGGGTCGATCCGCGCAACGTCCGCCGCGTCGTCCGCTATCTCGAGGTCGTGAGCGTCGCCGGGCGGATCTCCGACCGCTGGCGACGCGGCCCGAGCGTCCCGGCCCTACGCATCGGGCTCCGGCCGCCGCGCGCCTGGCTCGCCGACGCGATCGCCGCGCGCGTGCGGCGGATGGTCGTCGACGGCGTGCTCGAAGAGGCGAGAGGGCTCGTGGCGCGCGGCATGGACCCGGCGCTGCCGAGCATGAGCGCCCACGGGTACGTGCACTGGGTCGCGCACCTTCGCGGGGAGATCGACCTCGAGACGGCGATCGCGCGGACGGCGCGCGACGTGCGGGCGTACTCGCGCCGACAGATGACGTGGTTCCGGCGCGATGGGCAGATCCGCTGGTTCGACCCGACGGTGGAGGACCCGCTGCCCGCGCTCCTCGAGGCCGTGGCATGACGGTCCAGACCGCGGCGCCACCCGAGCGCGCGTACCTCGTGGGGCTCGAGCTTCCGCGCTCGCGCTTCGACGGCGAGGACTCGCTCGAGGAGCTCGCGACGCTCGTCGCGGCGGCCGACGCGGTCGCGGTCGGGCGGATGCTGCAGCAGCGGCGCTCGCCGGATCCGAACAGCTGGGTCGGCAAGGGCAAGGCGCAGGAGATCGCCCGCGAGGTCGCGCGCCTCCGCGCCGAGCTCGTGGTGTGCGACGACGAGCTCAAGCCGGCGCAGCAACGTTCGCTCGAGGAGCTCAGCGGCGTGCGGGTCGTCGATCGGTCTGCGGTGATCCTCGACATCTTCGCGCGCCACGCGCGCTCGCGGGAGGGTCGCATCCAGGTGGAGCTCGCGCAGCTCGAGTACCGGCTGCCGCGCCTCACCGGCAAGGGCAAGGAGCTCTCGCGCCTCGGCGGTGGCATCGGCACGCGCGGCCCCGGCGAGTCGAAGCTCGAGAGCGACCGCCAGATCATCCGCAAGCGCATCCAGGAGCTGCGCGAGCGCCTCGGCGAGGTGGCGAAGCAGCGCGAGCGGGCGCGCGGCTCGCGGGCGAGCGAAGGGCTGTTCCTCGCGTCGCTCGTGGGCTACACGAACGCCGGGAAATCCACGCTCATGAACGCGCTCTCGAATGCGAACGTGCTCGTCGCCGACCAGCCGTTCGCGACGCTCGATCCCACGACGCGACGGGTCACCCTCGGCGGCGGCACGACGGTGCTCCTCTCCGACACGGTGGGCTTCGTGAACAAGCTGCCGCCCGCGCTCGTGGCCGCGTTCCGCGCGACGCTCGAAGAGCTGAACCACGCCGACCTCCTCGTTCACGTCGTCGACGTCAGCCATCCGAACGCGCACGAGCGCATGCGGGTCGTCGACGAGACGCTTCGCTCGCTCGGCCTGGGGTCCCCTCGCGCCCAGGGGCCCCTGCAGCCGAAGCTCCTTGTGTTCAACCAGACGGACCGCCTTCGCGGCGGAGACGGCGCCGCCCTCCGCGAGGCGCTCGCGGCGGAGTTCCCCGCCGCGATCTTCGTCTCCGCGCTGCTCGGCGAGGGGCTCGACGCGCTCCGTGAGCGGCTCGCGGCCGCGGCCACGGCACGCTGGAAGCGGATCGATGCGACGCTTCCGTACGCCGCGGGCGCGCTCGTGCAGCGCATCCGGCAGCGCGGAGCGCTCCGCCGCGCGGATTACGGCGAGCGCGGGATCCGCATCGAGGCCGAGGTGCCGCCCGAGCTCGCGGCTGAGATCGCGGCGGCGAAGCTCCGTTAACTGCGCCCGATGATGATCGGAAGGGCGGGGTCGTTGCCCCATTCCTCCCACGAGCCGTCGTACGTGCGCACGTCCTCGCGGCCGAGCGCGGTGAGCACGAGGTGGCTGAAGGCCGCGCGGACGCCGGCCTGGCAATAGGTGATCGCGCTCGTCTCCGGGCCGAAGCCCGCGTCGGCGTACATGGTGTCGAGCTCGGCCGCGTCCTTCAGCAGGAAATCGCTCGTGAGCGCGTCTTTCCACTCGACGTGGACCGCGCCGGGGATGTGGCCGCCGCGCGCGGCGCGCTTCTCGCTGCCGGTGAACTCGCCCTCGCGCCGGACGTCAAGGAGCCAGGGATCGCCCCTGCGCACCGCGGCGAGCACGTCCTCCTTCGACGCGAGTACGCCCTCACGCGGGCGCGGCGTGAACGTCGCCGCCGCGACGCGCACCTCGCCGGCTTCGGTCGGCCGGCCTTCGCGCCGCCACTTCTGGATGCCACCCTCCATGACCGCCATCCGATCGTGTCCGTAGCGCCGGAGCCCGAGCCAGAGGCGCGCCGCGTGATGACCGCCCTCCGCGTCGTAGCCCACGACCATCGTGTCGTCGCCGATGCCCAGGCGCGACATCGCGCGCGCGAAGTCCTCCGGACTCGCCAGCAGCCAGCGCGGATGACCCGACGAGGGTGGGGGAGCGGAGAGGTCCTCGGCCCAGTTCACGTGCACGGCCCCGGGAAGGTGACCCTTGAGGTAGTCGGCGCGCGCGTCGGCGTCGAAGGAGAAGCGGCAGTCGACGATGCGGACCTTCGGGTCGCGCAGATGCTCCGCGACGCGCTCGGTGGACCAGAAGAGATCGGACCGTGACGGCACGCTCACAGCCGAGATCACTGTATCGCTGGACTGCGACCAGCGAAACGCCCCGACGAAGCGCACATCCGCTGCGCGGGCTCATCCGTATCCAGGGCGACCGGACTTTCGGGAGGGGGATCGCCCGTGCGTCAGCTCGCATCCTCGCTTGCCCTCGTCATCGTGCTGAGCGCCTGCGGCGGGGCCGCCGCGCCCGCACCGACGCCGGTCCCGACCCCGACACCGTCGCCAACGCCGTCGCCCACGGCCGTCGTCAGGGTCGGCGACACCGCGCTCGGGAAGATCCTCGTCGACTCGACAAAAGGCATGACCCTCTACACGTGGGCGAAGGACATCGACGAGAACTCGCAGTGCAATGACGCGTGCGCGACCGCCTGGCCCCCGCTCATCACCACCGTGACGACGATCGCCGGCACGGGGATCAAGGGATCGCTCGGGACCTCGAAGCGCAAGGACGGCGCTCTTCAGGTGACCTTCAACAAGCATCCGCTCTACTTCTTCTCGCGCGATACCGCGGCCGGTGACACGAAGGGCCAGGGCTCGCAAGGCTTCGGTGCGCTCTGGACCGTCGTCATCGACCCGTGATCACCTAGCGCGCCCATCCTTCTCCGCAGCTCCCTCCCCGGCCTGCAGCGCCGGGGAGGGAGTTCAGTTTCGGCGATCCGGCCCGCCGGTCTTGGTACGAAGGGGGAGGACCATGCGCAAGATCCGCTTGTACGGCACACCTCTCGTGGCGATCCTCGCGCTCCTGGCCATCGTTTCCTACGCGGTCGCGAGCAACGACGGAGGCAAGACGCATTTCAAGTCCGACATCCTCACCGGTTATCAGGAGGTCGTGGGCCCGGGACCGATCTCGACGGTCGGCACCGGGACGTTCGAGGCCGACCTCGACGGCACCACGCTCAGTTACACGCTGACCTACAGCGGCCTCGAGGGCGGCGCCGTGACGCAGGCGCACATCCACTTCGCGCAGCGCGGCGTTGGCGGCTCCGTCATCGCGTTCCTCTGCGGCGGTCCCAAGCCGGCGTGCCCGGCGTCGGGGACGGTGACCGGCACGATCACCCCCGCCGACATCCTGGGCGGGACGACTGCTCAGGGGATCGAGGCAGGCGCGTTCGACGAGGCGGTGCGCGCGCTGCGCGCCGGCGTCGTCTACGCGAACGTGCACACGACGCGCTGGCAGGCGGGGGAGATCCGCGGCCAGGTGAACGATGACAACCAGCGGGACGAGAACGCCCGCTAGCCGGTGAGGCGCTCCCTCCCCGCCGCTTCGCCGGCGGGAAGGGAGTGTCATTTCTGCGGCGGTTCCCATCTGTGATCGCTTGGTCGGGTAGCCTCACGGCGATGCCCGCGACGCGTCGCAGCCTCAAGGACGAATAGCGAGCCCGTCTTGTCGGGGACCGCTGTCGGGGACACCTTGCACCGTGGCGAGTTGGTCACTAAACTGGTCAGATCGTGAGAACCCTTCCTCTAGCCGAGGCGAAGGCGAAGCTCAGCGGACTCATCGACGACATCGCTCGCCGCGATGAGCGCGTCACGATCACCAAGCGCGGGCGCCCGACCGCGGTGATCATGAGTCACGAAGAGGCCGCGAGCCTGGACGCGACCCTGGAGATCATGTCCGACCCTGGTTTCTACGCGGAGATCCTGCGAAACCGGCGCGCGCTGGATCGTGGGAGGGGCCGCGTCTACGAGCTGGACGACCTCTTCGGAGAGGAGGGCTCCACCGCTCGTGCCAAACCGACGCGTCGTGCTGCTGCCCGAAGTGGCCGACGTCCTTCGGCGGCTGCCGCCCGAAGCCAAGCGGAAGGTGCGCGTAGCGCTCGCCGAGCTCCGGCGCGATCCAGATCTCGGTGAACCGCTCGAACGGGAGCTTGCCGGCGTGCGGCGGCTCCGTGTCAGGCAGCTCCGGATCGTGTACCGCCGGTCGCCGGCCGGACTAGAAGTCGTCGTGATCGGTCCACGCCGAACGATCTACACCGAGCTCGAGCGGGCGGCACGCCAGCGTTAGGGCTGCGCTCTGAGCTTCTCGATCATCTGGTTGAGGTCGTCGAGGTGCTCCCGATCATGGCCAAGGTCGATACGCAAATAATCCCCGACCGTAAGCTGCCCGAAGGTCTTGTGCTGTCCGGTGCGCGTGAGCCGCTCGGCTGAGAGCGAACGTGCGAACTCGATCACCCGGCCGCGGCTTTCGTTGAACGCTCGCACGGAATCCCGAAGGTCCCGGTCGCTGAAGTCCCAGCCGTCGTTCTTGTAGAACTCGAACGTCGGCCGCGCGTTCGCGGCGATCTGGCGGATGCGGACATAGATGCACTCGACCTGGGTCGCTTCCATGTGGGCCGCGATCTCGCGGAAGGACCAGTGTTCGCTGTCCGGTCGGTAGTCTTGACGGTCGGCAACCGATCTCAGAACGCGAGAGAACTCGACGCTCGACGCCTCTAGAGCCGCGGTCAACTCGCCGACCGTCGCCATGTTCTTGGCGGGGGCGCGTACATCAGGCATGACTCATCGTCCTTCGGGTTCATCGTCGTTCGCTCGGGTCGGTGTTCGGGGGGCGAGGCTACCACCGAGAACCCACGAGCTGTCGACGCGGCCGGAAGGGCCCGGTACCGCTTCCGAAGACACGATGCGGAAGCGCGGTCGGGGAAGTTGGGCTTGACACATCCGGTGCATCCATCTAGACATCTCGCAGAATGGAGATTACACGAGAACCAGGTGGGCCCAAGAGCCGAAAGAGCCTGGCTTCGGGCGAATTCATCGACCCGCGCGACCTCGGCCCGAACAGCCCGATCCGCGATCTCGCCCGGGCGTACCTGCAGGAGCTTCGCGACAAGGGTCGCAGCGAGCTCACGCTGCCGCGGTACGAGCGCTTCCTCAGCGAGTTCCTGGACTTCGTCGAGCGCGACGGAGCGCCGCCGCGGATCCGCGACGTCGACATCCGGACGCTCCGCGCGTTCTCGAGCCACCTGGCGCGCCGTCGCCTCCTCGCCGGTCGCGATGCCGGCAAGCGGCCAATCTCCGCGGCGTCCCGGAATCTCCACCTGATCGCGCTTCGTGGGCTTCTGAAGTTCGGTGTGCTCCTTGACCTGCCCGTGCCGGCGCCCGAGAAGGTCGAGCTCGCCAAGGCGCCCGAGCCGAGCCCCGACGCGCGGCACCTCGACGGTAAAAAGCTCGAGCGGCTCCTCGAGACGATCGACACGGCGACCGACGACGGACTCCGCGCGCGGGCGCTGCTCGAGCTCCTCGTGGCCTCGGGCTGCCGGATCTCGGAGGTGATCGGCCTGGAGCGCGCGAAGCTCGAGCTCGACCGCCACGCCCCGACGCCACCGGACGGGAACCGGATCGTCGACGAGGTCACGGTCTTCGGCAAAGGGAGCCGCTACCGGCGGGTCTTTCTCACCAGGCGCGCCCGGGAATGGCTGCAGATGTATCTGCGAGCGCGCACGGACAAAGACCCGGCCCTCTTCGTCACGCGCCGCAAGAAACCAGGCGGCTCGTACCGCATGGGCGTGAAGATGGCGCAGACCATCGTCGCGGGCGCGGCGAGGCGCGCGGGCCTTGCGGAGAACGTCTCGCCGCACTGGCTGCGTCACGCGGCGATCACGACGTGGGCGAAAGAAATGAACGTTCCGGCCGCGCAGCGCCTTGCCGGCCACCGCAACGTCGCGACGACGAGCCGCTATCTGGGCAGCACGGACGCGGAGCTGAAGGAGCTGTACAAGAAGCGCATCGGCTAGCCACGCACCTGCCCGACCGAGCCGCTACGTTCTTGTTGTGCCCGCGCCCATACAGCTGACCGAAGAGACGCTCGCGCGCGGCGTCGCCGAGCTCTGTCGGCGCGACGGCCACCTCGCTGCCGTCGTCGACCGCTTCGGCCCGCCGCCGCTGTGGGCCCGCGAGCCCGGCTTTGGCACCCTCGTGCAAATCATCCTCGAGCAGCAGGTCTCCCTCGCCTCCGCGCGCGCGGCCTACGGCCGGCTCGAGGGGCTCATCGGACCGGCGACCGCGGCGCGAGTGCTGGAGCTCGACGACGTGGGGCTGCGGTCGGTCGGCTTCAGCCGGCAGAAGGCTGGCTACGTCCGGGCGCTCGCGCGCGCAATCGTGGACGGCGAGTTCGATCCGGCCGGCCTCGGCTCGCTCGAGGACGAGGCGGTCCGCCTCGAGCTCATCAAACAAAAAGGCCTTGGCGCGTGGAGCGCCGACATCTACTTGCTCATGGCACTTGGCCGGACGGACATCTGGCCGCGCGGCGACCTGGCCCTGATCGGCGCGCTGCGCGAGGTGAAGCGGTTGCGTGTCGTGCCCAGCGCAGACCGCGTTCATCGCATCACCGAGGAGTGGCGACCATGGCGTGCGGTGGCGGCACGGGTGCTTTGGCACCACTACCTCAGCACGCCGCGATCACGGGGTGTTACGGGCGAGCGGCGCGCGAAGACGCGGACAAAAACGAAGGCAGATCCACTTTCGTAAATCCGCCTTCTGCGGTGTGTGCCCTGCAACTCTCGTGCCAGCGCGGGGCATCCGGCCATCTCATTGACACTTCGCGACACTTCGCGCCTGATGCCGACCCACCGTGCGTGCCGAACATCGCTCGCTCGCAGGAGGCGCCAGTCGTCAGTCCGTGAACGGCTGACCTGTCTCCACGTCCGGTCCGCTGGTGTCGGCGTGCGCGAAGACGCTGCGAATCTCCTTGGCGAGCCAACGCTGGAGCCGCGCTGTCCAGACGAGCGGCTCGTACGCCTCCAGGTGGTCGTAGACGCGGTTCAGCTTGCGCCGATCTTCCTCCGTGAACATGTCGTCCTCCTCCAATGCTTGCCGCACGATCCGCTCGAGATCCAGCGTTCCCGGGCATTGCGTGGGCACGATCGCCCGATGCGGCAGGACGGTCGCGCCGACGTGCAGGTCCAAGCTGTAGCGACTCGCGATCTCCGCGTGAAGCCTCGCCGACGCCGCGTAGAGCGGGTCGCTCGGCGCGAGCGTTGGCGAGGCCTCGTGTTCGATGCCGATAGAGCGCTGGTTCACCTCGTAGACCCCCGCGTGGAACGCCGTGTCCTCCTCGCGAACGAGCTGGAACACCCGGCCGTCCTGGCCGATGACGTAGTGCGCGGAGACGGCGGTGCCCGGAGTGAGGAAGCGCGTGAGCGCGCTCTCGAGCGATGCGGCCGTCCAGTGGTCGACGATGAGGACGACCGCGTTGTCGCCGCGGCCGGGGTCGTAATTGCTCGACGGCACCGGGCCCCGCCACTCGACGCTCACCTAACAAGAACGCGCGGCGCGTGCGGCTCGTTATCGCGGAACCCTTGGCACCGGGACTGCAGCGGTGTCAGGGCGGTGGAGGTGCGCGAATGAGCCACGCCAGCTGCGGTCACTGCGGAGTCCTTATCGTCGACCACTCGACGATGGTCGAGCGCGGCGGCAAGACGTTCTGCTGCAACAACTGCGCGCTCGCGATGGAGCGCGCGCAGGACGCGCCGGACGAGGTCCCCGTCGCCACGATGGATACGCCGCCGGAGCGCGCGACGCAGCGCTAGTCCACGCGCTCCCCCACTGCGGCCGCGAGTCGATAGCGATGCTCGGGCCGGCCTGCGGACCCGTAGCGCATCGAGATCGCGACGACGCCGGAGCGCGCGAGGTGATCGAGATACCGCCGCGAGGTCACGCGGCTGATCCCGGTCGTGCGCGCGATGTCGACCGCCGAGACATCGTCGACCGCGTCGCGGAGCGCGCGCACCACGAGTGTGAGGGTGGTCGGCGAGAGGCCCTTCGGAAGCGACGCGCTTGGCTCCGAGCGAAGGAGACCGTAGATGCGGTCGATCTCGCTCTGGTCGAGCTCGCGGGGCTGGGCGAGCTTCGCGCGGAGAGCGGCATAGCTTTCGAGCTTCTCGCGGAACGCCGTGAACTGGAACGGTTTCACCAGGTAGTGCAGCACACCGCCCTGAAGCGCGTCCCGGAGCGTCTCGACGTCCCTCGCCGCGGTGACCGCGATGACATCGACTGGGTGGCGCCCGGGCGCGTGAAGTGCGCGGAGCACCTCGAGCCCTGACCGATCCGGCAGGTAGATGTCGAGGAGGACGAGGTCCGGGCGCGACTCCTCGGCGAGTCGAAGCGCCTCGGCGGCGGTGTGCGCCTCGGCGATGACCGAGAATCCCGGCAGACGCTCGAGGTAGGCGCGATGGATCTCGGCGACGCGGAAGTCGTCCTCGACGATGAGGACACGGATCACGTCGCCGATCTCGCGGCAGGGATGAGCGCCGTGAAGACCGCGCCGCCGTCATTCGCGACGCGGACCCAGCCACCGCGACGTTGCGCGACCTGCCGCACGAGCGCGAGCCCGAGCCCCTGGTGCGAGGCGCCCGTCTTCGTCGTGAATCCTTCCTGGAAGATGTCTTCCGCCGCGGCGGAGCTCACGCCGGGCCCGGAGTCGCGAACGCGCACGCCGACGCCGTCGGGTCCGGCCTGGACGGCCACCTCGACCCAACCGTCGCCCGGTGACGCGGTGACGGCGTCGAGCGCGTTGTCGACGAGGTTGCCCACGACGGTGACGAGATCGCGGGCATCCGCGGCGTCGGCGGGCAGCCGGGTCTCGCCCGCGAGACGGAACTCGACGCCCCTCTCGGACGCGATCGCCGCCTTCGCGAGAAGGAGCGCCGCGAGCGCCGGGTCACCGATGCGCTGCTGCACGAGGTCGACGAGCTCTTGGTGGACGAGCGCGGTCTGCGCGATGAAGCGCATTGCCTCGTCGGGGCGCCCGAGCTCGACGAGCCCAGCCACGATATGCAGCTTGTTCGAGAACTCGTGGGTCTGGGCACGCAGCGCATGGGCGACGCTCCGCACACCATCGAGCTCGCGAAGCACCCCTTCGAGTTCGGTGCGGTCGCGGAGCGTGATGACGGCACCGACACTCTCGCCTCGGACGGCAGCGGGCTTGCGGTTCGCGACGAGGATCCGATCGCCCGCGAGGAGCATCTGATCGGGGCCGGAGAGATCGCCGGCAAGAACGTCGCGGATGCGTCCGGGCGGGAACGCGTCGGCGATCGTTCGCCCTTCCGCGGACGCGTCAAGCCCGAGAAGCCGGCGGGCTTCATCGTTCACCAGGGTGATCCGGCCGGCACGGTCCGTCGTGAGCACTCCTTCCCGGATCCCGTGGAGCATCGACTCGCGCTGCTCCAACAGCGCGGGAATCTCATTCGGCGCCAGGCCGAACGTCTGTCGCTTGAGACGTCGCGCGAGCAAGGCGGAGCCGGCGATGCCAAGCGCAATAGCGAGCAGGACGTTCGCGCCGATGATCGGCATCGACTGCAGCACCGTCGCGTTCACCTGGTCCTCGAGGAAACCGACCGACACGAGACCGATGACGTGCCCGCCACTGTCGAAGATCGGCACCTTCGCGCGCACCGACCGGCCGAGCGTGCCCTGCTGGATACCGACGTAGGCCTGCCCCGCGAGGGCGGGTGTCGGGTCGGTCGACACGCGTTGGCCGATGAGCTCCGTGTTGGGATGCGAGTAGCGGATGCCGTCGGAATTGGCGACGACGACGAACGACGCGTCCGCGCTCTTCCGGATCGCCTCCGCGATGGGTTGGATGGCGGCCGCAGGGTCGGGGTCGCCGAACGCCTCGACGACATCGGGCGTCGCTGCCACGGCATGGCCGATGGCGAGCGCCCGCTGCTCGTACTCCTCTTCGACCTGCCGGTTCACCAGCCCGACCGAGATGAACGTCCCCGCGAGGACCGTGGCGGCGACCACGACGATCTGGAGGAGCAGGACCTGGCTCGCGAGTTGACGCGGACGGCGCATCCCTACATCCTGCGCCAGGCGCTGGGCTCGCGCGACAGCAAGCGTAATGACCACAATGACCCCAGCGAACGAATGGCTTGGCGCGGCGGAGGACTGGTCGCAGCCTAGCGCGCGTGCCGTCTCCCGCCATCGAGCTCGTCGGCGTGACCAAACGCTTTCTTACGCCGTCCGGTACGGCGTACACGGCACTCCGCGACCTCAACGTCGCGATCGGTATCGGCGAGTTCTGCGCTGTGGTCGGACCGACCGGGTGCGGCAAGTCGACGACGCTCGCGCTCATCTCCGGCCTCGAGCCGCCGAGCGAGGGCGAGGTCGTCGTCGGTGGCGTCGCGGTGCGCGGCGTCGGCAAGGAGGTCGGCTACGTCTTCCAGACCGACGCCGTCTTTCCGTGGAAGAACGTCCTCGACAACGTGGCGACCGGCCCGCGCTTCCGCGGGGTCGCGCGGGCGGATGCGGAGGGGCGCGCGCGCGAATGGATCGCTAGGGTCGGGCTCGCCGGCTTCGAGCGCTACTACCCGCATCAACTCTCCGGCGGGATGCGCAAGCGCGCGGCGCTCGCGCAAACGCTCATCAACGAGCCGCGGATCCTCCTCATGGACGAGCCCTTCAGCGCGCTCGACGTGCAGACACGGACGCTCATGGAGAACGAGCTGCTCCAGCTCTGGTCGGCGACCCGCTCGTCGGTCGTGTTCGTGACGCACGACCTCGAGGAGGCGATCGCGCTCGCCGACCGCGTCGTCGTGCTCACCGCCGGGCCCGGGACCGTGAAGGGCATCTACCCGGTGAGCCTTCCGCGGCCGCGCAACGTCGCGGAGATCCGGTTCCAACCCCAGTTCGCGCGCATCTACGAGGAGATCTGGAACGACCTTCGAGACGAGGTCCTGCTGAGCTATGAGCGCTCTAAGCGCAGCCTCGCGTAACGCCGCCCTGCGGCCCGACGAGGCGACGGGCGAGGCGGCGCGCGCGCGGGCACGCCTGAACCGCCGATTGGTCGTCAACGGCCTGCGGATCCTGTTCGCGGTCGTCGTCCTGGGCTCCTGGGAGCTCGGCACGGCCGCGGGGTGGATCGATCCGTTCTTCTATGGCCGGCCGTCGGGCGTCGCCAACCAGCTCCGGATCTGGCTCTTCGAAGGCACGGCGCAGGGACCGCTCTGGCAGCAGATCGCGACGACGCTAGAGGAGGCGACCCTCGGGTTCCTCATCGGCGTCGGTCTCGGCGTCATCTTCGGGGTCGCCCTCGGCCGCGTTCGCCTGCTCGCGGACGTCTTCGCGCCCTACATCAAGGCGCTCAACGCGATGCCGCGAGTCGTGCTCGGCTCCATCTTCATCATCACGATCGGCTACAACATCTGGTCCAAGGTCGCCCTCGCGGTCGTACTCGTCTTTTTCGTCGTCTTCTTCAACGCGTTCCAGGGCGTGCGGGAGGTCGACCGGGTCCTCCTCGCGAACGCGCGCATCCTCGGCGCGAGCGAGCGACAGCTCTCGACGCACGTGATCTTCCCCTCCGCGCTCTCGTGGATCCTCGCGAGCCTCCACACGAGCTTCGGGTTCGCCCTCGTCGGTGCCGTGGTCGGCGAGTACCTCGGCGCGATCAAGGGCATCGGGCTCGTCATCGCGACGGCCCAGGCGACGTTCAACCCGAACGGTGTCTTTGCGGCGATGTTCCTGCTCGCGGTCGTCGCGCTAGCGGCCGAGGTCCTCTTGACCCGGCTCGAGGACCGTCTCGTCCGTTGGCGTCCGAACACGATCACCGACGTCACGATCTAATTCAAGGAGGGACGCGAATGCGTCACACCATCGCGACACTCGGGCTCATCGCGAGCGTCGTCATCGCCGCATGCGGCGGGGCGACCACGCCAACTCCCGCCGGAACGGCGGCCGGCACTGGCGCCGCCACCAACGAGAAGGCCAGCCTCACGATCATGGTCGGCGGGCTGAACAAGCAGATCTACCTGCCGAACATGCTCAGCGAGAAGTTGGGTTACTTCAAAGACCAGAACCTCGACGTAACGCTCATCGACGAGCCGTCAGGGAAGGACTCGACCACCGCCCTCATCGCCGGTGAGGTCGAGGGGGCCTCGGGCTCGTACGACCACACCATCGATGTCGCCGGCCTCGGCAAGCAGCTCAGCGAGGTCGTCCAGCTGCTGCGCGCGCCCGGCGAGGCCGAGATGGTGGCGACGTCGAAAGCCGGCGAGCTGAAATCGGCCGCCGACTTCAAGGGACGCAAGCTGGGCGTCACCTCGATCGGCTCGGGCACGCACGGTCTCACGCAGTACCTCGCCGTGAAGAACGGCCTCGCGCCCACCGACTTCACACCGATCGCGGTCGGCGCCGGCGACACGTTCATCGCGGCCATCAAGCAGGGCACG
>VBDU01000061.1 GCA_005883625.1 Chloroflexota bacterium | reverse complement strand
CGACCGGTTCGTCATCCGCCGCCCGTCGCCGCCGGAAACGCTCGGGGGCGGCGTGATCGCCGACGCGTCGGGCGAGCGGCTGCGGCGCGGGGCAGCCTCGGTCGCCTCGCTCGAGCGGCGCACGGCGCCGACCCCCGCGTCGCGGCTCCTCGCGGCGCTCGACGCCCCCCGCACGGCGGACGAGGCGGCCGATCGCGCCGGCCTGGGCGCGGAGGAGCGCGACGCCGCGGTCGCGGCGCTCGTCGCCGGTGGCCGCGCCGTGCCGCTCGGCGACGCGCTCCTGGCGCGCGAGGGCTACGAGGCGCTGGCGCTGCGCGTCGAGCGCGGCCTCGCGCAGGCCCACCGCCGTTCGCCATTGCGCCCGGGCGCACCGCGCGAGGAGCTCCGTTCGGCGCTGGGCCTCACCCCGAAGCGGTTCAACGCCCTCATCGGTGCGCTCGTCGCCGAGGGTCGCATCGCGGAGCGGGGGAGCGCGCTCGCGCTCCCGGCGCACCGGCCGGAGCTGACCGAGGCGCAGCGGACGGCGTGGCAGCGCGCGCGCGACGCCATCGGGCGCCAGCCGCTGCAGCCTCCCTCACCGGCCTCGCTCGAGGCGGACTTCGGCCTCGACCGCGAGCTCGTCGTCGCGCTCGCCGAACGTGGCGAGCTCGTGCGGATCGGCACCGAGGCCGTGTTCCTGCCCGACGCGGTGGCGCGATTCGGCGACGCGGTGATCAGCGAGCTCGCGGAGCACCGCACGATCACCGTGTCCCGCGCCCGCGACCTCACCGCGTCGAGCCGCAAGCACGTCCTCCCGCTCCTGCAGTTCCTCGACGATCACGGCCTGACGCGCCGGAGCGGCGACGACCGTATCCTCGTGCTCGATCCCGACCACGCCCGAGAGCGCCTGCACACGCTCGTCCGAGGAAGAGAGGGCCAGCCGAGATGAAGTTCCGCGCGGTGCGTCCGTCGCAGGTCGGCGCCGTCGACGCCGTGATCGTCCCGCTGTTCCAGGACGCCCCGCCCCCGAAGTGGCTGCCGCGCGCCACCCGCTCGACGATCGAGCGCATCGCCAAGACCGAGCGCGGGACCGGCCGGCTCTTCGGCGTCAACACGCATCACGCGGAGCCGCGGCTCGTCCTCGTGGGCGCGGGCAAGAGCGCCGACTTCGACATGGAGCGCGCCCGCAGGGTCGCGAGCGCTGGGATCCGCGCGCTGTGGCGCGCGAACGTCCGCAGCGTCGCCATCGCCGTCGCTTCCGCGCGCGTCGGCGAGGAGCGCGGGGCGCAGGCGGCGGTGGAGGGCGCGATCTACGCGATGTGGCGGCCGGAAGTCCATCGCACGAATGGCGACGAGCGCCGGCTCCCCGAGATCGATCGCGTCGCGCTCGTCACCGAGGAGGCCGTCGGCGGCGCGATCGAGCGCGGGACCGCCATCGGCGACGCGGTGAACGTGGCGCGGCGTCTCGCGAACGAGCCCGCGAACAAGATGACGCCCACGCTCGTGGCCGAGGCCGCGCGCGCGCTCGCGAAAGAGGCCGGCGTGAAGGTCGAGATCCTCGACGAGCGGCGCTGCCGCGCGCTCGGCATGAACAGCTACCTCTCGGTCGCGCAGGGAAGCCACGAGCCGCCGCGCCTCATCGTCATGCGGCACAACGGACGGGGCCGCTCGGGCTACGACCTCGCGCTCGTGGGGAAGGGGATCACGTTCGACTCGGGCGGGATCTCGATCAAGCCCGCCGAGAACATGCACCACATGAAGGCGGACATGACGGGCGCCGCATCGGTCATCGCGGCGCTCAGCGCGATCGGCAAGCTCAAGCTGAAGGTGAACGTCATCGCCGTGGCGCCGTGCACCGAGAACCTTCCGGGCGGGGGCGCGACGAAGCCCGGCGACGTCTTCACCGCGATGAGCGGCAAGACGGTCGAGGTGATCAACACCGACGCCGAAGGCCGGCTCGTGCTCGTGGACGGCATCACGTACGCGCAGCGCGAGGGCGCCAAGCGCGTCGTCGACGTGGCCACGCTCACGGGTGCGATCGCGGTCGCGCTCGGCCATCACTTCACCGGTCTTTTCGGCAAGCCCGACTCGTTCGTGGATCTGGTGCGCGCGGTCGGGAACGACGCGGGGGATCGGATGTGGCCGATGCCGCTGACCGACGAATACCGCGACGAGATCAAGGGCGAGGTCGCCGACATCCGCAACAGCGCCGGCCGTGAAGGCGGCGCGATCAAGGCGGCGGCGTTCCTGGACTCGGCCGTGGAGGACGGGACCGAGTGGGCCCACCTGGACATCGCCGGGACGGACTGGTTCGATCGCGACCGCGCCTTCGCTCCCAAGGGTCCCCAGGGGCCCGCCGTGCGCACGCTCATCGCGCTCGCCGAGCGTCTTGCTTCCGTGCGCGACGACTAGGCCATCTTTTCGCCCAGGCCAGGGTGCGGCCGCCTGCTCATGGCGGGCGAGCCCCGCGTCCGAGGCGGTACTCTCAGTAGAACAGATGGTCTCTTTCGTCTTTGCGCGGAGACACCGCCGCTGAGCGAGCAGCTCTCCTTCCTATTGGGGGAGGAGCCGCCCGACATCCTGCGGACGCTGACCGACGAGCAGCGGCGAGCCGTCGAGCACGGCGAAGGGCCCCTGCTCATCGTCGCCGGCGCCGGGACCGGAAAGACGCACGTCCTCACCGCCCGGATCGTCCACCTCATCACGGCGAAGCGCGCGAAGCCGCACGAGATCCTTGCGGTCACGTTCACCGAGAAGGCGGCGGCCGCGATGCAGGCGCGCGTCGACCTCTACACGCCGATGGGGCTCAACGATGCGGTCATCACCACATTCCATGGCCTCGGAGATCAGATCGTCCGCGAGTTCGCCCTCGAGCTCGGCCGCTCCGGCGAGCTCCGCGTGCTCTCGCAGGCCGAGCAGACGATCCTCGTCCGCGAGCACCTCTACGGGTGCGCGCAGTGCGGGATCGGCCTGCCGCTCCGGCGGTACCGGCCGGCGGGGGACCCGCTCCAGTACGTCCGCGCCCTCCTAGACCTCTTCGGCCGCGCGCGCGACGAGGACGTCTCCGCCGAGGACTACGTCGAGCACGCGCGGGCGCTGCGCGCGGCGTCCGGGACGGCGACCGATCCCGCCGCGGCGGCGGACGAAGCGGAGTCGCAGGAGGAGCTCGCAGCGGTCTACGCCGCGTACACCGCCCTGAAGGAGCGCCACGGCGTCGTCGACTTCGGCGATCAGATCGCGCTCTCGCTCCGGCTCCTGCGGGAGCGGCCGGCGGCGGCGCGCCGCCTCCAGAATAGGTATCGCTACGTCCTCGTGGACGAGTTCCAGGACACGAACGACTCCCAGTTCAAGCTCCTGCGTCTGCTGGTCGATCCGCACCGCAACATCACCGTTGTCGGCGACGACGATCAGTCGATCTTCGCCTGGCGCGGGGCCACGCTCGCGAACTTCGACGCCTTCGGCGAGGCCTTCCCGGAGCGGACGGTGGTCACGCTCGTCGAGAACCGCCGCTCGCGGCAGGGGATCCTCGACGCGGCGTATCGCCTCATCCAGAACAACCCCGACCGCCTCGAGGCGCGGCTCGGGATCGACAAGCGGCTGCGCGGCCGGCCGAGCGGCGACGACCTCGAGGTCGACCACCTTCAGTTCACCTCGAGCGCGCTCGAAGCCGAGGACGTAGCCGAGCGCATCGCCCGCGAGCGGCTCGCCCGACGTCGGCGCTACGGCGACTTCGCCATCCTCGTCCGCAACAACGCGGACGCGACGCCGTTCCTGAACGCGCTCGCGAAACGGCGCATCCCCACCCACTTCTCGGGCGGGGGACAGCTTTACGAGCGGGACGAGATCCGGCTTCTCATCAGCTTCCTCTCGGCGGTCGCGCTCCCGACCGACTCGCGCCACGTTTACCACCTCGCGGTGTCGTCGCTCTACGGCTTCCCCCCGGGCGAGCTCGCCCGCGCGACGGAGTCTGGTGGCCGACGGCAGAAGCCACTGCGGGACGTGTTCGAGGAGATCGCCCGCGGCGAGGGTCCTTACGGCGGCGCCGCGCGCGCGGCGGCGCAGACGCTCGTCGCGGACCTCGCCTATTACGAGCAGCGCGCGGCCGAGCTGACGACGGCGGAGCTCCTCTACGACTTCCTCGATCGGTCAAAGCTCCTGGCACGGTACCTCGAGCCGGACTCGGCGCTGGCCGAGGAGCAGGGGCAGAACGTCGCCAAGTTCTTCCGGCTCGTGCACTCGGCGGCACGCACGCTCGTCACCGATCACGCCTCGTTCTTCGTCCCGCACCTGGAGCTCCTACGCGAGGCGGGGGACGATCCCGGCGCCGCGGACTTCGAGCCGGCCGCCGACCTCGTGAACGTGCTCTCGATCCACAAGGCAAAGGGCCTCGAGTTCGCGGTCGTATTCCTCGCCGCCGCTACCGACGAGCGGCTGCCTGGCCAATTCCGGGCCGAGTCGCTCCCGCTCCCGACCGCGCTGGCGAAGAGCCCCGGCCCGTCCCGTGACCGGCACGTCGCCGAGGAGCGGCGTCTCGCCTACGTCGCGATGACCAGAGCGAAGGACGCGTTCTTCTTCACGAGCGCGGTCGACTACGGGGGTACGCGCGCCTACCGGCCGAGCCGCTTCGTGGGCGAGGCGCTCGGCCGTCAGCCCGAGCGCATCTCGGCACGGCTCGCGGCCTACGACGAGATCCAGCGCTTCCAGGCGCCGCCCGAGGAGGCGGACGCGCCGCTTCCCGCGCTCTCGGCGGACGACGTGCTCACCGTCTCGTACAGCGACATCGAGGACTACCGCCGATGCCCGTTGCTCTACCGCTTCAAGCACGTGCTGCAGATCCCGGTGCTGCCGACGCCGCCCATGATCTACGGGCTCGCGCTCCACGAGGCCGTGCGCGACTATCTCCGCCGCAAGCGCGAAGGCGAGACGCCCACGCTCGAGGATCTTCAGGCGACGTTCAAGGCGGCCTGGCTCGCCGAGGGCTTCATCAGCCCGGAGCATGAGAGCGAGCGCTTCACCGCGGGACTCGACGCCCTGCGGCGCTTCCACGAACAAGAACGCGGCATGCCCGCCGCGGATCTCGTCGAGCAGCGCTTCTCGTTCATGCTCGGACGGGATCGGGTCGTAGGCCGCTGGGACCGCGTCGACCGCACCCCCGAGGGCCCCGCCGTCGTCGACTACAAATCGAGCGCGGTCGACGAAGGGAGCGACAAGCCACAACGGGCGGCGAACCAGGACCTTCAGCTCCGCCTCTACGCGCTCGCCCACGAGCGGATGTACGGGACGCGCCCCGCGCGGGCGGCGCTCCACTTCTTGGAGACGGGGGAGCGCGGCTCGATCACGCCGAGCGATGACGATATGAGCCTCGTCGCGACCGTCATCACGGCGACGGCGTCGCGTATCCGCGCGCGCGAGTTCGGCCCAGCCCCGGCGAAGGGCCTACGGACCTGCCAGCAGTGTCCCTATCACCAGATCTGCCCGAGCTCGCTCACCGCGCGTGGCGTCGCGGGCACGCAGCTGATCCCCGCGTAACGTCTCTGCACAGAGACGTGCTCTCTAAATCGGTATCAGGCGCCGCGCGCTACCGTTTTAAGTAGCGGACCGTCCCTGCGCAACGACAGGAGGGACGGGGATCGTGGCCAGGCGGGGTGCCCGGACCGTGAGGAGCAGAAGGAAGCTCACAAATACGAGGACCGCCGCGCCGACGAACGACGCGCGATAGCTGTCGAAGCTGCCGATGAGGATCCCGGCGATCACCGCGCCGATGGGCTGCGCCAGCGACCAGGTGCCGGATCCGAGGCCCGTCATCTCGGCGGCGCGCTCCGGCGGGACGAGGTCGACGAGGAGCGGCACGTTGAGCGCGGTCCAGATGCCGTTGGCGAGCCCGATGACGCCCATCGCGACGAGCGCCTGCGGAACGGTCTGCACCTGTGAGCCGATGAGGGCGAGGATCGAGAAGAGGAGCAGCCCCGCCGCGATTACCGGCTTCTTGCCGATGCGGTCGGCGGTGTAGCCGGCGGGGACCGCGCCGACGATCGTTCCGACGAGCGCCAGCACGCCACGGACGTAGGCGACGAGATCCACCTTCACGCGTTCGGTCGGGGCGGGCGGGTGCGGCGGCTCGCGGACGCCGATCGTCGTGACCGCGAACGCGGCGACCAGGATCACGGCCACGAGGACGAACACGAGCTCAGGAGAGCGATCCCAAAGGAACAGGCCGAGGAGCGTCGCGCCGATCTGGCCGAGCATGTTGAAGATCGCGAGCACGGTCCCGACGCGTCCGCGCTGGCCGGGTGGCACGAGGTCGGCCATGAGCGCGAGGTACGGATCGACGGCGACGTTGAGGAAGAACGCGTTCACCGAGAGCACGAGGACCATCGGGACGAGCGGCGGGAAGCCGGCGAGAAACAGGAGCGACGCCGCGGTGAGGCTGACGCCGACGATGAAGAAGGGCCGCCGTCGGCCGATCCGGGTTCGCGTCCGGTCGGAGATTGAACCCACAATTGGTTGCGCAAAGGCACCGGCGAGCGAGCGCTCCTGCGACAAGAGGCCCACCGCCCACGTCGGCACCGCCGGGTAGCGCTCGAGATAGAGGCCGGCGGCCGAGTTGAGGAACCCGTAGACCGCGCTGGCCCCGAGGTTCCCGAAGCCGTAGATCGCCGATTCCCAGAACGAGAGCGGCTTGGTCGGCTGGGCGCTCACGGCGGCCGTTGTAGCGCAGCGGCCGGTGCCCCGGTGTGCCCTGGGCCACAGAAATTCCCTGCTAGAACGCTTGTGCTAACGAGCTCGGCGAACGAGAATGCGCCCATGGAGGGCACGCTGCTCGTCGCGCTAGCGGCGCTCGTGGTCGCGACCGTAGCGATCGTCGCGACCTTGCGACGGCCGGCGGCGGGCGTCGCGCCCGCGGGGAGCGAGGCCATCGCCGCGCAGGTCGCCGCGGCTCAGCAAGGGCTGCAGGGGAGCGTCGCGCTCGTCGCGCGATCGGTCGACGAGCTGCGGGCGGAGCTACAGCGCTCGCTCGGGACGACGGAGCAGCAGCTGGTGACGCAGACCGGCGCGACGCAGCGCACGCTCTCCGACCTGTCGCGCCAGCTCGGCACGCTCGGCGAGCAGAGCGCGCGCATCGGCGAGCTCGCGAAGGACATCGGCTCGCTGCAGGACCTCTTGCGCGGACCAAAGACACGCGGGGGCTTCGGCGAGCTCATGCTCGAGCGGCTCCTGGCGGACTGCCTGCCGACAGGCGCGTACGAGACCCAGTACACGTACCGGGACGGCTCGCGGGTCGACGCGGTCGTCCGCTTCGCGAGCCGCCTCGTGCCGATCGACGCGAAGTTCCCGAACGAGTCGTACGCCGCGCTGGCGAGCGCGACCGACGACACGGAACGACGGTCGCGGCGCCGCGCGTTCCTCCAGCAGGCCAAGCGACACGTCGACGCGGTCGCGCGCTACGTCTCCCCGCAGGATCAGACGATCGATTACGCGCTCCTCTACGTGCCGTCGGAAAGCGTCTATTACGAGCTGATACGCGAGGATCCCGAGACCGAGATCGACATCCACGCGTACTGCGCGGAGCGCCACGTCATCCCCGCCTCGCCGAACACGCTCCTGGGGTATCTCCAGATGGTCGCGCTCGCGGTGCGCGGCCTCGCGATGCAGGAGCGCACGCGGGAGCTCCAGCAGGGCATCGCGCAGGTCCGTCGCGAGTTCGAGCGCTTCGTCGAGCTGCACGACCAGCTTGGTCGCCATCTCCAGAACGCGACGAACAAGTTCGACGAGACCGAGCGCGCCCTCGCGCGCGCGTCCGGCGCGATCGAGGCGCTCGCGCAGGCGCCGATCGCCGCAGGCGGCGAGCAGGTCCCGCTCCCGATGCGCGTCCAGGAGTGAGGCTCGCGCTCGCCGCGGCCGCGCTCGGCGGCGCCGCGATCGTGGTCCTCACGGTCGTCACCCGTGACGTCGACGATCGCGGCGCGCTCGCGCTCGTCGTCGCCGGGGCGACGCTGACGAGTGCGGGGCTCGCCGGGCTCGGCGCGATCTTCCTCGAGGAGCGCGCCGCCGCCCGTGCGACGCCCCGCCGCCGCCCGGCGCACCGCGGCCGCGCGGCGAGACGCGGGATCGGCCTTGGCCTCGTCGTGGGCGCGTTCGCGCTGCTCCGCGCGGTCGACGGGCTCTCGGTCATCACGGCGACGTTCGTGCTCGCGGGCTTCGTCCTCGCCGAGATCGTGCTCTCGTCACGTCGGCTTGTGCGTTCGGGCTAACTTAGGCCGGCCATGGACGCCGCCGGGCTGAAGGTCCGTGTCGCGGAGCGGGTCGACGCGCGCGCGGACGCGCTCGACCGACTGGCGCTCGAGATCCATGCCAGGCCCGAGCTCGCCTACGAGGAGCGCTTCGCCGCCGACGCCCTCGCGAGCTATCTCTCGCGGGAGGGGGCCGACGTCCGTCGATCGGCGGGCGGGCTCGAGACCGCCTTCGTCGCCGAGGCCGGGTCGGGCAGGCCGGTCGTCGCGATCCTCGGCGAATACGACGCGCTGCCCGGCGTCGGCCACGCGTGCGGGCACAACCTCATGGGCACCGCCGCCGCCGGCGCGTTCCTGGCCTTGCGCGACGTCGCCGGGGACGTCAAGGGTCGCGTGCGCGTCGTCGGCTGTCCGGCCGAGGAGCGCGGCAACGGGAAGGTCGCGCTCATCAAGGCGGGCGTCTTCGCCGACGTCGACGCCGCGCTCATGTACCACCCCGGAGACCGCGACGAGCTCGACCCGCTCATGCTCGCGATGGTCACGCTCGACGTCGAGCTCCGCGGGAAGGCCGCGCACGCGGCGGCGGAGCCGCACGAAGGCATCAACGCCCTCGACGGGCTCATCCTCGGTTGGAACGCGCTGTCCGCGCTGCGCCTCGTCGTGCGCAGCGACTCCCGACTGCACGGGATCATCACCGATGGCGGAAAGGCGGCGAACATCATCCCGGACCGCGCCGCGGCGCGCCTCATGGTCCGCTCGCCGGACAACGCCTATCTCGGCGAGCTGCGACAGCGCGTCCTCGCGTGCTTCGAGGGCGCCGCGCTCGCGACCGGCTGCGAGCTCCGGTACGAGTGGAGCGACGTGTGCGAGGTCGTGCGCACGAACCGCCCGCTCGCCGAGGCCTTTTCCGCGAACGCCGGCAGCCTGGGCCGCAGCCTCCAGCCGCGACGTCCGGCCGACACCCACGGCTCGACCGACATGGGCAACGTGAGCACGGTGGTGCCGGGGATCCACCCCTTCCTGGCCATCACGCCCGGTCCCGTGCCGGGCCACTCCATCGAGTTCGCCGCCGCGGCGGCGACCCCGCGAGCGCTCGAGACCATGCGCGTCGCGGCGAAGGCTTTGGCGATGACGGCGATCGACGTGCTCTGCGATCCCTCGCTCGCGCGGCGCGCCCGGGAGGCGCACGCTGGCCGATAAGGTCGACTGGTTCGGCGCGCCGGCGACCGAGGAGGAGGCGGCACGCGTCGCCGCGCTCTACGACCTCGACTACGCGGCGCGGGATCTCGCCGCGGACGTCGATTGGTTCCGCGGTCTCGCACGACTCACCGGCGGGCCGATCCTGGAGCTCGGCTGCGGGACCGGCCGCGTCGCGGTGCCGCTCGCCGTGGACGGGCACGCCGTCGTCGGCCTGGACCGATCGTCCGCGATGCTCGCGCGCGCCGAGCGGCGGGCTCGAGCCGTGGGTGCGGACGTGCGCTGGGTCGAGGGCGACATGCGCAACTTCTCGTTCGACGGCACCTTCGCTCTCATCACGGTCCCCGCGAACACGTTCCTCATGCTGGCGCCGGACGAGCGCTGGCAGTGCCTCGCACGCTCGCGCGAGCACCTCGCGCCCGACGGCCGCCTGGCGATCGACGTCTTCCAGCCCGACCCCGCACGCATCGCCGGGCTCGACGGCGGCGTCGTCCGGGATTGGACGCGCGAGGATCCCGAGAGCGGCCGCGAGGTCGCGAAGTTCTCGAGCGTGCAAGCGAACGTCGACGGGACGACCTTCCGCTGGTGGTACGAGGAGGTCGACCCGGGCGGCGCGGTCCGGCGGTGGGAGCGGGAAGCGACGCTCCACTACCTCTACCGCCGCGAGGCCGAGCTGCTCTTTCCGGAGGCGGGGTTCGAGATCGAGTCCATGCACGGCGACTACGACGGCTCGAGCACCGGACCGCGGTCGCCGAAGCTGCTCATCGTCGCGAAGCGCCGCGAGCGCGGCGCCGGTCGCGAGCGGCGTCGCGAGTGAGCGACCTCGTCCTCCGCGGTGGCACGGTCTACGACGGGAGCGGCCGGCCGCCGTTCGCGGCGGACGTGCTCGTCGCCGGTGACCGGATCGCGCGCGTGGGTCGCGTGGAGCGGAACGGTGACGCGCGCGAGATCGACGCGGACGGCCGCGCGATCGCTCCCGGGTTCATCGACATCCACTCGCATTCCGACGAAGCGATGTTCGTGAACGACGCCATGGAGAGCGCCGTCCACATGGGCGTGACGCTCGTCGTCTGCGGCAACTGCGGCGGCTCGTCGGCGCCGGTGAGCGGGCTCGCCGAGGCGGAGCTCGACCGCGAGCTCGCGCGTCTCGACGTGAAGCGCACGTGGCGCTCGTTCGGGGAATACGCGGCGGCGGTCGATCGCGCGAAGCCCGCGATCAACGTCTGCTCGTTCGTCGGGCACGGGACCCTGCGCTCCTGCGTGATGGGCGCCGAGGACCGGGCGCCGACGGGGGCCGAGCTCGCGCGGATGAAGGAGCTCCTCGCGCGCTCGCTCGACGAGGGCGCCGTCGGCCTCGCGTCGGGGCTCATCTATCCACCGAGCGCGTTCGGGACGACGGACGAGCTCGCCTCGCTCTGCGCGGTCGTCCGCGACAAAGGCGGCCTCTACGCGAGCCACATCCGCAACGAGGGCGCCAAGCTCCTCGACGCGGTCGAAGAGAACCTCGCGATCGGCCGGCGCAGCAAGGTGCGCGTCGAGCTGTCGCACCACAAGGCCTCGGGCCAGCGCAACTGGGGGAAAGTGAAGGACTCGACGGCGCTCATCGAGCGCGCGCGCAGGGAGGGCCTCGACGTCACGGCGGACCAGTACCCCTACACCGCGTCCTCCACCGGCCTCGCGGTGACGATCCCGAACTGGGTGCACGAAGGCGGCACGCAGAAGATGTGCGAGCGGCTCGCCGATCCCGCGATCCGTGCGCGCATCCGCGGCGAGGAGGTGGAGACGGGCCGCGCGTGGGACCGCATCGTGATCGCCCGTGCCCGCAAGCATCCGGACTGGGCCGGCAAGAGCGTCGAGCAGCTGGCGCGCGAGGCCGGGCGCGATCCGCTCGAATGGACCTGCGACGCGCTCGTCGAGCACGAGGGCGCCGTCGACATCGTCCACCACTCGATGAGCGAGGACGATGTCCGCTACGTCATGGCGAAGGACTGGGTCTGCATCGGCAGCGACTCGCGCGCGAACGCGCCGTACGGCCCGCTGTCGTTCGGAAAGCCGCATCCGCGGTCCTACGGGACCTTCGCGCGGGTGCTCGGCCGGTACGCTCGCGACGAGCAGGTCCTCACGCTCGCCGACGCCGTGCGCAAGATGACCTCGCTCACCGCGTCCCGGCTGCGCCTCGATGACCGGGGTGTCGTGCGTGAGGGCGCTCGCGCCGACCTGGTCGTCTTCGATCCCGCACGTGTCGTCGATACGGCGACGTACGACGATCCGCATCGGTACCCGATCGGGATCGAGCACGTCATCGTCAACGGCGGCCTCGCGATCGAGCACGGCGAGACCACGTCCGAGCGGCACGGTCGCTTCCTCCGCCTCGGGAGCGACCTGGGCGGCGCGTGACCCGGGGGCCGGGGGGCGTGAGCCGGGGGCCGGGGGGCAGAGCCCCCCGAGTGGCGATCCTCGCCGAGGGACAGTTCGCGCGCGCTACGGCGAAGACGGCGATCGGCGTGCTGCGCTACGCGCCGTTCGAGGTCGTCGCGGTCGTGGACTCGACGCGTGCCGGCACGGACGCGGCCGAGTGCGTCGGCGTTGGGAGGGGCGTCCCTGTCGTCGCGGACGTGCCGACGGCGCTCGCGCGCGGCGCGACGGTCCTCCTCATCGGGACCGCGGCCGCCGGCGGGCGCATCCCCGATGAGTACCGGCCGGCCCTCGCCGCCGCGCTCGAGCGCGGCGTCGCGGTATGGAACGGCCTCCACGAGCGCGTGCTCTCGGACCCCGCGCTGGCCGCCGCAGCGACGCGAGGCAGGGCGACGGTGCGCGAGCTGCGCGAGCCGCCGGCCGATCTCGAGATCGGCGGTCACCGGCGGCGCAGGACGGGCGCGCACGTCGTGCTCACCGTGGGCTCGGACGCGGCGGTGGGGAAGATGACGGCCGCGCTCGAGCTTGTCGCCGCGCTGCGCCGGGCGGGGGAGTGCGCCGCGTTCGTGGCGACCGGTCAGACGGGGATCGCGATCGCGGGGAGCGGGATCGCGGTGGACGCCGTCGTCTCCGACTTCGTCGCGGGCGCCGCCGAGCGCATCACGTGCGACGCCGCCGAGGAGGCCGATTGGGTCGTCGTGGAAGGCCAGGGCTCGCTCACGCACCCCGGCTTCTCGGGGGTCACCCTGGGACTCATCCACGGGAGCGCGCCCGACCTCATGGTGCTGTGCCACGACAGCACGCGCGCCGCGGTGAAGGCGCACGACGAGCTGCCGCTGCGGACGTTCGGCGAGCTCCTCCGCATCTACGAGGACGCCGCGCTCTGGTCGCGCCCGCCAGGCTCGCCGCGCATCCCGGTCGTCGCGGTCGCGCTCAATACGGCGGCGCTCGACGAGCGGTCCGCGGCGCGCGCCGTCGCGCAGGCCGCGGCCGAGACCGGCCTTCCCGCCGCGGACCCGATCCGCGAGGGCGCGGCCGGCGGAGACCGCCTCGCTCGGGCCCTGCTGGCGGCCGCTCGATGAACGCGACCGTCCGCACGGTCGAGCTGCACCTCACAGTGCCCTTCGCGATCTCGCGCGCCACGCTCACGACGAAGAAGGTGGTCCTCGTCGAGGCGCGCGAGGGGGAGCGTGTTTCGCGCGGGGAGGGCGTGCCGGACGCGTTCTTCGGTGAGGATGCCGACGCCGTCGCCCGCGCGGTCCGCGACAGCGTGGCGCTCATTCCGGACGACCCGCAGGACCTCGCGACGCTGAAGGCGCGCCTCGACGAGCGTTTCCCGCACGGCGGCGCCGCGTGCTGCGCGATCGACGTGCTCGCACACGACCGTGCGGCGCAGGCCGCGGGCGTGCCGCTCCGCGCGTTCCTCGGGCTCGCGCCGGCCGAGCCGCCACCGACCTCGTTCACCATCGGCCTTGCGGAGCCGGAGGTGATGGCCGAGCGCGCGGCCGCCGCCGCGGCGAAGGGCTTCTCGGTGCTCAAGGTGAAGCTCGGCGCCGGCGACGAGGTCGCGATCCTCCGAGCGATCCGGGAGCGGTACAACGGCGCGATCCGCGTCGACCCGAACGCCGCCTGGACGGCCGACGAGGCGCCGCGCCGCATCGATCGGCTCGTGCCGTTCGGCATCGAGTTCGTCGAGCAGCCGATCGCGCCGGACGACCTCGAGGGCCTGCTGCGCGTGCGGGAGCGCTCGCCGCTCCCGATCGTCGTCGACGAGGCCGCGGTGCGCGCTCGCGATGTCCCGCGCCTCGCCGGCGCCTGCGACGGGATCAACGTGAAGCTGCAGAAGTGCGGCGGCATCGGCGAGGCGCGCGCGATGATCGCGGCCGCGCACGAGCGCGGCCTCAAGGTCATGCTCGGCTGCCGCGCCGCCGAGACGAGCGTCGCCATCGCCGCGGCCGCGCACCTCGCCCCCGCGGTCGAGTGGGCGGACCTCGACGGCAATCTCCTCATCAGCGACGACCCCTTCCGCGCGGTCGCGGTCGAGCGCGGCCGGTTCGTCTTCCCCGACCGGCCCGGCCTCGGCGCGATCCCGGTGTGATCCGCCGTCTCGAGGTCGCGATCTTCGCCGTCGCGTTCGCGCTCGCCGGTCTCGTCACGTTCGCGTTCCTCTGGAGTGGCGACGGTCCGTACGCCTGGCTCGCGAACGCGAATGGCGTGACGGGCATGACCTACGTGAGCCACGACCCGTGTCCTCCCCCGGCCGGGGGCTGCTTCGGCGGGGGACAGGTGTCCGTCGAAGTCATGCGCGCTTGGGATGCACAGTGGGTGGCCTACGTGACCGGAGCGCAAACGGATCCGCCCAGCAGCTTCGGCCGAGAGGTCTTCACGCGCGCCGAGTACGCGCACATGGCCGACGTGCGTCGCGTTTTCGACGGCGCGAAAGTAGTCCTCGCCGTCGCGGTCGTCGTGCTCGCGATCCGGCTCCAGCGCGCGTTGGTCCGCCGTGATGCGCTGCGCCTCGTACGCGACGGCGCGCTCGCGGCGACGATCGGCGTCCTCGTCGTCGGGGTCGTCGCCGCGGTCGCCTTCGATCCGCTCTTCCTGCTCTTCCACGAGGTGTTCTTTCCGCAGGGGAACTTCCTCTTCGATCCCGCGTCGAGCAACCTCATCCGCCTGTACCCGGATTGGTACTGGCAGGGCATAACGGGGCTCGTCGCCGGATCCGTCGTCGCGGTCGGAGGGGTCGTCGCCGGGACGTGCGCGCTCGCCTTACGTAGACTGCGGGCGCGATGAAGCGCGTCCTCCTCATCGAGGATCTTCCCCAGGTCGCACAGCACCTCCAGTCGATGCTCGCGCGCGAGCAGGAGGTGGAGGTCGCGGGCGTCCAGAGCCAGGCCGACCAGGCGATCGCGCAGGTCTCCACCGAGAAGCCCGACGTCGTCCTCATCGACGCGCTCCTGCAGGGGAAGGTGACGGGGTTCGACATCGCGAAGCGGATCCGCTCCGCGTCGCCGGGTACGCGCGTCGTGATCGTCACCGTGCCGCAGCGGCCGGTCGACCCGCGACCGGACGAGGGCATCGATGCGGTCTTCGTCCTGCCGGGCGGGGCGAACGAGCTCGCGGTCGCGCTCGGCGTCGGCGGCAAGGCCGCGACGCGCGTGCGCGGGAAGATGATCGCGGTGTACTCGCCGAAGGGCGGCTCCGGCAAGACCATGCTCTCGGTGAACCTCGCGTGCGTCCTCCGCCGACGCGGTCACGCCGTCGCGCTCATGGATGGCGTCATGCAGTTCGGCTCCGTACGCCACGTCCTGCAGGTCCCCCCGAACACGCGCTCGATCGTCGATCTCCCGACAGGGCAGGCGATGCGCACGTCGCTCTCGGAGATCCTCTGGGAGGGCCCGAGCGGTGTGGCGGTCCTGCTCGGCCCGCCGCGGCCCGAGGAGGCCGAGCTCATGCAGCCGCCGGACATCGCGACGGCGATGCAGCTGCTCGCGGAGAACCACGACTATGTGATCGTCGACTGTCCGTCGCGGCTGGCCGACGACACGCTCGCGATCCTCGATGCCGCGAACCTCATCCTGCTCGTCGTCACGTACATGGCGGCGTCGGTCAACAACGCGCGCGCCGCGATCGACACGTTCGAGGCGCTCGGCTACAAGGGCGCGAAGCCGATCCTCCTCGTCGTGAACCAGGCGGACACCGCGGCGGGGATGTCGAAGGGCGGGCTCGAGCACGCGCTCAACCTGCCGGTCGTCGCGGAGATCCCGACGGACTGGAAGACGGTGAGCGAGTCGCTCAACAAGCAGCAGCCGTTCGTGCTGGCGCAGCAGAACACGCCGATCGCGAAGGCGATGGACGCGTTCGCGAACGGGCTCGTCACCCAGCAGCGCAAATAGCGGCTCGCGCAGACGCGCCGATCGGCGTGTTCGACTCCGGGGTGGGCGGTCTCACCGTGCTCCGCGAGCTGCGGCGCCAGCTGCCCGACGAGGCGACCATCTATCTCGGCGACGAAGCGCGCATGCCGTACGGCCCGCGCGAGCCCGCGGAGGTCGTCAGCTTCACGCGCGAGGCCCTTCGTTGGTTCGGTCGGCACGGCTGCAAGCTTGTCGTCATCGCGTGCAACACGGCGACCGCGGTGGCGCTCGAGGCGGTGCGCGACGAGTCCGCGGTGCCGGTCATCGGCGTCGTGCGGCCGGGCGCGGCGGCGGCGCTCACGGCGACCGCCCGCCGCGCGGTGGGCGTCCTCGGCACCACGCTCACGGTGCGCTCCGGCGCGTACGTCCGCGCGCTGCGCGACCTGGACCCGCTCGTCGACGTGATCCAGCAGGCCTGCCCGCGGCTCGTCCCGCTCGTCGAGGCCGGCAAGGCCGATACCGACGAGGCCGAGGCCGCGGTGCGCGAGTACGTCGAGCCGCTCCTCACGGAGGGAGCGGTCGTGCGGCCCGCGGTCGACACGCTCCTCCTCGGCTGCACGCACTACCCGTTCCTGCGCGCGCGCATCGAGAAGGTCGCCGGCGCGGGCGTGCGGGTCGTCGATTCGGCGACCACGACCGCCCTCGCCGTCCGTGAGGTCCTCTCGTCGCATCGGCTCGTCCGCGGCGAGAAGGGCGCGCTCCACGAGGTGCACGCCACCGGCTCACGGGAGCGCTTCGCCGCGATCGCGCGCCGGCTCTTCGGCGAGGACGTACCGGTCCACGAGACGACGCTCTAGCCCTTGGGTCTCACCTCCGCGATCACCGGCCTGCCGTACGTCGGGAAGACGACGCTCTTCAACCTGCTCACCGGCGCGCACGCGGCGACCGGCGGCTTCGCGGGAGCCGAGGCCGAGACGAACGTCGGGGTCGCGAAGGTACCCGACGAGCGCGTCGACCGGCTCGCCCCGCTGTTCCAGCCGAAGAAGACGACGCACGCCGAGATCACGTACCGCGACCTCGGCCTCGCGAAGCCCGCCGCGCCCGGGCAGGCGATCTCCGCGCAGAAGCTCGGCGACCTCCGCACCGCCGACGCGCTCGTGCACGTCGTGCGCGCGTTCGCCGATGCCGCGGTCCCGCACGTCGAGGGCACGGTCGATCCGGCGCGCGACCTCGCCACCCTCGAGCTCGAGCTGCTCTTCGCGGACCACGCCGTCGTGGAGCGAAGGCTCGAGCGGCTCGAGCCGGAGCTCCGCTCGGCAAAGGGCGCCGAGCGCGACGCGAAGGAGCGCGAGAAGGCTGTCCTCGAGCACGCCCGGTCGGCACTCGACGCGGAGCGCCCGCTGCGCGACGTGGACTTCGACGCCGAGGAGCTCCGCGTCATGCGCGGGTTCCGCTTCCTCACGCTCATGCCGACCCTCGTCGCGGCGAACCTCGACGAGGCGGACGTGGGAAGGCCCGACACGGTCCTCGCACCCCTCCGCGCCGCGACCGGGAAGCACCGCGCGACCGCGGTCGTCCCGGTGTGCGCGAAGATCGAGAGCGAGATCGCCGAGCTCCCGCCCGACGAGGCCGCCGCGTTCCGGGCCGACCTCGGCCTCGCCGAGCCGGCGCTCGACCGGCTCATCCGCGCGACCTACGAGCTCCTCGGGCTCATCTCCTTCTTCACCGTCGGGCCGGACGAGGTCCGTGCCTGGACGATCCCCGCCGGGACGCGCGCCCAGCAGGCGGCCGGCGCGATCCACTCCGACCTCGAGCGCGGCTTCATCCGCGCCGAGGTCATCGAGTGGGAGAAGCTGCTGGCGGCGGGGTCGGAGGCCAACGCGAAGAAGCAAGGGATCATGCGGACGGAGGGGCGTGATTACCTCGTGAAGGACGGCGAAGTCTTCCACGTGCTTTTCAGCGTCTAGGCATGTACGACCTCGTCACGATCGGGCACGCGGCGCGCGACGAGTTCGCGGGCGATCCCGAGTGGCGCATCGGGGGCACCGCGGTCTATGCGGCCGCCGCCGCCGCGCGTTTCGGCGCGCGCGCCGCGCTCGTGACGCGCGTCGGCCCCCACGAGCGCGAGCGACTCGCGGACCGTTGCGCACGGCTCGGCATCACGCTCCACGCGCTGCAGAGCGAGGTGACGACGACCTTCGCCTTCCGCTACGTCGACGGCAAGCGCCAGCTGCGCCTCAAGGCGCGCGCCAAGGGCATCGCGGCGGAGGCGCTGCCGGCGGACGTCCGCGAGACGCGGAGCGTCGTCTTCGCGTCGATCGCGCACGAGCTCGACCGCTCGCTCTTCGGCGTGTTCGCGGGCGCGCCCCGGGTCCTCGTCGCGCAGGGCTATCTGCGGACGTGGGACGCCGACGGCACCGTGCGCCGCCGCGACTGGGACGAGGCGTCCGAGGTGCTCCCGCAGGTGAGCGTCGCGGTTCTGAGCGAGGAGGACCTGGGCGGCGACGTCGACACGGCGCGGCGCTGGTCCGCGGTCGCCCCGGTCATCGTGACGATCGCCGAGCGCGGGGCGCTCATCCTTCGCGACGGGCGCGACGTCGTCGTGCCGGGCTTTGCCGCGGACGCCGTCGTCGATCCGACGGGAGCAGGGGACGCGTTCGCCGCGGGGCTGGGGCTCGCGCTCGCGGACGGGCGCGACCTCGTCGAGGCGGCGCGCTTCGCGAACGCGGTCGCGTCGTTCGCGGTGGAGGCCGTCGGCATCGACGGGCTCGCCGACCGCGCGCGTGTCGAGCAGCGCATCAATGCGCAGTCGCCGGACTGACGCCCCTCAGGCGGCCTGGTCGCGCAGCTGGAGCTCCTGGACCTTCACCTGTGCGATGCGCGGCACGCGGCCGACCTCGAGACGCCGGGAGCCCTGCGACAGCGCGAAGCAGACGACGAAGTACACGAGCGAGACGAAGAGCAGCACCTCGATCGGGTTGAAGAACTGCGTGTAGATGGTCCGGCCCTGGCGGAGGAGCTCGAACACGCCGATGGTGCCGACGAGCGAGGTGTCCTTTATGACCGTCGTGAGCTGGCCCATCATCGCCGGCACCATGAGCCGCAGCGCCTGCGGCAGGATCACGTGCCGCAGGGACTGCGCATAGCTGAGCCCGAGCGCTCGCGCGGCCTCCGCCTGGCCTCGCGGCAGGCTGACGATCCCGGCGCGGATGATCTCGGCGAGCACGGCGCTCGTGTACAGGGAGAGGCCGAGGACGCCGGCCCAGAACCGCGGGAGGTCGAAGTCCGACCCGAAGAGCGGTCGGAAGAGGGTCGATCCCTTGATGCCGAAGTACACGATGAGGAGCAGGACAGGGAGCGCGCGGATCGCCTCGATGTACGCGATCGATGGCCAGCGGATCCACGCGCGCCGCGAGAGGCGTCCGAGCGCGAAGAGCAGGCCCGCGGGGAAGGAGAGGAGCGTCGACGCGGCCGCGATCGACAGCGTCTCGAGCAGGCCCTGACCAAAGAACCGCAGGATCGCCGGGTCGACGAACATGCCCCAGGTGTCGGGTCTCATCGCGCCACCAGGAGGCGCCGCTCGAGGTAGTTCACGGCAAGGCCGAGCGGGATCGTGAGGAGGAGGTAGAGGAGCGTCGCCGTCGCGAATGACTCCTCCGCCCGGAAGGTGCGCGACTCGACGATCTCGGCCCCGAAGAGTAGCTCGGTGACGCCGATCGTCGATGCGAGCGAAGTGTTCTTCACGAGCGCGATCGCGATGTTCCCGACGGGTGGAACGACCGCGCGGAAGGTCTGTGGAAGCTGGACGTACCGCAGCATCTGGGCGTAGCTCAGGCCGAGCGAGCGCGCGGCCTCGATCTGGCCTTTGTCGACGCCAAGGAGCCCGCCGCGGACGACCTCGGCGACGTACGCGCCGTGGTACAGAGCCATGCCGGTCGCTGCCGCGCGGAAGATGCTTTCGAACGTGTCGCTCGAAAAGCGCAGGCCGACGAGCGGCAAGCCGAGGAAGAGGAAGAAGAGCTGGACGACGAGCGGCGTGTTGCGGAAGAACTCGACGTACGCGGCGCCCAGCCAGCGAAGCGGCGCGGCGGGTGAGATGCGCAGCAGCGCGACCGCGGTGCCGATGACGAGCGCACCGGCGAGCCCGAGCGCGGAGATCTGGATCGTGACCCAGAGGCCGCCGAAGAAAAGATCCGGGAACTGGAAGGCGATCGCGCCAGGCACTAGTCGGTGGCGCTTCGCGCCAGGGGCCCCTGCCCCTGCGCCTCCCGGCCCACCGCATGGCTGCCGCTCACGCGACGGCGGCCGGCCCCAAGCCGACCGCGCTGACAGCTCCGATTAGCCGGGGGGTGTGAGGGGGGCGGAGCCCCCATCAACCCTTTGGGCTGGTCTTCTTGTCGCCCGACACGGGCGTGATGTGCTTCTCGTAGAGCTTGCCCCAGGTCCCGTCCTGGATCATCCCGGCGAGCCAGGTGTTGACGAAGGGGACGAAGCCCTGGCGGTCGCCGTTCTGGTTCTTCTTGACGCCGATGCCGTACGGCTCGTCCGAGAACGGCTTCCCGACGATCTTGGTGTTCGGGTCCACCTTCACGAGGCCGAAAAGGATCGTCTCGTCGGTCGAGACCGCGTCCGCCTGGCCTTGCTGGAGGGCGAGGAGGCACGCGGGGTAGCTGTCGAGGAGCAGGACCTTCGCCGCCGGGTTCGCCTTCGTGATGTTCTGCTCGCTCGTCGATCCGCGCTGGGCGCAGACCGTCTTCGCGCCGAGGTCTGCGGCCTCCTTGATCGTGTCGTTGGACTTCTTCACGAGGATGCGCTGGCCGGTGACGAAGTAGACGTCGGAGAAGTCGATCTGGGTCTTGCGCTCCTCCGTGATCGTGAACGTCTTGATGATGACGTCCGCCTTGTTGTCGGTGAGCGAGGGGATCCGGGTCGCCGACACGACCGGCACCCATTCGATGAACTTGTCGATGTCGTCCTGCGTCCCGAAGATCGCCTTCGCGAGCTCGCGGCCGAAGTCGGCGTCGAACCCCTCCCATTTGCCGGTCGCCGGATTCTTCACGCTGAACGGTGGGTTGTCCTCCTGCGAGCCGATCCGCAGCTTGCCCTTCGTCTGGATCGCGTACTGGTACGTCGAGAGCTCGAACTTCGGCGCGCTCGCCTTGGCGCTCGCGGCGGGTTGGGACGCGGCCGGCGTGCTCGCGCCGCCGCAGGCCGCGGCGAAGACGATCGCCAGTGCGACCCCGACGGTGCGTGTGATGCCCCGCATGTTCCCCTCCTTCCGGCGATCAGTGCCGGATGACCTTGCTCAGGAACTGCTTCGCGCGCTCCTCCCGGGGCGCGGCGAAGAACTCCCGCGTCGGTGAGTCCTCAATGATGCGCCCTCCGTCCATGAACACGACCCGGTTCGAGGCCTCGCGCGCGAAACCGACCTCGTGGGTCACGACGAGCATCGTCATGCCCTCCCGCGCGAGGTCCCGCATCACGTCGAGCACCTCGCGGATCATCTCGGCGTCGAGCGCGCTCGTGGGCTCGTCGAACAGCATGATGCGGGGCTCCATGGCGAGCGCGCGGGCGATGGCGACGCGCTGCTGCTGGCCCCCGGACAGCCGCGCCGGGGGGGCGTCGGCCTTCTCGGGGATGCCGACCTTCTCGAGGAGCCGCATCGCCCGGTCGCGTGCCTCGGATCGCCCGAGCTTGCGGACCTTGAGCGGCGCGAGCATGACGTTCTCGATCGCCGTGAGGTGGGGGAAGAGGTTGAACGACTGGAAGACCATGCCGACGTCCTTGCGCAGGCGGTTCACGTCGACGTGCTCGGCGTGCACCGCGATCCCGTTGACCACGAGCGTCCCGCTCTCGATCGCCTCGAGCCCGTTGATCGTCCGGATGAGCGTGCTCTTCCCGGACCCCGATGGGCCGATGATCACCACCACCTCGCGCTCGGCGACGCTCAGGTCGATGCCGTTCAAGACGTGGAGCGGGCCGAAGTGTTTGTGGACGTCGCGGAACTCGATCACGTCTCGCAGAGGCTAGTACGCTCGCGCGCGTGACCGGTCGATCGGTCGGCGGCGATCCATTCGCGCCCGCGCGTGACGCGCTCCCGGCGATCCCGGGCATCGCCGGTGCCATCGCGCTCGCCGAGGACGGAACGGCCCTGTACGAGCACGCCGCGGACGACGAATTCCCTTCGGCGTCGGTCATCAAGGTCCCGCTCGTCATGGCGCTCTATGCCGACGCCGCCGAGGGGCGCATCGACCTCGGCGAGCGCGTCGCGGTGGGGGCGCTCGTCGACGGGAGCGGCGTGCTGCGGTACCTCGCCGACGTCCGCGAGATGACGCTCCGCGACCTCGCGATGCTCGCCATCATCGTCTCCGACAACACCGCGACGAACCGGCTCATCGACCGGTTCGGCCTCGAGCGCGTGAACGATCGTCTGGCGGCGTGGGGCTGCTCGCGGACACGCCTGCGGCGGAAGATGTACGACTTCGACGCCGCGGCGAAAGGGTCCGAGAACGTGACGACCCCTCGCGAGACCGCGGCGCTCCTGCTACGCCTGCTGCGCGGCGGATGCCGCGACCGAGCGACGAGCGACGCGGTCCTCGCGATCCTCGAGCGCTGCCAGGACAAGACGATGCTGCGGCGGTACCTGCCGCCGGCGGCGAAGGTCGCGCACAAGACGGGGACGCTCGACGAGTCGCGCAACGACGCGGCGATCGTCGCGGTCGATCGGCGGGTCGTCGTCAGCGGGTTCGTGCGCTCGCTCCGCGACCCGAACGCGGGCGCCGCCTGGCTCGGTCTCCTCGGGTGGTGCGCGTACCGCGCCGCGGGCGGTGCCGGCGGAGGGCTTCCCCCGGAGCGGTGGTCTCCCGCATGATGCGCGCGATGGGTCGACGAACGGCGCACGGGCGGCGACCGCGCCGATTCGCCCGCCTCGCCCGACAGATCGTGGCGCTCGGCGTGCTGAGCGCGGCGCTGCTGCTCGCGGCCGCGTTCGTCGGCATCACCGCCCAGGGCAACGCGCTCGCGCGCGAGATCGCCGCGCTCCGCGGCGACATCGCGACGGAACAGCTCCGCGGCGCTCAGCTCGACGCGACGATCAAGGAGCAGCAGACCGCGGACTACGTGCGTCAGCACGCGAAGGACTACGGGATCGTCGGGCCGAACGAGGCGCTCGTGCAGGTGCAACGGGACGGGCAGGCGAGCGGTCCGTCCGCGGCGGTCGTGAGCAGGGGGCCGTCAAGGCTGCAGCGGTGGATCGCATTCTTTTTCGGAGATCGCTGAAGCGCGACCGTAGGAGTAAGATGGTCATGCGGGGTGGAGCAGCGGTAGCTCGTTGGGCTCATAACCCAAAGGCCGGAAGTTCGAATCTTCCCCCCGCAACAGTGTTCTCGCGGTAGCGTTCCCTTTTTCTCGGTCCTATTGCCACGGGCGCGCCTGCCTGCTAGATGTTCGGCGTGCCCTACAAGGATCTCGATAGGCGCCGCGCCTATGCCCGCGACTGGATGCGGCGAAACCTCGACAAGGCGCGGCTCGCGATGCGGCGCTGGCGCGCAGAGCATCCGGAGGAGCATCGCGAGCGTCGACGCGACTGGGAAGCGCGAAGCCGCGAGATCCGTCGAACGATCTGGCAGCGGCGACGAGCGCGGATTCTCGGCGCCGAGGGCTCGTACACGGTCACCGAGTGGTTGGAGCTCGTCGCGAGTTGCGGCGGTCGCTGTGGCTACTGCGGCGCGCCGGGAGCGCTCGCGGTAGATCATCGGCTACCGATCGCCCGAGGCGGCACGAACCGGATTGAAAATCTGATCCCGGCCTGCAAGACGTGCAACTCGCGTAAGCACTTGATGACCGAGGAAGAATTTCACGCCCGGCTCGCGCGCGAGCGCGGCGACGCCGCCTAAAATCGACCTAGCGACCAGGCTGGGTAGCTCAGTGGTTAGAGCGCGCGACTCATAACCGCGTGGTCGGCGGTCCGAATCCGCCCCCAGCCACCGGTGATCCCATCCGCGATCCGCAGCGCCGTCCGGGACTACATCCGCGCGCACGAGATCCTGCGGCCGGGACCGCTCCTCGTCGCGGTCTCCGGCGGTACCGACTCGACCGCGCTCCTCCTGCTCCTTGCCGACCTCGCAGACGAGCTCGGCCTCGTGCTTCACGTGGCGCACTTCGACCATCGGACCCGCCCGCGCCAGAGCGCGAAGGATGCGGACCAGGTGACGAAGCTCGCGAACCGGGTCGGGGCGCCGATCCGCATCGGGCGCGCCGGACATCCCGCGAAGAGCGAGGACGACGCCCGCCGCGCGCGCTACGAGTTCCTCCGCCGCGCTGCGCGCGAGATCGGCGCCGCCGCGATCGCGACCGGCCACACGCGCGACGACCAGGCGGAGACGGTCCTGCTGCATCTCGCGCGGGGGAGCGGCCTGGCAGGGCTCGCGGGCATGCGTCCCCTCCGCGACGGCATCGCACGTCCGCTGCTCTGCGTCGGCCGCGCCGAGACGGCGGCCGTCTGCAGGGCCGCGCGGATCCGCCCGCTGGCCGATCCCACGAATCGATCGCTTCGTTTCGCCCGCAATCGGGTCCGCCTGCGCGTGCTCCCCGAGCTGGCCAAGCTGAACCCGCGGGTGCGTGAGGCGATCGCGCGCCTCGCCGACGCCGCGGCGGAGCGCGAGGATCGCGGCGCGGACGCGGTCGCCACCGCGCTGGTGCGCGCCACCGAAGACGATGCCATCGCGCTCGACGCGTTTCCCGACGGCGTCCTCCGCGACGCCGCCATCGCCGCCGCCTGGCGCGAGGCGACCGGCCGCGCGCTCTCGGCGCGACACCGTGCCGCACTGGCGGGGCTCGCGAGCTCGCGCGACGGCACCCGATCGATCGATCTTCCGGGCGGCCGGGCCGTACGGGAGTACGCGAGGCTCCGGATCGTTCCCGCGACGGCGCCGCCGCCGCCGATCGACGGTCCGACCGTGCTCCGGCCCGATGGCGAGATCGTGTGGAACGGCTGGCGCTTCCGACTCGGCGCCGAGCCCGCCGAGGGCGCGCTCGTCGCGCACATGCCGGACGAGCTGGTGCGCGCGCTCGCGGTCCGCGCGCGGCTTCCCGGGGATCGCGAGCCGGGCGGACGCAAGCTCCAGGACCTCTTCACGGACGCGAAGGTGCCCCTCAGGCTGCGCGGCGGCTGGCCCGTCGTGACGGTCGAGGACGCCGTCTGGTGGGTACCTGGTATCGGTCGGCCGCGGGAAAACCCCGGCGGAACAGCGCTTGCCGTGTATCCGCCAGCCTCCTGGGGGAACGACCTTTGGTCGCGTCGCGTTAGGCAGGTAGCATCGATGGAGAAGACGGCTCGTAACGAGACGTCGAAAGGACGGCGACGCTGAACCTAGACAACCGGATCTTCAAGAACGGCATCCTGACGCTACTGCTGGTGGTGATGGGGCTCGCGCTCCTGTACGCCTACCGGTCGCAGACGCCGTCCGTCCCGACCGTCCCGGTGACGTCCGCCATCCAGGAGATCAACCAGGGCTCGGTGAAGTCGGTGACGATCATCGGCAACACCGCGGCGATCGAGCTGACGAGTGGCCAGAAGCAGCAGACGAAGATCGCCGACAAGGACGACATCTTCCAGAAGGCGATCGTCGACTACAACACCGCGAACCCGACCCGGCAGGTGGATCTCAAGTACGAGGAGAACAGCCAGACCTTCTCGGTCATCGGCTCGATCCTCTTGAGCCTTCTGCCGGTCCTGCTGATCGGCGGCTTCTTCTTCTACATGATGCGGCAGGCGCAGGGCACGAATAACCAGGCGCTGTCGTTCGGGAAGAGCCGCGCGCGCATGTTCATCGGCAACAAGCCGACGGTCACCTTCGACGACGTCGCGGGCGTGGAAGAGGCCAAGCAGGAGCTCACCGAGGTGGTCGAGTTCCTGAAGTACCCCGAGAAGTTCAGCTCGCTCGGCGCGCGGATCCCGCGCGGCGTGCTCCTGGTGGGCCCGCCGGGCACCGGCAAGACGATGCTCGCGCGCGCGGTCGCCGGCGAGGCCGGCGTCCCGTTCTTCTCGATCTCGGGCTCCGAATTCGTCTCGCACGACGAGCGCGAGCAGACGCTGAACCAGATCCTCGTCGAGATGGACGGGTTCGACACGGGGACGAACGTCATCGTCGTGGCGGCGACGAACCGGCCCGACGTCCTCGACCCGGCGCTCCTGCGGCCGGGCCGCTTCGACCGCCAGGTCGTCCTCGACCGCCCCGACATCAAGGGCCGCAAAGCGATCCTCGACGTGCACGTCCGCGGCAAGCCGCTCGACAAGAACGTGGAGCTCCTGCGCATCGCGCAGATCTCGCCGGGGTTCTCCGGCGCCGATCTCGCGAACGTCGTGAACGAGGCGGCGATCCTCGCCGCCCGCCGGAACAAGAAGACGATCGCGCAGATCGACTTCGAGGAGGCGCTCGAGAAGGTCGCGCTCGGCCCGGAGCGACGCTCCCGGGTCATCACGGAGAAGGAGAAGTGGATCGTGGCCTACCACGAGGGCGGCCACGCCCTCTGCTTCAAGCTCCTCAAGCACACGAACCCCGTGCACAAGATCTCGATCGTCGCCCGCGGGATGGCGATGGGCGTTACGTGGTCGTTGCCTCAGGAGGACCGCTACTTCCGGACGCGGAAGGAGTTCGAGGACGACATCGCCGCGGCGCTGGGCGGCTGGGTCGCCGAGCAGCTCCACCTGGGTGGCGACGTCACGACCGGCGCGAGCAACGACATCGAGAAGGCGACCGAGATGGCCCGCCAGATGGTCACGAAGTTCGGCATGAGCGAGAAGCTTGGGCCGCTCCAGTACGGCAAGACCGACGAGCTCATCTTCCTGGGCCGTCAGATCCAGGAGGAGCGGAACTACTCGGAGGATGTCGCGAAGATCATCGACTCCGAGGTCCACGACATCGTGGACCGAGCGCGCCTGCGCGCCTACGAGGTCCTCACGCAGAACCGCGCGAAGCTCGACCAGATCGTCGAGAAGCTCATCGCGCAGGAGACCCTCGAGACCGACGAGTTCAACGCGCTGTTCGACGACGAGGGCGAGGGCGGCGTGCCGGTCGCGGCGGCGACGTCCGGGCCGACGCCCCCGGGCGCCCCGGCGGGCGAAGAGCCCCGCCGGCAGAAGGGCGAGAAGGGCAAGGGCCCCGCTCCCGCGCCGACACCCGCCTAGACGGCGCCGGTCCACACCGGCCGACCGAGCAACATCCGGGTCGGCACGCCGTTTGCTCAAGCGACGGGCGGATGAGCGAATTGATCGCAGACACACGAGACCGGATCGAGCACAGCGAGCCGCTGCGCGTCGCCGCGCTCTCGGCACTTACGGCCGTCCTCGCGTTCCTCTTCCTCGTCCTCCTCATCGGCGACCAAGTCCACGCCGCTTCGTTCTAGGCGCGCGCTGGTGTAGCTCGCGCTCAGCGGGTCCTGCCCCGGCTCGCGGGTCGCGCGCTTCCGAGTTCGCCTCCCGCCCCTTGCCGGATCAGCTGCGCCGTCGTTCTGGGCGGGCCCCTCCACCCTCGGGCGCGCGCGATCCCCCTCGCCGTGTCACCCGCTGAGCGCTCGACGCTCTCCGCGCGCCTAGTCTCGCGGCGCAGTGCGGCTGTTCATCGCGATCCCTCTGCCGGAGGATGCGGCGGCCCGCGCATTCGCCATCCTTCCGGATGTGCTCCCCGGACTGCGGCGCGTCCGCCCTGAGAACCTGCATCTGACGCTCGCGTTCCTCGGTTGGACCCCGGACGAACGGCTCCCGGACGCCGAAGCGGCGGCGAAGGGGGCCGCCGCCGAGGTGACGCCCTTCCGGATCGCGCTCGATCGCGCCGGGCGGTTCCCGGAGCGGGGTCGTCCGCGCGTGGTCTGGCTCGGTATCGGTCAGGGCGTCGAGGACGTCGGGCGTGTCGGTGCCGGCGTCGCCGCCGGGCTGCGCGCGAGGAGCCTGCGGTTCGACGAGCGCCCCCTCTCGCCGCACCTCACGCTGGCGCGCGTTCGCGAGGACGCCAGCCTCCCCGAAGCCCGGACGGTCGCGGCCGCGGTCGAGGGGCTGCACATCGCGCCGATCGCGTTCGACGTAGGCGCTATCACCCTGTTCGAGAGTGTCCTTTCGCCGAAAGGCCCGCGATACACTGCCCGCGCGACGTGCCCGCTGACAGCGGCAAGGGAGCGACAGTGAGCGCCGACGCGCTGAACGCCGTCCTCGAGCGTGCGATGAACGATGCCTCGTTCCGCGATCACCTGGCCGCCGATCCCACGGCCGCCCTCGACGGGTACGACCTCACACAGGAGGAGCGCGCCGCGTTCGCGACCGGGACGGCCAAGGCCGAGCGCCTCGAGGAGCGGATGTCGAAGACGGACCTGTCCGCGGCCTTGAACCCGAAGAGCTCGAGCCCCCGGATGCCGTCGGAGACGCGCCGGCCCTAGGCGCCCGGCTCATCGGTGCGCGCGGCGCGCACCTCGCCGAGGAAAGGCCCGACCGTGAACGCCGCGAGCCCGAGGGCCACCACCAGCCCGATGAAGCCGCGCACCGGCTCGTCCACGCGGCCCTCGAGGATCCCGTTCAAGAGGCGCGGCACGCCCGTGAGGACGAGCACGCTCACCGCGAGGACGTACAAGAGCGCCGCTGCCGAGTAGATAAGAAAGCCGGCCTCGAGCCGCGTGCGCGGGGGACGTGGCCGCGCGATGAGATCGCGGAAGACGAAGCGCAGGGCCTTCCGTCGCAGGGCGTTGACGTTCGCGAGATCTGAGAGCACGTAGTAGCCGTCGAATTCGAGGAGCGGGGACAGGTTGAAGACGATGCTGACGAGATTCGTCACCGCGAGCCAGATCGCGAGGTCCTGGACGCGAGCGGTCGTGAACGCGGCGACGAGGCCGAGGACGCCGGCCAGTGCGAAGTTGAACAGCGGCCCTGCGGCGTTGACCACGGCGCGGTGCCGCCGGTCGATGAGCCAGGCGTCCGATGTATCGACGTAGATGACAGGGGTGAACCAGAGGAGCCCGATCCCGGCGCGGCCGACGCGCCGGCCCTCGGCCTTCGTCGCGAGCGCGTGCGCGGTCTCGTGGCCAAGGCCCGCCATGAATAGGCCGACGAAGGCGACGACCACGCCGCCAAGCCCGAAGTCGGCCGGCGATGCTTCCCGGAACACGCTCGAGAGCGCCGCGAGGCCCGCGATGCCCAGGCCGACGGCGACGGCGGCACCGATGGGTGTGAAGCACCAGCCGAAAAGCCGGTGGAGGCGTGTCGCGAGCGGGTCGGCGTCGGGCAGCTCGGCGCGCGGAGCGAGCACCAGGTCGGCGGCGCGGACGAGCCGGCTGTCGGGCGCCTCGGCGATCCGCGGAGCCGATACCAGGCCGGCGGATTGGAGCGTCGCGACGGTCGAGAAGACCGCCTGCGGATCGAGGGCCCCGGTCCGCGAGAAGTGGCGCATCGCGAGGTCGCGGAGGGTGCGCTCGCCGTTGAGATCCTCGTAGATCGCGAGCGCCTCGTGCGTCAGCCGCAGGTACGTACCGGCGTTCGCGTCGCGGAGGATCACGGCACGGGCCCCGTCGGGCGCCGCCTCCACGGTCGCCGACCCGACGCGGCGCGGCGCGTGGCGCGCCTGCATCGACGTCTCAAGCCTCCCGACGAGCAGCCGGTGCTTCCGCACGACCGGGCGCACGTCCTCGCCGGGCAGCCGGAAGGCCTGCACGGCGGTCTTCGCCCGCACCGTCGCCGTCCGCGGGCCGCCGGTGAGCGCTGAGACCTCGCCGACGAACGAGCCGGGGCCGAGCGTGCTGAGCGCGCGCTGCTGGGCGCCTTCGCCGCGCACGACCTCGACCTGTCCGACGCGGATGAGGAACGCGTCGTCGCCGCGCTCGCCTTCACGGAGGAGGACCTCGCCGGGCGCGAAGCGGACCGGGCGCAGGTTGGCCGCGAGCTCGTCGAGCGAGCGCGAGGGGAGGTCGGCGAACGGGCTCGAGAGCCGAAGGAAGTTCATGCCGAGGCGCAAGCGCGCGAACTCCTCGAGCTCGGCGGCGAACGCCGCGTCCTCCGCGAGCGCAGACCGGAGCGCTTCGGCGGGGATCCGTACGCCGGTGCACATGGCGGTCGCCACGACGGTGGCGGTGCGCGGCTCGCCCGACAGGACCGCGAGCTCGCCCACGAGGACGGGGGCGCTCAGCGTGGCGAGGGTGCGCAGGTCCTGCCCCGCCAGCACTCGCACGCGGCCCGTGGCGAGCGCGTAGGCCGCGTCCGCGGGCTCGTCCTCGCGGACGAGCTTGTCGCCGGGCGCGAATCGGACCCGCGTCGTGGCAGCGCGGAGGCGCGCGCGTGCCTCGTCATTCAGCAGGAGGAAAGGCCCGAAATCGAGTGCCTCTGGCATGCGCCGAGCCTAGCGGGAGCGAATTCCGAGCGGTACACTCGGAATTCTCCCGGGGAGGCTTTGATGAGACCGATCGGCGTGATCTACGAGAACGACAGCTGGCTGGCGCCGCTGTTCGCGGCGCTCGATCGGGAGGCGATCCCGTACGCGCGCTGCTTCGCCGCCGACGCCTCGTTCGACGCGGACGGCCCCGCCCCCGAGTGGTCGCTCGCTCTCAACAAGGTCTCGCCGTCGAGCTATCTGCGCGAGCATGCGGGCGCGATCGGCTTCGCACATGAGTTCCTTCCGTTCCTCGAGCGCCGCGGCGTTCCCGTCGTGAACGGGAGCGACGCCTTCCGTCTCGAGACGTCGAAGTGGGAGCAGCTGCGGCTCCTCGCGCGGCTCGGGATCCCCGCGCCGCGGGGGGCGCGATTGACCGATCCCTCGCGCGCCGCGGAGGCCGCCCGCGGGCTGCGCTTCCCGGTGATCGTCAAGCCGAACGTCGGCGGGTCGGGAGCCCTCATGCGCCGGTTCGACACGCCGGCCGACCTCGCGACAGCGACCGACCTCGATCTGGGGCCCGATGGCACGGGGCTCGTCCAGGAATACCTCGAGACGGCCGACGGCGCGATCGCGCGGGTCGAATTCCTCGACGGCGAATACCTTTACGCGATCCGCATCACGAATCCAAGCCGGCAGGACTTCAACCTGTGCCCGGCGGACATCTGCATTGAGGGGTCTGCGCCCCCTCAAGTGCGGGCGACAGGGTCCCCCGCAGCGTTCGACAACTGCGTCAGCGACGCGAAACGGCCGCTGCGGATCGATGCCTTCGACGCTCCGGCGGACATGGTCGACGCCGTGCTGCGTATCGGCCGCGCGGGCAGGCTCGACGTCGGCGGGGTCGAGTATCTCGTCGCGGCGCGCGACGGCCTGCCCTACGTGTACGACATCAACGCGCTCTCGAACTTCGTGACGGATGCCGAGACGCTCGTCGGCTTCGATCCGCATGAGCGCTTCGCGCGCTGGCTCGGTGCCCGCGCCCGGGCGAGCGAGCTCGTGGCAGCGACGTGATCGCGCGCCGGGCGGACCCCTACCGCGACACCGACGTCATCGATTCCCGCGCGCCGCGCGTGAACCAGACCGTCGTCGCGCTGCTTGCGCTCGCCACGCTCTTCACGGGCTCGCCGATCTTCGTCGCACTGCAGGCTGCGCAGCTCTGGATCGGCCTCACCCTCGGCCGGCGCTTCTGCCTCTCGTGCCTCTTCTACTTCGAGGTCCTGCAGCCGCGCATCGGCGAGGGTCCGATCGAGGACTCACGACCGCCGCGCTTCGCCAATCTCGTCGGGGCGATCTTCCTCACGGCGTCGACCGTCGCGTACGTCATCGGCCTGGCCGCCGTCGGGGCCGTGCTCGCGGGGATCGTCGCCGCGCTCGCGGCGCTCGCCGCCGCGACGGGTCTGTGCGCGGGCTGCGAGATGTACCGCGTCGCCGCCCGGCTCCGCGGCATCCGTCCCGGACCGCTCGCGCGCGTCGATCTCGCGGACTTCGGCGCGGCGCCACGGGGCGAGATCGTCGTCCAGTTCACGCATCCGCTCTGCACCGACTGCCGTACGCTCGAGGACAAGCTCCGCTCGCAGGGCCGCGAGGTCGTGACCGTGGACGTCGCGAAACGACCCGAGCTCGCCCGCAAGTACGGCATCGCGCTCGTCCCCACGGCCGTGGCGGTCGCGCCCGGCGGCATCGTCACCGCGCGTATCGCCTGATGCGAAGCATGTCTCCTCGCACGCTCGCTTCGCTCGCCGACAGGGGCCCCTACCCCTGAGGCGAGAGACTGGGCAGAAGCGTCTCCACGAGCTCCATGTGGCCGGCGAGCTTTCCGGCTTGCCGGGCGAGGGCTCGCCACTGCCGCCCGACCCCGACGACGACGCCGGCGACGCCTGGGCGGCGCGTCACGTCATGCGGACAGCGGGCGCGTCTCCGCCCTGGGCCGACCTGCGCCGCGAGATCGCGGAGGAGCGCGCGCGGTTGGTGACGCGGCTGCGCGCGCACCACGCCTGGCTCGCGGGCCGCGACGCCCGCCTGCGCCGGCTGCCCGGGGAGCGCATCCTCGGCGAGCGCGAGGCGACGCGTGCGGTGGACGAGCGCGTACGGGGAGAGCTCGAAGGTGCGATCGGCGAGCTGAAGGCGCTCGTGGCCCGTCACAACCTCATGGTCGTGCCGGCGCTGCAGCTTCCCCAGCCGTCCCTCGAACGACTCCAGGAGCTTGCCCGCTCTTAGGCGGCGCGGTCTCCGCGCGTCCGCGACGCCGGTGGACGCACCGGGCCGCGCCGCCGGTAGTTCGCGAAGGCGTAGCGGTCGCATGCGATCTCGGCGGCCGAGCCCCAGCCGTGCGTCAGGTACAGCCACCAATGGCAGAACTCGTGAAGGTAGAGGAAACGGATGACCTCACGCCGGGTGCGGAAGAGCACGAGCGGCGTGCCTTCGCTCCCCAGGTCGACGAGCTCGCGGAACGGGCGGAAGGGCTCGGGCACCTGGAGCACGATCTCGGGGTGGTCCCACCACGTGAAGGCCTGGAGGTGCGGCGCCGTCCGGTAACGCAGGGGCTTCACCGTGACCGTGTAGCCGGTCGCCGTCGGAAGACCGCGGAGGATCTCGCGGATCTCGGCCGGCGAGTGCGACGGCAGGGTCGAGCGGACGGCCATCGGCCCCGCTGGGCGCCCTCTGGCGCGGATGCTCCTCACGCGACCAATCTAGCGGCGCCGCCTTGCGTCCACTTGCGGTGGCGTGTCGGGAATGCGAGCATTTGGCGAGCGTCGCTCGAGCGGGAGCGAGTACCGCGGCCGGAGCCGTGAAGAGAACCGGGGCCAGGTGAGAGCCCGGGACGGCGAGACTGCGGGAATGGGTCCCGCGAGACGGCGCCCCGAAGCGGACCGCATGAGGGGCGCCCGGCAGCCCACCGTTACCAACGGGCGCTCCGTGATCGCGGAGGCTGAGGGTCCGCCGGCGACGGCGGGCCGAGATCGGGTGGCACCACGAGCCCTCGTCCCGAGAATCGGGCGAGGGCGTTCGATTTCTTGGAGGCGGGTGCCATGACGCTGATCGCAGGGCCGGAGCGGCAGATCCTCGAATACCGCACGCGCGGCGGCATCGCGGTACGCCGGGAGACCACGGCCGTGCCCGTCGCGGGCGCGATCGATCCGGTCCTCGCCGCGCTCGACCAGCACCGCGGGGTCCTCCTCGCGTCCAGCTACGAGTACCCGGGGCGGTACACACGGTGGGACATCGGCTTCGTCGACCCGCCGCTGCAGCTCGTCGCACGGGAGCGCGACTTCGCGATCGACGCGCTCAACGACCGCGGTCGCGTGCTCCTCCCGGCGGTCGCCACACGCCTCGCCCATCTCGACGCGCTCGCGGGACTCGACGCCGCCGCCGACCGGGTGAGCGGCACCATCGCGCCGCCTCGCGAGCGGTTCGCCGAGGAAGATCGCTCGAAGCAGCGCTCCGTCTTCACGATCGTGCGCGCGCTCGTCGACCTCTTCTACAGCGCCGAGGACGGTCCCCTCGGCCTGTACGGCGCGTTCGGCTACGACCTCGCGTTCCAGTTCGAGCCGATCGCCTATCGCCTGACGCGCGAACCGGCGAAGCGCGAT
>VBDU01000060.1 GCA_005883625.1 Chloroflexota bacterium | reverse complement strand
CGTCGCGCCGAGCGCGACGCCCGGGCCAAGCGTGACCGCCGCGCCGACGGGGTCTCCCACCACCTCGCCCACACCGATCCCGCTGCCGTCGTTCGCGATGCTCAGCGCGCCGACGGGCGACGTCGTCTGGGCCCTCGTCGCCGGCACGCGACTCTTCCATTCGGCGGACCGCGGCGCCATCTGGGACGAGCGACTCCTCCCGCCGTTCCCCCCGACCGACATCGCGTTCATCAGCGATCGGGAAGGCTGGCTCCTGTCCGCCGGATCACCCGCGACGCAGTGCATGGTCCAGGCGTTCGCGATCTGGCACACCGCCGACGGCGCGACGACCTGGGAACGGACCTACCAGAGCGATCTGTTCGATCCGCTGTGCAAGGACAGCCTCTTCTTCAGCGACGGCCAGCACGGCTACCTCACGCTCTTCTCGCCCAACAGCCCCGCTACCATCGCGCGCACCGCCGACGGCGGACGGACCTGGTCGCGCTCGAGACCATTCCCCGACCCACCGGGATTCACCACGCAGAACGCCGGCTTCGTCATCCGCGGACCGACGGTGGCGCGACCTGGAGCCACGTCAGCACGGCTCCCGAGGACCGCGTCGACATCGTCTTCGTGACGGCCACGCGCTGGCTGCAGATCGTGCCCCCCACGGCCTCGACAGAAACGACGGATGGCGGCGCGAGCTGGCATGCCTTCGCCACGGACTACTCGCAGGCCGCGCCGATCGCGCCGCAGATCGTCTTCGGCGATGGGCGCATCGGCTACGCCACCGTGCGCGGAGCGATCCAGCGCACCACCGACGGCGGCAGCCACTGGTCCGCTCTCGAGACGCCGGGGACGCATTGATCGGCGCTGGGTCACGGCCTGGAGGCGATGCCATCAAGGTGGCACAGAATGTCGCAATGGAGCGCATCCAGATACAGGTCACGGAGGAGCAAAAGACCGCTCTCCAGCGGAAAGCGGCCGCCTCGGGGAAATCGATCGCCGGGGTGATCCGGGACGCAGTCGACCGTTATGTCGCTGCAGACGACCGCGAGTCTCGGATCGAGCGTGTCCTGACCGCGCTGCGTCGGGGCTTCAGGGATCGCGAGGG
>VBDU01000059.1 GCA_005883625.1 Chloroflexota bacterium | reverse complement strand
GTTCACGGTGTCGCCGATCGCCGTGTAGTCGGAGCGCTCGGGCAGGCCGACCGCGCCGAGGACGACGTCGCCGGTGTGCATCCCCACCCCGAAGCGTACGACCGGATCGCCGCGCGCCGCGCGCTCCTCGTTCAGCCTGCCGACGCGGTCGCGGATCGCGAGCGCCGCGCGCGCGGCCGCCGCGGCGCCGTTCGTTGGATCGCCGAGCGCGCCGAAGATCGCCATGAGGCCGTCGCCGAGGAACTTGTCGAGGATGCCCCCGGTGTCGAGCACGCACTTCGCCATGACTCGCAGGTACGCGTTCAGGACGGCGACGATCTGCTCTGGCGCGAGCGTCTCGGCGAGCGCGGTCGAGCCGCGCAGGTCCGCGAAGAGGATCGTCACGGTCTGCCGCTCGCCCTCGAGCCGGAGCGGATCGCCGGAGATGACGCGCTCGACCACCGTGGGCGGGAGGAAGCGCTCGAGGCCGCGCCGGCGGTCGAGCTCGATGAAGAGCGCGCCGAGCGCGAGGACCGCCGCGACGAGCATGAGGCCGTGGTACTCCCACCACGCCGGCGTCCAGGTCGGCCCGAGGAACTGCGATATCTGCGCCTGCGCGAGGAAGCCACGCCGACGTACGGGAGCCAGCCCGCGCCACCGGTCACGTCGGCGCCGCCGTAACCGTAGCCGTAGCTTCCGGGGTCGTACCCCGGCGACGAGCCGGTCAGGACGAGCAGCACGCGCGCGACCTGGGCGATCCTCCCCGGCGCCGCGAGCGCGACGGTCGCGTACGCCATGATCGCGAGCACGACGACCGCCACGACCGCGCCGGGCCGGACACGCCGCACGAGCCAGCCCGCGAGCGGGGTGTAGCGGACGGCGAAGAAGAGCGCCGCCGTCGCGAGCGCGAGCTGCCCCGAGACGCCGGTGACGAGCGCGGCATCCGGCGCGCGGTCGCCGCGTAGGAGCACGCCGGGCGTCGACAGGCCGTGCACCGCGAAGAGCCCCGCCATACAGCCGAAGCCGAGCGCGACGAGCAAGGTCGGGTAGTGACCGGCCTGCAGGGCGCTCCGCGCGACGAGGAACGCGACGACCGCGGCGACGATCGAGACGTTCGAGGTGATGACTAAGTGCTCGAGCGGGATGTTGAAGGGCCCGTTGCGCGCGGGATCGGCGAGGAGCCAGGCGAGGAGCGCGGTCGGGAGCAGCGCGAGGAGGACGACGGCGAGCGGTCGGCCGAGCGTCACGGCAGGAGTCTAGGAGCGGCTCGGCGCCGCTCGGGATCAGCTGGCGGCGACGCGCTCGATCTTGGGGATGAGCTCGCTCAGGTCGAACGGTTTCTCGATCACGTCGGCGGCATTCATCTCGCGCGCGTGATTCTTGAGGTCGCGCGCCGCGGAGAGCAGGACGATGGGTATGTCCTCGTCTCGCGCCTTCAGCTCGTTCGCGAACTGCCAGCCGTCCATGACCGGCATCATGAGATCGAGGACGATGACGTCCGGGCGGAACGTCCGCAGCAGGCCGAGCGCCTCTTCGCCATTGGCGGCAGGGACGACCTCGAACCCCTCATCGGCGAGCGCGGTGAAGAGAAGCTCCCGAAGATCGGGATCGTCGTCGACCACCATGATGCGTTTCCCGGCCACCAGCGTCGCGATAGCGTGCCACAGGAATGGCCAGTAGCCGGACAAGCGAGCTGGGTTTACTCCGCATTGACTTTCCGCAGCGACGCCGCGAAGGCGGCCGGGATCACCAGGAAGCCGACGGCGAAGAGCGCGACCCACAGGAAAAAGGGCTCGAGGTGACACGTCGTCGCGCCGGGGCAGCCGTCGGTCGAAGCGCGGAGCTCGACGAGCAGGAGTGGAATGCTCGCGGGCGACGCCACGACGGATGCGGCGGCGAAGGTCGTCGCGATCGTCGCAACGGAGCGCGGGATCCCGCCGGCGTCGCGGTCGATCGTCCGCGCGGACCACGCGGCCCAGCCGAGGGCGAGCGCCGTCGCGAGCATCGCGAAGGCGATCGACCAGCCGAAGCGATCCGCGAATGGTCGCGCGAACACGCGCGGCAGGGCAAGCTCGAATCCGGTGACCGCGGCCCAAAAGGCGAGCTTGATCGTGGTGACGCGGCCGACGAGGAGGACAAGCGTGTGCCGGCGAGGGAGCGGCAGCGGCTCCTCGGGGGGCGGAGCCCCCTGGAACGCTAGAACTCGCTGGCTTCGCTGACCTCGGTGATCACGTCACTTCCCCAGGGTGTTCAGGTATTCCACGATCGCCTTGATCTGATCGTCGCTCAACTGACCGCCGTTCTTGCTGCTGAAGGCCGGCATGACGATACCCGGCTTGATCCCGGGAGCGTTCGAGACCCACTTGAAGAGCCAGTCCGCATCGCCCGAGGCCTTGGCCCGCTTGTTCTCGTCGTTGAGCGGGCCCTCGACCCCGTACCGGCCGAGGTTCGGCGCCTGCGGGATCGGGCTCGTCTTCGATGGATCGAAGCTGTGGCAGGTGATGCACGGCTGCTGGGGGTTGCCGACGGTCAGCTGCTGTCCCGCCGCGGCGCCGGAGACGGCCTGAGGCTTCGGCGGGTTCGGCTCGAGCGGCAGGTGGCCGTCCTCGGTCCCCTGGCTGTGCTGGCGCACCGTCACGACGTCGGCCCAGTCCGCATCGGTGCCTTTCATGATGAACGAGACGAGCTGCTCGATCTGCTCGTCGTTCAGCGAGCCGCCCTCCTTGTCGCTCCACGCGGGCATCGAGATCTGCCCCGGGCCCTTGTTGCGGCCCCGCTCGATGGTGTGCGTGATGAGGTCCTGCGCCGCCTTCAGCTTCGCCGGATCGGCCATGAGGGTCACGTACTTGAAGTCCGGCTTGTTGAGCGGCAGGCCGGGCAGGTCCTTGCGGCTCGGATCGGCGCTGCCAAGGCCGGTCTTCCCGTGGCAGTCGAAGCAGAAGTTCGCGTACAGGTTGCGGCCGCGTTCGATGAGCTTCTCCTCCTGGTGCGAAAAAGCGACGCGGTCGCGCCACCGTCCCGGGTCGGCGCTCGCGTCCGCACGGAGGACGAACAGGTAGAAGAAGTACACGCCGAGGAGCGCGAAGAAGCCGAACACCATCCCCCCGCCGATGACGATCTTCTTGTCGAGGTTCGCCGAGATCTCGAGCGGATCGGGCGCGGCGGGGATCGGCGCGACGTAGTACGGCGTGGGCTGCTCGACGGTCGCGCCGGGCGCGTAATGCTGCTCGATGATCTCGGCGCCGGTGAAGCGCGGCTCCTTGGGCTCGACCTCGCGCTGGTGGTAGATGAGGAACGCGAAGAACGCGACGAAGCCGAAGAACAGCAGACCGCTCAAGACGGCGAGGACAACGTTGAGGTCGATCGTCACTCGGTGATCTCGAGGACCTTCGGATCCCACACGTTCGCCTGGCGGTCGATGACGTTCAGCGGGTTCGTGTCGACGGTGAGGGTCCCGCTCGCGTCCGCGGCGATGTGGAAGAGCTGGAGCGGCTTCGGCGCGGGACCGCCCTTCACGACCGCGGTGTGCTTGTCGTAGAGCGAGCCGTGGCACGGGCAGTGGAACTGGTCCTCGCCGTCGTTGAACGGGACGCTGCAGCCGAGATGCGTGCACTTGCGGTACGCGGCGATGACGCCGCCCGGCGCGTGGAGGAGGAAGAACTTCCCCTCGACGTTGAGGATCGGGATGTCGTTCGCCGATTTGAAGCGGGCGAGGATGTCGGCCTTGGGGCCGACGCCGATCTTCGCGCCAAGGCCGGTGATCTTGTTCACGCGGAAGAACGGGACGACGATCGCGGTGAGCTCGAGGGTCGCGAGCAGGGTGCCGGTGAGAAAGCCGGCGCGCAGGAGCTGGCGCCGCTTGATGCGGCCGATGAGCCCCACCGTCGTGGTGTCGGTGTGCGGCCGGATCACAGCGGGCCCGGCTCGAAGCACTGATGCGTCGATGGCACATCCCAGGGCAGGAAGAGGTTCATGCCCGTGCCGCGCATGGACGTGCCCACGATCGTGAGGACGAGGTAGACCGAGACGAACCCGGTGAAGATCGCGATCATCCACTCGCGCGTGCCGGCCCCATAGAGCCGCTTCACGATGACCACGAGCAGGAACGAGAGCCCGAGCATCGTCGCGATCGGGATGAGATAGTTCGGGAAGAGCTGCTTTCCGCCGGGGAAATGATCGCTCGCGAACTCGATGTAGCCAACGTCCTTGAGGACTTTGTCGAGGACGATCAGGGTGAACGTCAGCACGGTCGCATAGACCGCGGCGAAGATCGTGATCGTACGGCCCTTGGGGGTCGTGAAGTAGATGCCGACGCCCTCGCGGCTTCGGTCGATGTACGGGATGAACGCCATGAAAACGAGCCACAGCGTCGGCACGACCACGCCGGCGAGTCCCTTGTCCATGTGCAGGAGCAGCTCCTGCAGGTTGAGCAGGTACCACGGCGCCTTCGACGGGTTCGGCGTGCAGTCGGGCGTGCTGTGGTCCTGGAGGGGGGCGTTGAACGCCGCCGAGATGGCGAAGAGGCCGATCGTCCAGAGCATGGCGGCGATGAACTCGATGACGAGGAGGTGCGGCCACACCATCGCGGTGTCCTCGACGCGCTTGTCGACGCGGACGACGGAGTCCTGGCGGACGAACGCGAGGAGCCGGAGCCGCTTCTCCTGTCCCGGGAAGGGCTGCGGCCCGCGGGGAACACCCATTAAAGGGGTCCGGTGATCCCGCCGTCCTTCCGGATCCGCCAGAAGTGGATGGCGATCAGGAAACCGACGACGAGCGGCAGGCCGACCACGTGGAGCACGTAGAAGCGTAAGAGCGCGTTCGGTCCGAGCTGATAGCCGCCGAAGAGGACGAAGCTGAACTCGTCACCGATGAACGGCGTCGCGCGCGCGATCTCGTAGCCCACGGTGACCGCCCAGAACGAGAGCTGGTCCCACGGGAGGAGGTAGCCCGTGTAGCTGAGAAGGATCGTGAAGAAGAAGAGGAGCGTCCCGATGACCCAGTTGAACTCGCGTGGTGGCTTGTACGAGCCGGTGTAGAAGACTCGGATCATGTGGAGGAACACGGTGATGACCATGCCGTGCGCGGCCCAGCGGTGCATGTTCCGCAGGAGCTGGCCGAACAGGACGACGGTCTCGAGGTCCTTGATGTCCGAGTACGCCCACTCGGTCGTGGGCCGGTAGTAGAACATGAGCAGCGTCCCCGTGAGGGTGAGCACGAGGAACAGGAAGAACGAGAGCCCGCCCATACACCACGTGTAGGGGATCGCGAGAGCGTGGCGGCGCACCTTCACCGGGTGCAGGTGCAGGAAGACGTTCGTGAAGACCGCGAGCGACTGGTTCTTCCGCGAGTCCGGATACCCGTGGCGGAAGAACGACCGCCAGATGTAGCTCGACTTCGTGCGCTGCCAGAGCTGCGCCGGGATCTCGAGCATCTAGTGTTTGACCGGCTGCTTGTCTACGACGGTCGTCTTGTGGCCATGCGCGAAGTGACCGTTCTGGCCGTTCCCGTTGAGATCCTTGTACCCGGGGGCGAGGTGCGGGTCGTACTTCGGCAGCGGACGCACCGCCTTGCCCGCGGCGACCGTGAGGTCGAGGTGGATCTCGTCGTCTATGGATTCCTTCGGGAGTACCTGCCCGACCGCGGGCATGACCGTCCCGTAGCGGTTCATGGTGATCGCGTCGGTCGGGCAGCGGATGATGCAGAGGGCGCAGCGGATGCACGCCGTCTCGTCGAGGAAGAAGGCGACGCCGTGGTCCCACTTCTTCGCGTTCGCGACGGCCGGGATCGAGCCGTCGTCGACGACGTCGCTCATGTCGACCATGTGGATGACGTCCATCGGGCACACGTCGACGCAGCCGCCGCAGATGATGCAGAGCTCGCCGATGATCTCGATGTTGAAGTTGCACTTGAGGCAGCGGTCGGACTCCGCGACCGCCTGGGCCTCGGTGTAGCCCTGGTTCACCTCTAGGAAAAGGCCACGCCGGTCGTTCTTCGCGAGCTTGGGCATCTCCTGCCGGGGGATGCGGTCGTAATCGACGGACATGTTGTGGTACACGCGGGCGAGCTCGCCCTCGAGCGAGATGAGGCCGACGTTATCGGGCGTGCTCGAGCGGCGGAGCGTGACGACCTCGTGGTACTCGGGCACATCGACTGAGACCGCCTTGGGGTCGAGGAACCGCGCGATCTGCTGCGCCGCCGAGCGCCCGTCTGCGACGGCCTCGATGATCGTGGTCGGCGCGGTGCGGTAGTCGCCGGCGATGAAGATCTTTGGCACGACCGTCTGGTACGTCTCCGGGTCGACCTTGATGTCGCGCCAGCGCTTGGTGCGGAACTCGGGAAACTCCTGCGCGAGCCAGCTCGTCTCGGGCGCCTGCCCCAGCGCGAGCAGCACGGTGTCGCAGGGCATCTCGAACTCGGTGCCCGCGATCGCGATCGGGCTGCGGCGGCCCTTCTCGTCCGGATCGCCGAGCTTGTTGCGGACGAACCGGACGGCGCGCACGTGGCCGTCCTCGCCGACGACGTAGCCGACGGGCTGCGCGAGGTACACGAACTGGATGCCCTCGCGCTCGGTCTCGCCGAGCTCCTCTTCGTCGACGACGATCTCCTCGCGGCTGCGGCGGACGATGATGAAGACCTCCTCCGCGCCGAGGCGCCAGGCGGTCGACGCGCAGTCCATCGCGGTGTAGCCCGAGCCGAGGACGATGACCCGCTTCCCCACCTCGACCGGACGCCCGCGATAGGCGCGCTCGAGGAAGACGATCCCGCCCATGACGCCCTGCGCGTCCTCGCCCTCGAACCCGAGGTAGTTCGGCTCGAAGCACCCCGCCGCGACGAGGACCGCGTCGTATTCGTCGTGCAATTGGCGGAGCGACACGTCCCTGCCGACGTACGTCGACAGGCGCAGCTCGACGTTCTCGTTGACGATGCCCGCGATGTCGCGGTCGATGACCTCGCGCGGCAGGCGGAACGGCGGGACACCGGCGAGCGTGGTGCCGCCGGCCTGTTCGAGGGCGTCGAACACCGTGACGCCCATGCCGAGCTTGGAAAGATCGCTCGCCGCCGACAGGCCCGCGCAGCCCGCGCCGACGATCGCGACCTTGCCGCGCGGCGGACCGAACACCGGCGCCGGCGGCTGCGTGTAGCCGCGCCCGTCGACCTTCACGTTCTGATGGGTCCAATCGGAGAGGAACTTCTTCACGTAGCGGATCGAGAGCGGCTTGTCGACCTCTTTGCGCCTGCACGCCGTCTCGCACGGCGCGGCGCAGACGGAGCCACAGATCGACGCCATGGGGTTTGGATCGAGAGCGAGCTCCCAGCCCTTTTCGAACTCACCGGCCGCGGCAAGGTTGAGGTAGCCGCGGCAGTTCGTCTTCACGGGGCAGGCTTCCTGGCACGGAATGTTGTCCTGATACCAAGCCGGGCCGACCTCGACGACCTGGTACAGCTCTCTCATGCCGCGTCGGTCATGCTACCGACGCGTAGTGGGCAGTCAAACCGGCGCCGCGATCACCGAGCGCAAGACGCGGCTCGATGGAACGGTCGCCGAGTTCGCGTGCACCCTCCTCGCGCTGGAGCCGGGACGGCGCGCGGTCTTGCGGTACGTCATCGATCGCGAGTGGAAGATCGGCGAGACCGGGATCGTCGTGCGGCCCGGCTTCGTGACGATCGCGCACTACTGGATCGACCGCCCCTTCAACGTCTACCACTGGCTCGACGGCCCCAGGACGGTCGCGTACTACTGCAACGTCGCCGAGACGACCGAGATCGGCGAGCAGCTCGTCGCCTTCACCGACCTCGCCATCGACGTGCTGCTCCGCCCGTCCGGCGCGATCGACGTCCTCGACGAGGACGAGATACCGCCCGACCTCGAGCCGCGCCACCGGCTGACCATCGCCAAGGCCCTCGAGATCCTGGTGACCGACGCCAAGCGACTCATCGCGGAGATCGAGCGGGAGACGCGCGCGCTCATCTAACGGGCGAACCGACGAAGAGACGGGTACTGTCCTCGCCGTGCGGGTCACCAACCGCGCCGACAAGCCGCTGGGCGAGGTCGTGCCCGGCGTCCGCCGGGCGATCTACTTCGACGCGCCCGAGGGCTCGGCCCAGCTCTCGTTCGGCGCGGCCGAGGTCGATCCAGGCAAATCGATCCCTGTCCACCGTCACAAGGTCGCCGACCGCTATGTCGAAGAGGCCTTCTTCGTCCTCGACGGCGAAGGCGAGGTGCGCGTCGGCGACGAGACGCGGCCGATCCGCGCCGGCTCGTTCTGCGTCATGTCCCCGGCGGAAGGGTTCCACACCATCCGCAACACCGGCGCGACGACGCTCAGGTTCGTCATGTGCTTCGCCGGCACCGGCGTCCAGATGGAGCGCAAGGCCTAAGGCCGTCGTGTAGACCTGCGGTCGCAGGCGGCGCTAGACCGACGACGTATCGCAGCGATCCATTTCGCCGGTCGCGTACCCCGTGCGGAACCATTGCTGGCGCTGCGCCGAGGAGCCGTGAGTCCACTGCTCCGGCGCGACGCGGCCTTGAGTCTCGCGCTGGATACGGTCGTCCCCGACGGCGCCCGCGGCGTCGAGCGCCTGCGCGATCTCGGCGTCGGTCGGCGATTCGAGGTATCCGGTATCCGCGGCGTGGCGCGCCCACACGCCGGCGAAGCAGTCCGCCTGCAGCTCGACGCGGACCGAGGCGCCGCGCGGGCCGCGCTGCGCGCCGCGCTGCTCGAGCAGTCCGAGGAGGTCCTGCACGTGATGGCCGTACTCGTGCGCGACGACGTAGCCCTCCGCAAACGCGCCGCCCCTCGCGCCGAAGCGCGTGCGCAGCTCGTCGAAGAACGAGAGGTCGAGGTACACCTTGCCGTCACTCGGACAGTAGAAGGGGCCTTCGGCCGCGCTCGCGATCCCGCAGCCCGCATCGACTGCGCCGGTGTAGATGACGGTGTGCGCCGGAAGATAGGTGTCCCCGCGCCGGTCGAACTCCGCGCCCCAGTACTTCTGGATGCTGTCGACAAAGCCGACGATGCGGCAGTCGGTGCGCCGGTTCGCGTCCGCTCCCGTGCGGCACTCCTGCACGGACGGCACGCCCTCGATCGGACCCGACGAGACGTCTCCGGCGAATGGATCGACGCCGAGGAGGAGCGAGGCGACGAGGATGAGCAAGCCGATCCCGCCGCCCCCGACCAGGATCGGACCGCCGACGCCGCCTCGCCCCCGTGCGTCCTCGACCTGCGACGGATCGAGGCGCGAGCTGTCGTTGAAAGTCACGCCCGATCCCCGTGCACGTCCGGGGCCCGAGGCCGGCTAGGTCTCTCTCGGCTCCGGCTTCTCTTCCGGGAGCAGCCACGGCAGCGCCTCGGCCATCGGACGGACGAGCGTCGCGTACTGCTCGCGCGTCAGCTGCGGCTTGGCAAAAAGGCCGAGGGCCGCGCCGAACGCCGCGCGCTCCGCGCGGTGGCCGACGTCGCCGTGCTCGTACTGCCACGAGACGAGCGCGCGGCGGCCACCCTCGGTCAGCTCGAAGAGCGAGCGGCGGTAAGCGTCCCAGCGCTCGCCGAGATCGGCGGCCTCGATCGCCTTGAGCGCGGCGCGCTCCGCCTCGTGATACTCATCGAGGCCGGCGCGCTCGTGACGCTCCCAGCCCCACGCGGCGCGCTCGATCCCGGCGACCGAGAACGTGCGGATGTCGGCGACGAGCCGCTCGAGGGAGGCCTTGTTGACCGCGCCCGCCGCCGTGTTCGCCATCGGCCTCATCGTACGCCGGACCCAGGGGAGAGCCGGCTACGCGTCCATACGGAGCTCTTCGAGATCGATCTCGCGCTCCAGCCGCCGGAGCACGGCGTCGTTGATGGCGTTGCGGTTGCGCAGGTCGACCGCGGCCTCGCGCTCCGCCTCGAGCACCTGATGGCGGATCGCGCGGTGCTCGGTCTCCTCCTGATCGGCCGCCGTCGCGTCGGCCTCCCGCCGGTCGCGGTGCTCGGCGCGGTGCTCGTACTGCGTCCGTAGCTGCTCGATGAGCGGCCGGTGCGTCGGCCACTCCTTCTCGAGCTCCCCGATCCGGCGAAGCGCCGCGTCACCGGTGACCTCGCGCGCCTGCTGTTCCTCCGCATCCTCGCTGTCGTCGGCGGCCACGCCGAGCACGCGCATCACGAGCGGGAGCGTGAGGCCCTGGCCGACGAGCGTGATGATCACGACCGCCGCCCCGAGGAAGACGATGAGCGAGCGCGCGGGGAACGGCCCACCGTCCTGCGTCATGAACGGAAGGGCGAGCGCGGTGGTGACGGAGTCCATGCCGCGCATCCCCGCCCAGCCGACGACGAAGACGTAGCGCCAGTCCGGTCGCTTCGTGGCGTGCAGCCAGGGGACCGCGGCACGCAGGTAGGTGATCGGGAAGACCCAGAGCATCCGCACCGCCATGACGCCGAGGCCGATCGCGAGAGCGAGGCCCACGAGGCGCGCCGCGGGTTGCTCGGACCCGAGGGCGAGCGCGACCCGCGGGAACTCCAGCCCGATGAGCATGAAGAGCGCGCTGTTGAGGACGAAGATGAAGAGCTGCCATACCGCGAGGCCGGCGATACGCGTAGACGGCGACATGATCGTCGAGCTGCGGCGGCCGAGGAAGATGCCCGTCGCAACCGTCGCGACGATGCCGCTCACGCCGATCGCCTCCGCCGTGAGATACACGACGTACGGCGTGAGGAGCGAGATCGTGATCTCGATCGGCGCGTCCTCGATCGGCGTGCGAATGCGGGCGATGACGTAGCCGAGCACGACCCCGTACGCGAGCCCGCCCGCGCCGACGAGCACGATGGAGAGGCCGACCTGGTCGAGCGAGAACGCGCCCACCGCGACCGCGGCGACGGCCGCCCGATACGTGATCACGGCAGTCGCATCGTTCAGCAGGCCCTCGCCCTCGAGCAGCGTGAGCAGGAGGCGCGGCAAGCCCAGCCGCTCGAGAACGGCGCGCGCCGCGGCGATGTCGGTCGGCGCGACGATCGCGCCGAGGACGAAGGCGGCGGCCCACGAGAGCTCCGGGATCAGCGCGTGGGCCACGACGGCGATCGCGGCCGCGGTGGCGAGCACCAGCCCGACCGCGAGCGAGGCGATCGTGCCGGCGTTCGCGCGCAGGTCGCGCAGCGAGCTGCCGAAGCCGGCGAAGTACACGATCGGCGGGACGAAAATGACAAAGACGAGCTCGGGCGGCAGCGCGACCTCGGGATGGCCCGGCGCGAACGCGATCGCGAGGCCGCCCGCGAGCTGCAAGATCGCAGCGGGCAGCCGCAACGCTTTCGCGAGGAGCGCGAGCAGGCACGCGAGCGCGCCGAGGACGAGGAGCAGCTCGAGCGTGCTCACGGCGCGAGCAGCCTAGTGGGACCAAAAGCGGGGCGGCCGAGGGGCCGCCCCGCTTCCGCCGCCCTAGTTACCGACCACGAAGAGGTGGCCGTCGTTCTCGGTGTAGATCTTCCCGTCTCCGCCGATGGCGAGCGGGGTGTAGGCCGCGCCGAGCGCGAGCTTCAGGAACAGATGCTGTTTCAGCGAGCCGTCCGGATTGATCACGTACAGGTTGCCGTCCTCGCTGTTCGCGTAGATGACGCCGTTCGCGTCGACCGCCGGGGCGTTGATGCACCACTCGAAGCCGCCGGGATGGTCGCTCCTGCACTTGAGGTTGCCGTTGTTCTGGTAATAACAGCTCTCGGTGTTCGTGTTCAGGAACTGGTGCTCCGGCCGCAGCGTCACGCCGCTCAAGATGCTCATGTAATACGGACCGGGGGGTGCCAGCGGGCAGACCTTGTTGTCGTTGCAGTACGAGCCCGCGTCGTAATGGTTGTCCTTCTCGACGACCGAATAGCTGCCGTCGGCGTGCGAGAGGATCGCCGGGGTCGTGTCCCAGCCGAAGTCGTACGCCGCGAGGAACCCACCGGCGGAGCTGAACTTGAAGAGATGTCCGCGTGCGTAGTTGTACCGGCTGTACGCGCCATAGAGGACGCTCCCATCGGGCGCGACGGTCGGCGAGGACGACGATTGGTCGATGACGCGTCCCGCCGGCTGGGCGTTCGTCGCGGGGTCCACGCCGGCGTGCGCTCCGGCGATGCAGCCGCCGGAGGTGCCGTTCGGCGGCAAGACGCTGAACTGCGTCCCGTCGTTGCAGCCGTCGTTCAGGTGGCCGCGGAGCGAGGCCGCCCATTTGGGCGTGAGGTTCGGGTTCACCGCGATGACGTAGCCGTAGCGGGTGCGAAAGTGCGCGCGGCTCACGGTGTAGATCGTCCCGTCCGGCGCGATGGCCGGCGCGACGTTGATGCCAGGCCGCTGCGTGCCGCACGGGCCGGTCGGCACGACCGCGTCAGGCGTGGGCGGCCAGGGAAGCTCGGCGAGGCTGAACGTCGTCTCGCAGCTCGTGGGCGCGCCCGCGACAAGTGTCGAGTACGCGACGCTGGTGGCGACGTCGGCCGACACCTTCACGAGCCACGAGCCGGGGATGTCGTGCGACTTGTCGATGCCGTACGGGTCGGCCGGGTCGAGCTTCAGGACGCTGTAGTAGACGTTGCCCGCGGCGTCGGCCGAGAGCGGGCCCGAGACGAACGTGTTCGGGTCGCGATCGCCGCCCGCGGCGAACGGCGTGATCCATTTCATGACCGCGCCGGTCTGGCGGTTGAGCTTCCAGATCGCGCCGTACGCGCCCGGCGCGTAGATGAAGTTGCCGGTCATCACCGCGTGGAAGACCGGCTCCCAGCCGAGGAGGCCCCACCGTTCGGTCGGTGACGAGCCGACGGCGGGTGAGTTCGGCTCGGGCTTCCAGTCGCTTGCCCAGGCCCATTTCTGCGTCAGCCGGCCGTCCTGCCAGGTGAACGCGTTCTCGCCCCAGATCTGGGTGTTCCATGTCGACGAGCCCGTGTAGCTCCCCGTCTTCACCTCCATGAAGACGTCGTTTCCGTCGAGGAGCGGCGCCTGGTAATGAGCGAGGAGGTCGCCAAAGCTCGCCTTTTGCTCGTTGGGCACGAACGGGTCGTAGACGACGTCCGCGAGGAGTCGGTCGGCGCTCTGGCCGACGGCGCTGGACTGACCGGTGTGTTGCGGGTTCTGGCCCCACTGCGGCCAGGCGCTGGGACCCGCTGCGGTCGCGACGATCGGCGCGATCGCGGTGCCTAGGACGCAGGATGCGATGACGAACGCGCTGGCGGTGCTACGAAAGCGATGCATTCCTTCCTCCGCACTTTCGCCCCGCCCCCACCCTCTATCCGCGGCCGCGCGCTGCCATCACCTCCCCTCGCTTGCTCGTCCGGCGGACGACCGGGGAATACTGGACCGGCCGTCAAGGGCCTCGAGCCAACGTTCCACCTCACGCGGACCGCGCAGGTGCACGAGCCGAAGGTGCGGGTAACGCGCAAGCCATTCCCGGTACAGACGCACGCGGCGGTGGTGCGTGCGGATCATGAAGAGCAACAGCGAGTCCCGCGAGAAGAAAGCCGCCCGCCAGGTCTCTCGTTGCGTCCCCCAGAGAAGATGTTCGCTCCCGATGCGCGAGAGCGTCCGGCGAAGGGTGCGCCAGAGCATGAGGGGGAACGGCAGGTCGAGCCACACGACGGTATCCGCGCGCGACCAGACGATGTCGCGCACTTTTCCGTAGCTGCCGTCCACGACCCAGGCATCGCCGCGTGTCGCCGCGTCGACGGAGGCGCGGAACTCCTCGAGCGGCGGCAGCTCCCAGCCGGGGTGCGTCCAGTGGAGCGCGTCGATCTCGACGAAGGAGACTCCCATGCGGTCAGCGATCGCGCGACCGGTGGTCGTCTTTCCGGAGCCGCTGCCGCCGACGACGGACACGCGACGCATGGCCCGACGATATCCTCCGGAACGCCCACGTGAAGCTGCACGAATACCAGGCGAAACAGGTCCTGTCGCGCGCGGGCATCCCCATACCGGACGGCCGGCTCGCCACGTCACCGGAGGAGGCCGAGTCCGCCGCGAAAGCGATCGGCGCCGCCGTCGCGGTGAAGGCGCAGGTCCAGGTCGGCGGTCGCGGAAAGGCCGGCGGCATCAAGGTCACGAAGACGCCGGCCGAGGCGCGCGAAGCCGCGAAGGCGATCCTCGGGATGGACCTCAAAGGACTGCGCGTTGACAAGGTCTACGTCGAGCGCGCGGCGAACGTCGCCGCCGAGCTCTATCTCGGGATCACGCTCGACCGTGACCGCCGCCGTCCCGTCGTGATGCTCTCGACCGTCGGTGGCATGGACATCGAGGAGGTCGCGGCGAGCACGCCGGAGAGGATCGCGCGCGGCTGGCCGAGCCCGCTCCTTGGTCTGCTGCCGTTCGCGGCGCGCGCGCTCGCCTTCGAGGCGCGCGTCCCGGAGCCCCAGCGCGATGCGGTCGTGGACATAGCGCAGCGCCTGTTCGCCGTGTACCGGAGCACCGACGCGATGCTCGTCGAGATCAACCCGCTCTTCGTGCAGAAGGACGGCTCGGTGCTCGCGGGAGACGCGAAGCTCGATATCGATGACAACGCGCTCTTCCGCCAGAAAGAGCTCGCCGCGCTCAAGGAGGTGTCGAAGGACGAGGAGGCCGAAGAGAAAGCGCGCGCGCTCGGCTTCAGCTACGTGCAGCTCGACGGCGATGTGGGGATCATCGGGAACGGCGCCGGCCTCGTCATGGGAACGCTCGACGCGGTGCGCAACGCGGGCGGGCGCGCCGCGAACTTCCTCGACGTGGGCGGCGGCGCGAAGGAGGCGGTGGTCAAGGCGGCGCTCGAGATCGTCCTCGCGAACCAGCGCGTGAAGTCCGTCCTCATCAACATCTTCGGCGGTATCACGCGCGGCGACGAGGTCGCCAAGGGGATCCTCGCCGTGACCGCCCAGCACCCGCCGCGCGTGCCGCTCGTCATCCGGCTCTCGGGGACAGAGGCTGCCGCCGGGCGGAAGCTCCTCGAGGGCGCGCCTCTCGTGTCGAAGGAGACCATGGACGACGCCGCCAGGGAAGCCGTGCGACTCGCGGCCGAAGGCCGCGTCAAAGCCCCTGCGACGAGGGTGAAGCGATGAGCGTCCTGTTGGGCCGAGACACCCGCGTCCTCATCCAGGGCCTCGGCCGGGAGGGCAGCTTCCACGCGGCGCGGATGAAGGACTACGGCACCGCGGTCGTGGGCGCGACCAAGCCGGGAAAGGGCGGCACGACGCAGGACGGGATCCCGCTCTTCGACACCGTCGCGCAGGCGGTCGCTGCGACAGGCGCCAACGCGTCGCTCATCTTCGTGCCGGCCCCGGGAGCGGCGGATGCGATGCTCGAGGCGATCGACGCGGGCGTCGAGCTCGTCGTGACGATCACCGAGGGCATTCCCGTGCAGGACATGCTCAAGGTCGCGGCGGTCCTCGAGACGAGTGCGACGACGCTCATCGGCCCGAACTGCCCGGGCGCGATCACGCCCGGCGAATGCAAGATCGGGATCATGCCGGCCGAGAACTTCCGGCCAGGCGGCATCGGTTTCGTCTCGCGCAGCGGCACGCTGACCTACGAGATCGCGGACCTCCTCTCGCAGGCCGGGCTCGGCCAGTCCACGTGCATCGGGATCGGCGGCGACCCGGTCATCGGCCTCCCCACCCCCGACGCAGTCCGGCTGCTCAACGAAGATCCGGCGACCGAGGCCATCGTGATCGTCGGCGAGATCGGCGGGAGCGCTGAGGAGCACGCGGCCGAGTACCTGCGCGCTCAGGGGAAAAAGCCGGCGGTCGCGTTCATCGCAGGCCGCTCGGCGCCGCCGGGGAAGCGGATGGGCCACGCCGGCGCGATCGTGTCGGGGAATCAAGGTACGGCGCAGTCGAAGGTGAAGGCGTTCGAGGAGGCCGGGATCCCGGTCGCAAGCGCGCCGAGCCAGATCCCGAGGCTCGTGCGAGAGGCACTCGCCAGGCGCTAGCGATTTCGGCCCGAGCAGCTCACGCGCAGACGTAGCAAGGCACTCGCAACCGCGTTCAGACCCTTGCCTGGCTGTAGTGGAATGACCCAGACGTCAGGTAGAGTGACAGGCCAGTGAGCAAGCGGCTCGTCACCTTCTTCCTCACCCTCGTCATCTGCCTCGTCTGGGTCATTCCCTCAGCCACACCGGAGCGAAGCGTCGCGAGCGCGCAGACGCTCGCGAACGGGCTCGTCGTCACCGGCGACTTCAAGGGCGCGGGCTACACGCAGATCGCCTCGCTCTTCGATGCGAGCGACACGCTCGGCCTGCGCATCTCCGTGCTCGACCGCAGCACCGCCGCGACGCCAACGCCGGCCCCCTCCGCGCCTCCCGGGCCGACGCCGATCCCGACCCGCGAGCCGGACACGCGGTCGCTGGCCGACGCGGGCGATGCCTTCACGGCGAGCGTCTGGTTCACGTCCGCCGACAACACGTTCGACCTCGGCCGCATGAAAGTGGCGGCCGCGGACGTGGACTTCGACGGGAAGACCGACATCGTGGCGCTCTACGACGACGGCGGGACGTCGGTGCGCGTCCTCGTGTGGAAGTCCACCGGTACGGGCTTCGTGTTCCAGGGGCCGCAGGGCTGGTGGTCGAGCCCTGACTACGCCTGGAACCGCGTGAAGGCGATCGTCCCAGGCAACTTCTCCGCCACCGGCCACAACGGCCTCCTCTTCATCTACCAGTACGACAGCTTCGACATGCACATCCATTACTTCGAGTCTGACGGGAAGCAGCTGCTGTTCGGCGGCGTTCAGGGCGTGTACGCGTCGGGCGTCGGCCAGTACGACACCGCGCGCGCACGCTTCGCGGTCGGCCACTTCACGCGTCGCACCGGTCCGGACCAGCTCGCGTCCGTCTACCAGTACCCGAGCTTCAAGATCCGCATTCACGTGTTCGACCCGACGCCGAACGGTCTCCAGCCGGTCAACGGCTGGACGGGGGTGTGGGAGTCGGCGGAGGGCACCTACGACATCACGAAGGCGAAGTTCGCCGCCGCCGACGTGGACGGTGACGGCCTCACCGACCTGCTCTCCTTCTACTGGTACGGCGACGGCTCGGTCCGCGTGCACGCGTTCCTCGCCGCGAACGGCCTCGCGCTCGTCGACACGAACGGCATCGCGCAGTTCGCCCCGTTCACGATGCCGTGGCTCCAGACCCAGGTCGTCGCGGGCGACTGGAACAAGGACGGCAAGGGCGACCTGGCCACGCTCACCTCGCTCGACGACGGGTCCACGCACGTCGGCGTCCTCCGCTCGACGGGGACCGCGTTGCAGTGGTCGGCGAATCAGTGGGTCACGCCGACGGCGGAGCTCGCCGCGTCCGCTGCGTGCACCGAGTGCTGGCCGCTGAACGGCATGCCGGCGTCGGGTCCTGCGCTCCAGCGCCGGACGCTCGCGGTGAAGATCGACAACGCGCCCACCGGGCGTCCGCACCACGGGATCAGCAAGGCCGACATCGTCGTCGAGCTCCTCGTCGAGGGCTTCATCACCCGGCTCGCCGCGTACTTCCACTCGCAGGACGCGGACGAGGTCGGCGCCGTGCGCAGCGTGCGCTTCTCGGATCGCTACACGACGCCGATGGTGCGCGGCGTGCTCGTCTTCTCCGGCGGCTCGCAGCTCATGATGGATCTCGTCTACGCGGACATGGCGAACGGCAACTACGTCGGCGTGTCCCCGCAGCTCGGTCAGGGCAACGCGTTCTACCGCACGAACGTCGACGGCAAGGTCGTGCCGCACAACCTCTTCACCTCGACCTCCGCGCTCCGGGCCGCGGCGAACACCGTGGGCGGCGGCGGCGCGGTGGACGTCCCGCGCTGGGGCTTCCTCCGCAGCTTCGACCATCTGCCGACCGCGGGCGGCTTCCTGGGTAGCCGGCCCGCGTCGACGCTGACCATCCCGTACCGCGCCGACGCGGTCGTCCGGTACGACTACGACCCCGTGTCGCACACGTACGCCCGGTACCAGAGCGACGGCCGCACGTTCCAGCGCGAGGTCGACGGGGCGAACAACGTCGCGATCGCGGCGCGGAACGTCGTCGTCATCAACACGGACGTCTGGGCGACCGAGGTACACGACGATGCGGGCGGCGCCGCGAGCCTCGACATGCGGCTCACCGGCGTCGGCCGCGCCTCGTTCTTCCGCGACGGTCGCCGCCAGGAGGGCTCCTGGTACCGCGCGAGCTGGTTCGACCAGTTCACCTTCGTGACCGACACCGGCGAGCGGATCCTGCTTTCGCCGGGCCAGACCTGGATCCACATCTTGCCAACCGACTGGGTGGTCCCCTCGGCCTAGTCCACTACCCTCGCGGCGTGCCCGAAGCGCTTCCCATCTTCGAGATCGGTATCGTGCTGCTCGCCGCCGCGCTCGCCGGGATGGCGAGTCGGCGGATCGGGCTCCCCGCGGTCCTCGGCTACCTCGTCGTCGGCCTCGCCGTGGGTCCGTTCACGCCCGGCTACGTCGCCGACCGCCATCAGATCCAGGTCCTTGCCGACGTGGGCGTCGTGCTGCTGCTGTTCGAGGTCGGCATCGAGCTCGATCTGCGCGCGCTCGCGCGCGAGCCGCGCGGGATCCTCGTCGCCGTTCCGCTCCAGGTGGCGCTCGTGACCGCAGGCGGGTCCGCCGCGTTCCTCGCGCTCGGCTCGAGCGTCCTCGGCGCCGTGACGCTCGGGTTCGCCGTCGCGCTGTCGAGCTCCGTCGTGGTCGTGAACATCTCGCGCAGCCGCAAGCGCACCACGGATCAGGCCACGGACCGCGCGCTCGTCGTGTGGGCGATCCTCCAGGACGCCGTGACGCTCGTGGGCGGCACGGTCCTCGCCGTCCTGCTCGCGCAGGCCGAGGAGCCGCCGGCGGTCGCGCTCGGCAAGGCCATCGCGTTCGTGGGCGTCGCCGCGCTCGTCCAGCTCGTCGCCCTGCCGTGGCTCTTGCGCCGGACGCGCGAGCAGCCGGACATCTTGATCATCCTCGCGGTCTCGGTCGCCCTCGCCAACGCCGGGCTCGGCGGCGTGGTCTTCGGCGTGCCCCTCGCGCTCGCCGCGTTCGTCGCCGGGCTACTGCTCTCGATGCGACCCGAGGCGCAGGAGGCGCGGCGCGAGGTGCTCCCGTTCCGCGACCTCTTCGCGGTGCTGTTCTTCGTCGCGGTCGGAACGCTCGTCGATCCCGCCGCGGTCGCGCGCGAGCCGGGTGTCCTCGTGCTCCTGCTCGTGCTCGTCGCGCTCAAGGCTCCGATCGTCGCCGGCCTCGCCGCTCTCTTCGACGTGCCGGCGCGACGCCTGCAGCTCGGCGTCGGGCTCGCGCAGATCGGGGAGTTCAGCTTCGTCGTCGCCGGCCTCGGCCTCGCGGCGGGCGTCGTGACGTCAGGTCAATTCAGCGCGACCCTCGCCGCCGCGGCACTCACGATCGCCATGTCCGCCGTCGGCGCGCGCCTCTTCCCGAAGCCCGCGGTCTGAGGCTCAGGGCCAGAAGCCGATGATCGCTCCCATCACGATCGCGCTGAGGGTCGAGTATCCCGCGACGATCGCGAAGAGCCGGCCCGGGCGGCCGGTGAAGAGCACGTCGCCGAACATGGACGGCGCGATGAAGCCGAGGCCGATGAAGAGACCGACGAGCGCACCGGCGGCCCCGCTGTTCGACGCCGTCCGCTCGACGAACCAGTTCATCGCGATGGCCTGGACGAACGCGCTGACGATGATGAGCGCGTACAGCGCGCCGGTCCCTTCGCCGCCGCCCATGGTCCGCCTGGTGAGCGAGGCCCAGCTCTTGCCGAAGGCCCATTGGCTGTACCAGCCGAATCCCAAAAGCATTGCGGCGACCGCCGAAACGATGATGGCGAGCCAGTTCACGTTTCCCTCCTCCCGCGCGGATGCGCGGTCGCGGGAAAAATACCGCCCGCGTCCAGCGGCGGGGGCCGCCTCTTAGCGCGGGCCGAAGGGGACGAGCATCGGTACCGAGCGCGCGTATGCGCCGTACGCGTCGCCGAGCTCCGCCCGCAGCATGCCTTCCTCGGTGACCGCGCGCAGGTAGAAGAGCGGCAGCGTCACGCCGAGCGTCCCGATCGCCAGGAGCACGTTCCCCGTCGCGAGCACCGCGCCGAGCGAATGCAGGGCGATGCCGAGGTACACGGGGTGGCGCACGAGCCCATACGGACCGGCGCGCACGATCTCGTGGCCCTCGTGCACCTCGAGCTCGAGGTCGTAGTGGCGGCCGAGCGCGAGTACGGACCAGATCGCGAATCCGACGCCCCCCAGGGCGAGGACCATGCCGACGACCGCAAGCCACCCGGGCGGCTCGAGCTCGGGGCCGAGCCGCAGCGCGACGAGGACGTATGGCACCCAGGCGAACGCCGTGAGCGCGCTCTCGATGCCGCCGCTCCGTCGAAGCGTCTCGCCGCGGCCACGTAGACCCGCGACGCGCGCGTAGGTGGCGGTGGCAAGGAATCCGACGAACGACGCGACGACGAGGAGCGATACGAGCTCGCGCGGCGGCGGCGCCGACGCGGGACACACGCCCGGCAGCACCTGGAGCTCGAGCAACACCGCGTCGGTGCGGCCGGACACCGCGAGCGCGTTGGCGGTACCGACGGATGCGTTCGCGACGAGCGGACCGCGGCACGCGCCGAGGAGGTTCGACGAGATCGCGGCGCGCCAGGTGACCGCCCAGCCGTGCCCGGCGAACGATCGCGTCAGCGCCTCGGTGAACGCGCCCGGCCCGCCTGGGAGCACGTACGCCGCCGCCGCGCTCGTGCGGATGTCGCCGACGCGGCTCTTCCGACCCTCGACGAGGAGCTCCTCGCCGGCGCGGCGGGCCTCGGCGGGGATGGCCGCGTCCCGCGCGGCGCGCAGGTCGCCGATCGTCGGCCCGAAGGCGACGTAGCTGCCGAGGGCGACGACGACGTACCCAAGCGTGAGGACGAACGCGACGACCTCGAGAACGGCGAGCGCCGAGAGGAGCGGTTTCACGCGAGCGCGTCGCGCAGGCGCTCCGCGGAGAGCGCGTTCGCGCCCGTCTCATCGTGCCGGAAGTACGCGTAGACGTCCGCGCCGCGCGCGAGGAGCGGCCGCAGGCGCTCCGCCCACGCAGCGACCTCCGCGTCGCTGTACCCCGGCTCTTTGCGGAGGCGAAGGTACGCGAACGGCGCCGTCGCGCCGACCGTCTCGAGTGGCGACGGCGCGCGCTCGCCCTCGGCATGCACGAGCGCGACCTTACGAGTTCGGAGGAGCTCGTACGTGTCGTTCACGTACCACGACACGTCGCGGACTTCGAGGGCGCAGCGGAGGTCGCCCGGGAGCTCGGCGAGGAACATCGCGAGCCGGTCGTCGTCACGTTTGAGCCAGGGCGGCGTTTGGAAGAGCACCGGCCCGAGCCGCTCCGCGAGCGGCCGCGCACGCTCGAAGAAGACCGGCAACGTCGTCGCGGGATCCCTGAGCTGGCGCACGTGGGTGATCTGTTGCGACGCCTTGAGGGCGAAGACGAAATCGGGCGACGTCGCCTCCTTCCAGCCCGCGATGTTCTTCTCGGTCGGCAGGTGGTTGAAGGTGTAGTTCACCTCGAGGGTGCGCAGGCGCGTCGCGTAGTAGTGGAGGAAGCCGGCCGATTTCGTGCCCTCCGGGTAGAAGAGCGGCTTCCAGCTCGCGTAGGCCCAGCCGCTCGTCCCCACGAAGGCCTTTCCCCTGGGCGAGTCCGAGGGGGACGGAGTCTCCGTCACGCCGCGTGCTGTCCGAGCACGGCGTACGCGATGCCGGTCACGAGCGAGTTCGCGCGCTTCAGCGCCGCGAGCAGATCGAGATGGATGCTCGACGTGTCGATCGACTCGCGCAGCCCCGAATGCAGGCGCGAGATGTGGGTCTGGCGCAGCTGCCGCTCGAGGACGTTCACGTTCGCCTTGTGGCGGATGACTTTCTCGGCGACGGCGGGGTCCTGCGCGGCGAGCGCGGACATCGCGAGCTCGAGGTTCTCGACGACCTTCGCATGGAGGTCGCGGATCTCCTGCCAGCCCTGCGCCGAAAAGACGTGGTTCCCACGGATCTTCTTCTCGGCGAGCTCCATGAGGTTCTTGTCGATGACGTCGCCGATCTCCTCGAGGTTGACGATCACGAAGATGAGCGCGGTCTCGCGCTGCGACTGCTCCTCGGTGAGCGAGTGCTCGCGAAGCTTGACGAGGTACTGCTTGATGTCCTCTTCGAGGCGGTCGATGAGGTCGTCGCGCGCGATGACCTCGGCCATGAGCCGCTCGTCGTCGCGCTCGAGCACGGCGATCGTGTCACGCAGGGACTGCAGGACGACGTCGCCCATCCGGAGCGTCTCGCGGAGCGCCTGGCCAAGGGCAACGGCGGGCGTGTCGAGCACCGCGGGGTTCAGGTAGCGGGCCCCGGTCTCGGCGCGCTGCGTCTCGGGGATGAGGCGGACGAACAGGTCGGCGGCCACGTTCGCAAAGGGCAGGAAGAGCGCGGCGACCGCGACGTTGAAGATGGTGTGCGCGTTCGCGATCTGCCGCTGCACGTCCGGCGCGGTGAGGCGGACCAGATCCGCGAACGGGCCGATGAACGGAGCGAAGATCGCGACGCCCGCGACCTTGAAGACGGCGTGCGCCGCGGCGACGCGGCGCGCCTCCGCGTTCTGCCCGACCGACGCGAGGAGCGCGGTGGCCGCGGTGCCGATGTTCGCCCCGAGGATCACGGGGATCGCGCCGAGAAGGGGCATAAGCCCACTCGCGGCGAGCGACAACGCGAGGCCGATGACCGCCGCGCTGGAGCGCACGAGTCCGGTGAAGATCGCCGCGAGGATGATGAGCAGCAGGGGCTGGTCGGTGAGCGCCCTGAGGAAGTCCGCGAACAGCGCGCTCGTCGCCAGCGGCGCGGTGCCGTCTGCGACGAGCTTCATGCCGAGGAAGAGGAAGCCGAACCCAAGGATGGACTGGCCGACGTAGCGGATCGTCCCGCGGCCCGTGACCTGGAGGAACCAGCCCACGAACACGACGAGGGCGGCGTAGCCGAGGACGTTGAATGCGAGGAGCTGCACCGTGACGGTCGTGCCGATGTCCGCGCCGAGGATCACGCCGATCGTCTGGCGCAGCGTGAGGAGGCCCGCGGACGCGAAGCCGACGAGCATGACCGTCGTCGCGCTCGACGACTGGAGGATCGCCGTCGCGCCCGCGCCGACCGCGAGCGCCTTGAGGCGGTTCCCGGTGAGGGTGGAGAGGATGTGCCGCAGCCGCGTGCCGGCTGCCCGTTGCAGGCCCTCGCCGACGAGTCGCACGCCGTAGAGGAGAAGCGCCGTCCCGCCGAGCAGCGCGAAGAGGACGAGATTGGCGTCGTTCACGTGTTCGCGGGACTCTAACGCGCGACGGTGAGCGTGGCCCTCCCGGACGCACCGCCGCCGAGGACGACGACGCCGATGTCGCCCTCCGTCGTCGGTGCGGCGAACGCGATGTGCGCGGTCCCGCTCGCGTCGGTCTGCGCGGTGCCGATGGTCACGACGCCGACCGACAGGGTCAGCGTGACGTTCGCCCTCGGACCGGTCCCGTCCCGCAGCAGCATGTACGCGTTCACGAACTGGCCCGGCTTCACCGTCGTCCGGTCCAGGTTCACGGTCATGGTCGGGCCGGCGGCCGGCGGGGGTTCACGCACGACGATGGTGAGCTTGGTCGTCGTCTCGTTCCCCGCCTTGTCACGCGCCACGACGGTGATCGAAAGCGGCCCGGGCGTCGCGCTGAACGACTCGGAGAACGCGCCTTCCGGATTCGGGACGACGGTGCGGTCGTTGATCTGAAGCGACGCGCCCGGCTCGGTCGTCCCTTCGACGACGACGGTGGGCCCGTCGACGGGATCGCCGGCCGTGGGCCGCGCGATCGTGAGCGTGGGCGGGGTGCGGTCCACGGTGACGGTGTAGGAGGAGCTCGCGACGATGTCGCGATCCGAACGGAGCGTCACCGTGATCGCGTTCACACCTTCGCGCAGCGTGAGGGGAGCGACGAACGCACCCGACTGGTCGATCGCGAGCGTCGTGATCGAGCCGCCGCTCAGCGCGACGTCGACGACCCGACCCGGCTGGATCGCGAACGAGGGGACCTTTCCGCTGAGCTGCAGCGTGAGCTCCCGCGTGAACTGGGGCAACGGATCGACGATCGGCGCGGCGCCGACCGAGGTGTTCTGGCCGGGCAGTCGGAGCTGGGCTTCGCCCTGGAGGCCCGGAACGGCCTGCTGGAGCGAGCCGGCGAGCTCGCCCACGCTGGCGCCGATCCCGGCGGTGAGGCGAGGGAGCGCTATGAAGCTCGCCGTGAAGAAGGCGAGGCCGAGCGCGACCTGCGGCCAGCGCGCGGTCGCGCCAAGGCGACGCCGCTTGGCGGTACGGGCGACCGCGCGGTAGCGCTCGCGGGGGACCGGCTGCCTACGACGCTCGGCCGTGCGTGTGATCAACACCCTTCCTCGTTCGAACGATATCGCCCGCTAGATAGCGAAAGGGCGCCGGCCTCATTGGCCGCCGCCCTCCGCTGGTGGGTGGGATGAGGGGCTAACAGCTTGAAACGCGCGTCGAGAGCATCAACGCGCGCGTGTGATGATTGTTTCGTCCTCCCCGGGCGGTTTAGGTGTGGCGAACCGTCCGCGGCGGACTGTACGCCGCGCGTAGTGACGGTGCAAGTGGCCGAGAAGTACCAGAACTAGGGGCCAGACACCGATATGCCACACTCGGAACGTGGCGGTGGAGGGCTCCAAGGCGGCGCCGCGGGGCCTCGAGGGAGTCGTCGCGACCACCACGGCCATCTGTTCGGTCGAGGACGGCAAGCTCCAGTACCGCGGTTACTCGATCGACGAGCTGGCAGGCAAGGCCGAGTACGAGGAGGTCGCCTACCTCCTCCTGAACGGCGATCTGCCGGGCAAAGAGCAGCTCCGGGACTTCAAGGCGGAGCTCACGAAGCACCGGACCATCTCGCCGTTCCTCCGGCAGATCCTCCAGGAGATGTCTGAGAGCGGCACGGCCATGGACGTGCTGCGGACGGTCGTCTCGGCGTCGGCGGCGGAGGACCCCGCGGAGGGCGACAACTCGCGCGAGGCCGAGTACCACAAATCGATCCGCCTTACGGCGAAGCTCCCGACGATCCTGGCGACGTACATCCGGCGCCGTCGGGGGGAGCAGCCCGTTCCGCCGGACGCGGCGCTTGGACATGCCGCGAGCTTCGCGAAGATGGCCGGGCTCGCGCATCCGCGCGCCGCGGAGATCCTCAACACATGCTTCATCCTCCAGGCCGAGCACGGCCTCAACGCGTCGACGTTCGCGGCGCGGATCACCGCGGCGACGCTCGCGGACATGCACGCCGCGGTCACGGCCGCGATGGGCGCGCTCAAGGGACCGCTCCACGGGGGCGCGACCGACGGGACGATGAAGATGCTCGACGAGATCGGCACGCCCGACCGGGTCGAGGCATTCGTCGAGAGAGGCTTTGCGACGAAGTACAAGTTCCCAGGCTTCGGCCACCGCGTGTACGTCACGACCGATCCGCGCGCGAAGCATCTGCGGAAGTTCGCGATGGACCTCGCGAGGGAGGCGAAGGGAATGCCGCCGTACTTCGAGATACAGGAGAAGCTGGTGGAGGCGGTGAACCGGCGACGCCAGTTCCCGGTGAACGTCGACTTCTACGCGGCGACGACGTACACGTACCTCGGGATACCGGCGGACCTGGGAACATCGATCTTCGCGATCGGACGAATGGCCGGCTGGTGCGCGCACATCATGGAGCAGCACGGCGACAACCGGCTCATCCGGCCTGAGTCGGAGTACACCGGACCCACCGGGAAGCGCTGGGTCCCGCTGGCGGAGCGCTAAGACCGAGCCGCCGCTTCGCCGCCACACCCGCGTCCGCATCCGAGTTGCAACCGGCGGGCTAGTACTTCGCGGCGGGCAGTCGGATTCCCGCGGCCACCCTGGCGGCGCATGCTCTTTGGATGCGGCATCTCGCCCTCCCCGCGCTCGTGACGCTGCTCGGACGAGCCCCGCCGCCTCGCCGACCGATCTGGTCACACGCACGCGGGGCGACTTCGACTGCGACGGCCGTCCGGACGACCTCGCCCTCTACGTCCAGCCCGGAGCCGCGCCCTCGGCGAACGTCGCCTGGCGCGCCACGCTCACGCTCGCCGCGGGCGGCGTGCACCCGCTCGACTTCACGGCGATCCGGGGGCCGTTGCAGCAGGTCGTCGGCATCGCCGACGTGAACGGCGACGGCTGCGACGACGCGGTCGTCGAGGTCGGGAACAGCGCCTCGACGACCTGGATCGAGTTCTTCGTCTACGACGGCGCTGACCTGCGGGAGGTCCGAGAGGTCGACAAGCCGTTCATCTTCGGGGGCTCGGTCCGACACGGGGACGGGATCGAATGCCGTACCACGGACGGCCGCGCCGAGATCGTGCACCGCTCGGTCTCGAACAACACGAACGACTTCCAGTGGGACGTCGTCGAGCGGGTCTACCAGTGGCAGGGCAAGGCCGACCTCGTCCCGTGGTCGATGCGAACGCTCACCATCCCCGTGGTCCACGAGCGGGACCAGCCCCCGGAGCCATGGCGTTACTGGGCGCTCAGCTGCGGCAAGCTCCGCACGCCTCCGTCAGCATTCCCGTGAACGGTCGACGCGTCCGTCTTCGCGGCCGAAGAGCGGCTGCGGATCAAGACCCTGGCGACCCTCGACCGCCGGCACTTCTCCGTCGTGCGGCCGGATCACGTCCGCGAGCTCGAGCTGCTTCCGTAGCGGACAGGCCAAGCCAGCGCTCGAGCTGATCGAGCGTCCGGTCCAGGCGCCGCGCATCGCGCGCGTCGGCCGGCAGGATGAAGATCCCCTTGAGCGTCGCGACGATGACGCCGGCGGCGTCGTCCGGCTTCAGGACCGGCGCGATCGCCCCCTCCTTCTGCGCCCGGCGAAGGAGGCCGGCAAGCGTCGCGTGCCAGACCTCATCGGTCTCGCGGACGATCGCGGCGATCGCGCGGTCTCGGCGCGCGCGCAACGCGAGCTCGCCCATGACGGCGAAGAGCTCGGGCTCGTCACGCGCAAGGCGGCGCAGCCCGCCGAGGTGAGCCCGCAGCTGCTCGCCGGGCGAGCCCGCGGGGCTCAAGGTCGAGCGGAAGCGGCCCATCGCATGGCCGACGACCCCGCGGATGAGCGCCTCCTTCGTGGGGTAGTAGTAGTGGAGCGTCGCGACGTTGAGCCCGACCGCTCCCGCCACGTCGCGGGTGCGCAGGCCCTCGAACCCCCGCGTCGCGACGAGCCCGTAGGCGGCGGCGACGAGCTCCTCTTGCCTTTCCATCAATCAGATGATTGAATAGTCTGGCAGCCTATTCAAGGGGAGGACGGCCATGGCGGAGACGGTAATCGGCAGGCCCACCGGCAAACGACGTCGCGCCTCGGCGTTCGCGTACCTCGGCTCTCTCACGCGGCTGGTGAATCGGCCCGCCGCGCGAATCGCGGGAAGCCGCCTGCTTCCCTTCTGGTCCGTCGTCCGGCATCGCGGTCGGCGATCCGGACGCACCTACGCGACGCCGGTCGCCGCGCGACGCACGGCCGACGGGTTCGCGATCCCGCTCGCGTTCGGCGAGACCGCGGACTGGTGCCGTAATGTCATCGCGGCCGGCGGCGGGGTCGTCCGCTGGAGCGGCCGCGACTATACCGTCTCGGATCCGCGGATCGTCGACGCAGAACGCGCCGTCGCGGCATTCCATCCGCTGCAGCGGCCGTTCCTCCACCTATTGGGCATCCGGCGCGTCCTGCTCGTCCGCGACGCGCGCTAGATCCGCTCTTCGGGCTCGGTCTGCTCCGGTGGCTCAGGCGGCTTCCCCACGATTTCGCCGTACCAGCCGGGTCCCGCGGACCGCGCCCACGCCTCGTACGCGGCCTGGTCCGCTCCGCGGCCGCGACGCGATGAGCTGAAGGGTCGTCCCGAGCGCGAGCGCGGCCACACGAAGAGCGCGCTGAGCGCCACGGCGAGGACACCCAGCGCGAGCCAGCCGAGCGGATCCATCGCCGTCAACGGTACGCGCCGTCCGCACCTCAGAAGCTCGCGAGAATCGCGTCCCACATCGCGTCGGAGGCGAGCTCGCCGAGCGTGACCTCGTCGAGGTCGGGGTTCGCGACCTCCTGCGTCGAGACCATGTAGTGCACGTCGCCGTCCCAGCGCGCGTGGAACGGCTGGATGCCGCGCGCCATCGAGGCGTGTACCTGCCGGCCGACGGATCGCAGCTGGAACGTATCGAGGCGCTGGTTCGTCACGACGACCGAGAGCGTCGTGTTGTAGCTGGGATAGGGCAAGACACGGGGCGCGCGTCCGGCCACGGGACCGGTCGGCCGGCCGCGGACGATCTTCCCGGACCGGTCGACGATGACGCCGTAGGCGTTCACGACGACGAACGCGAGGATCTTCGTCGGCCCGCGTTCTCGGAACGCGCCTCCCTGGCCTGCCAGCTCGGCGCCCTCGCCGTGGCTCGCGGTCGCACTTCGGCCGGCGCCGCGCGGCCCGAGCGGGAACGAGCCGGGACGCGCCGCGCCGAGGGCGGCCCGGCCGAGCTCCTTATCGGGATAGATCGCGTTGTCGCGCACGCCGAAGTCGAACAGGATCGCGCCTGACACGAGCGCGATATCGAGCCACTTCGTGGAGTGCTCGCGCCGGGCGAACAGCTCCGCCGCGACGCCGGTCGCCGCCTCGAGGCCGTAGGCGGAGCCGCCGGCGAGACAGATCGCGTCGATCGCCGCCAGCTCCGGACGCAGCACCGCGGCGGAGCCGCCGCGGACGTCGGTCGAGAGGGCGGCGCTCTTCGCGAACGAGAACACGGTGCAGCCGGTCGGACCCTCTTCGTACTCGGCGACGCCGATCGCGAGGCCGGGGAACTCGAAGGCGAGCGTCCTTCCGTCAAAGGATGTCCGCGGCTCCAGCTTGACGTTGTCGTTGGAGCGGCTGCTCACGCGCCCGGATGATGCGCCAGTGCTAACCGCGCAGCGAGTCGCGGAACGCCTTGTCCCTGGCGATGCGCAGGGCCGTGGCGGCGAGGGCCTCGATGACGACGAATGCGCTCTCGTGCGCGTAGTCGCTGACGGAGGCCTCGCGCAGCGCGTGTGAGTGGCCGGGGAGCTTCTCGGCGCTCACCGGGAAACCGATGTAGTCGGTCGGCACGAGCTGCGACACGTTCCCCACGTCGCCGGACGCCGTCACGAGCTCGTCGCGACCCGGCTCGTGGCCGCGCTGCGCCAGCTCGTTCACGAGCGCATCGCCGAGGGGCTTGTTCGGCTTCATCGGGAGGTACGCGCGCATCGCCTCCTCGATGGTCACCGTCGTGCGTGTCTGGAGCGCCGCGCCGTTCGCCATCTCCTCGAAGTGCGCGATCATCTCCGTCAGCTGCGTCATCTCTGCCGCGCGCAGCCCGAACTCACCCACGGCTCGCGAGGGGATGATGTTCTGCGCGACGCCGCCCTCACGGACGATCCCGTGCACGCGCGCGGTCGAGGGCAGGTGCTGGCGCCAGCCGTCTAGCGCGACGAAGAGCGCGATGAGCGCGGTGAGTGCGTTGCGGCCCTTCTCCGGCGAGACCGCGGCGTGCGACGCGAAGCCTTCGAAGATGACGCGGCGGACGGTGATCCCGAGGAGCCGTTCGCTCACCGCCCAGTGGGCGTCCGAGCCGGGATGCGAATACAGCGTCGCCACCGTGTCGCGGAACACGCCCGCGTCGATGAGGTCGAGCTTCCCGCCGCCGCTCTCCTCCGCCGGCGTGCCGATGAGCTCGATGCCGACCTGCAGGTCCTTCGCCTGCGCGGCCGCAAGGAGGAACCCGCCGACGTTGGTCATCGCGATGAGGTTGTGGCCGCAGCCGTGCCCGACCTCGGGTAGCGCGTCGTACTCGGCCATGAACGCGACGGACGGTCCGGGCGGACCGACGCGCGCGCGGAACGCCGTCTCGAGCCCGCCGAGCGGGCGCTCCGCGCGATGGCCGTGCTTGGCGAGGAGCGTCGTGATCCGCTCGACCGCGCGCCGCTCCTGGTAGGCGAGCTCCGGGTCGGCGTGGATGCCACGCGAGAGCGCCACGAGGTCGCCGCGGAAGCGATCCAGGTCGCTCACGGGTCGCGGGGGCTCTGCCCCCGCGGGCCCCCGCTTTGCAGCAAGGCGCGCAATGCGCGATCCGTCGCGACCCGGACCGCGGCCGCGCCGAGCGCCTCCGCGGTGATGAGCGCGTTGCGGTGCGCGAGGTCGGTGACGCAGGCTTCACGCATCGCGTCGGAGTGGCCGGCGATCGGCGTGGTCGTCACCGGGAAGCGCACCCAGTCGGTCGGCACCTTCTGCGACACGTTCCCGAGGTCGGTCGACGCCGTGACGAGCACGCCGCGCGCGGGGGTCACGCCGAGGCGGCCGAGCTCCTTCGCGATCACGTCGCCGAGCCTGGCGTTCGCGCTCACCGGCGCGTAGTACGGCAGATACTCCGTGATCTCGACCGTCGTGCCCGTGAGGAGCGCCGCCCCACGCGCGATCTCGGAGAAGCGCTCCACCATGGCGTCGAGCGTCTCCTTCGTCTTGGCGCGCAGACCGAAGATCGCCTCGGCGCGCGCCGGCACGACGTTCATCGCCTTGCCTCCGTCGGTGATGACGCCGTGCACACGGGCGTCGCCGTCGAGCTGCTGCCGCCAGCCGTCGATGCCGACGAAGAACCGGATCACCGCGTTGAGCGCGTTGCGCCCCTTGTCCGGTGCGGAGCCGGCGTGCGACGCGACGCCGCCGAATGTGACCCGCCTGCCGACGACGCCGAGGCCGGTACCGCTCACGCCCCAGTCGCCCTGCGACGCCGGATGCGACGAGAGCGCCGCGATCGCGCGATCGAACACCCCGGCGCGGAGGAGATCGATCTTCCCGCCGCCGCTCTCTTCGGCCGGCGTGCCGATGAGCTCGACGCCGACCTCGAGCCGTGAACCCTCGGCCGCGGCGACGAGGAAGGCGCCGACGTTGCTGATCGCGATCAGGTTGTGACCGCAGCCGTGACCGATCTCGGGCAGCGCGTCGTACTCGGCAAGCAGCGTGACGGCCGGAGGCTCCCCGTCCCCGCGCGACCGAGCGGGCCCGACATGCGCGCGGAATGCCGTCTCGAGCCCGCCGACGCCCCGCTCGACGTCGTGGCCGCCGCGCTCGAGAAGCGCGGCGATGCGGTCGACGGCGCGACGCTCTTGATACGCCAGCTCCGGATCGGCGTGGATGGCGCGGGAAAGGGCGACAAGATCGCTCGTCTGTGGGCTGGTAAGGCGGGGCATCGGGGAGGTATACTGCCCTCGCACACATTCCCCTTTTGATCGCGCCGGGCGTGAGCGCACACCTGCGCCCCCGGACCCACGCCAGCGACCCTCGGGCGTTTGGCAGCTAAGGAGCAACACACCGCTTGGACAACCCAGAGACCCCGCAACAGGCCACACCACCGCAGACCCCACCCGCCCCCGCACAGCAGCCACCCCAACCGACCCCGGAGGCCGCGCCGACGAACGGCAACGGCGGCAACGGCCCCACGACGGCACGCCGCGACGCGCCGAGCGCGCCGGGCCGCAAATACTTCACGATCACCGAGCTCAACGAGCGCAAGCCCAAGGAGCTCGCCGAGATCGCGAAGGACCTCGGCCTCGACGGCTCGATCAGCGCGAACAAGCAGGACGCGATCCTCCAGATCCTGCAGGCGCAGACCGAGGCGCAGGGGAACATCTTCGCGCAGGGGATCCTCGAGATCGTCGAGGACGGGTTCGGCTTCCTCCGCCGGCGCACCCTGCTTCCCTCGCCCGAAGACGTCTATGTCGGCTCGAGCCAGGTCCGCCGGCTCGGCCTGCGGACCGGCGACTTCGTCACCGGTCAGACGCGGCCCCCCAAGGACAGCGAGAAGTACTTCAGCCTGCTCCGCGTCGAAGCCGTCAACGGCATCGACCCCGAGCTCGCGAAACGCCGGCCGGTCTTCGAGAACCTCGTCCCGGTCTTCCCCGACGAGATGTTCGACCTCGAGATCGACGGCGCGAACCTCTCCCAGCGGCTCATCAATCTCGTGAACCCGCTCGGCTACGGCCAGCGCGCGCTCATCGTCTCGCCGCCGAAAGCCGGAAAGACGCAGCTCCTCAAGGACATCGCGAACGGCATCTCGGGCAACCATCCCGAGGTCCACATCATGGTCGTGCTCGTCGGCGAGCGGCCCGAGGAAGTCACCGACATCCGCCGCTCGATCAAGGGCGAGGTGTTCTCGTCGACCTTCGACGAGCCCACCGAGAATCACACGCGCGTCGCGGAGCTCGCCCTCGAGCGCGCGAAGCGCCTCACCGAGACGGGCCGCGACGTCGTGATCCTCCTCGACTCGATCACGCGCCTGGCGCGCGCGTATAACCTCGCCGTCCCCCCGTCGGGCCGCACGCTCTCGGGCGGTATGGACCCGGTCGCGCTCTACCCGCCGAAGCGCTTCTTCGGCGCCGCGCGGAACATCGAAGGCGGCGGCTCGCTCTCGATCTTCGCCACCTGCCTCGTCGACACCGGCTCCCGCATGGACGACGTCATCTACGAAGAGTTCAAGGGGACCGGCAACTCCGAGATGATCCTCGACCGGAAGCTCCAGGAGCGCCGCACCTTCCCCGCGATCAACATCCCCGCCTCGGGCACGCGCCGCGAGGAGATGCTCCTCGAGCCCGACGTCATGCGGCAGGTCATCCTGCTACGGAAGATGCTCTCGGCCGTCGGTCAGATCGAAGGCACCGAGCTCCTGCTCCAGCGGCTCGCGAAGACGAAGACGAACAAGGAGTTCCTGAGCGCCATCGCGAAGTCGATGGAGGAGAAGTAGGCGAAGCGCGTCCGCGACGACAGCACCCAGGTCCGTAACAGCGCGTTCCTGCTCTGGCTCTTCGCGCTCCTCGTCTGCCTCGCGTTCCTCGGCTTCATCGTGTTCGGCTATTTCGGGCACGCGCTCGACCGTCTCCCGAAGGTCGGCTGAGACGGCCCCTAACGCGAAGCCGCCGGGAGCTGCGGGAAGGCGTAGAAGACGACGATGAGGCCGTAGACCGCGAGGCTCGCGATCGGCGAGACGAAGGCGAGCGCGATCCCTGCCACGTACGCGGCGAGGCCGATCGGAAACAGGCGGCCCTCTTCCCGGATGCGACGCGCGGTCGCGGCGTCGGCGCAGAGGCCGTCGGCGCGCGTCGCGTAGAGAAAGATCGAAGAGAAGGCGATGGCGATGAGCAGCCCGACCAGCCCGTACACGACCGCGGCGATGGTCCCGTGCTCCGTGAGGACGTACTCGTCCATGAGCGACGTCGGGAAGGGGACGATGGCGACCGACAGGAGCAGCAAGAGGTTCAGATAGAGGAGCGGCCGGTCGACGCGCCTCAGGTGATCGAGCAAGACGTGGTGATTCACCCAGATGATCCCGATCGTGGCGAAGCTCACGACATACGCCGCATACGCGGGCCAGGACCCCAGCAAGGCGCCGCCGAGATCACGTACGTCCCGGGGCACCCGCAGCTCCAGGACGAGAAGGGTCGCGGCGATCGCGAACACACCGTCGCTGAAGGCCTCGAGACGTGATGACCGCACGGCGCCAGTCTGATCGACACGCCGCAAGCCCGCGCCGTTCTTGATCGCGAGAACCGTCGGAGGGAGACGATGGTCCGACCCGCCGCGACCGGCCTCGCGACCGCATTCTTCCGGCTCTACCTACTCGACGCGCTGGCTGTGGGCCCGGCCCGGCCGGCGGCGCTGCTCGCCGCGATCGCGGCCGAGCGCCTGCCGTTCGCGTCGGGCGCCTTCGGCCGCGCCTTGCAGTCGCTTCTCGAAGGCGGCTACGTCACGCCGGCGCAATCGGCGAACGTCGCGCTCACCCCGCTCGGCGCCGCGGAGCGCGTGGCCGAGCGCGAGCGCTGGTCCGCGGTCGTGCCGACGCTCCTGCGACTGCTCGGCGACTCGTCGCCGCGCGCCGCACCGGTCATCGCAGAGGTGGCCGCCCCGGCGTACCGCGCCGTACCCGTCGCGGAGGCCTACCTCGATCGCGTGCTCGTCGCACACGTGCGCGAACGCATCGCCGCCGCCCGCGACGGCGGACCCGGCTGTGCGGTCGCGCTCGGCCAGCTCTCGGTCGACGGCGTCGCCGAGGCGACGCGCCGCGCGATGGTGCACCGCGCGATCCGCGCGACGCTCGGCGGCAGCGCGACCCTTCTCGGCGGTGATGTGAGCGCATACCGCTACGGCGACTCGGGCGTCGCGATCGTCGTGCCGGTCGGCGCCGACCGTGCGCGCGGCGAGCGGGTCGCGCTGCTGCTGCGTACGCGTCTCGACGAGCTGCTGCGGACGATGACCGCAACGGTGCGCGCGTTCGGTCAAGCGCGTTGGGCCGTGCACGTCGGGTCTGCGACGTGGAGCGAGGAGATCGCGACCAGTGCCGTCCTCCTTCGCGGCGCACAGGACGCCCTCGAGCGCGACGCGCCGGAGCTCACCGCGGCCTGAAGGGCTCATCCCGCAGGGGAGTGTCCGGTTACCGAGCCGGTCTCGTGCGCCTGGCGTACGTTCTTGTTGACCGGCTGTTGCTCTCCTAAAGTAGGGCTTCACCTCGGAGCCCGGCCCGTTTACAAAAGCCGCGGTGAGGTCGCGATGACTCAGGAGCACATCCGCGTCGTGGTCGCGGACGATCATCCCTCCGTCCGCGAGAACCTCCGCTATCTGATCGACGCGGAGACCGACCTGGAATGCATCGGGGTGGTCAAGGATGGCCGTCGCTGCATCGAGATGTGCCGCCAGCTGCAGCCGGACGTCCTCGTCGTCGACGGGAACATCCCGGGTCCTGACGGCGTCGCGATCGCGCTCACGGTCGGTCGCCTCCTGCCCCGGGTCGGACTCGTGATGTACACGCTCGACACCGAGATGTGCGCTCTCGCACGTCGCTCCGGGGCGCGGGTCGGATGCGTGCCGAAGGATGCCCCCTACGAGTACCTCGTGCGATCGATCCGACAAGCCGCTCCCAACCGATCCGCGGCTGCCTGAACTCGCCCCCATCATCCCCACCACAGCGGCGGCCCCCGTTACCAGGGGGCCGTTGCGCGTGGATCTCGTCGATGCGAATCAATCTATCCAGAAGGGAAATGCGGCTAGTATGTAGGTATCGGGACATCGACATCTAGGTCTATCCGCGTTGGTGAGGCGGCCGAGCTGCTCGGCGTATCCGTCGAGACGGTGCGTCGCTGGGCCGCCGAAGGTCGTCTGCGGACGACGCGAACGCGTGGTCGCCAGCGGCTCGTCCCCCTCGCCGAGATCACGCGGCTCCAGGCCGCGCGCAGGCGCGAACGCTCCGCGACGCCAAGCCCCGCGACGTCGGCCCGCAATCGCTTCGAAGGCATCGTGACGCGCGTCGAGCGCGATCGCGTCGCGGCGGTCGTCGAGGTCCTCGCGGGACCGCATCGCCTGGTCTCGCTCATGACCGCGGAGGCCGCGACGGAGCTCGGCCTCAAGGTCGGCGACCGCGCGGCGTGCGTGGTGAAGGCGACGAACGTCGTCGTCGAGGTCGCCAGGCGCGGTCGGGCGTCGTCGTGAGGTCGGCGGCCGCAGCGCTCCTCGGCATCATCCTCGCGGCGTGCGCGGCCGCGCCGGCGTCCGCACCGTCCACGAGCGCGGTCGCGCGTACGGACGTCCTTCTCGCGACGACGACCAGCTTCCAGGACTCGGGGCTTCTCGACGTCCTCGTCGTGGACTTCCAGAAGCGAACGCCCTTTCGCATCCGCGCGAGCGCCGTCGGCACGGGCGCGGCGCTCGCTATCGGCGCTCGCGGCGACGCGGACGTCGTCTTCGTGCACGCTCCGGAGCAAGAGCTGCAGTTCATGGCGGAGGGGAACGGCGAGCGCCGCATCTTCGTCATGCACAACGACTTTGTGCTGGTCGGTCCGCCCGACGATCCGGCGCGCGTGAAGGGCCGCAACGCGCTCGACGCGCTCCGGGAGATCGCCCGCGTGCGTGCACCGTTCATCTCACGCGGCGACAACTCCGGCACCGACTTCTTCGAAAAGGCGTTGTGGCGACGAGCGGGGGTCCAGCCGGCCGGGACGTGGTACGTCGAAGCCGCGACGGGGATGGGCCAGACCCTCACGATCGCCTCCGAAAAGCGCGCGTACACGCTCTCCGACCGCGGCACCTTCCTCGCGCGCCGCTCGCAGACGCAGCTGGGCATCCTCGTCGAGCGCGACCCGCCGCTCATCAACGTCTATCACGTGATCACGGTGAACCCCGCGAAGTTCCCGAGAGTCAACAGCGCCGGCGCGAACGCGTTCGCCGACTACCTCGTCTCACCCCAGACCCAACAGCTCATCGGCGCGTTCGGCGTCGCCACGTACGGGCAGCAGCTTTTCGTGCCTGACGCGGGAAAGGACGAAGGCGAGGCGCGCTAGTGGAGCTCATCGCGAACGGCCTGCTGGAGGCGGCCCGTCGCGTCGTGACGCTCGATCCCGATCTCGTCGACGCCGCCGCGGCGACGCTCGTCGTGAGCGGCGTCGCGACCGCGCTCGCCATCCTGACCGGCGTCCCGCTCGGGGCCTGGCTCGGCCGCGCGCGCTTTCCCGGCCGAGATCTCTTCCTGTCGCTGGTGAACACCGGGATGGGCTTGCCGCCGGTCGTCGTCGGGCTCTTCGTGGCGGTCCTGGTCTGGCGAAGCGGCCCGCTCGGTCAGCTCGACTGGTACTGCACCCGCGAGGCGATGGTTGTGGCGCAATACATCCTCGCGGCGCCCACGGTGATCGGCCTGACGGCGGTCGCCATCCAGTCCGTCGATCCGATGCTTCCGATCCAGCTCGCCGCGCTCGGCGCGAGCTCGCGGCAGGTCCTGGCGATCCTCGTCCGTGAGACTCGGCTGCTGCTCCTGACCGCCGCCATGGCCGGCCTTGGCGCGGTGATAAGCGAGATCGGCGCCTCGCTCATGGTCGGCTGCAACATCAAAGGCGACACGCGGATCCTCACCACGGCGATCGCGCTCGATACGAGCAAGGGCGAGTTCGGCTCCGCCTTCGCGCTTGCGTTCGTGCTCCTCCTCATCGTGTTCGCCGTCAACGCGCTCACGACCTGGGCCCAGCAGCGCCAGGCGACGTCATGAGCGGCGAGCTCCTCGAAGCGCGCGATCTTCGGGTGATCCGGGGGGACCGCGAGGTGGTGCGAGCGGACCGATTCGCCGTCATGGAAGGCGAGACCCTGGCGATCCTGGGGCCGAACGGCGCCGGCAAGAGCACGCTCGTCATGGCCCTCGCGAGACTTCTCCCCGCGAGCGGGGAGCTCCGGTTCCGCGGCGTGAAGGTGACCGACGAGCAGGCTTACCGAAGACGCATCGGCGTCGTCTTTCAGCGACCGTTGCTGCTGGATCGGACCGTCCTGGAGAATGCCGCGATCGGCCTCGAGCTGCGCGGGGCCTCACGCCGGGATCGCGAGGCTCGGGCGCAAGGCGCTCTCGCGCGGGTCGGGATCGTGCAGCTCGCCAACCGTCGTGCGCGGAGCCTCTCGGGGGGCGAGGCGCAGCGCGTGAGCATCGCGCGCGCGATCGCTCCTGGTCCGGACCTGCTCTTCCTTGACGAGCCGTTCGCCGGACTGGACGCGCCGACGCGCGACGCGGCGATCGCCGACCTGGCGAGAGCGGTCAGAGGTGAGCATTTGACGGCGGTCCTGGTGACGCACGATCGCGACGAGGCGCTGACGCTCGGCGATCGCGTAGCGGTCCTCCTCGACGGGCGCGTGCGGCAGCTCGACCGGCCGGATGTCGTGTTCGCGACGCCCGCCGATCCCGAGGTCGCGGACTTCGTGGGCGTTGAGAACATCCTGCCGGCCGTGGTCACGCGCGTGACCGAGGACCTCACGGAGCTGCGAGTCGGCGAGCAGCTGGTCGAGACGACGTCCCTCCCGCCCGCCGGCGAGACGTTCCCGCTCATGTGCCTCGCTCCCGACGACGTCGTGCTCTCGCGCGGGGAGATCGCGTCGAGCGCGCGGAACCAGTTCGCCGCGCGCGTCGTGCGGGTCGAGCCGATCGGACGCCGCACGCGCATCGTGCTTGACTGCGGTTTTCCCCTGGTCGCGCACGTGACCCGACGTTCGGCACAGGAGCTCGGGCTGCGGGCCGATGAGCGCGTCGTGGCCTCGTTCAAAGCGACGGTGCCGCATCTCCTCCCGCGCCACCGTCGCAACTGACGCGCGCCTAACATCCGACCCATGGCAAGCCCGAGCGCGGCGAAGACCGCGCAGCGCGTGCTGAGCGTCGACGAGGCGCTCGAGCGGATCCTCGCGCGGATCGCCGCGCTCGCGCCGGAGACGATCGCCCTCGGCGACGCGCTCGGCTGCGTCCTCGCGGAGGACGTCGTCGCCGATCGCGACGTCCCGCCGTTCCGGAATTCGGCGATGGACGGGTACGCCGTGCGGGGCGAGGACGTCGCCCGGCCGAGCGTGCGCCTGCGGGTCGTCGGCGCGGTCGGCGCCGGCGAGACGCCGGCGCGTGCCGTCGGCCGCGGCGAGGCGATGCGGATCATGACCGGAGCGCCGTTGCCTGACGGCGCGGATACCGTCGTGCGCGTGGAGGACACCGACGGCGGCAAGGAAGCGGTGACGATCACGCGCGAGACGCCGACCGGGCTCTCGGTCCGGCAAGCCGGCGAGGATCTGCGCCGCGGCGAGACGGTGCTCGCGCGCGGCACGCACCTGCGTCCCGCCGACATCGGGGTCCTCGCCACGCTCGGGCGCGCCAGGGTGCCCGTCATCCCGCGGCCGCGCGTCTCCGTCCTCTCGACGGGCGACGAGGTCGTCGAGCTCGACGCGCCGCTCGCGCCGGGGAAGATCCGCGACGCGAATCGCTACTCGCTCTCGGCCGCGGTGCGCGCGATCGGCGCCGAGCCCTACCCGATCGGCATCGCGCGCGATACCGCCGAGGACCTACGGCACGCGCTCGGGAACGCCGCGTTCGCCGACGCGGTGGTGACGAGCGGCGGCGTCTCCGTGGGCGACCGCGACTACGTGAAGCCCGTCGTGGAGCAGATGGGCTCGATGGACTTCTGGTCCATCGCGATCCGGCCAGGCCGCCCGCTGGCGTTCGGCACCCTGCGCACCGCCGGCGGGACACGATCCGTACCCATCTTCGGCCTGCCGGGCAACCCCGTGTCCGCGCTCCTCACCTTCGAGCTCTTCGTGCGTCCCGCGCTGCTGAAGATGGCGGGGCGCGCGAAGCTCCACCGCCCGCGCGTCCGCGCGCGACTGCTCGACGCCGTCGAGAAGCCCGCCGGGCTCCGGCTCTTCGCGCGGGGCGTCTACGACCCCGTCGCCGGCACCGTCCGGTCGACCGGCCCGCAGGGCTCGGGCATCCTTCGCTCGATGTCGCTCGCGAACTGCCTCATCGAGGTGCCCGAGGCGCCGGAGCGGGCGGGTCCCGAGGAACAGGTGACCGTGATCCGCACGGACCTGCCGGAGGACCACTGATGAAGTCGCAGGGGCTTCGCCCCCGCGGCCCCCGCCCGGTCCGGCTCAGTCACGTCGATGATCGCGGCGCGGCGCGAATGGTGGACGTCGGCGCGAAGAGCGCGACCGAGCGGCGCGCGGTCGCGCGCGGGCGGCTCCTCGTCTCGAGCGAGACGCTCGCCCTCGTCCGCGACGGACGGACCCCGAAAGGCGACGTGCTTGCCGCCGCGCGCATCGCCGGGATCATGGCCGCGAAGCGCACCAGCGAGCTCATCCCGCTGTGCCACCCGCTGCCGTTGACGCACGCCGCCGTCGAGCTCGCGCTCGTGCCGGAAGGGATCGACATCGAGGCGACCGTCGCGACGACGGCGCAGACCGGCGTCGAGATGGAGGCGCTCACCGCGGTGACGATCGCGGGCCTCACCCTCTACGACATGCTGAAGTCGGTCGAGCGCGGCGCGCACCTCACCGACGTCCGGCTCGTCGAGAAGACCGGCGGGAAAAGCGGAACGTTTCGGGCGACGTGAAGCTCCGCGCGGGCGTCATCACGGTGAGCACGAAGGGCGCGGCCGGCGAGCGTGCTGACGAGAGCGGACCCGCCATGAGCGAACGTCTGATCGCCGGCGGCATCGAGGTTGTCCGCACCGAGCTCGTCCCCGACGATGTCGAGCGGGTCGCCACCGCCATCCTCGCCGCGGTGCGCGCCGGTGCGAACGTCGTCCTCACCACCGGAGGCACCGGCCTGTCCCCGAACGACGTGACCCCGGAGGCGACGCGGCGCGTCATCGATCGCGAGATCCCCGGCATCGCCGAGGCCCTGCGTGCGCGTTCGCTCGAGAAGACGCCGCACGGGATGCTGTCGCGCGGCGTCGCCGGGGCCATTGGTCCGGCGCTCGTCGTGAACCTTCCCGGATCGCCGCGCGCGGTCCGCGAATCGCTGGAGGTGCTCGTGCCGGTGCTGCCGCACGCGGTCGAGCTCCTCGCGGGCGAGAGCGGCGAGCAAACTCACCGGTCGAGGGGGGCGAGCCCCCCGCGGACCCCCCAGGACTCATGAAGCTCGCCGTCGCGCCAGAGGTCGCCGACGCGATCGCCGGCAAGCGCGCCGTCGTTGCACTCGAGTCCACGGTCATCGCGCACGGCCTTCCCCGATCGCGGAGCCTGCGGACCGCACAGCTGCTCGAGACGGAGATCCGCGCTCTCGGGGCGATCCCCGCGACGATCGCGCTCCACGACGGGCGGGCCGTCGTGGGCGTCGGGGATCACCTGCTCGCGCGGCTCGCGGGTGAATCGCGCGTCCCGAAGGTCTCGCTGCGGGACCTCGCCCCGGTCCTCGCCGGGCAGGGCATCGGCGCGACGACGGTCGCCGCCACGGTGGAGATCGCGGCCCGCGCCGGGATCCCGGTCGTCGCGACCGGCGGGATCGGCGGAGTGCATCGCGGGGCAGAGCTCTCGTTCGACGAGTCAGCGGACCTCGAGGCGATCGCGCGGAATCCGGTCTGTGTCGTGAGCGCCGGCGCGAAGCTCGTCCTCGACCTCGCCCTTACGCTCGAGCGTCTCGAGACCCTCGGCGTGCCCGTGGTGGGCTTCGGGACGGACGAGTTCCCCGCGTTCTACGTCCGCTCGAGCGGCCTGCACCTCGCGCATCGCGTGAACGACGCGCTCGGGGCCGCGCGGATCGCGCGGGAGCAGGTCGCGCGCGGTGCCGGGATGGTGCTCGCGGTGCCTATCGCCGCGAGCGAGTCGCTCGACCGCGACGAGATCGAGAGCGAGGTCGCTCGGGCCAGCCTCGCCGCCGAGCGCGAGGGCGTCACGGGCGCCGCGCTCACGCCGTACCTGCTCAGCGCCATCGGCGTCGCGACCGAGGGACGCGCGCTCGAGGCGAACATCGCGCTCCTCCGCGCGAACGCGCGCGTCGCCGCGCAGCTCGCCCTCGCGCTCTCGGCGTAGTCCGAAGCACCCCGCCCTGCGGCTCGGTACAGTCGCCCCGGTCGTGCTCCGGACGGTCACGGTCCCGCCGTCCTCGGATGAGGTGGCGCGGGCCGCGGACGAGGTCTCAGGCGGCGCGCTCTCCGGTGCGCTCGTCGAGCGCTGGCCGCGTGGTCGCTCGCACCACGCGTACCTCCTCACGATGCCCACCGGCGAGCGTTTCCTCTTCAAGGTCCATAAGCGGCCGCACCCCGGACGCATGCGCCGCTTCCTCAACCTCGCGGAGCTCATGCGCGAGCAGGCGGTCCCCCACCCGACCGTGCGCTGGTCCGACTTCGAGCGCCGCACCCTCGCCGCGCCGTACTTCATCCAGGACTTCATCACCGGCGAGGACGCGGCGCGCTCGCTCACCGCGCTGTCGTTCACCGACCAGAACCGCGTGGGCACGGAGCTCGCGAACGGGCTGCGCAGCCTCCACGCCGTCGCATACGTGGATACGCCGGTGCCGTGGGCGGCCGAGCTCGACGACCGCATGCGCACCCGCGCCGTCGAGTGCCGCACGCTCGACGCGCTCGACGTGGCCGGGCAGGAGCGCGTCCTCGCCCATTACGAGGATCGGCAGTGGGCGCTCGAGGACGTGCCGCGGCGCCTCACGCACGACGACCTCAACCTCGCGAACCTGCTCCTCCAGCAGCGGCGCGACGGCTGGCACTTCGTCGCGTTCCTCGACTTCGAGCGCGCGCGCGGACGCGACCCGCTGCTCGACGTCGTGCGGCTCGAGAGCTGGACCCTCCCCGCGTGCCCGGCGATGGCCGCGCCGTTCCGAGCGACCTACGCGGCGGTCGACGACGAGAACGCCCGCGCGCGGAGCGAGATCTACGAGGTGTATCTGTTGCTCGCCGGGATCGTCTGGTACCGCGAGAACGAGCTCCCCGAGCGCGAGAAGTTCTGCCGCGAGCGGCTTCAGAGCTGGCTCGACCGGCGTTCGTGAGGCGCCCGAGCTTCCTCGTCTTCCTCAGCGACGACCAGGCGTACTGCGACTTCGGCTGCATGGGCGCGACCGGTCGGCGATGGCAAAGGTCATTGCACGAATCGGCAATCCTTCTAGGTGAGCTCGACGGTCTGGCGCCAGTCCGGAACCGCTGTCGCAAAGCCGAGCGCGCGCACCTTCGGCTCGAAGGCCGCCTGCGCGGCGGGATCGCCGTGCACGATGAACGTCGTGCGCGGCTTCGCGGTGAAGTTGCCTAGCCAGGCAAGGAGCTCGGGCTCGTCGGCGTGCGCGGAGAAGCCGCTGATCGAGCGCACCTGGCAGTGGACCTCGAGGTCCTGTCCGTCAATGCGCGCCTGCGTTGCGCCCTGCTGCAGGCTCGCCCCAAGCGTGCCGTCGCCCTGGTAACCGACGAATAGCAGGGTCATCGCCGGATCGGCGACGAGCGCCTTGACGTGCTGGACGATCCGTCCGCCGGTGATCATCCCGTTGGAGGCGATCACCATGAGCGGCCGCGCCGCGTGCTCGATTGCGACGGACTCTTTCGCGCTGCTTGTCACGACCGCATCCGGATAATCGATCGGCGGGTCGTGGCGGGTGATCAGTGCCCGGGTGTCGTCGTCGAAATAGTCGAGGTGGGCTCGGTACACGTCGCTGGCCGTCTGGGCCATTGGCGAATCGAGATACAGCGGCAAGTGCGGGATCGTTCCGGCGCTCAGCAGCCGGCCCAGCTCGTAGACGATCTCCTGAGTCCGGCCGATCGCGAACGAAGGCACGAGGAGCACGCCCTTCGCATCGCCCGTCAGCTTCACCGCCTCGCCCAGCAATCGGATCGCCTCCTCCTGAGGTTCGTGCGTCTTGCCGCCGTACGTCGACTCGATGAGCAAGTAATCCGCGCTGGTGACCGGGGTGGGGTCACGGATGATCGGCGAGCCCGGCCGGCCGAGGTCGCCGCTGAAGACGATCGTGCGCTCCGTATCGCCCTCCATGACGCGGACGCGAATGATCGCCGAGCCCAGGATGTGGCCCGCATCGACGAACGTCGCGGTGATCCCCGGCGCGACCTGGAGTTCGGTCCCGTAGTCGATGCCGTGAAAGAGCGCAAGCGCCGCGTTGGTGTCGTCTACCGTGTAAAGCGGCGCGCGCAGTTCGGTAGTGGCTGCGGGCGCTGCGTCCCGCGTCGCGGCCGCCGGATCTTTCGTGGTCGCGGCCGCAAGCTCTGCCATGGTCGCTTCGTCTTCCGCTGCGGCACGATCGGGATTCCGCTTGGCGAAGCGCTGGTGGCTCTGTGCGAATTCCTCCTGGAGCTTGGCCGAATCCAGCAGGACCAGTCGGGTGAGGTCGACGCTCCCCTTGGTCGCGTAGATCGGCTTCCGGAACCCGGATGCCGCCAGATGCGGGATGAGCCCGCAGTGATCGAGATGCGCGTGCGTGAGCAGGAGCGCATCGACGTCGCCCGGCTGGTAGGCGAACGGCACGCGGTTGCGGATCACGTCGTGAGGGCTGCCTTGGAACATGCCACAGTCGATGAGCACTCGCGCCCGGTCGGTCTCGAGCAGATATTGCGAACCCGTCACCGTGCGCGTCGCGCCGAGAAAGTGCAGACGCATCTCGGCCATCATGGCACCGTCATGCGGCCCCTTCCGCGACCGGAACCCTTCGACCCATTGCGCAAAGGCCTGTATACGAGCGACGAGCTCATGCAGGGTTACACGCCGTCAAACCCGGAGGCGTCCCTTGATCGGAGGATCGCCCGCCACTTCATAGCCGCCGGCGGGCGCAACCCACCCTCCGCCGCGGAAGCCATCGCGCAGCGGCTCCACGACTTCGGCATCGACCGCGCCCTGACCGCATGGCTCGAGGGCAATGGCGGCATCGCCCCGAAGGTCGTGGGCGTGATGGGCAGCCACTCGACGCCCCGCGACGACCCGCAGTACGCGTTGGTCGCGGAGCTTGGGTGGCGGCTCGCGCGCGCCGGCTTTCTCGTGGCGACTGGTGGCGGACCCGGGCTCATGGAAGCGGCGAACCTCGGCGCCTACTTATCCAAACAACTCGACCGCGGCGCCCTTGATCGAGCGCTGACGATCTTGAAACAGGCGCCGGCGTTCGAATCCGACCACGCGCGGTACATCGAAGCCACACGCAGAGTGCTCGCCGATCTGCCGAATGGAGCAACGAGCCTCGGCGTGCCGACCTGGGTCTATCCGGATGAGCCGGTGAACCTCTTTAGCTCACACATCGCGAAGTACTTCTCCAACAGCATGCGCGAAGAGGGCCTCATCGCGATTGGCAATCACGGCGTGGTCATTGCCAGCGACACGCCCGGCACCGTGCGAGAAGTCTTCCAAGCCGCGGAGCAGAACAGTTACTGGGTGGGCGACCGCCGCAGTCCGATGGTCCTGCTCGGTCTCCAGGGCTCCTCGAGCTTCGAGCTCCTGATGGCATACGCGCGACGCGACGGCTACGCGGACCTCGTCATGTCGTTCGAGGATCCGCAGGAGGTCGTTGACTTCATGGTCCGCACACCTCCTCTCATTCGGCCCTCGCCCGCCCCGACGAAAACCGGTGCTGGAGTGCGGCGCTTGCGTTATCGCCAACCCGGCTAGATGGAGGTCGGAGACGGCGACGTTGGCAGCGAAAGCGAAGATGAGAGCGAAGGGCTTGGCGAGGGCAAAAGGAATCGCGATCGAATCCGGGCTTCTCATGGCTACCGAGGCGGTTTGAAGAGGAGAAGCGCCATTACCCCCGTCGGACACTGCGACACGACCAGTCGCGGCCAGCAAAAGCACGACCTTCCTGGCCGCTGCTCTAACACGCGTTCAGCTGAGCGTCGGTATCAGGTCGTGCGTGCGATTCGCCGGCGTCGGTCGCCAATCGGCGTGCGATGGGCGACGAGGCTGATCGGGAGTCGGCCGCTCTCGCTGGAGGCTGACCCTCCACGTTGATCAAAAGAGGCTTCCTGGGCGCTGGACTCATTGGGCCCGCCCGCCCGAATAGCCTCGGCGCTCGAAGCGCGCGCGTGCCTACCATCTCGCTCATGGATCGGCTGCTCGGGCTGGCCGCCACTATCGGAGAGGATCCCTCCGACACCGATGAGATGAGGCTCCGTAAGGCACTCCTCGTGGTGCTCGGGCTCCTCATCAGCCTCCTCGCGGTGGGCTGGGGCCTGATTTACATCATCTTCGGCGAGCCGCTCGGCGGTGCCATCCCGCTCACCTACACGGTGCTCTCGCTCGCGAGCGTCGTCCTGTTCACGCTCACGCGACGCTACGACTGGTTCCGTTTCGCGCAGCTCGGCCTGATGCTCGTCCTCCCCTTCGTGCTCATGGTCGTGCTCGGCGGTTTCGTCCTCTCGAGCGTTGTGGCGGCGTGGGCGTTCGTAGCCCCCCTTGGCGCGCTCGCGTTCGCGAGCCCGCGCGAGGCACTTCGCTGGTTCGGGGCGTTCCTCATCCTGGTGGTGCTCACCGGAACGCTCGGCGGGGCCGTGCGGACCGCGAACAACCTCCCGACTGGTCTAGTCGACGCGATGTTCATCCTCAACATCGCCGGCGTCTCGATCATCGTCTTCATCGCGCTCTACGTCTTCGTACGGGAGAGAGACCGCGCGTTCACGGTGGTGCAGCGCCTGTTCGGACAGTACCTTTCTCCGCAGATAGCGCGCGCGCTCATCTCCGATCCGCGGCAAGCGCAGCTCGGCGGCGACATCCGTGACGTGACCGCGCTCTTCGCTGACCTCGAGGGCTTCACGCCGTTCACCGAGAGCCGTCCCCCGCGCGAGACGGTCGCGGTGTTGAATCGCTACTTCACCGCGGTCGTCCCGGT